>CAZIIM010000061.1:0-1539 GCA_964539305.1 uncultured bacterium | reverse complement strand
GCCAGATACACCTCACCGGGATAGTCCTGGTGGCCGTAAACGGTCCCTGGCGCCGGATTATCTTTAATGACGGCGCTGGCAGCGGAACCCTTGGCTCGAACACCGGGAAGGGTGTGATTTAATAAAAAAGGTGCGGGAGCGTCCTGAACAACCATATTCTGGTATGTCAACGGTTTCTCGTCGTTGGGAGCGAGTGGATTTTGCTCACAACCAGAAAGCAGGATGAAAGCTAGTGCTGCTAGGATCATTATTAGTGTTTTACGCATAGCAATTCTCCTTATTTATTCTTTTGCTAACACCCGGATTATAACCATGGATTTAATAAAATGGCAAATATTTTAATGGAATAATAAAAATTGTTGATGTTTTATATTTTTTGTGTTTTAATTTAGGATGCGTGTTAGCCCACGGAATCGATATGAATAAAGTTACTATTATGAAGCCAGTTAGTGTAAATGAAACCTGTTTTTCAGACGGGAGCGATCGCTTCGATTGTGAAGCGGAAAACCGTTTTTTTGCTGCACATATAACCTGTATGGATCCTTGTCATGTTAACGAGCGGGCCCAGGGCACTCCGTTGCTAGCGGGGTGCCTGAAGCCCTCGTCCATGGGATCAGGATGGTTCGCAAAGGATCATGGATAAAAAGATGCTGTCCATTTATCCGTTAATCAAAATATTATTTTCAGGCAGCCTTAATTAATGGCCTTGGCAATGATTCGTAAGACCGATATGAAATACACGAATGGGTTCTTTGCCTCTGGGAAGGATATCATTCTTTTCCTGGATCGGCACGGTCGCTTGTTGGATGTTTGGTCGCCTGAGACACAAAAACAACCGGCTGAAACCAAGAAACTACACGGACGGACCCTTCAGGAGATATTCCCCCTGGAGATTGCCAACCTGCACTTTACACATTTATCGCGGGTGATTGAAACCGGTTCCAACCAGGTATACGGCTATGAAATGGAAACGGCTTCCGGCGAACCTGCCATCTGGGAGGTTCAGATGGTTACCGTACCCGGAAGTCATCCCAGTATTTGCTGTATTTTGAAAAATGTCACCAAAGAACAGCATATTATCCAGGTTGTGGAACAAAAAGAACGTCAGGTAAAAACAATGATGAAATTCACCCTGGAACGGGAGGATCGGATGATCCAGTTGAAGCAGGAGATTAACCGACTGCGGAAAAGTCTTGGGAAGCAGCCCAAGTATATGTCCTATACCGTTCATCCCCAATCCGCAAAGGAATAAAACGATCCCTTCTTGCCGGGGACAGGCGTTGAATCTGCCTTTTTCCCTTCAGACCATGGGCACAAACCGGACCGGCAGGGAGCGTTCCGAATTCACCTGACCCTGTTTATCCTTGGTGATGATTTGTAAATATTGGCCCGTCAGTAAACCTCCGATCGGCATCACAATACGTCCCCCCTCTGCCAGTTGATCAATCAGGGCTGGGGGAATTTTCTTGGGGGCAGCTGTTCCCAGAATCCGGTGGTAGGGAGCTTTCTCCGGCCAGCCTTTATGTCCGTCGGCCGTTA
>CAZIIM010000060.1:0-1946 GCA_964539305.1 uncultured bacterium | reverse complement strand
TCAGGATGACATGTTAATCTGGGGATTGTCTGTCTGAGCAGTCCCGCTTTGCGGGGCGTGTCGAAAGCTTTTAAGCAATGGTATATGGAATGTAATTCAGGGTGTATCAAAATATACATGGTCGTCCTTCAAAAAAAGATTCCCTAATCCCTGTTTTCAGATTGCCATTCATCCAAAAACTGCTCGATCGAAGCTCTCGTTTCTTTCGAACCTCCCACTTTATCGTAGATGACAGTACCGTCTGAATCCACGATAATGGTCCGGGGGTAGGCGTTTCCGAATAGTTTCACTACGTCAGGATTCTGGAGCGTTTGCCAGAATTTGAAAAGATGCTTTTTCAGGAAACGATGCAATGTTTCCACAGGATCACTGGCAATGGCAATGAATACAAATTGATCTTCTTTCCCGTATTTATCCACCAGTGTATTCAAACTGGGGATTTCTTCCACGCAGGGTTTGCACCAGGTGCCCCACCAGTTGATTACAATCATTCTGTTCCTGAAGTCAGCTATTCTGATGGAATCTCCATTCAGTGTTTTTACGGTGAAAGCAGGCAGGGGTCTCCCGACCCGGATAACATTAGCATTATTGAGTGTTTCCTTTGCAAAAGCGTCATTGTCAGTCCAGCTGTAATCGATGGCATTCCCTTCAGGCAACAGCTTTACTTTTAACGTGTTAAGACCCGAATCTGAATTTACTTCAATATCATTGGCCATAATTCCGCTCGAATCTGGTTTAAAGTAGATTTGATTAATTGCTACTTTCTTGGAGGCTTCATTAATGATAACAGACCAGTAGGATTCATCATTTTTGTTGTTTTTACCCTTCATTATCAACACAACAAGAGCCGTATCGGAAGTCGGTATTTCAATAAATGCGGGGGAGTGGAGATTATAAGTAACAAACATTTGAACCGCCGGATTGTCATAGACTCCTTCCCTCCAGGTCGAAATGCCGGCGACGGGTGTCTTCTCGGTGGGGAGCGGAACCGTGTTGCCTGATTCAAAAGAGAAAAGAATCAGGATAAAAATGAGAATCGCGGGTTGTTTATTAAGCTTCAATAACAGATGCCGATTGATTCTCCAGGGGTCACTACTGCAAATTTATTATTTATTACAGAATCGAAATAGCCCTTATTTCTTTTTCCCGCTGCGGTAAAACCGGATTTCAACTTTTTCAAGCGTCGCCAGACCCTCTTCAATGGCATGGTCAATCTGGGGAATAAAGGCTTCAATCTTTTCCAGGGTATCCACGATTTCAACAATAATGGGTAGATCTTCTGTCAATCGCAGTATTTTCGTGGTGTGGATACGGCTGTGGGCTCCGAATCCTTCAATTCCGCGGATGATAGTGGTACCGGCCAGGTTGTTCTCCCGTGCCTTGCGAAGGATCCATTCGTAAAGGGGAAGACCTTCATATTTGTCGCTCTCGCCAATGAAAATGCGTAATAAATGTCCTTTATCGGGTAAAATCATGGTTTTAATCTCCCAGTAAAATAATGGATAAACTATAGCCCACCCACACCATTCCCAAACCCAGGAAAACATGAAGGAGAATATTCACCAGGGAGGAAAGCATTTGTCCATCACGGGCGAAGGAAAAAACTTCGTAACCAAACGTTGAGAAAGTAGTAAATCCTCCTAACAGGCCGATAAAAAGGAAGAGGCGCATTTCAGGATTGAACAATTGCCTGGTTTCGGATACGCCGCTCAGTAATCCGATTAAAAAACATCCCAATAAATTTACAGCCAGGGTTCCGTAGGGGAAATAGGGCTTCCCCATGATCCGGTAGACCGTTCCACTGATGAGATAGCGTGACACGGATCCAATAAAGCCCCCCGCTCCGATGATTAGTAATTTTAACATGGTGTGACTCCTAAAATCGATTTTTATCAGGAGTCATCAGCAATAGTTGCGGTTAAAGGTGAACTCCATCACCCTGTTTC
>CAZIIM010000059.1:0-2057 GCA_964539305.1 uncultured bacterium | reverse complement strand
TGATCGAGGCGATTCAGAAGCGGAAAGAAAAACTTTCAGTGGAAATTCGCTGTGAAGGTCACACCGATGATTTACCTCTGCCTCCCGGTGCTAAATACGAGAGTAACTGGGACCTGTCCACGGCCCGGGCCTTGAATGTTGTAAAACGCCTGAGCGCCTATTCCGGTCTTCCGGAAAGCCGTTTTTCCGCTATGGGTTACGGGGAATTCCGACCGACGGTGGACATTCGGACAGTGGGCAAGAGCGCCGTGGCGCTGGAGCAGGCGCGTGCCCAGAATCGACGGGTGGAAATATACCTGGATGCGTTTGTTCGGAAGCAGAACGACGGGCAGCTACCCTTCAATTCTTTTTTTCAATAACCTTGTAAACCTTTTCCCCTTTTTTGGCCATACGGTATTTTTCCCGGGCCAGTTCTTCAATGTATTTGTAATCTGTTTCCAGGCGCGTTTTTTGAGCTTCCAATTGGATCTTTTCTGCTCTCAGTTCTTCAATCTTCTGTTGAATTTCAGCCCGTTCCCGCTTCAGCCGGTACAGCTGGTACAGACCGTGATCCCCAAACAGAAAAATAATTAACAGCGCCAGTGCACCCATGGTTAAAATAGCCCGGATGATCCGTTTCTGCAGATCGGCTGTACCGGGGCCACGGTAACCGATGCGGCGTCTAGGTTTACGTCTCATGAATGTCCCAAAACTTCCAGCCCTGGAAACCAGGCGCCAGAGCCTAGTTCTTCTTCAATTCGCAAAAGCTGATTGTATTTACAGATCCGATCGGTGCGAGAAGCAGATCCCGTTTTGATCTGACCCATGCCCATGGCCACGGCAAAGTCGGCGATGAAGGTGTCCTCCGTTTCGCCGGAGCGGTGGGAAATGACAGCGCCGTAATCATGTTTGCGGGCCATGTCGATCGCCCGAATTGTTTCAGTTAAAGTCCCGATCTGGTTGAGTTTAATCAGGATGGCATTCATGGCTTTCACATCAATAGCCTGTTGGAACCGGTCCAGGTTTGTCACGGTCAAATCGTCTCCCACAATTTGAATTTTGGCCCCAAGCTCCCTGTTCAATATGGGCCAGCCTTCCCAGTCATCTTCTGCCAGTCCGTCTTCGATAGAGAGAATGGGATATTTTTCAACCAGGGTACAGTAGTAAGCCACCATAGCTTCCGAATCAAGGGCACGATCCTCCGATTCCAAGTGGTAAAGACCATCACGGTAAAATTCACTGGCGGCAGGGTCCAGGGCAAGATAAATATCCCGCCCGGCTTCGTAACCCGCTTTCTGAATAGCCTCCAGAATAATTTCCAGCGCCTCTTCATTGGAGCGTAGATTGGGGGCGAAACCACCTTCGTCCCCCACCGCTGTATTGAGGCCCTTAGATTTCAGAACGAGTTTCAGATTGTGAAATACTTCCGCCCCCATTTGCAGAGCTGTGGAGAATGAATCAGCTCCCACAGGAAAGACCATAAATTCTTGGATATCCACATTGTTGTCAGCATGGCTGCCTCCATTAAGAATATTCAACATGGGAATGGGTAGAAGTAATTCGTTTTCGGAACGGAGATAACGGTAAAGCGGTTGTCGCGCTGAATGTGCTGTTGCCCGGGCGGCAGCCATGGAAATCCCCAGGATGGCGTTGGCACCGTACCGCCCTTTATTGGGTGTTCCGTCCAGGGAGATAAGTGTTTCATCCAGCTCCTCCTGGTTCCTCGGATCCAGACCGATTATTTTTGGTCCCAGTTCGGCGGTGACGTTGTGGACCGCCGTCAGGACGCCCTTTCCCAGGTAGCGTTTTTTATCCCCGTCCCGCAGTTCCACCGCTTCATGTTCGCCGGTGGAGGCGCCGGAAGGAACCGCTGCCCGGCCGATGGTACCATCATTCAATTGGACATCAACTTCGATGGTTGGATTTCCCCTGGAGTCAAGAATTTCCCGGGCCGTGACTTTGGCGATCGAAAGAGCAGACATATTAACTCCCATTACTAGTGGGTAAAATTAGAGGAAAATCTGTCCCAGAAACAACCGCATAAACCCCGAATTTCCTAATTTGGGGCTTCATTAAGG
>CAZIIM010000058.1:0-2183 GCA_964539305.1 uncultured bacterium | reverse complement strand
GCAGCATGAGGTTCCAGCTCGTAAAGACGTTCCGGACCAATGAATTGGAGTCCCTTCACACCGTTAGCCTGACCACGTTCAAATAACATCTCCAGAGTAGGCAGTTCTTCCGTCCGGGTGGCCACAATCACTTTTCCACACAATTCATAGGGGATTTCATACCGATTGCAGAAATCCAGCAGCAGGTTTATCCCCCGGCGACAGTTTTGGGCTTTCAGAGACCCGGGCTTGTAATAAATACCGGAGTGGATAACGCCACTGTTATGACCGGTCTGGTGGAAAGCAACCTGCGTTTCCTTCTCCAGAATGGTTACGGATTCTCCGGGGTACCGCTGCACGTATTGGTACGCGGTTGCCAGCCCCACAATTCCACCACCGATAATGATTATTTTCATAAATGCTATCCCTGCTCTGGCCCTTGCTTTAACATCTCCAATTTCAACTGTGCCTGGGAGGTAAAAAACCTCCGGGCTACAAAGACCAGGGTTATTAAAACTGTCAAAACGGACACCGTGACCCACATGTACATAATCATAATCTGGTATCGTACTGCCACCAGGGGATCGGCACCTGCCAGGATTTGTCCCGTCATGACACCAGGCAGCTGCACCAGTCCCACCATCATCAGGGCATTAATCGTGGGAATCAAAGCAGCTTTCACCGATGTCCGGATGGCTTCCTGTGTCGCTACCTTGGGGCTGGCACCCAGGGACAGGTACATTTCAACCTCCTGTTTACGATGGGATAATTCCCCGGTGAAACGGTTCACCGCCAGGGTGGCGGAATTTAGACTGTTGCCAATGATCATGCCTCCAATGGGGATCATGGCGTAGGGGTAATACCAGGGTTTTACCTCCAGAATGAAAGCGAGGATTGATCCCAGCGTAACCACTACAGTAATGATAAGTGATCCAGCCAGAATTAAAAAGTAGCCGGGGATGGGGACTTCCTTCTGCCGGCGAACGCCTTCCCAGGCAGCAATCAGAATCATCAGCAATAACAGTAAAACCATAAAAGGCCAGTTGTTGAGTTCAAAAATGTAGTTCAATAAAAAGCCCATGGCACCCAACTGAACAAAAGTTCTGAGAGTTCCTATTAGCAACGTTTTTTCTAGGCCCACCCGCCGCCAGCGAAGCAGAACGACGCAAACGGCAATAAACACCAGGGAAGCAAAAACATCCGTCCAGGTAATTAAGTAAAATTCAGCCGAATTCATACCGCCTCTTTTAAAAAGGTTTTCATGGAATCAGACGGTGGATCTGTCAGCATCTTGGGTCCACCGCAATCGATCATCCTGCCATGATCCAGGAACAAGACTCTACTGACCTGATCCCGAATTAATCTGGGATAATGGGTTACCATGATAATGGTCAAATTCATGCGATGGTGCAGTTGCTTGATTAGTTTGAGAATCTGACTCGCTAATCCCGGATCCATCCCTGATGTGGGTTCATCCAACAGAAGAACTTCCGGCCTGTTCATCAATGTTCGTGCCAGCGCCACCCGCTGCTGTTCCCCTCCGGATAGCGAATCTGCCTCCTGATCAAGGATGGAGGTTTTCAGGTTGACTTGTTCTAATGTTTGTTCAAGATCCGTCTCCGATTTAGACCAGCGTGGATCCCAGCGTTTAAAAAGGGTCAGGTTATCCCGGACAGTGCCGCGGATCATTGTGGGTCTCTGGAAAACCATCCCAACTTTGCGTCGTAATTCCAGAAAATCCATTTTATCCATGGGTATTCCATGATATTTCATAACACCACCGGTAGGGGATTGAAGGCAATTAAACAAGCGTAATAAGGTGGTTTTCCCCGCTCCGGAAGGACCAATCACTGCAAAAAATTCACCTTTATTCACCTCGAACGAAAGATCTGAAAGCAGGGTTTGTCCCCCCACCTGGTAGGTTACAGCTTCCAGTGTAAATACAGATTCAGACAAACGGGTTTATTTTAAAATCGATTTAAGCAGTTCTGCCGTGTAAATCCCGTTCCCGTGACCATCCCGCCACCGCGGTTTCAGGCCATAATAGCCCACCGGCTGAATAACAATCAATTGATAACTGGCCTCCGTCTTCGGTCGGGCTTTCCCTTTATACACATTGCCAAACACGTCCTGTTCACCTTCACAATTGGCACAGGGGCAACGATCCCGTAATTCTTTCAGAGGAATCATTCCTTCCGAACCAT
>CAZIIM010000057.1:0-2356 GCA_964539305.1 uncultured bacterium | reverse complement strand
AACTCCCGACCTTCGCATTGCGAACGCGACGCTCTCCCAGCTGAGCTACGGCCCCTTTTCGTTCTTCAGCTATCCCCTTCAGGGATTTCAAATCTGCTGTGGTGAATGTCGTTTCACCCTTTACAGTCATAAAATTTACCCGCGTTCCATCACCGGAAGCAAGCACAGGAAACGAGATAACGGTTTAATAAATAATCACAACTTTAATTTCGTTCACCTCGTACCAGTCCCAGAAATTTGAACGATCCAGCTTAATGACCCCATCCTTGAAACTGTATCGCACCCGTTTCCGGTAGAGCGACTCCGTAAACCATTCCGATTGATCCCGCTTATAGTAGATTGCAACATAGGGAGGACTGTCTTCCTTCAAATCCGGAATAACCAGCGTGCAGATTGCATCGTTGAATTCCCCCTCCGGTGTAATGAATTCCACCTTGGTAAAATGATATACCCGCTTGGTCAGCGACTTGAATTCAGTATATTTTTCTGTCGCCTGACTGAATCCTCCCGTTTGCATAAAGAGTAGAACAATAATAATTGGGAATCGTCCAGGTCTTCCCCGCTTCTTTAATTTCACTTTTTCTTCTTACGACCAAACAAACTTCTCTTTTTGGTAGGTTCCTTTTTATCTGATTCAGATTGTTCTTTTTGTTTTGTCTCCGATTCGGATGTTTTACCCACTTTGGATTCTAATCGTCGCTCAAAATCACTCACCTCAGGTGGTACTTCCACATCCGTCACGGGTGGAGTGCCTTCAACACCTGAACTCAGCAATTGTTTCATTTTCTCCCGTCGTTTCTTCGAATTGGTTTTCAATTCCTCAAGGAGGTCCTGCACTTCCTGATGGAATTCGGCGATCGTCTTCTCCAGTCGCTGGATCAGTTCTTCCAGAAGTGGTTCCCCATATCCATCGCCAATATTTTCCAGTAATCCACTCATTTTTTCATGGATGTACTGTTTTGTCTGTTCTAATCCTTGTTCACCATTCTCTGCCATGATTACTCCTGAATTATTTCCTTAATTTTTCCATTTCTGCCTGAGTTAAGCCATATTGACTTCTGGGGGATGTCAATATCATGACCGTATCATACACTTCCCCCCCGGCCAGCATCCCGAAAATGGAACCCATGAAGCGGTTATGCCAAACCATTTCAGTCCGTGGAGAGGTCTGACGGTTCCAGACTTCCATCATGGCCAAGCCCATCACCCCTGCCAAGGCATAGGTGCCCAGTTTCCAGTCAGGACGTTTTAATATTCTTTCCCGGTAGGTGATTCGTTCCATATCCCAGATATTCACTTTCTCAACCGATACCGGCGTCTGAATGGTCAGGACCCGATCCCTGTAAGATAACAAGGTTCCTTTAATCCGTTTTCCGGAACGATGCTTGATATTTACGTATTGACCAACGGGAATCGAGGACAGGATTTCATTCGTCCGTAAATAGGTAAGATTCTTACCGATTTTTTCCCGCTCCGCTTTCGTAAGTGCCGGTATAGCCATCACCCTTAATTGGAGATCCGACCACTTCCGCAATGAAAAGGATCGCCGGCTCAGTTTACGTCGGGAAAATTCTACAAAAACAATGCGCGCTTCGATCCGGTTGGGATTGATTTCAAAAAACTGGGCACTTTCAAAACCGGGAATGTCGGTAAAGACCTGATAGTGGACATTTTCCGCCGCGTCCAGGGTGTATCCGATGGCAGGCGATAACGGTATGATTTCCCCTTTTTGACCGTAAAGCGTCAGGCAGAGGAAAACGAAGCTGGTTCTACTCAGCCACTTCCAGCAATTCAATAATCTCATTCAACTCCGGAAACCGGCCGGTGGATTTTTTCGAAAAGATTAAGGTACCATTCTTCTTCACTTCGTATACACCGCCTCCGGAAGGGATCAGGGTCAGTTCCTGAATCCCGTTTCCGTATTTCTGCAATAATTCGGTAGCCATACTGGCTGCCCGGGGTAAATAATTTCAAACGTTGCAGTATTCGATTGAAATCTTCATTGTCGCTTCATTTCCCTGAATAAGATTTCGATCTTACGCCTGTTCCCTGTTTCAACAGCGGTCATCTTTTCATCAGAAATTAAAGGCTGTTTCGATGGTGGTTTGTTTCACCGGTTTCAGCCCCGTACCCACATCGCGGTAGAACTGGCGGAAATCCCAGATCAGGCTCACACCGGCACTGACTTCATATCCCAAACGATAGCCGAGGATCGTATTGACCGATGGATTTCCAAAATCGAAGGGATTCTTGTCGTTATTCCGCAGGTAGTAGGCTTCTGCCACACTGAGTTTCGGGATTTTTTCCGCATTGATCGCCACCGTTGCATTGAAGCTGTTGAATTCAATGCCATTAC
>CAZIIM010000056.1:0-2752 GCA_964539305.1 uncultured bacterium | reverse complement strand
GTTTCCAGATAATAAACATCAAAATCCCGCGTCATTTCCCGTAATACAATTTTCCACCCCTGAGGCAGAGACACCCACCCAGGAATAAAGACAACCGCCGGATTGGCGGAAGGTTCCGCTGCCTTGAATTCCAGATACCGAAGCGCCACCTCCGATGTGGGATTAAACCATCGCTCTTTCACGGTGGCTCCGGCGGCACAGTACTCGTTAAAACTTGTGCTCACACAACCACCCGGATTCCCTGTTTAACAATTGTATAACGAGCCGGCAGCTGACCTAGGATTTCACCGTCCGTCTCCACGGCCATGGGTTGTTCTGACTCGATTACAAGGGACTGACATTCAAAATACCGGGCAATCTCCTTTTCAAAGACGGTACCCGCATACAGGGCAGGGATCAATTTAATCAGTTCCAGTTTGGAGGCAAACCGGACCTGGGCCACGGCCATTTTACCGTCCCCCTGTTCCACACCTCGATTGTAATACATCCCGCCACCAAAATAGGGTGTTTTATAAACGGTGAGATTACTGAGCGATTGTTCCGACCATTCCTCCCCATCCACTACCAGGTGGGCCTTCAGGGGTGGGTAATGAATGATGGCTTTCAGCCCGGCTGCCACTGCGGCTCCATCCACACTTACCCGTTTTAATGCCCTGGTTAAACCACGGGCATCGTTGAAATACTGACCGGCCAGACTGATGACACCAATACTGGAATTATTGATGAAATATCTTGTCTGTGGTGCACCGTCAAAATTCTGATAGTTCACTTGACAATAATCGATGGACCGGACTTCAGTGCTAACCAACTTCTCTAACCAGCCTTTTTCACCGGGAAATTTTTTAATAAAGTCGTTACTGCTCCCGGCCGTCAGGAAAACCAGTTCAATCTCTTTATTCCCTGAAGCCACAATTCCCTGTAACACTTCATTCACAGTACCGTCCCCGCCAAAGGAACCAATTCGGGTATAGCCCTGCCGGATTAAATCCTCCGCAATTTCACCCGCCTGACCCCGGTGCTGGGTAAAGACATAATGAAATTCCAACTGCTCCGACATCAACTGAGCCTTGAACTTCTCCCAGCGTTTTTTCGCCATCCCTTCCCCGGCGGCAGGATTACAAATAATAGCTGTCCTTGGAAGATTCACGAAGGTGAATCTACACTATTTTAAGCACTATTCGAATGGCTGGTCCGGATGAATCATGGGCACAAACCGAACCGGGGAAACAGACTGTTGTTCTATTTCTCCGCTTGATAATTTGTTTACCACCACCAGTTCCTGCCAATCTTCTCCCACCGGCAGAACCATTTTACCCCCAACCTTCAGCTGGGCCACCAGTTTTTCAGGAATCGAAGCAGGTGCGGCTGTAACAATGATTCGGTCAAAGGGTGCTGCCGCTTCCCAACCTTCGTAACCATCACCCCATATTACGGTAATATTCTCGTAACCCATTTCCTTTAACAAGCGATCAGCTTCCTCTGCCAATGATTGGATAATCTCGATTGTATAAACCTGTTTAACCAGGGGAGCAAGAATGGCAGCCTGGTAGCCAGAACCGGTGCCGATTTCCAATACGGTATGATCCGGCTCCAAATCCAGTAAATCAGTCATCAGGGCAACAATATAAGGTTGTGAAATGGTCTGTCCGGAACCAAAAGGCAGGGCGAAATCAGAGTAAGCATATTTCCTCAAGGCGGGAGGAATGAATCGATGTCGCGGAGTCTCTTCCATCACCCGGAGGATTTTGGGGGTGTAGATTCCACGCCGTGTAATTTGTTGCTCCACCATTTCATGAGCCTGCTTCCGCCACTCCTCCGTCGTGTTTTCCTGGCTTACCGTCACCGAAAAATTGAGAAGCAGGGCCAGGGAGATAGTACACACCCGTTTTAATTGTGGATCCTTATTCATGACCCCTTTCTTCCATTCTGTGATCTAATTTTCCTGATCAGGGCATTGAGTCGGGTGTAATGACTACCTTTCCAGTAAACATTTCTACAGCCGGAACATTGAACAAAATCGGAATAATATTTTTTCGTCTTCGGTTCGAGGCGGTCCAGAATCTCTTTTTTCGAAACCGGAACCAGCACATCGTTGCACCTCATGCACCGATGGTAGGGTTGAATCTGTTCCCACAAATCAAACCGTTTTAAAACCTCAAGCACCTGCTGGTATGGATCCTGAGATCGCAACCAATACCCGCGGGTCACAACACGGTGCATGAGGAGGGGTCGGTCCCGGGTCAACAATACCCGATGTTCCCGTTCCATGATTCGCAACAAATCTACATCCGGAAGGTGATTCCGGTAGAAAGTGTCAAATCCCAGCAGGCGCAGAAGCCGGACCAGTTTTCCCAAATGAACATCCGCGACAAATTTCAGATCCCGTAACGGCCGTTCCTGAAGACGAACCAGGGAAGTAACATCCAGACTTTCAAATACGGGATACACGCTGATTCGATCTTTATCTTTGAGCAGGAAATCGAATTCCACCGACTCCCCATTGACCAGAATTAAATCCACTTCCGTATGGGGAACCCGAAAGGATTCAATAACATCTTTTACCGTGGTGCGATGATTCAAGGTCTTAACCAGATCCCTTTTCCGGCGGGAAGGGGGTAAAAAATCGTTTAATTCCTCGTAAAAACGGACCTGTACCGTGAATTGCTCCTGTCGTCGCTTCATCTCAATAAACAATTCCCGCATATCCCACCCCTGTACGAAAATGCTCTTCCGGCTGAAGCCCGTGACTGGT
>CAZIIM010000055.1:0-2934 GCA_964539305.1 uncultured bacterium | reverse complement strand
TTTAAAAGCTTCTTCCTCACCGGGGTGAAACCCTTTCCGCATCAGGCGAATGACCCGGTTCCCGTCGATGATGAACAGACGGGGCAGGGTTTGAGCGTTGTAACGCTTCATGACCGTGCCGCGGGTGTCGAACAGGATCTGCATGGAGACGCCTTTTTCTTTCAGGAATGGTCCGGCTTTAGGCATATTCTCATAACCGGGGTTATTCCGGGTCGCTTCCGTAATATCCACCAGGAAAAATTTGATCCGTTCATTCTTGTACTTCTGGTACACTTCTTCCAGAATGGGTAATTCTTTCATGCAGGGTTTACACCAGGTGGCAAAGAAACTCATCAAGACCACATGGCGATCCGGCTGGGTTTGAAATCTCCGTAACCGTTTCCCCTCCACTTCCGACCAGTTTCTCAGGAATTCAAACTTGGCCGGGGCGTACATCAACGCCCAGGAGGGAGCAATATCCCCTACTTTCAGATCTTTGGATTCACCATTCCCCATACCGGGGGTGGTGGCCTCATCTTGAGCAAAACCGATGCTCAGCATCGTTCCGAGCAGTATAATCGGAAGTAACTTTAACTTCATGACACTCCGCATTCCTTATTTAATCTTCAGATTGTTCTATATTTTTAAGCGATCCTTTTACATTAATCCAAGAGGATCAGAACACGGCAGTCCCGCAGGACGCCGTAAGAATTATTGGCGGAATTAATCCTGGAAACGTCCGCATTACTCACAACAACATCTGCCCGGTTCGTGCCACTGCTGGCAACACCCTTTATCACCAGGGGATTCCCCTGTACTCTTGGATCCGCCTGAGCCGCTTCCAGGGATTTGGAATAGCCTACTACACCGTTGGTCACGGCATATTCACGGCTGTAATTCCCGGGACCATAGATCACATTTCCGTTCTGATCCAGAAGCCGGGGAGCCATGGCGGGTCGTGCATTCAGTCCGCGGGCATCAATAATAATCCCCGTAATACCGCTGGTTGTAGTCCCGGTCGCCGGTGCCGTGGTCCCCGGTGTTGTACCGGTGGCGGCGGCGGGAGCAGTGGCCGGTGGAAGCATAATTTCTGAAATGCCGCTCATGGGAACCTGGTACTCCACTTCTACCGATGTATCACTTAAATATTTGGGTTGACCCACTTGGCGGGCACCGCGGATGACCCCCTCCACCTTGGTTTTAATCACATCATCCAGCATGGCACCACTCATGACCGTCTCGCTGTTTACGGTCACACCATTCACAATTTCAATCAACTGCCGCATGGCATCAGCCTTGGCAATCCTTAACGCGGCCCGCCGGGCCTGGCCAGCATTGATGGCATTTTCGGGGACAAATCCGATTCCCACAGCCGAAATGGTCTGATCAGAATAATTAATACTGCCCTTTTCAAACTGCTGAACCACTGCCTGGGAAAAAACCAGCGTGGACAATAACAGCGTTATTAAACCTTTTTTCATTCCAAAACCTCCTGTTTACTCTACAATCTCGGCCGTTACCCGATTCCCGGAAAGACCGGTCACTTTAAAATTCAAACCATCCGGAGCACTGCGGGAAAGCCCCATGGCCAAATCCTGCGCTTTCCCTTCAAATTCCACTTCATATTCCGCCACACCATCCACCAGACTCTTGGCATAGGCATTCCGGATTCCGTTCACCGTCTGAGCTTTAAGGAAAGATTCAAACATGGTGTAGGAGCCAAAATCCGCATTTTTGAGAATCACGTATATCTTGGTAAAATTCGACTGCTGGGTGCTCCATTTAGTAATCAGCTGGGCAATAATTTCCTTCCCTAGTTTTTCCGCCGCTTCATTGGCTGCGTTAATCCCTGCCGTGGAAGGAGAAATGTGGGGTTTCTTCCCCCGGGCCTGGGGGACAATCGCCAGAATCTCCCCCGTATCGGTACGAACAATCTTGGCATTCATATCCGCCTGCCCTGATGTCATGTTGTAAATCTTCCCTCCGGATGAAATTTTAGCCGTTCCCAGCACAATCACTTCGGCCCCCAGTTGACTGGCAATCTTTGCAGCAGCAGACACATTCCCTGCCAGTGCCTGATTGTACTCCGGCTTCCCCTTCATGGAGGCCACCATTTGCCGGTCTACCACGTCAAAGCCCTTTTCATAGAACATAGAAATGAGCTTTGTCTCGGCAAAATCGGTTTCCGTATTGTCAATCAGGTTTTCCTCCTTAATCAGGAAAATGATCCGGGGGCGGTTCATGGCATTCAGTAATGTCTGAAGAGCCGCTTCATCCGCTATCACCTGATCGATCATATCGGTTACCTGGGCTTCGATGGTTACCTCCCACAATCCGTCCGGTCCCTGGCTCTCTTTCACTATTTTATAGGTTTTCACAAACCCCTGGGCCTTGGAGTAAATATTATCCTCAATGGAGGTGGTGGTTACCTTGGTGCTGGAGGAGATGTAGGCCCCCAGACCCATTTCGACCGCGTCCCGTTTGGCTTGCTCAATGGCCGCATCCTTAGTCTGACCATAGCCGGTACCGTTGGCGGTTAAAGCCTGACCCAAAAGTAAAGCGGGTACCAAGGCAAGAATTCCGATGATTGATTTATAGTTCGTATTTAACATGTCCCCTCGGGAATTTAATATGCACTGAAACAACATAAGTTATCCCATTCATGAAATTGAAACAACGATTAATAGTAGGAAATGTGATCTGGATCAATCAGCCCGATACACGGTTTTATTTAACCACGATTACAGTTATATTCACCTTGATTAATCTTTCTGAGGATAAGCCCATGAAAACCATATTACGATCTTTTTTCATATTAATTTTACTGACCCTGATAAGCGGCTGCGCCACTAAACCCCAGAGCGATGTGGACACACCCGAATACCACTTCAGGGCAGGGATGCGTGCCGTGGACAACGGTGACTACCAGCAGGCGATTAAGTCTTTCCAGCGCTC
>CAZIIM010000054.1:0-3311 GCA_964539305.1 uncultured bacterium | reverse complement strand
GATGAGAATATTTTTCTGGGCCCGGAAATGAAATCCACCGGTGAAGTGATGGGGTTATCCCGGAGTCTGGGAGATTCCTACAGGCGGGCTTCTCTGGCAGCCGGAAATCGGTTACCGGAAACGGGAACCATCTTCATTTCCGTGAACGATCACGACAAATTAAATATTATCCCCATCGCCCGGGATTTAATCGAGTTAGGATTTGAAATTGTGGCTACTTCCGGCACCCAGAAAGAGCTGGTACGCAACGGGATCCCGGCCACGCCCGTTTTCAAGGTCGGAGAAGGTCGACCGGATGTGGTAGATGGCATTAAAAACGGAGAGATTCACCTGGTTATCAATACGCCATTAGGGAAAAAATCCCGCTTTGACGAAGAGGCCATTGGGAAAGCCTGTATTAAAAAAGGAGTCAATGTTATTACCACCCTTTCCGGAGCCCACGCTGCGATCCGGGCGATCCGCAGTCAGGGAAAACCGACGGTCCGGCCGCTTCAGGATTATCACGCTTAAAAATAGACTGACTTAACAGGTTTCAGACGAGGATGGAAGAGCGGTCCGGCCTGGTCTGGACAATTTCTTCAATTGCTGCCATGAGTTCCGGGGTAAACTTGTCCAGATAGTCCAGCGTTTTCAAGTTCTGAATGAGTTGTTCCACTCTGGAAGCACCCAGAATAACGGTGCTGATATGGGTGTTTTGAAGACACCAGCCCAGGGCCAGATTCACCAGGGGAAGTCCGTTTTTATCTGCCAGGTCTTTCAACTGCTTCACTTTTTCCAGCCGACTTTTCCCTTCGGAGGATTGTAACTGCTGTTTCAGCCATTCGTAGCTAGGAACATTCACCCTGGATTGCTCAGGAATACCTTCATTATACTTCCCCGTCAAAAGGCCCGATGCCAGAGGCGACCAGGTTGTGGTCCCCAATCCTTCGTAATGAAACAGGTCCAGATACTCCCGCTCCATTTTAATGCGGTTAAAAAGGTTATATTCTGGTTGTTCCATGGTGGGGGGTGTGAGTCCATAGCGTCGGGCAATATCAATAGCGGCTTGAATCTGGGACGCTTCCCATTCGGATGTGCCCCAGTAGAGAATTTTCCCCTGTAGAATGAGAGTATGCATCGCCCGAACTGTTTCCTCCAGGGGTGTATCCGGGTCGGGCCGATGGCAAAAATACAAATCCAGATAATCCACCTGGAGTCTTTGCAGGGCTCCGTGACAGGCTTCAACAACGTGTTTAAAACTGAGACCGCGCTGGGTTGGTTTTTCGCCTCCCATGATCACTTTGCTGGAAACGCAGAAACTGTCCCGTGAAAAGCAAAGTTTTTTCAGGGCATTGCCCATAATGATTTCAGACTGTCCCCGGGCGTAAACTTCTGCATTGTCGAAAAAATTTATACCCGCATCATAGGCCGTTTTTATCATCTCAACGGCCAGCGACTCATCGATCTGGGTTCCAAACGTTACCCAGGACCCATAGGAAAATACACTCAGTTTCAAACCGGACTTCCCCAGTTTTCGGTACTGCATTTCACTCATGAAACGGGCTTCCCGGCTTCAACCCACCGTTCACTAATCTCCCACAATTTCTGAATCGCATCGTGATTGTAGGAAGCCTCGGAACTGGGGATGGCCTTTTTCTTTTCGAAATATTTGCCCGTCACTCCCTCTACCTCCGGTGAAGAAGCAAGATAAATACTGGTTTCAGCTCCACGATTAACGCTGATGGCAGCGAAGGCTTTGGCCACTTTCAGACCAATTTTGAACAGGCCGCTGTTATTATCACCAAAGCCGGTTCTGACGAATCCGGGATGCAGACAGTTAACAGTAATCTGGTCAGGATTCAGTTGGTTGGCCAGGGAATAGGTAAACATGACATTGGCCAGTTTGGAACACTGGTACGCCTTCCGCCCGGAATAAGATTTCTCACCATTGAGATTTTCAAAATCCATATCCGCGCCACGGTGCATATCGGAGGCTACATTGACAATCCTGGCCTTCGAAGTTCGCTGAAGCAGGGGTAATAATTCTTTTGTAAGAAGAAAATAATTCAAATGATTCAAGGCGAAGGTTCGTTCAAAACCTTCTTCTGTAAGCTCAAAGGTGTTGAAATAAGCACCGGCATTATTAACTAATACGTCTACACGGTCGTATTTCTCTTTCAAGGCTTCCGACACCCGACGAACTTCTTTCAGAAGTGAAAGATCGGCTGGAAAAAAATCTATCTTTTTATTGCCTATTTTTTCAATGAGTTCCTGCCTGACAAACTCCCCTTTTTCCGGATTCCGGCTTACCAGAGCCACTTCAGCACCCATTTCAGCCAGTGCAGATGCGGTTAATTTTCCGATACCATTGGTACTGCCGGTAACGACACAGATTTTATCTTTCATGAATACTTTCGATATTAATTATTCAGGTAATCCCGTTATGATTTGAAGAAATTTACGGCAAGTGGAATTCATAATCCCATGGCTATGAACTCCCCAATAAAATATTAGGAGGTCCCTGTCAATACCGGAGTAAGAGGGTGATTCCGATTCCGGTATGTTTCATATTATCCTTACTGGGGCCCGATTTTCCGATGTCGGCCAATCCCCGGTAATAGGTAGCCCGCAGGCCCACCTGGGAGGTGAAAAAGTAATCCAGACCCACGATGGCACCGTAATCAATACTGACCTCATCTTTATTAATCGTATCTTTTTCATCACCGATGGTACCATTCAGAAACTGGCCAACCTGAAAGCCACCGAGCAGGGTCAAGTGATTAAAGGGGGAATAGGGATACAGACTGTATACATTCAGGTAATTAAAAATCATGGGAATTGTCTGTTGTCCGTCCGGCCCAAAATCAAACTCGAATGTAGAGCCCCGCTGAACCACCCCTGCACCGATGATCAGAGGCCCTACTTTTCGTTCCATTCCAACGGAAAACCCGGTCTTCATCTTTGACGTCAGAATGGCATCATAGTCACTGCTGTTCATCTGGATGTTGCCCAGATTCACGCCGCCAACCAGGGTTCGATCAACCTGGGCTGCTAAAGAAGAAATGAAAAGGATTGATAGAGCCATGAAACTGGTGCCGATTATCCTGTTACGTTTTGTTTTTATCATTTAAACCATTCCTTTACTCGTTCTGTTGAGTGCTGAAATTATAGGAGCAAACTCGTCCGAATTAACAGAAATCCCATCGGCAGGTTACAATTAAGCTCCTTCAATTAAAACAACATCCTGCGTTGCCAGCTTTTTCCCATTTAGCAGTCCAGATCCTGGAGCAAGTCATGGTACAATTGAAAAAAAGTGTCATGACCCAACCGCA
>CAZIIM010000053.1:0-3492 GCA_964539305.1 uncultured bacterium | reverse complement strand
CCGGTAAGAAAAAAAACCTCTTCCCCGGCCGCACGATGAAAGCGGGCCAATACGTCCGCCAGAATCGTCGTATAGGCATGACCAATATGCGGTTTGTCGTTCACATAGTAGATCGGTGTGGTGATATAAAATGTGGATTTCATGATTTCAACAGGACCGGTTCCTGACCTTTCAAACAGTCTTGAATTGAGAGCAGAACATTGATCAAAGTTAACGGAAGATAGAGATTGCGAGCCATGGATTCCAGCAAGGTCTCCAGTGCAAGATTAATCCCGCTGAAATTCGCCTGGGGGAAAACGGCGTTAAACCGCTTGAGCCGTTCATACAATTCAGGGAGCTGAACTTCGTTCGGATCCACGTGCAATAATTGGGCATTGTGGAACCAGAATTGCAGGAGGTAAACCCTCAACTGGAATTCCACCGGTTTCTGGGCGGCCAGCAGAGACAAAGTTTGGATCAGGGAATTCCAGTCTTCCGCCTTTCCATTACTGATTTGCCGGACCATGCTTTCCGCCTGGTCAAACAGGTCCTGACTGGAGAGTTCCGCCAGGGTCAGGGCGCGGTGCAGGTTCCCCCGGGCAATGGAGGTCACAAAGGTTATCTGATCGTCTGAAATTCCCCGCTCCCGACAGAGGGCGGCCATCACCGCGTCGGACAAAGGAGGGAAATAAATCGGCTGACAGCGACTAATAATCGTTGGCAGGAGGGCGGTTTTATAGTCCGTAACTAAAATTAAGGTGGTGCTTTCCGGTGGCTCCTCCAGAATTTTCAATAAAGCGTTGGCCGATTCTCCCTGCCCTTCTGAAAGCAGGTGGGCATCGAACAGGAGCACCATTTTCCGTCCTTTTCCGGACTGTTTCAGGTAAATGGTTTTCCGCAACTCCCGGATGGAGTCAATCCGGATTCGTTTGGCTTTCGGGAGTTGAATCTTCACAAACGGATCCCGTCCTTTAGCCGCAATTAAATCTGTGAGTTGTTTCAGTTCCGCATCGGAAATCGCCGAGAGGGGATTGCCGTTCTGTTCCCGGTTGCGACTGTCCGTCGGTAGCGGGTACACCAGTTTCAGATTCGGGTGTTGAAGCGAAAGAAAGGGGATACAGGCCGGGCAGGTACCGCACGGTTCGTCACCCGGGGCTTCACAATTCAAGAGACGGGCGAATTCCAGGGCGGCCCATTCTTTCCCACACCCCTGGGGGCCGGCAAACAGATAGGCACTCCCCACACGATCGCGCTGCCAGGTGCGTACCAGACGGTCCCATACTTTCGGTTGAACTTCCCCGAATTTCATCGCTGGGAGAGCCACTTCTGGGGGTCCAGTTTCTGACCCCGACCCCAAATTTCAAAGTGCAGCTGGGCCCCGTTGATGGAACCAGAATCCCCCATGTAGGCAATAATGTCTCCTGCCTGAACCTCACTATCCACACTGGCAGCTACCTTGGTTACATGACTGTAAACGGTATAAAAACCACCCCCATGGTCAATAATAATGGTCGTCCCGTACCCCCGGATGAAAGTAATGGTGGTCACTACGCCTCCCAAAACGGCATAAATGGGAGACCCCGGTTTCCCTTTAATGTCAATACCGGGGTTTTCAGTGGTGGTTTTCAATTTTGGATTCCACTGGCGTCCGAATTTGGTGATCACTCTCCCCTGCGCCGGCCAGGCTAATTGTCCCTTCAACTTGGAAAATTCCTTTGTGTTCAGGGCCATCTGCTGGCGGCGGATACGCTCCGCTCGCTCGGCCCGGGCTTTCTCCTCCTGGATCTTTTTAATAATCGCTTCCAGTTGTTTTATACCAGCCTGTTTTTCACTGAGGTAAATGGTGAGTTCTTTTTTACTCTGACGGATTTTTGCCAGTTCATGCTGTTTCTTCCGCTTGGAACGCCGTAATTCCGCCAGCGTTGCTTCCCGTTCACGTTTGAGTCGGCGCTTTTTCCGCAGTGTCGCTTCCAGACTCAGTTTCTGCTGACCAATTTCTGCCAGAAGGCTTTCAATGGTCTGGGCCGTCTTGGTATCAATTTCAGAAATAATCTGTAAATATTTAGCCCGGTACACTGCCTGACGCCAGGAGGTGGAACTGAAAATCTTCTCCAGATCCGATAGGGTCCCCCGCTTGTACATTCGAACCACCCGGCGGCCATAACGGGCCCGGAGGGTATCGAGACTCCGTTCACTCTCTGAGATCCGCTTTTTCGTTCGGGCAATATCCGCCAGGAGTAATCTTTCTTCCTTATTCATTTCCTCCAGCAGTCGTTCCATCAGGGAAATCTGCTCTGCCAGACTGCTGACCCGGCGGGCAGCCGATTTTTCCTTTCGGGCCTGGGATTGAAGCCGCTTCTTGGTGGCGTTGATTTCATCCCGCAGGGCCTGGACGGCCTTACTCTGAGCCTGCAGCTCCTGATCAAAATCAGAAGTCGACCTCTGCCCCGTCAGAAGCGTGGTAAAAATTAGAAATAAAATCAATGGAGATCGACGTACCATGGCCGGGGAAAATACCGCCCCCGGGAAAGACCGGGCAATTTCTATTGTCATTATTCTAAAATAGTCGGTTAAACCACAGTGGTTCCAATCCCGGGCTGGTCTGAAAACTAATTCCTCGATCTTCATCACGGTGCTTGACACGGGAAAAGTCTCTTTCTATTATCCGGTATTATATTATGGAGTCAAAATTGAAGAATGCGCTGTGGCCCAATATTTTACGGGGCTGGAATACCCAGGAAAGCCAGACCGTCCTCACCCTGAAACAGGTCCCTGTATTTTCCGACCTGACGGAGAATGAGTTCAAGGAAATTGAAAAGATGGTTCACGAACGGACCTACAAACCGGAGGAGTACATTTTCAAACGGCAGGCACCGGGCGAGGGAATGTATGTAATCATGTCCGGGCAGGTGGAAATTGCCATCGGTACCCGGACCGGTAAAAAACAGATTCTGGCTGAACTGGGCGCCGGGGATTTCTTCGGTGAACTGGCTCTGCTGGATGCGGAAGCCCGCTCCGCTTCCGCCATTGCCAAGGACCACTCCACCCTCCTGGGATTCTTCCGTCCGGATCTCTTTTCCCTCCTGGAACGCAAACCGGAACTGGGGAATAAAATTCTCATGAACCTGGCACGGGTGATCAGCGCCCGACTCCGACATACCAATGAACTTCTGGCTGAGGCCCAGTCCGGGAATAAATCCTAGTGGAACAGCAGCGTAATTATTTCCAGCTGATTTATCGTATCCTCGTGGGGATGATCGGGGTAGGGTTCCTCTACATCATCTGGCCCTATATCTCCAATGTAGTGTTGATGTTGGTTTTCGCTTTTTTGTTTACAACCCTCCTCATTTCAGGCGTGGACTGGCTGGAACGACGGATTCGCAGCCGGGGTCTCAGTGTCATGATTGTTATGCTGGTTCTCCTGGGAGGCTTAGGACTGTTTGTGGGGAGTTTTGTCTCCCAGCTCTCGCACCAGGCAGTGGACTTTTCCAACCGGATTGACCAGAATACACT
>CAZIIM010000052.1:1946-3829 GCA_964539305.1 uncultured bacterium | reverse complement strand
TTCGAAAAAGGCACAATCCCATAGTTAAATATAATGGAACAATAACAAACTAGTGGGGAATAATTCTGATCTTTGATGATGTAAATGTGAATGGAGTCGTGGTTCAATTGCATGTGAAGCGATCCACGTGTAAATTCGCGCTCCACATATCGAAGAAAGGTCGTTTTATGATTCAACTATATATCTTTGGTCTCTAAACCATGGGCAACAGAGAACCTATCAGCATTCAATACCAGTTTATTTTTGAAGATAATCAGCAGGTTGAAGTCAATATTCAGCTCGATGGGGATACGCTGGAATATATCCCGCCGGAGGACAGGAAAATTCCGGAATGGGCCTATTACAGCTATTTACAGTGTGATGACTGTCCCAAGCGCAATACTGATTGTACTTACTGTCCCGTCGCCGCCAATCTTTCCACCGTAGTTGAGGCATTCAAAAATGTGTATTCCTACGATAAGGTCGATATTATTGTCACCACCAAGGAGCGGGTCTACGCCCGGACGAAAATCTCCATGCAACAAGGTCTCAGCTCTCTGTTGGGGATTATTATGGTCACCAGCGGGTGCGAAAACATGGACAAATTGCGCCCCATGGTGCGCTTCCACCTACCCTTTGCTTCCATTGAGGAGACGATTTTCCGTTCCGTTTCCACTTATTTACTGGCCCAGTACTTCCGCGCTCAAAAAGGGCTGGAGGCTGATTGGCAGGTGGATCATCTTTCCGAAATATATTCCAGAATTGCTAAAATTAATACCAATACGGTAAAACGATTACAGATCGCCGCTGAAAAGGACGCGGGTCTTAATGCGGTGGCTATTCTGGACACGTATGCACAGATGACCCCGTTTTCCATTAAAAATACACTGGAAGATTTCGAGTACATTTTTAAATCGTATTTAGAATAAACGCCTGTATGGAGTTTACCCTGTAATTCTGGTTGATCCTCCAGTAGGATAGATCCTCTTTTAACGGCTGGTCCGGAATGAAGATTGAAGTTAACCAGATCCTTGCGTTGAGCAAGGACCAGGAAACACTCCTAGACATGCATTCCTTTTTAAATAAATTAAATGTCTTTATTTCCCAGTATTACCAGATCGGTCGGCTGATTGGCAGCAAGGAACCTATTCGACCGATTATTGACAATACGTCTAAAATTGTGACTGCCCTGAAGGACCTGGAAAAGACCCGGATCCATCTGTCCGATTTTAATTCATTTAAACAACAGATCCTGAAGACATTGGATCAAATTCAGCACCAGTATCCCGATCAGGCCAGAACCGGGAATTATGAGTTTGCTGTTCAGACCATTCACTCAATTCTGAATGTAATGGAAATGCGCAGCCGGGAGCGGCTGAAAGCACCGGATCAATGGGTTCGGATGGATATTCAGTATTTAAAAAATGAATTTTCCCATATTTTCTCCGCCGTGGAGCAGTACAGCAATGGACTTTTCCGACTGGTGGACAATATCGCCTCTCAGGAGGATCAGGATTATCTGATTCGCCCGGACATTCACAACCATGGTGGTGACTGGATTTTCATGCCGGCCGTGTTTCAGGATGTGATGCGTGATTTAATCCTGAACGCGCGGAAATACACGCTTCCGGGAGGCGAAATCATTGCAGGGCGTCTAGTGAAAGTAAAACACTCACCTTTGTTGTCCAGGATAATGGAATCGGTATTTGTAAAGAAGATTTGGGCCAGATGGTACAGTTTGGTTACCGGGGGAAAAATGGGGTGGATCGCAGAACAATGTGGGAAGGATTCGGCCTTACAAAAGTGTATGCCGTTACGAAGCAGTTTGGTCGTATGTGGATTGAATCGGAGGAGGGCCGTGGCATCAAAATCACCATAAAAGTCCCCATCCCGGCCCAAACCTG
>CAZIIM010000052.1:0-1846 GCA_964539305.1 uncultured bacterium | reverse complement strand
TAAAATCATGAGTAGTAGAAAAAACAAACATCTGTCTGCTTGAGCAGCCCCGCTCAGCGGGACGCGTCGAAGGCTATTCATATTTGTAGGACAACTTTCCCCTCACCAGCTGGTCCAATCCAACAAACGAAATGGAGATCAGAACCATGAAACTGAAACATCCCATTTATTTAGTCTTCCTGACAATTTTATTCCCCATTCTCTTCGGTTCCACCGTAGAAGGTCAGACCGTCAAGGAAGAACGTGCAGTGGAAAATTTTAACCGCGTTTCTCTAGTGGGTGTCGGGACAGTGATCCTGACCCAGGGGAGTCCGGAATCTCTAGTAGTAGAGGCGGACAGGGATCTTCTGCCGGAAATTAAAACCGAAGTCCGGGGATCCACCTTGTATCTGGATCTTAAGGATCATTCCTGGTGGAAAGCCCATTGGCTGGGTGATTATAATAATATCCGTTATTACGTCACCGTTCCGGAGGTAAAAGGACTTTCCGTTTCCGGGTCGGGAGCAATCGAATCTGAGAGGATCTCCGGTAACCGGCTGAGAATTTCTATTAGTGGCTCCGGTAATATTGAAATCAATCAGCTGGAGACTGGTAATCTGGATGTGTCCATCTCCGGTTCAGGCGATTGCCGCTTAGCAGGGCAGGCGAAAGAGCAGAAGATCCGTATCAGCGGTTCCGGGACATATGGCGCCCGGGATCTGAAAAGTGAAGAAACGGAAATTCGTATCAGCGGCTCCGGAGATGCCATAGTGTGGGTAGAACGGGATATCGATGTTAAGGTCAGTGGGAGTGGTACGGTGAAATATGTGGGTGATCCTAAAGATGTCTCGTTTCAAAGCAGTGGCTCAGGAAAGGTGCGTAAAATCGATCACAACGATTAATAGATACTGTAAGTAGTAAACTTTTTACTATTCATTGAATCTCAATTATAATGAGTAATTCTTTTTTTTGTAACTAGACAGTTCTTTTTTATCTCCACCTGGGTAGTACAAATTATTGATGCTACTTTCGATAGGCGCACCCTTGTAAAAGGGGCTTATTACCTTTATATTTACGCACCATAGGGCTGTCTGGAAAACAGGGTGGGTATATTAAATGGTCCTGTCTTCACGTGGCAGGTTTTGATGCTGACTGACAAATGTCCATCCTGAAATCCTGTTATTTGATCGGAGGCAGTTCTTTGGCTAGTTGAAAACAGTATTATGAGAAACACTTCAAATCATTCTTTCAAAGTGTAGCCGATAATCGAAAAGGAAGGAATGGGAACCAGATCCTTTACAATAGGGATTGCTTTTTCACAGTCAAAGGACCGCCAATTATTAAAGCAGTACATCAATGACTTGGGATACCAACTAGTTGATATATTAACAGATGACCAGCACCATGGTTTGACAGATGATATTGACTTATATTTTATCGAATATGCTTTAGCAAAGAAATACGAAACTCAGTTACTGCGTCTTAGGGAAAAATCTACGGTTAAATTGGAGCTGGTCCCTATTTTAGTTGGTTTACCTAATAAAGCCAATCCTAATCCGTGGTTGAAAGCTGGGTTTCACGACATAATTCGGCTACCTCTCTCCAAGGAAGTATTGGCAACCCGTCTTGAGGTTTGGCTACGCATCCAGGAAGAATTCCGCCTACGGTTTCACTCCCTTTATGAAAATGCAACGCTTGGCCTTTATCGGACTACACCCGAAGGGAGAATTTTACTAGCAAATCTGACACTTGTAAAAATGCTGGGCTATGACACCCTGGAAGATCTGCAGGAACGAAATCTGGAGATGGAAGGTTTTGAACCGGGTTATGAGCGGGCTGCCTTCCGTCGTCGGTTGGAACAGGAAGA
>CAZIIM010000051.1:0-4078 GCA_964539305.1 uncultured bacterium | reverse complement strand
GCCAGCCTGACCAATTACGGTGGTACTTTACGACTGGGAGGCCGTGATCAAAAATTCAGTATTGACCCCGATTTAAACAACCAGGGTAACGTGGAATTCGTGAATGCCCTCTATGAAACCGATTCCTTCCCCTTACCCCTGCTGTTCCGGGTGGGCATTTCAGGGGAAGCATTTCAATCAAAGAACCTGCGAGTCAGCTTCGCCATTGATGCCCTTCATCCCAATGATAATATGGAATGGGTGAATACGGGGGTCGAAGTTGGCTTAGGCGAAACATTTTACCTCCGGGGCGGCTACTCCACCCTTTTCCGCACCGATACGGAAGAAGGACCCACATTCGGCGCCGGTGTACACTATCGGCTCTGGGGTTCCCCCACGGTGTTAAAACTGGATTATTCTTACTCCTATTTCGGTCGACTGGAAAATATCCAGCGCCTGTCAATCGGGATCAAGTTCTAGGTTTCCACAAAACCACTTCCCCAATTCTGACATATTTCTCAGCACCATGCCTCCTGCTTCCACCAGCCGCTGGTAACTGGTGTGTCCGTGGGAAAGCAGAATACAATTAACCTCCAGTTTTTTTGCAACCTCCAGGTCGTGCAGCGTATCACCGATAAACAATACTTCCCTTTTTTCGTATTCCATTTCACGGATCCAATCTTCGCCCACTTTCTCTTTCCCATAAGCATAGTGGTTATCCTGTCCCAGAATATTCTGGAAAAATGGCTGCAACTGATGGCGTTCAATGATTACATCCAGCATGGTCTGGCTAGCGGCAGATAAAAGGGAATGGGTCATTCCCGATGCACTGAGTTGTTCCAGCAGTTCTCTGGATCGGGAATGTAATTGGGCCTGAAACATTCTCTTTGTGTACTCCTCGATAAATTCTGTCCCCACAACTGAAAACGGTTCCCGATTAAAATCAAAACCCAGGCGACGGTAATAATCAATGACCGGAAAGGTAAATATTTCCAGGTACCGTTTTTCTGTTAAAGGGGGCAGGGACCGGCGACTCAGTACCTGGTTCATTGCCTTAATGCTCAGCCAGCGGTCGTTCAGGAGGGTACCATTCCAATCCCAGATGATGTGTTTGTATGCCATGGACCGAATGTAAATTCACTGGTATTATGTTTGAAATGGAATAACTTTGTTCCCGTGATCACTTTACCACTGCCTAAATTGATTTCAATCCTTGAGGTGCGGCTGGCAAAGCCTCTTCCGGGGAAGAAAGCTCATGATCTGGTCCGGGTAGAGGCTACTCCACCCTTTAAATTTCAGTCCTCCTCCGATCCGTCCATCCCGGCAGCGGTATTAATTCTGCTATTCCCCAGTGAGGCTGGAATCCAATTTTTTCTGACCGAGCGTACCAATCTGGTGGAACACCATAAGGGCCAGGTTTCTCTCCCCGGCGGCGCCTGGGAAACGGGAGAGAAACTGAAGGAAACCGCCCTGCGGGAGACAGAAGAAGAAATTGGGGTACCTCGGGAAACGATCCGGTTGGTGGGTAGTCTGACTCCCTATTATACGGCCGTTACCGGATTCATGGTTCATCCTTTTGTGGGGGCCTGTGATTCAACGCCCGATGCTTCACCGCATGCCCAGGAAGTGGAGACCCTCTTTTCCGTCACGTTAGAAGACCTTCTGAACGATCGATACCTTAAAAAGGAAATACGAACATTCGGGAATCACCAGGCTGAAATTCCCTATTTTCAGTTTGGGTCACATAAAGTCTGGGGCGTTACCGGTGCCATATTATCCGAGTTTAAATGGGTCCTGAAGGAGGTGCTTTCTTGAACCGGATCGGAATCGACCTGGGCGGTACCAAAATTGAAGGAATCCTGCTGGGTCCGGATCAGCAGGTACTCCGCCGGGAACGTATTCCCACGAATCGTACGGAGGGATATGAAGCGATCCTGAAACGGATAGTCAGTTTGGTGAAAAAACTGACCGCCGGGGAAACAGTGCACACGCCCATCGGCGTCTGTACACCGGGTGCCCTGGACCCTGTGACCGGCCGGCTGAAAAACAGTAATACCCTTTGCCTCATCGGGAAACCTTTAAAGGAGGATCTGGAAGAACGGCTTGAACGCCTCGTCCTACTGGAAAATGATGCCAACTGTTTTGCCCTGGCAGAAGCCACATGCGGTGCCGGAAGAGGATATGATCTGGTTTTTGGCGTCATTATGGGCACCGGCGTGGGGGGTGGCATTGTGATCCGCGGTCAAATCCACCAGGGTCCGAACCATATTGCCGGAGAATGGGGCCATCATGTGCTCCGGACAAATGGGAATTTGTGCTACTGTGGGAAACGGGGTTGTGTAGAAACCTACCTCAGCGGTCCGGCTCTGGAAAAACAATGGAAGGAATTAACGGGGGAATCGCGAATACTGCCGGAAATTGTAGCACTGGATTATCATGAAAAATACGCGCACTGGAAGCAGGCAATGCTGGACCATTTTGGCCAGGCTTTAAGTCATGTAGTTGACATTCTTGATCCGGACGTGATTATTCTTGGCGGTGGTGTCTCCAATATTCCCTGGCTCTATTCGGAAGGAAAAACAGCCGTGTACCAGGCCGTTTTCAGCGACCGGGTTGTTACTCCGATTGTTCAAAATACACTGGGGGATTCGGCGGGTGTCTTCGGGGCGGCCATGTTGGAGGAGAAAGGATGAGATTTGCCCATTGGCTGAACGGTCTTACCGGACTCGATTTCGCAATCCTTCTGGTGGTTTTCTCCATTTCCTGCGGTTTATCGTACCTGACCATTCGGCTTCTGAGAAACTGGTACCAAAAAATCCAGGAGGGGAACCCCTACCGCCACGAATTCAGGATCACACCCTTTAACCTGGTGGGGATTGCTGGTCTGTATGCTTTCCTGCTTTACCGAATTGTGGGCATCCCGGTTACGCACTGGATTCGATCTTTGATCCAATAGACCCCAGCTAAAAATATACCGTCCTTATTTCTTTTTCCGCTTGGCCGCCATAAGCTTCCAGGCGGCTTTCGGGATACGGTCCAGATCATTAAACTCCCCGGCACCTTTTAACCACTCACCACCGTCGATCGTAACGACTTCCCCATTAATATAAGCAGCCTGATTGCTCACCAGGAAAGAAGCCAGATTCGCCAATTCTTCGTGTTTTCCAAACCGTTTTAAGGGAATACGGTTTTTCATTTTTTTCTCAAATCCCAGACCCGGAGGAACCAGGCGGGACCAGGCCCCTTCCGTCGGAAAGGGTCCCGGCGCAATGGCGACGGCCCGGATCTGATACTTGGCCCATTCCACCGCCAGGGAACGGGTGAGTGCCAGAACACCGGCCTTGGCAGCAGCCGACGGCACCACATACCCTGAGCCGGTCCAGGCATAAGTCGTGACAATATTTAATATGACACCCCCGCCTGTCTTCATCATCGCCTTTCCTACCGTCAGTGAACAATTAAAGGTACCGTTTAAAACGATGTCCACAATGACCTTAAAACCGCCCTCAGAAAGATCCTCAGTCGGCGAAATAAAATTACCGGCAGCATTATTTACCAGGACGTCCACCCGCTTGTATTTCTCCAGGCTGCGATCTACCAGCCGATGCACCTGGGCCGGTGTCCGTATATCGCAGGCGACTGGCAGAACACTTCCACCCTGTTGGGCCAATTGCTCTGCTGCCTTTTCCAATACTTCTTCTCTTCTTCCCGCAATAATTAAATCCGCGCCGAGCGAAGCAAACCGTTGCGCCATGGAAAATCCCAGGCCCGTCCCGCCTCCGGTAATGAGAATCACTTTCCCTTTTAACAAACCCTGCTTAAACATGCTTTCCATCCATTGTTTTCCGAAGTGAAACTAACCTAAAATTTCTACCGGTTAAATAAAAAGCAATCCTCGCGCCAAGAGTACCCCTTGTCATTCAGGCTCTTCACCAATAATTTCTTTTATTATATGGTTTCCACTTACCCCATATAGCGAACCTTCGATCCTAGATGCGTAAAACCAAATTATTTGTTCTGGATACCAATGTCATCCTCCATGACTCAACCTGCATTCATCATTTTGAAGAACACGACATTGTCATTCCCATAACAGTCC
>CAZIIM010000050.1:0-4487 GCA_964539305.1 uncultured bacterium | reverse complement strand
CAAAACGGGCGGTAATCAAAGAGTCATTTGGCATGTATTTTCTTTCTGGCTTTCGGGAAGACTAAAACAAAATCCAATTCAAAACCGAGGTTAAAATTTACCGCCGTCCATTGCTAGGTTGCCAAGGATGGTTTTCTACTGGACTAAATAATTTCATTATTGAGATAGAGTAACAGTTAAATATATAGATAATACGACCTTTATATCTTGTATATGTTATTTAAGACCCTTAATTTCGGTAGTGGATAATACAGAATTACTGTTGTACATGATACAGAAAGATGAATTTTATCAAAATAAGCGGGGTCAATTCATTGCGATGGGAGGCTTTTTATGAACCCTTTGAATGACCACACTCAACCGCTTTATCCCCTTCGAGTGGCGGCAGATTTAACTCAGACATCGGTCTACGCCCTTCGGCAGTACGTTGACCTGGGTTTGGTGATTCCCCACCGGACAGAGAAAAACAGACGGTTGTATTCCCTGGTGGACATCATGCGTATCCGTTGTATCCGGAAATATATTGATGAATATGGTTTAAACATTGCCGGTGTAAAAACCATGTTTTCCCAAGTCCCCTGTTGGTTGATCCGGCCCTGCAGCCAGGCAGACCGCCAGGCCTGTGATGCTTATACAGCAATAACAGAACCCTGTTGGAACGTGAAAAATAAAGGGGTTGAATGTCAACAGGCTGATTGCCGGACCTGTAATGTGTATCGGCTGCCGGAGACATGTACCGATCCTAAAGCGTTGATGAAACATATCGAATCTCTGGATCTGAAAAATTTGATACCTAATAGGAATAAAGGAAATAACTCATGAAGAATATTGTCATTCTGGGAGCTGGAACGGCTGGAACAATGATGGCGAATAAGCTCGTAACGATTCTGGATCATGATGAATGGTTGATTACGATTGTAGATCATGAAAAAGAACATTATTACCAACCGGGGTTTTTATTCCTACCCTTCGATATCTATTCCGAGCGGGATGTTAAAAAACCAAAGGAAACCTTTTTACCGTCGTCTGTCAGAACCCTTTTTTCACCGATTGAACGGATTCAACCGGATAATAATCAGGTCCGGTTAACCAGCGGGGATACTCTGACCTATGATGTATTGATTGTTGCTACCGGGTCAAGGATTGTCCCTGAGGAAACGGAAGGATTAGCAGAAGGAGGTTGGCGAAAGAATATTTTTGATTTTTATACCTTCGATGGTGCAGTGGCTTTACGGGATTATTTACGCCATTGGAAAGGTGGCAAATTGGTGTTGAATATTGTGGAGATGCCCATTAAATGTCCAGTTGCACCCTTGGAGTTTGTGTTTTTAGCCGACTGGTGGTTTACGGAAAGAAATATTCGTGATAAGGTGGATATTGAGTTCGTTACGCCGCTCCCCAGCGCTTTCACCAAACCACGGGCTGCTCACGTCTTCGGTGATTTCCTGGAAAAGAAGGGAATTAAGCTGGTGCCGGATTTCAATACGGGGCGTGTGGATTGGGAACGCAATAAAATTATATCTTGGGATGAAAAGGAAATCGAATACGATTTACTTGTCACTATTCCTACAAATATGGGACAGGCCGTTATTGAACGATCTGGAATGGGGGATGAATTGAATTTCATTCCAACCAATAAGCATACGCTACAATCTGAAAATTGGAAGAATGTATTTGTCATAGGTGATGCAACGAACCTCCCAAGTAGTAAAGCTGGTTCGGTTGCTCACTTTCAGGCCGATGTCCTGCTGGAAAATATACAATCTTTTATTAACGGTGAAGAATTGAGGGCCTCTTTTGACGGTCATGCGAATTGTTATATCGAATCAGGCTTTGGAAAGGGGATATTGATTGATTTCAATTACGATACGGAACCGTTACCGGGGAAGTTTCCGCTACCTGGTGTGGGACCCTTTTCATTGCTGAAAGAAACGGAAATCAATCATTATGGAAAAATGTTATTTAAATGGATGTACTGGAATCTCCTGTTAAAAGGAGCCGAGTTACCGATTCAATCTAAAATGCAGATGGCGGGGAAAATCAAATGACAACCAATAAAATAAATACTGAACAACTGGATCAAATCCAGTTTCATGTGGAAGCGATTCAATCTTTGCTGGCGGGAAACAAGCAGTTGGATCCCAAAAGCCTACCGGGATTTGAGAAAATTCCAGCAAACGGTTTTAATAAAGGATACAATGGAATTGAATTCGATTTTCAACAACAGCAAACAATCGAAAGGTTCTTATCTACTTTGGCCAGCCTGTTTGAATTGTGGGATGATTTACAACCGATCAATCAATCAATATTTAATGATTTGATTCTTAAGCTGGATGAATTCCAATCCAAGGGGTATTTTGAGTTTTTGAAGGAATTATTCCGCATCTTTGACAATATTGTAACACATTTCTCGGTGGATGAAGTTCGTCAGTTATCAGAGAATGTGGTCAGCATTTTGGAAACAGTGAAAAACATGACGCAACCCGATGTATTGCACTCCATGAATAACGCTATTCAGGTTTATCGTCATTTGGATGTGGATAAAATAGAAGAATATTCAATCTTCAAAGTGATTAGGGAATTGAATAAACCGGAAATGAAGCGGGGGATTGGATTTGTGGTCTCTTTTCTCCAGAATATTTCCGGGAATCATAGGAACGAAACCAAACAGGAGACTCAAAAATGAATACGAATGAAACTTCACCACTCACGATTGAGCTGGATGAAGATGGCTATTTAGTGGATCATACGCTGTGGAATGAGGAAATTGCTGCTGAGTTAGCGCGGGAAGAGGGAATAGACCCTTTAACGGAAGAACATATGAAAGTGATCTATTTTATGCGGGCGGAATTTGAAGCGAAAGGTACAGCACCCTCCATTCGCAAACTGAATAAAAGTAACGTGGTGTCCACCAAAGATTTATATCGGCTGTTTCCTGGTGGGCCAGCGAAAAAAGCAGCCCGGATCGCTGGATTAAAAAAACCACAAGGTTGCATTTAGGGGGAAAAATGAATACAACACCTGATAAAATTGAAAAAGTGTCCATTATCTGTTCCCGCGGAGGACTGGATGAGGTCTATCCGGCATTAATATTGGCTAATGGCGCCCGCATGGAAGGAATAGAATCATCGATCTTTTTTACTTTTTTTGGATTGAATGCCATCATGAAAAAAATGGTAAAAAGATTGAAAATATCCACGGTGGGAAATGCTGCATTAAACCTGGCCATGCCAATGATGAAGTTCCCCATAACAACACCGTTCCCGACCCTTTTGGGAGCAATCCCGGGAGTTTCCAATGTAGCCAGTGCCATGATGAAAAATGAAATGGAAAAACTGGATATTCCTCCAGTGGATGAGTTTTTGGAAATGATTTCCGACGCGGGAGGCCATCTCTATGCCTGTAAACTGGCCATGGACATGTTTAAACTAGAACGTGAGGATCTGGTTGATCAGGTAGAAGGTGTTTTAACCGTAGGCGAGTTTTACGAAGTATCGGCTGGGGCGGCAATCATTTTTACGTAAGATCGGATTTACGACAGATCAGCATTCCGTCCGGATGAACCGGATCATTGCTCCCACGATGCTCACGGCAATTTCTGGGACCGTTTCCGCCTGAATATCCAGACCTACCGGTGCGTGGACCCGGTGGACCGTTTCCCGGCTGTATCTTTCCTTCAGGAGGGCTTCAGAAAGAATCTTCCATTTACGTTGGCTGCTCACCAGACCGACCCACCGGGAGGGCTGATTCAAAATAGCCCGCAGGAGTTGTAAATCCTGCTGGTGACCCCGGGTGGCCACTAACACCAGATCGTCCGGCTGGAGAATCAGTTTATCCAGAATGTCTGGCAACGGGGCACAAATACAATCAACAGCGTGGGGGAACCGATCCCGGTTGGCAAAACCGGCCCGATCATCGTAAACAATAACATTCAACTCGGTAAAGTGGGCCAGATCAGCCACAGCTTTTCCCACATGTCCGCCCCCGAAAATGTGAAGCAGGGGAGGTGGCTGGATTTTCTGAATTAAGTGAATTGCGTGCTCCGTTGTCATGCTGGCACCGCCACTGCCTCCTTTCGCTTTTTCAAGGAGTCTGCGGAGCTCCTTACTGAGATCGGCTGTCTGGTTAATGACGGATCGCTCGACAGCCAGGGGGTCCCGTTTTACTGTTGTCAGGATAAACCTGGAATCATTGTCATTCCGGATTTCTTTCTGGACGATTCGGTAGAAATCCTGGATTTCAGACCCGTAGGGCTCGATTAAGATTTCCATTACGCCACCGCAAAGACCACCTTCATTTTGAATATCATCGTTGGTAAAGTCGTAATTCTTCAGGGATTTGGTTCCTTCCTCGGCGATTAGTTTGGCTTGTTCAATGGTGGCCCTTTCCATACTTCCGCCACCGATGGTGCCAATCGTGTGTCCCCCTTCAAGAACGAGCATTACCGGAAAGTCCTTGCGGGGGACAGATCCTTTCCAGGCCACTAC
>CAZIIM010000049.1:1360-4518 GCA_964539305.1 uncultured bacterium | reverse complement strand
CCGTTAGGCTCATAATGATCGACACTTAAGCCGAGTAATTACAATATGAAAATTTGTTACTTCAGAATAGCCCTTCTAATGATTGCAATTCTTATCATTTCTCCGTGTTATAGTTTCCCACAGAAAAAGATGATTGAAGTATCGGTGAATACTAATGTGGAAACAATAGCTATCCTATTCAACTTAACCGCAAAAGGTGCCAGTCAGCATTATGGATACGGCTCCCCTATCATGAGGAAAGAGATAATGAATCGTTTTTCTCATTTGAGCAATCATACCGCAGTTACCATAACTGTTGATTTCTTAGATAAAGGGGCATGGGCTACTCCTCTGTGGATTGCTATTAACTGTTCACCTTTTCCAGATGGTAAGCTCACTCAGGAATTACTGCCCTGGGTCTATATGACAGCTTCCCAAACGAATGATATTGAGGATGGAAAACGCCAGGTCAACGATTACATCAAAGCAGTAAATGATTTTTACAAGGCTGCTGAGTTAGACAACTTTTTTGAAGAGAATCAATCCTACTATAACATGGTTGAGAATCAAGTAAGAAAGAATCTTCCCGATAAAGGTTTTGTCCAATTAATGGAATACTATTATGGCAAGGAGCATGCTCGGTACACCTTAGTACCTTCACCTGCCATGCTTGAGTTTAGTGGCATAGGAGCAGCGGCTTTTACGGAAAATGGCGTGGAGGTATTCAATATTTTTGGTGCATCGTTGAATAGAGTTGTAAAGGACTCGATAGAAGCAGGCAAAAGAGATTTTTCCCCAGGCGACTTTACTTTTGATGTCCCGGAGCGAATAAGAGAACTAACCGTCCATGAGTTTGGGCATGCATTCATTAATCCGGTTGCCGAGCAGTACAGAGACCAGATTAATCAATATAGTTATCTTTATAATCCGATAAAGGATGAAATGACTAAACTCTCTTATCTTAACTGGTGGGATTGTGCCGTAGAACATTTTGTAAGAGCTGGTGAAATTAAAATTGCCAAAGCCATTGGCAATGAAGAAAATGCACAGCGGCTGATGCAAGAATACATACAAACATATTACTTCTTGTATTTACCTGAAATCTTGAATGCACTTGAGAAGTACGATGAGAACAGATCAATTTATAGCAATATAGACGACTTTTTTTCAGAACTCATCTCTGCTTTTAAGGATGTAGATTCTAATGTTGCGCTCAAACGCATATATAATAAATAAATTTTCATATGTTCCATTTGGAGCCTAACACGTCAATTAACCCGACGCCAAACAACTGCCTGTTTTTGGGATGTTCAGTGTTGCACTTAGCAAGCTTTGTGGTTGCTTCAGGTTTAGTGCTTTCTACTGTTTGGCGAGGGTTATATCCTAACCGTTATGTGACATAGGACCCTATTATGAGTGATGAACAAACAATAATCAGAAGATTGTATGCGGACAGCGCGGCAGCGCTCAGTGGTGGGGATATCTCGGCACTTGCCGTCTATTACACTCAGGATGCGATTCAGTTGCCTCCCAATACTCCTGCGTTGGTGGGCTGGCAGGCGATTTTGGTGGTAGCACCCGGGTTCCGGCCCATTTCTGCGGAGTCCACGGCCTGAAACCGACCACTTATCGGCTGACAAATTCGGATTTTGCCTATAATCTACTGGGTTATGGGCAGGAAGTATTTCTTCCTCAACCGGGTCCGATCGCCAGAACTGTGGCTGATGTAGCGTTGGCGATGAAGGTTCTGGTGGAAACCTCCTTTGCCACCACACCCGACCTTGTACCACCCGTCCCTTGGCCCGATCCCGGTGACGTCAACGTGGGCAGTCTGCGCATCGGCTATTATACGGATAACGGTTTTTTCCCTCCGGCTCCTGCTTTAAGACGGGCTGTGGAAGAGGCCGCCGATGCTTTAAAAGACGGCGGTGCGGAAGTGGTCCCTGTTGATGGTCCCGACCCGGAAAAGGCCCTTCGCATCTTCCTGGGAGCCGTTACGGCCGGTGGCGGAAAGGATTATAAGACACTCCTGGGAAAGGAAAAACCGGTGAAGCAGGTGGCGGGTTTATTCAAAGGACTCTCAGCCCCACCCATGGCAATGAACCTGGTCCGGAAACTGATGGAAATCAGGGGTCAGTACTCTATTGCACAGATGATGAAATATGTGGGGTCCCGTACCGCCGAACAATACTGGAAAATAGTGGAGGCCCGGACCGATTACAGGGCCAACTTTCTAAGAGAAATGGATGTAAAGGGACTGGATGCGCATATTTGTCCACCGGCTGCTGTCCCGGCCATAACCCACGGTGCCAGTGAGCATTTATTTCCCGCCTTTACCTATGGAATGGTGTACAATGTACTCGGTGTCCCTGCCGGGGTGGTGGCTGCCACGCGAGTGCGCCCCGGTGAAGAAAGTGACCGCCAGGTGGGGAAAGACCTGGCAGAGATTACGGCTCAGCAGGTGGAGCAGGACAGTGCCGGATTGCCGGTGGGTGTTCAGGTGGTGGCCAAACATTGGCGGGAAGACATTGTCCTGGCCGTGATGGCTGCCCTGGAAACACATTTCCGTTCTACACCTGACTATCCCAATTACCGGGAATAATCAATCGGCAGGCGTTCTGGGAAACAACCCGAATTGTGAAGTGAATAAAGAGTAGTCACCGTATATTGTGGCAATCGAACCGGTTCCTGCCCCTGAATCTGGATTCTTAGAATAGAAAGGTAACTTGAATCATGAGTTTGATGATCATCCTTTTCGGTGCATTGACCTTCCTAGCGGGGGTGGTGCTCATGATAAAACCGGATATTGTATTTGGTTTTCTGAGAAAGAACCTGGAAAAAACGAGTCTGTATTTTTTAGCGATCGTTGTCAGAATAGTCTTGGGGGTGATTCTTATTTATCAATCGGATGTCTCCCGGTTTCCCATGACAATCCAAATAATTGGTTGGCTCTCTATTATTGCTGCATTGTCCTTCTTCGTTATCCGGCATGAGAAATTTAAACGCTTAATGCAATGGGCCCTCTCTCTGGGTGATTCTGTCAGCCGGATGGGTGGATCCGCTGCGATTGTTTTCGGCGCTTTTCTCATTTATGCTTTTATTTAGGCCGATGGAATACAGGGTCTGTCGACCTGATTAGCTGTAAAATGTTTTACCAGGGGGAAATAGATTCCGGATAT
>CAZIIM010000049.1:0-1260 GCA_964539305.1 uncultured bacterium | reverse complement strand
GAGCCTCATTCAACCCGATGATTCCCATTACGTTCTTCTATCACGTTCCCCATATTGCACAACCCGTGCAGTAAACCAAACCAAAGGAGAGAAATATGGCTCAATACATCATTACGTATCTGGGAGGCAATCCTCCTGCCAGTCCCGAAGAGGGGAAGCGCCATTTTGCAAAATATACGGAATGGTTAACGTCGCTGGGCGATGCCGTCATCAGTCCAGCCAATCCATTTAAAAATACGCATACCATCAATCCGGACGGCACCATTACCAAAGGGAGCATCACCGCCATGTCCGGCTACACTGTCGTTGAAACGGATTCCATGGATTCGGCTCTGGAGATGGCTCAATCGTGCCCCTTTCTGAATATTGGCGGTTCCCTTGAGGTATCTGAATTAGTAAAAATGGGCTAATGCTGGAGGAATGACAGTAATCATTCTGATTCAATCTGCATACGGGGAATAATCGGGGAATAAACCGATCATCGGGACGAGCGGTGCCCATTTTTCCTGTCCTTTGGCCCGGGGACCGAGAATCAACCGAATCAAACGAGATACAAACCAACACCTCTGACAGCAGTACGCCCCGCCTTCACCGCGCCCTGAATTTAAAAGACCTGGTTCTATTAAATATTGCCGCCATTGTGGGGTTGTCCAGTCTGGCACAGGTCGCCCAGTTCGGCTACGGGAGTCTGTTAATGTACGTGATTGCCATTTTCACTTTTTTAATTCCCAGTGGACTCATGGTGGCGGAACTGAATGCCCTCATGCCGGAGGAGGGGGGTTTTTATCTCTGGACTCGGACTGCTTTTGGGGACCTCCATGGATACGTGGCGGCCTGGTCCTATTGGATCAGCACCATTGTCTGGCTGCCAACTGTATTGATGCTCCTGACCATCTCCAGTTTGTACATCCTTGGGGATGACTATCTCTATCTGGCCGATAACCCCTGGTACAGTATTATTCTCAGCCTTGGCATTCTGTGGACGGTCACGCTCCTGAATATTTTTGGGATGGAACGGGGAAAATGGATCCAGAATATCGGCGGGGTCGCTACCTATCTGACGGTAATTTTGTTGTTGGAGGCAGGGGTTGTTTTCGTTTTGAAGTATGGCAGTGTACACCCCTTCAGCGCCGGCAAATTCATTCCTGATTTCGGCGATTTTTCCGTTTTACCCTTCTTTGCCATTGTGGCCTACTGCTTTGGGGGACTGGAACTGGCTCCCGTGCTGGCAGGCGAAATTCAAGATCCAAAACGAAATAT
>CAZIIM010000048.1:0-4831 GCA_964539305.1 uncultured bacterium | reverse complement strand
GCTTCCGTAGGCTATTTCGGGACCTATGCCTCCAACGCCGACTGGACCGACGATATGTTCCAGTTCACCGTAACACCGGCTTCAGGAAAGGATTCCCCGGCCTTGCCGAATAATCTCTCCTATTCGATCGGGTTCTGGTTTGGATATTAAATCCTGAGTACCATCGGGGGTCTGGAACAGTACCGTTCAGGCCCCCGAATTTTTTACACATCCTGATTTCCCATTCAAAGAACCTGATTCATTAGTAATTTTCTTCATGGAGCCTTCCCTGTTCTCGGTCCTGAGCAAAAAAATCATTACCACGATCATATCGGTTGGCTCCCTGTTTTACTCCACGATTCCCGGGGTTAATGCCCGCCTGACAGACGTTCAACTGGCTGCTCGGGGGGAACAGTTACTTATCTCCTGTCGACTGGAAAACTGTTTTTCGGAAGAACTGGACCAGATTTTCCGCTCCGGGAAGGAAATAAAAATTCATTTCAAAGCGGAACTGGTGGACGCGCAAACCAATAAAATCCTTCAGGACACCACCTTTTACCATTCCATTCATTACAGCGTTCTGGACGATGTATTTGATGTTTACTTTTCTGAATCGGATCGGCTCTACGCCAACCTTTATCTGGACGAAGCGAAAGAACTCCTCATCGAAATTAATGCTTTCAAATCGGTCGCCGCTGACCAGATTAGACCGGGCCATATTTATTTAATCCACCTGGAAGCCTGGATGGACAAACTGAAATTTCAGGGAATGGAGGAACCGTTAAATCTCATGTTTTACTGGAACAGCATTCGTCCTTCCAGTCGCTCCGCCACCTTTACCCTGGACCTGTTTACCAAATGAGAATCCGGCTTCCATCCTTCCGCAGTCAAATTCTGATCCTGGTATTATTCCTCCTATTCAATTCTGTTTTTTTCCTGCGGAATTACTTCCTGGACAGCATTGAAACCTACTCCAGGGCGGTGGAATCTCTGAACTCTGAACAGGATTTCAACCACCTGTACCAGACCTATGGTCACCTTCTTCCGGATCAAGAACAGGAAGCATTTAAAAAGGATATTGAATCCATGGCGGCCACCCAGCGGCAAAACAACCTCGCCCGGAGTATTTTTAAAAAAGAAGTGGCCCTGTATTCGAAATTCATCTTTGTTTTCCTCTCCGTGGTTGTCCTGATCCTGTTTTTCATCAGCTTCAACCTGATTACCCGCCCCCTGAACCGACTCCAGGCGGCCACGAATGAACTCTCTAAAGGAAACTGGAGCATCCAGGTCCCCGAAAGTCGCTTTTCCCCCTTGAATGATTTAATCGTCTCCTTCAATACCATGATCCGAGAACTGGAGTCCAACCGTAACAAACTGATCCAGGCTGAAAAGGAGTCCGCCTGGCGGGACCTGGCCCGCATCATGGCCCATGAAATCAAAAATCCCCTGACACCCATGCGTCTTTCCCTGGAACGACTGGAACAGAAATATGCCCTGAAAGCCCCCGAATTCGAAGCAGTCTTTTCCAGCGCCCTGGCCGTAATGCAGGAAGAAATCAGCAACCTGCAACGCTTTGCCAGTGAATTTTCACAGTTTGCCAAATTACCAAAAGCAGAACCGGTGGATTACGATCTGAATCAACAGCTGACTGAAATCGTACAACCCTACCAGGAACAGGCGGAAATCCACCTGAACTTTGCCTTGGAGCATCTTAGGTTCCACGGAGATAAAACCCAGATGAAACAGGTCTTTACCAACTTGATCCAGAATGCGATTCAATCCTCACCAGAAAACTGCGTCCTTCAGATCTCCACCCGTAGCAAAGAGAAAGAAATCAAGATTATCCTGGAGGATAACGGACCCGGAATTCGGGCGGAAGATCTGGGGAAAATTTTTGATCCCTACTTTACCAAGCGAACCAAGGGAACAGGATTGGGACTCTCCATTGTGAAACGGATTGTGGAGGGGCATGGCGGTGTGATTCAGGTCGACAGCACACCCGGTAAAGGAACCAGATTCACGTTGTACTTTTCGAACCAGAATCCTGAAAGTGTGCCGCAATAATGAACGTACTCATTGTTGATGACGAACGAAACATCCGGTTGACCCTGAGGGACATTCTCCAAGACGAAGGGTATCGGGTCTTTTTAGCAGAGAGCGGCGAGCAGGCCCTGGAACGACTGAAAGAAGCCTTGTTTCAACTAGTTATTCTGGATGTAAAACTTCCCGGGTTGGATGGAATCAAAACGTTTGAACTCATTAAAGCGACCTATCCCGACCTGGATGTCCTCATGATTTCGGGCCACAGCGATATTGAAACGGCGGTGACAGCCGTAAAAATGGGGGCCTACGATTTCCTGGAAAAACCTCTGTCCATGGCCAAAATCCTCACGGCGGCCCGGAACATCGCTGAACGCCAGACGCTCCTGAAACAGGTGCGGGCCAAGGATGATCAGCGGCGCAGGGAGGAATACGCTCTGGTGGGGTCCTCGTCTGCCATTCAAAGCGTCCGGGAGCTGATAAAAAAAGTGGCCCCGACGGAGGCTAAGGTTCTCATCCGGGGGGAAAGCGGCACGGGGAAAGAACTGGTGGCCTACGCCCTGCACCGCCACAGTCCACGGCGAAAGGGACCCTTCATTATTTTTAATGCCGCTGCCATTCCGGCTGATCTTCTGGAGAGCGAATTATTCGGCTACGAACGGGGGGCCTTCACAGGGGCAGAAAAGCCAAAACCGGGGAGATTGGAACAGGCGGACGGTGGCACGTTGTTCCTGGATGAAATCGGGGATATGGGATTAACCGCCCAGGCCAAAATACTGCGGGTCATGCAGGAAGGCACGTTTGAACGGCTCGGAAGTAACCGGACGTTGAAAATTGACGTCCGGATTCTGGCCGCCACCCACAAGCCGCTGGAAAACCTGATCCGGGAGGGCACCTTCCGGGAAGACCTGTTTTACCGCCTGAATGTTATCCCCATCGTCATTCCGCCTCTGCGGGAGCGGCGGGGCGATGTTCCCCTTCTGGCAAACCACTTCCTGAAACGGTATGCCCAGGAACTGAAACAGGATCCGAAGACCCTGAGTCCGAAAGCAATAACCCTGCTGGAGGCTTACCCCTTTCCCGGGAATGTGCGGGAATTGAAAAACCTCATGGAACGCCTTTCAATCCTGATTCAGGATCCCGTGATTCACGCCGATGATTTGGTCCCCTATCTGGACCCGGCGCAACCGGGAAAAGGGTCCCTGCCTTTTCTGGAAACCCAAAATTACAGGGCGGCCCGGGAGGCTTTTGAAAAGTATTACCTCACCCGACAACTGGAACAGCACGACTGGAAAATCAGTCTGGTGGCTTCAAAGCTGGGATTGAAACAACCGAATCTTTCCCGGAAAATGAAGGAATTGGGAATTAAAAAACCCTGATTCTGATCGTCTGGTTTGTCCCGCTACTGATCCTTGGACTGGACCCAGGCCAGGACAATGCCCAGAATTATTCCCTGTCGGACCGCATTCCCCCAATCAATGATTCCTTCTCCGTGAACGAGCGCCGAATAGAGATAGCTCACCACCACACTCACCACAAAAACAATTCCAAACAAATAGAGGAATCGAATTGCACAGGTTTTGATGTTCATGTTACCCCCGTTATTTAGTACTGAATAGTAATGGCAATTCAGAGTTTGAATCAAGAATAACGGAATTAATACTTTCCCGGCTTTACAATCTCCACGGCTCCCTGCGGTGAATATCCCCAGCGCTGGATATGGGGAGACCACCCCTGTTCGATGCGTTTGATGGTTTCAGGGGTCAGGGCATAGCGATTTTTCTGGTAATTCTTCTGGGATTCAATGTAGGCCTGAAAGGCGGGTACGGCTACCTCGAAATTCGGCAAACTCAATCGGTCGTAAATGCGTTTGATCGCCTCCAACGGACGATTTTCCACATCCTCAAACTTTACTTCCACCAGATGCCCTTGGGGAATGAGGTGTTTATCTTGCTGGTACCGTTCCATCATTTCCCGGTAGATCACCAGAATATTCTTCTCCAATGATTCCTCATCAATGTCAGTCAATTGCCAGTCGACGATGTAGGCCTGGTAGAAATTCTTTATGGACGGAAACAGAACATACGGATTCCGGTACAGGAAAATAAACCGGGCATTGGGAAACAATTTCAGGAGTGCCGGAATCCGGGCCGTATCAGGCGGATTCTTAACCAGTAAAGGTTTCCCCTGATTCACCAGGGTACCTGCTTTCAGGATGTAAAGGTAAGCCTGTTCCCACTGCTGTTGAATTGTCCCGGAAGAATCCCCTTCAAACAGGACCGAGTTCCGAAAATACGCCATCATTCGGTGGGGAAAACAAAAGCCCTGGTAGAACCCATAAGGGATCAGATTCCCAATGGCATGCTCCGGTTCTTCGGGCGATTCCGGAGAAACGGGTACATTGTCCATGGGCCGTTTTTCATGGAGAAACAGCTGAAAAATATTCCGGATGGCACGACCCAGAAGGAACAGCTCCGGGAGCAGGGCCTGGGTGGTGGAGATATAGCCCCATTGACGATCCTGAGTCAGGAGGTTCATCAGATAGGTGCCGCCGGTGCGGTAGTGTCCCAGGAGGAAAACGGGGTCCCGGTCCAGGGACGTGTCTTCAATTCGGGGACCGTAAATCCAATTCTGAAGGAATCGAAGGGGTGTAAACAGACTCGTCATGACCGTCACGTAGAGGGCCCGTGCAAAATACTTTCCCTGAAGACCACGATTGTCTTTCAGTAAACGCATCCAGTTTAAAAAACTCCCCCCGGCCAGTGGATTTTCGGCGATCTTCATTTGGTACAATTTAACGGATCCAGACCGT
>CAZIIM010000047.1:0-5128 GCA_964539305.1 uncultured bacterium | reverse complement strand
GCCTTTTTGGCCAGGGTACAGGCCCGCACCTTTTCGTCATCCGTGAGAAAAGCAGCTTCAATAATGACTTTACTGACAGCACCGCCGTCCCGGCAGGCTTCGGCCACCAGGCGAATGTCATGGTACACCAGATCGTCATTCCCGCTTTTTAAGGCACCAATATTGATGACCATATCGATCTCCCGGGCACCGTCACGGATCGCCCGCCGCGTTTCCAATGCTTTTATTTCAGGCACATGGGCACCGGACGGGAAACCGACCACGGTACACACTTTTACATTCGTACCCGCCAGTTCCCTGGCTGCCAGAGAGACATAACTGGGGCTGACACAGACTGTGGCAAAGCCGAATTCGGCAGCCTCCGCGCACAATTTTTTAATATCATCCTCGGTCGCATCGGGCTTCAACAAGGTATGGTCAATACATTTGGCAATATCTTCCGGTACGCTTTCACAGCCCGTTCCATCGTGGAACCCGATCCGGTCCACCCCGAAATCAATAAACTTCCGCAGGGTCTCGGGGCGTTTTTCAACACAAACGCCACAACGGCAAACCATGTCCGATTCACAATGATCGCCATTGACTCCCGTTTGGACCGGTTCGGCACTGGCGATTAAACTTTCCACCCGTTGAGCGATCCGTAATACATCCTCATTACTGATTTCCACCGGTTCAGCCTCCTTTTTCTGTGAAGTTTCTTCCATGACAGACGGTTCATGAATTCCCCGCTGCCGGTCCAGTTCATTAATCATGGTTACCCGCAGCCGGTGCCGATCCTCCGTACAGTCCGTATTCAGGAATACATCTACGATCTGTTTTGCCAGACCCGGACCGATCAGCCCGGCTCCCAGCGTTAAGACATTAGCGTCGTTGTGTTCCCGGGCGTTACGGGCGGTGGATAAATCATAGCACAGGGCAGCCCGAACGCCTTCCACCTTATTCGCCACCATGGCGGAACCGATCCCGGCGCCGTCTACCATAATGCCCACCTGCGCCTTGCCGTCCGCCACCGACCGGGCCACTGCATAGGCGAATCGGGGATAATCCACCGCTTCCTTGCTGCCAGTTCCACAGTCGGCAATTTCATAACCGGACTGGGTTAAATCGTCTTTCAATATTTCCTTCAGGGCAAAACCGCCGTGGTCCGCCCCTAGGGCAATGGTGCGAATGGTATTCGGGGAAGCCATTACGATTCCAACAATTCCTTTGCCACCCATTCATCGGTAATCAGGACATTAAACCATTCCCCCGCGAGGCCGGCCCGGACCGCCGGAAACTTTTCCTTTCCCCCGGCCACGGCGATGGAATAGGGTTTCTTCCGCAGCTCGTTCAATTCAGTACCGATTGTCCGGGCATCCAGATTAGGTGAACAAATCTGACCCTCTTTATTCAAGATCCGGGAGCAGATATCTCCCACCGCTCCCCGGTCTAGGAGAGCATTGACTTCTTCAGGTTCAAAATAATCGGCTTTCACTAAAACGGACTGGTGACTGAAAGCGCCTACGGTGAACATGGCAATCTCCGCCTTTCGCGCCAACTCCAGCGTGCGGGCAATATTTTTATCCGAAACAATGGCCTGTTTCACATCAACCCGATCCACCACAGCCGGCAGAGGTAAGACATAGGGAATAGCAGAATAGTTTTCACTGATCTTCTGGGCAATTTCACTGGCATGGGTGTCGTACTCCGCCCTTGAAATACCACCGTTCAATTGCACCACAATGACATTTTTTAAGGGTCGTTTATGGAGTTTTCGGGTGACCGCCTGCATGGTAGTACCCCAGGATATGCCCACAATCATATCCGGATGAATAATGCTGTCAAGATAAATCACAGCCGCCTGACCTAACCGGTTTTTAATCACCCTGGGATCGCCGGTACCGTTGGGGACGACGATTGCCTTCTTGAGACTGAATTTTTCTTTTAATTCCTGTTCTAACTGTGTACCAACCTCCCGCGGGTCATGGATCTGAATTCGAACGATCCCCTGTTCCCTTGCCTGGAGCAGTAACCGTGATACGGTAGGTCTGGAAATGCCCAGTTTTTTTGCAATGGACTGCTGATTCATTTGGTGCTCATAATAAAGTCTCGCAACCTCTACGAGAAGGGTCTGTTTTTCCGGTTTCGTCACTTTCGTTTGTTGAACATTTGTTCAGTTATGATTAACATTTGTTCAAAACTACAGGTAAAAATTCGGCGTGTCAAGAAAAATTTTTTACTGGAGTTTTAGTTTCTGGACCGTGTTTGAGGCGGGTGCCGGACTACAAACAATCCTTAACGGCTTGTATCAGGTCCTTGGCTGCTGCCTTCGTGGGTCCTTCGGCGTAGAGACGTACGATGGGCTCCGTATTGGATTGCCGCAGGTGGATCCAACGGTCCTCCCAGGAATATTTTACACCATCCAGGGTGTTGACCTGGGCGTCTTTGAACGAGCCCCGGATTGCTTTTATAATTGATTTAAATTTCCTGTTTTCCAGTTCAATCCTGTCTTTTACAATTTCGTATTGAGGTAAAGCGGCATGAATTTTACTCAGGGAGGCGTTTTCCAGCGACATACGGCTCAGTACCATGGCGGCGCCTACCAGTGAATCACGACCCAGGTGCGCCGCTTTTAAAATGACACCTCCATTGCCTTCACCGCCGAGATTAGCACCACAGGCGAGCATTTTTTCCACCACATTAATTTCGCCCACCGCTGCTCTCTCTACTTTGGCTCCGAAACCAGCCGCCATTTTTTCCAGCGCCAGGGAAGAGGAAAGGTTCGTCACCAGTGTTTCGGGGCGTTTGACCGTTTTTAAATAGCCCTCCGCTGCCAGCACCAGGGTGTATTCCTCCCCTAAAGGAAGCCCCTGTTCCGAAACCACCGCCAGACGATCCGCATCCGGGTCCACGGCAAAGCCCACATCTGCGCCGGAGGCCACCACCTGTTCACTCAATTGAGTCAGATGTTGCGGCAGGGGTTCTGCTCCCCGCGTGAATTCACCGTTGGCTTCACAGTTTATGGATGTGACATCACATCCCAGAGATTCCAGTAATTGTGGTAATGCCTCGGAGCCGGCGCCGTTCACCGCGTCTACCACCACTTTGAATCCCCGTCCCCGGATCTGTTTCAGATTCAGATACTGAAGACTGACAATATGCAGCACATGTTTCAAGACGGCATTTTCTTCCGGCAAGAACATTCCAAAAGAAGGGGCCGGAGAGAAGCGTGCGGGGCGGTCCACCCGTTTAAACAGGCGACGGCATTCCCCATCCCGGAAGAAGGTGCCGTCACTGCGGATGAACTTCAACCCGTTCCACTCAATCGGATTGTGGCTGGCGGTAATCACGACCCCCCCTACCGCTTCTGTCTGTTCCACCAGAAATTGTACGGTGGGGGTCGGCACAATTCCGCACCCGATCACATCCCGTCCTAGTCGCAGCAACACCTCTGTAAATGTGTCCGCCAGCCAGTCCCCGGAGGGACGGCTGTCCCGGCCTAAAATAATGACGCCCTCCGGCAACTGGTGGTGGAGGGCCAGGGCATATTTCTGGATTTCCTGTTCGTTGAGATGGGAATCCACCAGTCCCCGAACGCCGGATATGCTCCGAATTATCATGAGCTTAAAATAATAAAAAAGGTCCGGTAAAACACCGAACCTTTTTAGAAGTGACAGTCAAATTCAATTACTGCATCCTGGCAAATCGAGCGCGTCGCCGGATGGCCTTTTTCTTGGCCGCGCGCTTTTCATCGCTGGGCTTGATGTAGAAGGATTTACGTTTCACTTCCCGCAGGACACCAGCGCGCTCCCATTTTTTCTTGAACCGGCGCAGGGCCCGTTCCAGTTGCTCGCCTTCCCGTACGGAAACTTCAACCATGAATAATCACCTCCTTCCACTCAGCCTAAATAGGTTCTTAATGCTTTACTCCGGGAACGATGACGCAGGCGGCGAATGGCTTTTTCCTTGATCTGGCGTACCCGTTCCCGCGTCAGATTAAACTCTTCCCCAATCTCATTCAGCGTCAGGGCATAATCCCGGTCAATGCCGAAATACATTTTAATGACCTGACGTTCCCGTTCTTTTAATGTATCCAGGGCCTGACGAATTTCATCCTTCAGGGACTCTGCCATGAGGGGCTCGTCGGGCGAAATTTGACCATCATCCTCGATGACGTCAATCAATGAATTTTTATCCCCGTCTCTGAAAGGGGCATTCAGGGAATGATGGCGCCGTGAAATGCGCATGGCATCGATCACTTCATCGCCGGTCATTTCCAGCTGACGGCCGATTTCCTCCTCATTGGGGGAACGTTCTACTTCCGCTTCCAGCTTTTCAGCCGTTTTGGTAATCTTACTGATCGTCCCTACCCGGTTCAGGGGTAAGCGGACAATCCGGGAATGTTCCGCCAGGGCCTGAAGAATGGACTGACGAATCCACCAGACAGCGTAGGAGATAAATTTAAATCCCCTGGTTTCGTCAAACCGTCCAGCCGCCTTGATCAGTCCCAGGTTCCCTTCGTTAATCAGGTCCGTCAACGGCAATCCCTGACCCTGGTAATCCTTGGCCACGGACACGACAAACCGCAGATTGGCCTCCACCAGTTCCTTCAGAGCCAGGCGGTCTCCCTTTTTAATCCGCTGTGCCAGTTCTACCTCCCGGTCCGGGTGCAACGGTTCAAATTTCCCGATCTCTTCCAGGTATTGACTTAAACTACGATTGGATTCGTTTATTGCTCGTCCTGCTTTGGCCATGTATTCCTCTAATTTTAAGGCGCAAAAAAGTAAAGTAATTTACATCAAATACTTTTAAATCTCAATAACAAGAAACAGCACTAAACCTCACGTCCTGCCAGGCAGGCGAATTCCTGTATTGTTAAGGTCTCTGGTCGCCGTGAAAAATCAATTTCCTTTTGAAGATTACCGGGAATCCCGAAGCCACTCAAGGAATTTTTCAGCATTTTCCGCCTTTGGGCAAAGGCGGCCGTTACCAGTTTTGAAAAACGGGGGAAGATTGCTTCCGAAACCAGCGGCTCCGCCCGTTGTTCCAGATGAATAAACGCCGAAGCTACCCGGGGGCGGGGTATGAAGACTTCCGGTGGAATCGTAAAACAGATTTCCACGTTCAAAAAAGCCCCTACCATGACGGT
>CAZIIM010000046.1:0-5132 GCA_964539305.1 uncultured bacterium | reverse complement strand
ACCGCAGCTCCAGCATTTTTATAATACGTAAACGTTGAGGATCGGATAACGCTTTCAAGATCCGTGTCACATTTTCCATGACTAAAATTAAATTCATTTCGTCATTTGACGAAATATAAAAACACAATTTTAAAGTCAATGGATTAATGAATACTAAAGTTAGTGTAATTTATCATATACCTGTTAATAATGAACAGCACATCCAGCGCCGGAGTGTTTTAATCTTCACTTAAACCACAGACCAACCAATCATGCAAATCCTCAAACATAGTTCTAAGCTCTTATTGTTGATCATTACGTTCCTTCAATGGTTATTGGCCCAGAATTCATTCCAGGGTTTAGTCCTTGATAACGATTCGCATTTGCCTCTTATTGGAGCCAATGTAGTCTTAAAACCTTCACAAATCGGGGGAAGTACAGATTCCACGGGGCTTATCTTGTTATCCCATATTCCCAACGGCACCTATTCAGTGTTCGTCAGTTATATTGGATATAAAGCAGTCTCTTTTCCCCTTTCTTTTCCTTCTACTAATAAAGAGGCTTTAAAAACGATTTTGTTAGTTCCTGTAACAATTGAGATGAAAGGAATTACGGTAACCACCACCCGCACGAATAATCATGTTGAAGATTCACCCGTTCGAGTAGAAGTACTGGGGCAAGAAGAAGTCAATGAAGAAATAGCCATCCGACCCGGTAATATATCTAAACTGTTAGGGGAAACCAGCGGTATTCAAATACAGCAGACTTCAGCGATTTCTGGTAATGTCAGTTTTCGAATCCAGGGATTACCCGGTCGTTATACCCAACTGCTTAAAGACGGCTTCCCAGTGTATGGTGGCTATTCAGCAGCTCTAAGTATTCTGGAAATTCCGCCTCTGGACCTCGCTCAGGTAGAAGTTATTAAGGGGTCTGCTTCGGCCCTTTACGGCAGCGATGCCATCGCCGGAATCGTAAACTTAGTTTCTAAAACACCACAAAAAGTTCCTGAATGGATTGGACTGGTTAACCTTACACACAAAGGGGGATTTGATCTTAATACTTATTACTCCCGGTTAAGTGGGCAGAACGGTATTACCGTATTGGCAAGTGGAAGCAGTCAAAGAGCTACCGATGTGGATGGCGATGGTTTCACCGATCTACCCGATTTTGAACAAATAACGTTAAATCCTAAATTTTACCACAACTATCAGCGAGGCACATTCATGGCCAGTCTGACCACTTCCATGGATAATCGCGAGGGTGGCGATCTGCGAGTACTTCAACATCGCCCTGATTCCCTGCACGTTTATTATGAACGGAATAAAACCCGACGGATAACAGGTTATTTCAACTTAAACCGGCGAAATAATAATGGTACCCTGCTGACTATCAGGGGCAGTGTAAACTATTTCTACCGGGAGCGGATAGGTCCTTCCTTCAATCAGTTGGGGAACCAGATTTCTAACTACCTTGAAACCACTTTTCTTTTCAAAATGAAACACCATAGTACGGTGGTGGGCTTCAATATATTCCTGGATGATCTACTGCAGAAATCCCGTACGACCCATACCCAATTTCAAACCAATTCTCAAACAATCGGTGTCTTCGCCCAGGATGATTGGAAAATCACTCCACGTAACATTTTACAATCTGGGCTGCGCATTGATACTCACAATCGTTACGACACTATGATTCTTCCCCGTCTCTCTTTTCTCACCAAGCTATCATCCAACCTTTCCCTGCGCCTGGGCAGTGGAACGGGTTATATGATCCCGACCATTCCACAGGATATGGAGGAAGATAATCCATTAATCAATTTACCGGTATTAGGAAGCGATGTGAAACCGGAATTATCCCGTAGCGGCTCCATCGACATCAATTATCATGGAATTTTATTCAACGCTGTCAGTGTTAATCTTAACCAGGCTTTCTATTCCACTACTGTTTTCCATCCCCTTGCGGTATCTCAGAAAAATTCCAATTTGTCAGGCCTCACTTATATTAATGCCGACAAACCTTTACTCTCCAACGGGTTTGACACGAACCTTGACCTGACTCTCGATGAACTTGGGCTATTTGTGGATTACAGTTTTACCCGAACGAAAGCTAAGTACGACTCTGATCACTCAGAGTTGCCTTTGACTCCCCGGCAAAAGCTGAATATTACGCTGACCTATGAAGAAGAGGAACAATGGCGCACAGGTTGGGAATTTTTTTACACCGGTCAACAACGACTCCCTGATCAGACTAAAACACGAGCTTACTGGACAGTGGGATTTATGTTTCAGAAATCTTTCTCCGTCTTTGACCTGATTATTAACGTGGAAAATACATTGGATGTCAGACAATCGAAGTTTCAAGACGTTGTTCTGCCCCCGTTGAATAATCCCACTTTTCAACCATTATGGGCTCCACTGGACGGTATAGTAGTAAATATTGCCCTGGAGTTCAAGCTGAATAAAATGCAATTCCTCCACTAAGCAGCGATCCACAGGGTACAGATTAAAGAAGTTGCTTTGGTTTCAAGAAACCGATGATTGTTGGTAATACTACCAAATCAAAAACCAGAGCCAGGAAAATCACGATACTGGAGAGGACACCAAAATGGATTACGGGATTAAAACTGGCCAGTGTGAGCACCGCAAATCCGAAGGAAAGGATCACACTGGTGAACAGAAGGGGGCGTCCGGTTCCCAGCATGGCGACCTCAATGGCCTGCCCGGTGGTATGGCTGGCCTGCAATTCCAACTTCAACCGGCTCAGGAAATGGATGGAATCATCCACCACCAATCCTAAAGCGACTCCGGCGATCATCACCGTTCCCACATCCAGAGCAATATCGAAAAACGGCATGAGAGCCATGGTAAACAGAATGGGAAGGAAATTGGGAATAATGGCCAGTAGACCCAACCTGACGGACCGCAACAGTAAAATCATGCACAGGAGAATCACGGTAAAGGCAATACCAAAACTGCGTAACTGGGTGGTGAGCAGATAGTTCTCCATCCGGTGCATTAAATAGACAATACCGGTAGGCTGAACCAGGGCCTCCCGTCCGAAGATTTCATTCAGTTTTTGTTCGATTTCTGGCAATTTTTCCGATAAAGTCTGAGACTGATTCATGGCAACACGGGCGGAAATCCGGGCCATGGAAAAATCATCCGTCACCAGACTGGTTAATTCATCGCTGCCCCGAACCAGAAGTAATTCCTGAGAAACGCCTGTTTTCGTTTCCGGGATTTGATAGGCCGATGAATCACCCTCAAAAAACGCCTGGTTGAGTGATTTTACCAAGTCCACAAGAGAGAAAATTCCCGTAATACCTGGTATATCGGTTAAATAATGTTGGAAACGATCCATCCTGCGGAGCAGATCGGGATTCTTCAGGGCATCCGGTTCCCCTCCATCGACCATGAATTCCAGGGAAACGCTGCCTCCCAGATTACTGTCGATCCATTGGGTTTGATTCCGGACCGGGTCACCGGGTTTAAAATAATCCAGAGAATTGGTACCCACCGGTACCTGCAAGACCCATTTCATTGCGGGAATAAACAATAGGCCGCAGAGAACGAGAATGATCGTTGCCCGCCGGGGGTTCCAGTGCCCCAGTGTTGTCAGCAAGCGGGTGGTGAATCCGGCGCGGATAACCTGTTTATGAGTTTCCTTGGGCGCTGGCAGCAATGTCAGCAGGACCGGCAGGAAAAACAGGGTTACCAGGTACGCCGCCAATACACCGAAAGCAGCCACGAGTCCAAATTGCCGTACGGGAACGAGGGCAGCGCTCACCAGGGACAGGAGGCCGATGATGGTTGTAATGCTGGTCATGGATACGGGCGTAATCAGATGTTTAAAAGTAGCCGTAATGCAATCCCGGCGACGGGCTTCCCGGTGCCGGCCATGTTCCTGGAGATAATCAGCCACAATATGGATTGAATCTGCCACTGAAACCGCCATGAGCAGGGGCGTGATAATGGTAGATATGATATTTATCTTGTAACCCATCAGCACCAGAAAGCCATAGGTCCAGATGATACTGATCAGGACCACCACCATGGGGAGCAGAACGGTAGTGAAACGACGGAACATGAGGAACATGATTCCCATCATTATCAGGATCATGATGGGAATATAGCGCCCCTGGTCTTCCTGGTTATAACGGAAGATTGCTTCATCCAGGACCGGGCCGCCCCCAAGATAAAAGGTTTTCTCCATCCCCTGACTTTCCTCCTCCAGGATGGCTTTCACCTGATTCAACAACTCCACCTTATAATCAAATTCACCGGTAATGTGATCCACCTCCAGCACGATGGCGGTATGGCGCCCGTCGCGGGAAAGAACGGTTCCCGGGATAAAAGAATCCTCCAGAGCCCGGTGGCGGGCCGTGGCTATTTCCTCCTCTGATAAGGGCAAAGCTTCGATCAGCGGGTCAAAATTAACGGATTCTGAATCGCCGTAAACAATTTGAGCGTTGATCAAACTTAATAAACGGTGAACATGGGGAAGATCTTCCATCCTTTGGGTCAGACGGTCAATCAGATCCAAATCGGGGTTATTAAAAACATCGGTTGCCCCGCTGAAGGCCACCACAACCAATTCATCGGATCCAAAGCGGTCCAGGAACTGGCGGTAATCCTGAATATCGTGAGGCAGGAAATAGGTTTCTATCGTATTGTCAAACTGAACACGGCTGGCCTTCCACCCGAAAAAGACTGTTAGACCTAAAATGAAAGCCGTCACCAACAGGCGGTGTTTTAAAATGAACAGGATCAGCCGGGAGTTCAATTTCATGTACTTAACGACTGAAGACCGAGAACAGTGTTGTCATGGGTGCAGATCCCTTCTCCTTGAGGTTATGGGTCGTATCTGGAATGGAAAAAAATAATCGCTGGCAGAAAATCCTGCGAATTCGGGAATTTTTCAAGGAATTAAACGAAAATGTTCCGACCTTGCTTTGCAAACCCGGTCCGGCTAATATCTGCGACCTATTTCACCGGTTTTATACAACTGACCCTTTAATCTTCCCGTGTCAACAACGAATAAAATAATAAAGAGGGGCTTCACCCTCTCAACGAGAAGAACCGCTTGATGGACACGTTCAGCCACGCTTTCTGGGGGTTGGGACTGTTCGGCTATCGGGGGCGACCCTGGTGGGC
>CAZIIM010000045.1:0-8638 GCA_964539305.1 uncultured bacterium | reverse complement strand
ATAAATCGGGTCATTCGGGATTAAAATGGCCCAAAGACGTTCAAAAAGGATGGCCATACGCAGTGTTTTCGTCTGAGGTCTGGTTTGGGGGGAAAGTCAATGGTGAGATTCGGTTGGTCGCTGGAGATGGCAGACCAGAATTAGTTCCCGGTCCCTGGGGCAGCGACCCGAAGGCGCCGGAGAATAAGTTTTACAAGGTAAACCGGACAGACCTGGCCAATCCTCTGGAGAATGATGATTTTCAGAACTGGCCGGTGGAGTTGGGGGCGCCCTGGGTGGATGTGGATGAGGACGGTGTGTATACACCTCTTCCCTATGGTCCGGATCATCCTGACTTTATTGGTGACCAGGTAATCTGGTACGTGGCCAATGACAGCGGTCCCGGATCCCATGGCATCTGGCACACAAAACCGCTGGGTCTCGAAGTGCAACATACCATTTTCGGATTTAACCGTCCGGATGCTCTGGGGGATATGATGTTTGTAAAGGTATTGGCGATTAACAAAGGCGGGAATACCATTAATTCTGCCTACATTGGTATCTGGTCCGACCCCGACTTGGGAGATGCAATCGATGACTTTGTGGGTTGTGATACGACCCTCAATATGGGTATTTGTTATAATGATGGTTTGGACGCAGATTATGAAGCAGCCATTGGCAGTACGCCGGCAGTAGGATATGACCTGCTGCAGGGTCCTATGGTACCATCCCTTGGTGACACCGCCTATTTTTTTGGTCGGCTTGTACCTGATTTTCGGAATTTAGAGATGACGGCTTTCTTCAATTATATGAAGTCCACTCGATTATATAGTTTTCCTGGTGCTGTTTCTGATGTATACAATAATTTGAAAGGTCTCCTCCGGGACGGCTCAGCCCTTCCATATGAAGCATCGGGTGGAAGCCGGTTTATGACCCCCGGAGACCCTCTGCTGAATGTCAATGCAAATGATTCGGAATTTGTGGATTCAGACCTTTATGGTTCCTATATGCGGTTATTTTTAATGAGTTCCGGTCCCTTTACCATGGCGCCGGGAGACAGCCAGGAGGTGGTGTTTGCGATCATACTGGCTACCGATAAGGGAGGTCCACTTGAGTCCTATCGGAAACTTAAGGTAGTGGACCAGATAGCACAGCGTTTTTATGACTCGGGTATGAAATCACCTGAGATGGAAGTAGTACCGGAAATCCGGGCTACTGCGTATCCGGAGGCAATCGTTCTGAATTGGGACGACCAGGCAGATCGATACAATCGAGCGGATCCCTTTCATTTACTACCCATACCCGTTTCCTACGATTCGGTGTTTACAACCAGTATCAGGGATAGCATTATTATTACCCAGGATACGGTCATTTCTGATCTGGGGGATACGACGGTGACAACCCACCAGGATACGGCTTTTTATTACATTCAGGTGCTGGATCACGTGGACACGTTATTTAAAAACCAACCCACCCGATACCGGTTTGAAGGGTACAACATTTATCAGTTGGAGACCCCGTTAGGTATGGGGGGAAAAATAAGGATTGCCAAGTTTGATCTGATCAATGATGTGACCAAGGTTGTTGATAAAGTGTTTAGCCCCGATTTGGGGTTGTATGTAGAACGGATACAGCCTGGGAATGATACAGGGATCCAACATTATTTGCGAGTGGAGCAGGATGCGCTGAATAACAATGAGCCCCTGAAAATTAACCGGGAGTACTATTTTGGGGTCATAGCCTATGCGTACAATCCCTATGGGGCCCCGAAAGTCATGGAATCGGCTATGAGTGTTGTCTCCATTCGTCCCCAGATTCCCAACCGGTGGGTAAAGAACGACACCAGCCTGTATTATGAAGATGACTTTTCGGCGGAGCATGTTTCAGGGATCTCCAATGGTTCCGTCGGTATCCACATTGTCAACCCGCTTGTACTGTCCGGGGATGATTATGAAATCACGTTTTCAGACTGGTACGCAGAAGGAGAGGATACGCTGAACCTGAAGAACTGGCAGTTAACCAATCTCACCACCAACCAGGTTCTGATTGACAGGAGTTTTATTTTTAATGGGATAGACCTCCAGACCGGATTCAAGCTGGGGGATCTGGGGTCGCCGGTGCTGGATGGCTTCCAGATTGAGATTACTGATCCGCCCGTTGATCTGAATTGGATCGGGGTGGTAGCCAATGCGGACGGTGAGCTGTCCCCACCGGTGGATGCTCTGGCCTCATGGTATTTCCCCGACTACCTGGTTTCAGGAGGGATTTACACCAACCAGCAGGTGACCACCGATGCGATCTGGTTTTTTGACGTAGGCCCCTTAAATTGGGGTTCGGTATACACATACAATCAAATCGATAGTATGACGAACTATTCCGGTGGTCTGGGATCCATAAATCAGGGAATCGGCGCCCTGCTTCCGGATGATTTTGAAGTGCGTTTCACGGGTAATGGAAAAGCAATCAACTACTGGGGGGATGGGTCCGTAGTGAATGTTCCCTTTGAATGGTGGAATATAAAGGATCTGGATGATCCGTATGATGATTACCAACTGATTCCTTACCTGCGAGATGAGGATGACAATGGAGAATGGAACCTGCAGTACGGTCGTAAGGAAGCGGACCATCCCGCTTCCGCTGCTCGCAATGACCCCTGGACGGACCGGGTATATGTGTTGAGTCCCACCGATGAGACTCCGGGTACGCAAGGGTATGACAATTTCATAGCCGGTGCTGCTGTCGGCAAGGTCCTACCGGACTGGCGGTCCAAGCCGGGGGATAATGATCCTGGTGGTCCCATGGATGCCTGGAATGTATTCAGCCATACGGTATTTATGATCTGGAACGGTGGTGATGTAACTGCAGCCACGTCACCGGCAGATTACAAGGCGGAAAGCCCGGAGAGGGGGACGGTTTTCCGGATCACGACCAACAAGATCCTCACGCCGGCAGATCGGTTTACCTTCTCCACTGGTGACTATACCTTAGCTCTTCAGGACTACCGGGTGGACAGTGTGAAGGTCTGGCCCAATCCTTACTTTGGGTACAACCCGGAGGAACGGACGCCCACGGATCAGCAGATGCACTTTATCCGTTTGCCTGAAACGGGCAAGTGCACCATTCGCATCTTTGACCTGGCGGGGAATGTGGTTCGGATCCTGCACCATGATAATGCGGGTAAGCAGGACCTGGTGTGGGACCTGCGAAACACGGTAGGGAAGCCGGTGGCCAGCGGAATGTACCTGGCCCATATTCAGACCGATCAGGGCACCACCCTCCTGAAACTGGCCGTGATTCAGCCGGATAAATAAACCTCCGGCGCAACCGGACTGAATCCTTCTCACGGAATAATTCAGTTGAATGACCCTGACCTTCGCAGGTAATTTCCAGACCAGTTTTTCTTTCATAGCAAGTTGGCACCATTTTCACGCCAACTCAATTAACAGAGAATAGATTTATGTCTAAAAGTGTCACACCACGTAGTCAGAACTATGCCGCTTGGTACACTGATGTGGTCACCAAAGCAGAGCTGGCAGACTACGGTCCCGTGAAGGGGACGATGGTCATCCGGCCCTACGGTTTCTCCCTGTGGGAGCATATCAAGGAAGCACTGGACGGAATGTTGAAATCCAGCGGTCATGTGAATGCCTATTTCCCGCTTTTGATTCCTAAATCCTTCCTGGCAAAAGAAGCGGAGCATGTGGAGGGTTTTGCCAAGGAATGTGCCGTAGTGACGCATACCCGCCTTAAAGCAAGTGATCAAGGAGGACTGATCGTGGACCCGGAATCAAAACTGGAAGAAGAAGCCATCATTCGCCCCACTTCCGAGACAGTAATCTGGTCCATGTATAAGAAATGGATTCAGTCGTACCGGGACCTGCCCCTGTTGATTAACCAGTGGGCCAATGTAGTGCGGTGGGAGATGCGCACCCGTCTTTTTCTGCGGACCAGTGAATTTCTCTGGCAGGAGGGGCATACGGCCCACGCCACGGCGGAAGAGGCGGAGCAAGAAGCACGGCTCATTCTGGACTGTTACCGCCGCCTGGCGGAGGATTATCTGGCCCTGCCGGTGCTCACGGGTCTGAAAACAGAATCGGAAAAATTTGCCGGTGCGGTGCACACCTATAGCATTGAATCTATGATGGGGGACAAGCGGGCGCTTCAGTCGGGGACCTCCCACAATCTGGGTCAGAACTTTGCCCAGGCATTTAAAGTCACTTTTCAAACAGCAGATAATAAAGAAGATTATGTCTATGCTACCAGCTGGGGTGTCAGTACTCGTCTAGTGGGAGCGGTAATCATGGCCCATGGGGATGATAAAGGGCTCCGTTTACCACCCCGGATTGCCCCGATTCAGGTGGTTGTTGTTCCGATTTTCCGCTCTGCCGACGATCGCTCCCAGGTTGAGGCCTATTTGAAGCCGCTTGTGACGCAGTTGGAAAACGCCGGCGTGCGGATTCACGTGGACTGGCGGGAGGAGAGCCCCGGTTTCAAATTCAACGACTGGGAAATGAAAGGGGTCCCTCTCCGCCTGGAGGCGGGTCCCAAGGATGTGGCCAATCGACAGGTGGTGCTGGCACGGCGAGATACGGGAGAAAAAGGTTCCCATGGGCTGGATCATTTAACAACCACCGTTACTGAACTGCTGGAGACGATCCAGGAGGGACTATTTCAGCAGGCCCAAAAGTTCCGGGATGAAAACACCTTCCAGGTGGCTGATTACCAGGAATTCAAGGAGGTGATCAACACGCGGGGCGGTTTTGTCCGCTGCGGGTGGGACGGAACTCCCGAAACCGAAGCCGCCATTCAGGCCGAAACCAAGGCCACGATTCGGGTAATCCCCTTTGATGAAAAACCCCGGGGATTAAAGTGTATTTATACGGGAAAGCCGGCCCGCCATGAAGTAATCTTTGCCAAAGCGTACTAGTATTCTGTTCTGCTTTTTTCTGTAACCACCTGATGCCGGAATGATCGTTGCCACCCCCGCCATCGTATTGAAACGTTTTCCCTATCGGGAGAATAGTATCATTGCCCGCTGCTTTACCCGGGAACTGGGACGGCTGGGTATCATCATCCATGGGGCTCATCGCAAAAAGGGTTCCACCGCCGCCTATTTCCAGCCCCTGAATTACCTGGATCTGGTTCTGTACTACAAACAGACCCGGGAACTCCAGACCGTTTCCAAGGTGGCTTTCCAGAAACCCTGGCAGCAGCTCACCACCAATCTGAAGAAAATAGCCTATGGCTTTGCCATCCTGGATATGGTGGATCGCTGCCTTTCCTTTCAGGATGCTCACCCCGACCTGTTTGACGAAGTGGCCTGGACGCTGGAAACGCTGGAAAGTCAGGAAGATCACCTAAACCTGCTCTTCTGGTATTTTCAATACCGTCTCCTGACACTTCTGGGGTTCAAACCTGATTTTTCCCATTCGGAGTTGGACTATACACCGTTACCCAATCCCTACGCCAGTCCCAATTCCCGTCGTGTATTTGAACTCTTTGAGGCAGGGAAACCAGGGTTGGATCAGGAAATTCGTATTACAGCGGAGGACCGGAAACTCATCAGCGATTACCTATTTACCCATCTGAAAGTTCATTTTGAAGGCATCCATAAACTGGAATCACTCCGTATTTTGCGTGAATTATTGGTTTGAGCAGAAAGGAACAATTCAGCGGTATTTTACGGCAGGAGGACCATGGGACCTACCTGGAGGGGTCCGATGGCGAGCGTCTGCTGGAAGGGGTAACCGTCTGGAAAGGGTACCTTCAGCACTGGCTGAATCAGCCGGTCCATGCCCGGTTTCTGCCCCAGCGAGACTATGAGACCGGCGACCCCATTCTGATCCTCTGGCCCCAGGAACCACCGGAGCCGGAACCTTTTGTGGAGCTGTACTATAATGAGCGGTTGGTAAAATATCCCGCCTCCACCTTCGGTCACATTGCCATTAATGTGAATGGTGAAATTTTTAATTTTTCCCACCTTCTGAATGAGAATGAGATTCTGGACCTGGCCGAATATTTTTACCGGCCGGCCCTGGGGGAATTTGCCCCCTCTCCTACCACCGGCACCTTTGAAATCCGGGAAGACGGGAGAGCGTATTATGATAAATTCGGTCGTCGTTTCATGCGTTCGATCCACGTACTGAGAGTCCTGGGAATGGATACGGAGAAACTGGCGGCTTATTACCACGATCAACTGGAGGCGATCCATGCCTATCCCAAAGAGCCGGAACGACCGGAGAAGTTTCAGGGGTTCAGTTTTTTTAATCGCAGCTGTGCCACCATTATCCGGGATGGGCTGCGGGAATATGGTATCAAGCATGTCTCCGGTGTATTGCCACGGGATTTTTTCATCAGTGCCGCCCGGGCGTTAATTCAGGAACAGGATAAACAGGGTTTTCGTATTAAATTATATAAACTGGCACAGCTGAAAGTACCGGAGGCACCTTACAGCAAAGTGACTCCTTTGCTGAATCCGATGAACTGGCTTAAACTTCGGTTGTTGCCTTCACTGGACTAGAATGCGTTATCAATTTCAATCACAACACGGGAATATTCCCTATCGGCCGAAGCTGTTTACGGATGCTATCCGCACCCTTATAGGGATTAATGCGGTGATGTATGCCCTGACGTTGATTTCACGGCAGCAGATTGACCTGACCCAGATTTTCGGACTGTCCCCCTCTACGGTCTGGCCCCTCATCTGGCAGCCGGTGACCTATATGTTCATTCACGGGGGCTTTTTTCACATTCTGATTAATATGTTTGTCCTGTGGATGTTCGGTTCGGAAATGGAGACGATCTGGGGCAGGCAGGCCTTTTTAAAATATTACTTTATTACCGGAATCGGTTCGGGGCTGGTCTGGCTGATTTTTAATATTTCCAATCCCTATACAGTGCTCATTGGTGCCAGCGGTGCCATCTATGGTATTCTCCTGGCCTACGGTCTCATGTTCCCCAATCGGGAAATCCTGCTGTATTTCCTTTTTCCCATCAAGGTGAAGTATTTTGTCATTCTCCTGGGAGCGCTGGCTTTCTTCTCTTCCATGAATACGGTCGGTTCCAATATCAGTCACCTGACCCACCTGTCGGGAATGGTCATCGGCTATCTGTACCTGAAATCCCCCTGGAAGTGGAAACACCTGAAAATCTGGTTTTTAAACCGCCAGGCGGAAATACTCCATCGGCGGGAGGTTAAAAAACAGCAGCAGAAATCCACCATGCAGCAGGAGGTGGATCGGTTGCTGGACAAAATTAACGACGTGGGGTACGATGGATTGACGGAGGCGGAGAAACGGACGCTATACCGGGCCAGTAAATATCTTTCCCAGAAACAGGAAAAGGACTAACACACACCTCAGTATTAGGAGGGAAATTTTGCCAGAGACGATGAAGAATAAACGGGTGGATTTCGGGACGGCCATTGGTTTGATGGCGGGCTTGGCGATTATCGCCCTGGGTGCCCTGCGGGGAGGGGGGGACCTGTACTGGTTCTTCAATCTAAATTCCATTTTCATTGTCTTGGGCGGTACCCTGGCGGCAACCATGGTAAACTATCCCCTGAAGCAGGTGAAAAACCTGGTGAATGTTCTGAAACAGGTTTTTCAGGAAGATGCCGTTTCTTACGATGAAATGATTGAGCGGATTGTGGAGCTGGGAGAAAAGGCCCGTAAAAAAGGTTTATTATCCCTGGAGCCGGAACTGGCCACGATTGAAGATAAATACCTGAGAGACGGGATCGAGCTGGCCATCACTGAGAAAGACCCTTCCCGCCTGCGGCAATTTTTAAAACTGGAGTTGGCAAACATGGAAAGGCGCCACTCCATCGGTCAGGAGATTTTCTTTTATATGGGCTCTTACGCTCCTGCCTTTGGCATGCTGGGGACTGTCATGGGATTAATTGTAATGATGAACAATTTTTCCGGCGGACCCACCTCCCTGGATTTAATTGAATTTGATGTGGCGAAAAAATTCGCTGACCTGCTGGGGGGAATGGCTCTGGCCCTGATCACCACCTTCTACGGGGTCCTTCTTTCGAATCTGGTGTTTCTCCCGATTGGAGGGAAGTTAAAACGGAAATCGGATGAAGAAATTATGCTCAAATTGATCGTGATGGAGGGAATCATCAGTCTGCATAAGAAGGATCATCCCATTGTCATTCGGGATCGGCTCATGACATTCGTTCCCACAACCCTGCGCAAGGAGACGTATTAGCCTTGGAATCCTTCGCCATGGGCATTTCAGGTTCGGAAGCCCGGGCAAAGAGTACGGCCTGGGCCATCACATTCGCTGATCTGGTGACCCTGATGCTGTCGTTTTTCGTTCTCCTGTTGGTCATTACCAATGAATCGGAAAAGCATATTGACCGTATCATTAACCTGTTGCTGGACGAGAGTTACCACCAGTTAAAAGCATTGGAATCTGCCGACGTGAAAGTGGAACGGGTAACAAAAGGTGTGCGGATTACCATGCGGGAGGGCCGTCTGTTCAATTCACTGGATGCGGAGTTACGGCCGGAAGTTTTACCGCTTCTTCAAAAAGCGGGTGAACTGATCCGGGTCTCGAAGATTATGAATGTGTTCAGCGATCCCACTTACCGTCCCTTGATCGAGGCGATTCAGAAGCGGAAAGAAAAACTTTCAGTGGAAATTCGCTGTGA
>CAZIIM010000044.1:0-8686 GCA_964539305.1 uncultured bacterium | reverse complement strand
GACCTGGGTGAAATCCTGGTGCGGTTTAAGCAGATTTTGATCCCGGAGATCAATTATGGTCAACTGCTGAAGCTGATTCGGGCCGAATATCTGGTGGATGCCAAGGGGTTGAATATTGTACGGGGAAAACCGATTAAGAGCGGTGATATTATTTCCAAAGCCAAAGAAATGTTAGGATAAAACCATGACTGAAACTGCTGTTGCCCCAGAAAAAACCTATTCCCGGATGGATTTTGTATCGGATCAGGCGGTCCGGTGGTGTCCCGGTTGTGGAGATTATTCCATTCTGGCCCAGACCCAGAAAATCTTCCCGGAACTGGGAGTCCCTAAAGAAAAGTTTGTGTTTATTTCAGGAATTGGTTGTTCCAGCCGATTCCCCTACTACATGAATACGTATGGTTTTCACACCATTCATGGCCGGGCAGCGGCCGTGGCTTCCGGCGTGAAGCTGGCCAATCCCGACCTGTCTGTTTGGGTTGTAACGGGAGACGGGGATGGTCTCTCTATCGGAGGAAACCATACGATCCACCTTATGCGGAGGAACCTGGATATCAATGTACTGTTATTTAATAACCGTATTTACGGTTTAACCAAAGGACAATATTCTCCCACCTCCGAGCTGGGGAAGGTGACAAAATCTACACCTTACGGTTCTCTGGACCGGCCTTTCAATCCCCTGACCCTGGCCCTGGGTTCGGCTGCAACCTTTGTGGCCCGGACGATTGACAAGGAAACCAAACACATGCAGGCCATGATTCGCCGTTCTTACCAGCATGCCGGAACCTCCTTCCTGGAGATTTACCAGAATTGCCTGATCTTCAACGATGGTGCTTTTGGACCCATGACGGATAAGACCACCAAGGCAGACCGGGTCCTTTGGCTGGAACACCAGCAGCCACTTTTGTTTGGAGCGGAGAAGAATAAGGGGATTCATTTAAACGGAAATGTGCCTGAAGTTGTTGAATTAGGATCCAAGTGGTCGGTAGACGATATTCTGGTTCATGATGAAACCGATTTTTTCATTGCATCCATGTTAGCCAATTTCACCTATCTGGACGAGTTCCCGGATCCCATTGGTGTTCTATATGCTGTGGATGCCCCGACCTATGATGTCCAGATGGTGAAACAAATCGACCAGGCGATTAAAAACCAGGGACGCGGAAAAATCCAGGATCTCCTGAATGCAGGCGATACCTGGGTTGTGAACTAATGGATCGAGAAACAGGGGGGAGCAATTTCAATGGATAAGCGCATTGAACAGGACAGCATGGGACCGGTGGAGGTCCCCAATGACCGGTACTACGGTGCCCAGACCCAGCGTTCCCTGAATAATTTCAAGATCGGGGATGAACATTTCCCCCGGGAGTTTATCCGGGCGTATGGACTTCTGAAAAAAGCGGCTGCAGCGGTGAATGAAGCTGCAGGGCTACTGGATAAAGACCTGGCCAGGGCCATCCGGACCGCAGCTGATGAAGTCATAAGCGGAAAACTGGATGACCATTTTCCTCTGGTGGTCTGGCAAACGGGATCGGGCACCCAGACCAATATGAATGTGAATGAAGTCATTGCCAACCGGGCTATCGAAATTCTGGGAGGTACGTTAGGGAGTAAAACACCGGTTCACCCCAATGATCACGTGAATATGGGGCAGTCTACCAATGATACTTTTCCCACAGCCATTAATATCGCCGCTGTTGAATCGGTTACAGGGCATTTACTGCCCAATCTCAAATGGTTGAAGGATGGTTTGGCTGCCAAGGCCAGGGAATTTAATTCGATTGTAAAACTGGGACGAACCCATCTCCAGGATGCCACTCCCCTGAGTCTTGGACAGGAATTCTCGGGCTACGTATCCATGTTGGAACACGGGATTGAACGCGTTGAAACGGCTCTGAATCACTGTTATGAATTAGCCATGGGAGGAACGGCTGTCGGCACCGGGATCAATTCATTTGAAGGATTCGGGCAGCGCGTGGCTGAGGAATTATCCAGTTTGACCCAATTACCGTTTAAAACGGCTCCCAATAAATTTGAAGCGCTGGGGGGACAGGATAGTATTGTCGCCCTCTCCGGAGCCTTGAAAACAGTGGCCGGTTCTCTCTTCAAGATTGCCAATGATCTACGCTGGCTGGCCAGCGGACCCCGTTCCGGTATTGGTGAAATTACTTTACCAGCCAATGAACCGGGCAGTTCCATCATGCCCGGAAAAGTGAACCCGACCCAGTGCGAAGCCATGACAATGGTCTGTACCCAGGTGATGGGGAATGACCTGACCATTTCCCTGGCCGGTGCCAGCGGCAATTTCGAATTAAATGTCTATCGTCCTGTAATCGCATTCAATATTCTTCAATCCATCCGGTTGCTGGCGGATGTGTGCGACTCTTTCCTGGTGAATGCGGTGGAAGGAATTCGGCCCAATGAAGAACGGATTAAAAGCAATCTGTTTAACTCCCTCATGCTGGTGACTGCCTTGAATCCCCATATTGGTTACGACAAGGCGGCCCAGGTGGCAAAAAAAGCCTACCAGGAAAATAAATCCCTCCGGGAAGCCATTGTTGAACTCGGTTTTATGAGCGGCGAGGAGTTTGACCGCCTGGTTCAACCGGAAGCAATGATCAAGCCCCGGAAACTGGAGTCATAAGTTCTGGGGGGAACTCCTGGCGTTTATTTTAATTTAACGGACATAAACCGGTCGCCCCGTTTCAAATACGACGACTGAACACAAATGTCATGAAGAAAAAACGATCCGAATTCCAGCGCTGGGTAACCTATTTTAAGTATTCCCTGATCCTCGCTCTCGCCGGTCTGGTGGGTATTTTAGTTTATTTGGTGATCCTGGCGCAGGACCTGCCCTCCATCGATCAACTGGAGAACTATGATCCGGATCTGGTGACTCGCATCTACTCGGCCGACGGTGTAGTTCTGAATGAGCTGTTTCTGGAACAGCGGGTTTTCGTTAGTCTGGATCAAATCCCCAAACATATGCAGGCGGCCGTCATTGCCTCCGAGGATCGCCGATTCCGGGATCACTGGGGGATTTCCCTTCGGGACGTGCTGCGGGCCGTGGTGATCAATACCCTCAGTTTGAGTTACCGTCAGGGGTTCAGTTCCCTGACGCAGCAGCTGGCCCGGAATCTTTACGATACGATCGGATTCAAGAAAACACTGACCCGGAAGATTAAGGAAGTCATTACCGCTATCCAGATCGAGCGGACCTACACCAAGGATGAAATCCTGGAAATGTACTTAAACAGCATCTATTTCGGCCATGGGACCTACGGGGTCCAGGCAGCGGCCAAGCGGTACTTCGGGAAGGATGCGTCTGAATTAACCCTGGATGAGTCGGCGCTGCTGGTGGGCTTGCTTCCGGCTCCGGCCTATTATTCGCCTGTGAACCACCCGGAGCGTGCCCTGCGGAAGCGGGATGTGGTTTTACGGGTCATGCGGGATCAGGGGGTCATCACGGAAGAGGAATATGCGGAAGCAAAGTCCCTGCCTCTGGATAATATCCTCCACGTAGAACCGGAAGGGAAGGCGCCCTATTTCACGGAATACGTCCGCCGGTTCATGGAAAAGGAGGATGACCGGCTGGGTGTCAATATTTATCGGGATGGACTGAAGATTTACACGACTCTGGATTCACGCCTTCAGACGATTGCCGAACAGGCTTTGTTAAAAATAATCCGGGAGAACCAGCGGAAGTTGAATGAGCGGCTGTTTAACAATGAAGAGGAATTCTCGAAGCTGGCGTATTTGAATATTTTCCCGGAAGACACGGTGAAAATGATGATGGAGGGGAAACTGCCTCTCTATAAGGAGTTGCGGAATAAACTCCTGGTTCAGGGTGCTTTTGTGGCTCTGGATCCTGCCACCGGTGCCATTCTGGCCATGGTGGGCGGGCGTCCCGATTATCTGGATCAATACAACCGTGCCGTCCAGGCACCCCGCCAGCCCGGATCGGTCTTTAAACCGTTTGTTTACACGACGGCGATTGACAACGGTTATCCCGTTACCAAACAGCTGCTGAATCAGCCGGTGGTATTAAACGTGCAGAATGCCCAGGGAGAGTGGGAGAAATGGATGCCCAGCAATTACGATGGCAGTACGGGCGGACTGACCACCTTGCGGGAAGGAATCCGGAATTCCATTAACCTGGTGGCCATTCGCATTGTCCAGGAGCTGGTTCCTGCAACTGAAGTGAAGGCCACAGCCCAGCGGATGGGGATTACGACCGACATCCGGGCGGTGGACGCCATCGCTTTAGGAACTTCGGAAGTGTATTTACTGGATGTGGTGGGATCCTACGCCACATTTACGAATCAGGGGGTTCACAACCAGCCCTACGCTGTGACCCGGATCGAGGACCGGTACGGAAATGTGATTAAGCAGTATCAGACGGTGCAGGAGGAGGTTCTCCGGGCGGAGACGGCTTATTTAATGACTGATTTACTTCGGACGGTGGTGGACCGGGGAACCGGCGGAAGTCTCCGCTGGAAATTTAAGTTTTACCGTCCGGCGGCGGGGAAGACAGGAACAACACAGAACTGGACCGACGCCTGGTTTGTCGGTTTTACCCCTCAATTGGCAGCAGGGGTCTGGATTGGGGTGGATGATCCCCAGGTCAGCCTGGGAAGAGGTCAGGACGGAGCGAGGGCTGCCTTACCGGTCTGGGGCCGGTTTATGAAAGCGGCCTATGATACGCTGAAATGGAAGCGGATGGATTTTGTCCGGCCGGAGGGGGTGAAAGAATATGTGATCTGTTCTGTAACCAAGGATAAACCCACACCCCTGTGTCCCACTGAAAAAGAATTGTTTATTGAAGGAACCGAACCAACTCAGGTCTGTAAGGTTCATCGTAAATACTAAAGAGAGAACGGAAGCGCTTTTTCAGGTACTCGTATTTTCCACTTGGTCCAGGATTCCCTGGGCTTCCCGCCGAACCAGGTAAGCCGGATCCAGCTGCCGGTCTTCATCCAGCCCCAGAAAACTTTTGGCACTATTCACTATCTGATTGGTTTGTACAGTGTTAGCCAGACCGTAACGAATCAGTTTCCCCAGGCTGCGGAGAGCCTTGGCCCGGATGACAGCATTGGAATGATTCAATTTCTTAATCAGGGCTTCAAAGATGTCTTCCCTGATGGAGGTCTCCAGGTCTTCCGGTTTCATGCTTTCACAGATTTTCCCCAGGGCCCGTACGGCCGTGTCTTCCAGCTCGCGGGTGGGACTTTCCACCGCTTTGAGGATCACCGGCAGGGCTGCCCGGACAGCAGGAGATTTGATTTTACCCAGGGCGTAGAGGGCAAAGGCCTTGGCTTCAGGCTGATCTTCATTTTGCAGGACATCAATCAACGGTTGAATGGCGGTTTCATCCATGAGTCCGCAGGATCGGGCAAATGTTAGTTCTGCTTTGATATCGGAATGGCGAACCCGGTCAATGATCCAGGGAATGACGGAAGGGCCCATTTTGGCCACCGTATGCATGGCTTTCTCAACGGCAGCCCGTAATTCCGGACGGTCAAATGGATCGATGTAAAATAACGACGTGACTGCATCGAAAATGAGCAGTTTTTCCTCTTCATCCACACCCCGATCCAGGATGTGATCAATTTCAGCCAATCCTTTCAGGATGGTCTTCGGGTCCGCAGAGGACAACTGTTTGTAATCGTTGGTTGTCATGATGATTCATCCTAAAAAAAGAGGTTGTGTAACAGATTCCGGTCCAATGGTGATGGCCTGAACCAGCCGTTGCAGGGCTGAATCCAGTTTTGTTTTATCTCCGTTGAAACAGCGGATTATAGGTTCGCCGGCACGGACCGGATCACCGATTTTTACCAGGAATTCCATTCCTGCCGTAGGATCGAGAATATCATTCACCAGTTTTCTCCCGCATCCCAGTTCAACGGCCGCCATGCCAATGGCGTAAGTGTCCATGGCCTGGACGTAGCCGGTGGCTGGTGATTTCAGTATATGCTCATGGCGCGGTGCGTGCAGTTGTTGATACGCTTCCACGTCCCGGCTATTTCCGCCGTGGGCTTCCACCATTTCTATGAATTTATTCATTGCTTCCCCCGAATCAATATATTTCTGTTGAAGGTCGAATGCTTCCTGTTCATTCCGCGCCCGGTTGGCCTGCATCAGTAAGCGGGCTCCCAGCGTAAAGGTAACCTGTTTTAAATCCACTGCCAGGTTTCCCTTCAGGGCCTCAATCGATTCTGCCACTTCACACCACAGACCGGCCGTCCGGCCCAGAGGTTGATTCATGCTGGAGTACACCACATCGGTCCGGACTCCGAACGCTTCCCCAACTTGTTGAAGCATGGTCCCCAATTTTTTCCCATCCTCCAACGTTTTCATAAAAGCACCGTTCCCGATTTTTACATCCAGAACCAGGCCCTGGATCCCTTCTGCGATCTTTTTACTCATGATGGAACCACAGATCAGGGGAATGGATTCCACGGTTCCGGTCACATCCCGAAGGGCGTACATTTTCCGGTCCGCCGGGCAGATGTCTGCCGTTTGGCCGATCATGGCTATTCCAACCGTTTCAACGATGTTCCTGAATTCACGAGTACTCAGGTCGGTTCGGTAGCCGGGGAGGGTTTCCAGCTTATCCAGGGTTCCGCCCGTATGACCCAGGCTGCGGCCGCTGAGCATGGGGATTGCCAATCCAGTCGCCGCCATGAGGGGTCCCAGAATCAGGGAGACTTTGTCCCCCACACCACCGGTGGAATGCTTGTCTGCAACATAACAATCCAGATGGGAAAAATCCAGTTGTTCACCGGATTCGATCATAATTTTTGTCAGGGTGAAAATTTCATCCTTTGTCATGCCATTGAAATAAATAGCCATGAGCAGGGCGGCCATTTGGGCATCGGGCAGACTGCCATTCGTGTACTGTTCGATAAAGGTCCTGAGCTCCGCCTCCGGGATAGGTTCCCCGTTTCGTTTCCGTTTAATGACTTCCGCTGGGATCATCCGTATTTCCTTTCCTGAAGCGTTTCAAAATGTTCCAGTTCATTTGCAGGGGCGGCCGTTCCCGGACAGTGTGGAGCAGGAGGTAGGAAGCGATGGCAAAGAGGATTATATTGGGGGTCCAGATCCCGATCCCGGGCGATACCAGATCCCGGTCCGCCATGTCCTCCCCGGCGATGAGGAAAATATAATAAATAAGAAAAAACCCGAATGAAAGACTGGTAGCGATGACGAACCCGCCCTTCCGGAATAATACTCCCAGGGAAGCACCGGTCATGACGAAGAGAATACAGGCCACCGGCAGGGAGAATTTTTTATGGATTTCCACCAGATATTTATTCCCCGATTTCCGGTAGCTGTTCAGCAGGTTGTATTCGTTCTGGATCTGCCGTTCAGTCGTCCGGAGCCGCCGCTCCTTTCGTTGTCGTTCCCTGTCCGTTAACATGGTGTCGGATCGGATCGTCTTCTCGAACGATTCCAGATAAGATTTGGCCGTCTCAAAATCGGGGGGTACCAAGCTGTCTCCTATCACTCGCTGGAAGGTACGACCAATACGATTTTTCACGACATCCCGCCGGTGGGCAATGTTTTTCCGTTTCGCGATAATCATGGGAATAGTCATTTCTCGGTCGGAGCGGCTGGTCGTATCCCGGCGGTTGAGGAACAAGTCGTCAGCCGGAATGGTAATTATGTGTTTGACGAATTCGATGCGGCGGTAATTCCCGAAATCCCGGAGGTCCAGTTCGTGGATTTCACCGTTATACAGGGTCAGGATGATGGCATCATCGATGGTACTCAGTTCCCCTGTGTTGGCATAAATACTGGTCTGGGACTGGTTGTTTCCTTTACTGAAAATGCGCACATCTTCCATGGTGTCATTCTTTTTGGAACGGATGATCATGCTGTATTCAGGCAGGTCGTCTACAAAATGGCCCGGTTCCACGTTCATGTCCGGCCGTTTCCGGTAGATGTCCCCGGAAAGCATCCGGGCTCTGAAATTCATTTCAGGCATAATGAAATTATTGAAGTAGGTTAAAGCTCCGGCGACGAGGAGTCCGAAAATAATGGCCGGCCGGATAATGGTTAGGAAGCTGATGCCGGAGGATCGCATGGCGTTGATCTCATTATCTTCGGAAAAACGGCCAAAGGCCATGAGAGAGGCGATCAGCACCGCCATGGGGACCGCCAGGGCCGTGATCCATCCCAGGTTCAGGAACAGGTACTCAAAGATGGTTCCCAAGTCCAATCCTTTTCCAAGGAACCGGTCAATAGCCCGGAGCAGAAACTGGGTGAAAAGAATGAAAACGATAATAAGCAGGGAAAAAAAGAAGGGCAGGAGGAGTTGCTTCAGAATATATCTCGTCAACAGGCGCATGGTTAAAATTACGCTTAATCCACCCTATAAGTTCATCGCTTTTAGGGGGCCGGGGAAGGATGGGATACTTGCTGCGGTGGTTTGATTTGGTGAAAATTATTTGTTCCGCTTCTGAATGCCAGTAATTTCCGCCGCTTCAAACCGGTATTTCCGGTGTGATTACATGGTGGGCGTAGCTCAGCTGGTTAGAGCACCTGGTTGTGGCCCAGGAGGTCGTGGGTTCAAGTCCCACCGCTCACCCCTCCTTTCAGCCACCCTGATTCGGGGCGTGGCGCAGTCCGGTTAGCGCGCCTGCTTTGGGAGCAGGAGGCCGGGAGTTCGAATCTCCCCGCCCCGACA
>CAZIIM010000043.1:7233-9688 GCA_964539305.1 uncultured bacterium | reverse complement strand
CCACTGGTGGAATAATAGATCTCCTGCTTGCCTTTTTTCAGTTTGATTTCCCCCACCGATAGACTGAACATGGCCGGGCGGTGTCCTGCCATAATTCCAAAATAGCCATCGGCGCCGGGACAGCGGAGATAAGTCACATCGTCTTCCACAATCGCCTTGGTGGGGGTTACAATTTCCAGTTGAAAGGACCGTGCCATCACTTAAGCATTCATTTTTTTCCAGTTATCCACCGCTTCGTCCACGGTTCCCACGTAGGAAAAGGCATTCTCATGCAATTCATCCACATCCCCGTTAATGATGGCCTCAAAACCGGAAACCGTATCTTCCAGGGAAACGTAACGTCCTTTTTTATTGGTAAACTGTTCCGCCACAAAGAAAGGCTGACTCATGAATTTCTGGATTTTCCGGGCCCGGTTAACGGTCAACTTATCTTCATCCGACAATTCATCCATTCCCAGAATGGCAATAATATCCTGAAGATCGCGGTATTTCTGTAAAATTCCCTGAACCGTCCGGGCCACATTGTAGTGACGATCCCCCACAACCCGCGGATCCAGAATGCGGGAGGTGGAAGAGAGTGGATCCACAGCAGGATAAATTCCCAGCTCGGCAATTTTCCGTTCCAGAACCGTTGTGGCGTCCAGGTGGGCAAAAGTGGTTGCCGGCGCCGGGTCGGTCAAGTCATCTGCAGGGACATACACCGCCTGAACAGAAGTAATGGACCCTTTATTGGTGGAAGTAATCCGTTCCTGCAAGTCTCCCATCTCCGTCGAAAGAGTCGGCTGATAACCGACAGCAGAGGGCATGCGTCCCAACAGGGCTGAAACTTCCGACCCCGCCTGGGTAAAACGGAAAATATTGTCAATAAACAGCAGGACATCCCGCCCTTCTTCATCACGAAAATATTCGGCCATGGCCAGACCGGCCAGTCCTACCCGTAACCGGGCCCCCGGCGGTTCATTCATCTGCCCAAAAACCATGGTAGTTTTATCAATGACGCCCGATTCGGTCATTTCCAGGTACAGGTCATTCCCTTCCCGGGTCCGCTCACCCACACCGGCAAACACGGAATAGCCCCCATGTTCAGTGGCAATATTCCGGATTAATTCCTGAATTAAAACGGTTTTCCCCACACCGGCACCCCCGAAAAGCCCCGTTTTACCTCCTTTGGTGTACGGTTCCATCAGATCCACCACCTTGATCCCGGTGACCAGCACCTCCGTGGTAGTGGAAAGATCCTTGTGTTTAGGGGCAGGGCGATGAATGGGGTAGCGCTTTTCAGTTTCAACGGCACCTTTGCCGTCAATCACATTTCCCAGTACATCGAACAACCGACCCAGCGTTTCCGGACCCACCGGAACAGAAATCGGCTTCCCGGAGTCCACCACTTTTTGTCCACGGACAATCCCGTCGGTGGAGTCCATGGCCACGGTTCGTACGGCACTTTCCCCCAGATGCTGGGCCACTTCAAGCACCAGCTTTTTATTTTCACCACGATCAATTTCAAGAGCATTCATGATTTCAGGCAGCTGTCCGTCTTCAAAAACGCAATCAACTACCGCACCCATGATCTGCGATACTTTTCCGGTAATCGCCATAATAATCTTTCCTTATCCTTTCAATGCTTCGGCGCCGCTGACAATCTCAAGCATCTCCTTGGTAATTGCCGCCTGGCGGGCCTTATTAAATTCAAGTGTCAAATTCCGTATCATATCGTCCGCGTTCGAAGTGGCATTCTCCATGGCCAGCATCCGGGCGGCCTGTTCACTGGCATAGGATTCCAGCAAATATTTCCAGACCTGGACGTTTAAATGCCGGGGAACAATGGACCGGACAATCTCCTGTTTCGAAGGTTCGTACAATCGGTCGGTAATGGGGGTGGACTCTGCTTCATACACCAGCGGTAACAGTCGTTCGGTCAGAACTTCCTGGGTGGCAACCGTGACAAATTCATTGTAAATCACCCTGATTTCATCCACTTCCCCGCTTAAAAAATGACTGATAATCCCATTCCCGATTTTGATGGCATGGGCAAAACTGAGGTCATTCCAGAATTCCACGTGGGATTCTTTAATGGTGTAATGACGGTAAGTAAAATAATCGCGTGCTTTCTTCCCGATACAGAAGATATCCACCCGGTCACGCCCCAGTTCATCAATTTCACGCTGCGCCTTCCGCAAAATATTGGAATTGAAGGATCCCGCCAGTCCGCGGTCGGAGGTCACCACCACGTAGCCGATGCGATTAACTTCACGCACCTCCAGTAACGGCAACAGATCCCGGTCTACATCCGGCAATAGATGCTGAATCACTTCCGCCATCCGATGGGAATAGGGTCGGGCCATTTCCATCCGTTCCTGGGCCCGGCGCATCTTGGCAGCCGCTACCATTTTCATGGCCCGGGTAACTTTCTGGATGGATTTGACCGATTTAATCCGATCCCGGATGTCCTTCA
>CAZIIM010000043.1:4489-7133 GCA_964539305.1 uncultured bacterium | reverse complement strand
GTTGGAATGTAGGCCGCCACATCCCCCTCCTGCGTTTCAATAATCGGCAGGGCGGTCAGGGAGCCACCTCCGAGTTCATCGGAGAGCTTTGAGGCCCGTTCCAGTAGCCGGCTGTGGAGATAAAACACATCACCGGGGTAGGCTTCCCGTCCCGGAGGACGGCGCAGGACCAACGACATCTGCCGGTACGCTACCGCCTGTTTTGAAAGATCGTCATAAATAATGAGGGCATGTTTCCCCCGATCCCGGAAATATTCTCCCATGGTACAACCGGAGTAAGGGGCAATATACTGCAAAGGCGCCGGATCGGAAGCGTTTGCCGCTACAATCGTGGTGTATGCCATGGCGCCATGGGATTCCAGCTCCGCCACCAGGGAGGCCACCGTGGAAGCTTTTTGACCAATGGCCACATAAATGCAGTACACCGGATCTTCCGTTTCATGGGTATATTTCTGATTAATAATGGTGTCAATGGCAACGGCGGTTTTTCCCGTTTGCCGGTCGCCGATAATTAATTCCCGTTGTCCCCGGCCAATCGGAATCATGCTGTCAATGGCCTTGATCCCGGTCTGGAGGGGCTGTTTGACGGGCTGGCGGGCCATGACACCCAGCGCTTTACGCTCAATGGGAAGGGTTTCGGTGGCTTTAATGGCCGGTTTTCCATCCAGGGGTTGACCAAGGGGATTGACCACCCGCCCCAGCATATCTTCACCGACAGGAACCTCCACAACCCGGCCCGTCCGTTTGGCCAGGTCCCCTTCCTTCACCAGTCGTGAACTACCGAAAAGAACCAGACCGACATTATCCTCTTCCAGATTGAGGGCCATGCCGAAGACGCCGTTGGGCAGCTCCACCAGTTCTGAACTCATGACATTTTCCAGACCGCTGACCCGGGCAACGCCGTCACCGATTTCAATGACTTCGCCCACTTCAGATACGTCAATGGCCAGATCAAATTTTTCAATCTGTTTTTTTAACAGAGCCGTTAAATCGTCCGTTTTAATTTCCATAATATCCTTTTATCTACTTACGCTTCCAATAACTCCCGCCGCAGATTATCCACCCGCGTACGGATGGAGGCATCCAGGAAGCGATTTCCAATTCTTAATTTGATCCCGCCCAGTAGAGAGGGATCTACTTCCACACCCAGATCTGTCACCTTCCCCAGCGCTTCATCCAGCGACTGTTTCAGAGCTGTTTCCTCTTCTTCGGCCAGGGGAGCGGATGTATGGGCCGTGACCGGAAGAATGTTCATGGCTGTTTCATATTCTTTCCGGTAAGCCTTTGCCACGGTCTTTAACATCTGAATGATTTTTCCCCCTTTGAGGGTGCCCAGGAATTGCAGGATCAATGGGTGACAATACTCCCCGAGACCGGTTTTAATGATCTCTGCCTTTTCGGTGTTTTGCATCCGCTTAGAGAGTAAAAAGGCTCGGAATAATGGGTCCTTCCTCAACAGGGATACAAGCAGGTCAAGACTAGTCAACACCTCTTTCTGGGCCTGAATTTCATCCGCCACCGCATACAGCGCCTGAGCATATTGTCGTGCCCGGGCTTCAAGCTTCATAGGATTGAACCTTTTTCAGGGATTCTTCGATTAAGGACTGATTATCCTGTTTGCTCAGATTTTTCTGAATCAGCTTTTCCGCCACAGCCAGGGACAAATCCACCACTTCTTCCCGAATGCGGGCGATGGCCTGCTCCTGCTCTGCCTGGATTTGTTTTTGGGCATTCTTCAACACCTGATCCGCCTGTTCCTTGGCTTTCTGCAACAGTTCGTTCTTCACTTTTTCAGCCGACTGCTTGCCTTCGGCCAGGATGGTCTGGGCTTCTGACCGGGCCTTGGCAATGATGGCTTCTGATTCCTGGTTGAATTTTTCAATCGCCTGCTGCGCCTTTTCCGCTTCTTCCAGCGATTGACGGATAAGGTTTTCCCGTTCTTCCAGTTTATTCAGGAGCGGCCGCCAGGCAAATTTGGCCAGGACGAAAAACAGGATCAGAAAGGTTACAATCGTCCAGATAAATAAACCCGGATCGATCTGTACGAGAGGATTATCCATGAGGGATACCTTTAATCTGGTTGTTTAATCGTTGAAACGGATAGCCTATTTCAGGATCAGAATCAGGAATGTGAATACTTCGCCGATAATGGCCACACCTTCCAGCAGGAAGAGGGGCAGGTTGACGGCTGCCGTGATCTGGGGGGCCGCTTCCGGCTGCCGGGCAATACTTTCACCGGCTGCAGCAGCCAACTTTCCGATGCCGATTCCGGCACCAATCACACACAATCCAAGACCAAGGGCAGCACCAAAATAATGCAGTACTTCCATTTTACGATACCTCCGTTAGGTTATTTAATGATGAACATTGATCGCCATCCCCACAAAGACAGCTGTCAACAGCGTAAAGACGTAGGTTTGAACCATCACAACAATAATTTCCAGGGCTGAGATGCCCACCGCCATGGGAATGGAGACCAGGGCCACTCCCACTCCGGCAAATAAACTGTGAAACAATTCGGCAAAGATCGCCATGAGCGACAACAGGGCCAGCAGGGCAATATGGCCTCCGGTCATATTGGCCGCCAACCGCATCGTCAGGGCAAAAGGTTTGACGAGCATTCCCATGATTTCAATGGGGATCA
>CAZIIM010000043.1:0-4389 GCA_964539305.1 uncultured bacterium | reverse complement strand
TACTTCAAACAGGGGGATTAACCCGATTCCATTTGCAAACAGAATGAAAAAGAAAAAAGTGAGAACCAACGGGGTCCAGGTCATGACCCATTTTGGTCCCACATTCGGCAAAACAATGGAATCCTTGATAAACAGAACTACCGCTTCCAGGGCATTCATGAACCCTCGGGGCAAGGGTTTATCCTGTTTTAAATACCGGCGAACGGGAATAATTACCACCAGGGCAACCAGCACCGCCACCAGCCAGATCATGAAAACATGCTTGGTGATCGAGAGATCCACCCCCATGATTTCAGGAAGTTTAATTAGGGCGTGGTCGGGGGAACTGTTAGAGACATGGTGGATAATGTTATCACCAATTTCCTCCATTACAGTCGATCCGGAATTCTGTTCGCCGCCAGAGACCATAAGATGTTATTGAAAAATTATGTTTGTGTTGTGGATTTAAGCACCCCGGCTTCCACCATGTGAAGCACTAAAAATGAGCCAGCGAAACTAAAAATAAACGGATGTGGGTTGGAAGTACAAAATTTGAGTATCACAAATAAATAGACCCCATAGATCAGAAACTTAATTCCAAACCCTTTAATGAGGAGATTGGTCAAGCCCACCGGGTCGGTTCGGAAGGTCTTTTTTATGAGGGGGATCTCAATCATCAGGGTGACCCAGGGAAGGAGAATTCCCAGGAAAATTTCCGTTTTTACTTCAGGGAAAACACCCGCCAGGATTCCCCAGACTCCCAGGCAGAAAAGGGTAATATAGAGTAACGTTTTCAAATCAGTTCCGGTGAACGGCAAAGGGGGGAAAACACAAGGAGAACCGAAGGCTCATTTTTTCAGCATCAGTTTGCCCAGTTGCCAGAAACCCACAATCATCCCCAATCCCAGACCGATCAACGACCAGCGGGGGGTCGTATCCCACAAATGATCCAGACCGTATCCAATCAAACCAAGGAAGAGAATGGCCCCCAGAAGGGTGTACACCGCCCCTAGGGCCGGTCCTGACTGGAGTAAATACTGCTGGAAGAATCGGAATGTTCGGGCAAAAAAACTCTCCGGGTCCTGATCAGCGGTCATTCGCCGGGCGTGTAATCCCGTTGCTGGTCTATTACGGGATTGGCCTCAGCCATCGTCTCCGAGCCTGCCAGCACACAATGTCCCTGGAATTGGGCACCCTCTTCAATAATAAGGGAGCGGTAAACCAGATCCCCTTTTAATTTGGATTCACTCCCCAAAACGGCCCGGTTTTCCACCACCACTTTCCCGTCCACCAGACCGCCGATCTGGGCATCACTGGCCTGAACGTTTCCATGAATTTCGCCCCCTTTAGCCACGCGGACCGAACCTTCCGTTGTGACATCGCCGTACACCTTGCCAAAGACAGCCAGACTCCCTTTGCAGGTAATATTGCCCTGGATAACGGCGTCGGCACCAATCATGGAATGAACATCTTTCATATCATCTTTAGCCATCGCTACCTGTACTCACATTGGTTTTTGAATATTCAGGAAAGAAAATCATTGGATCCATGGGTTGTCCCTCCTTCCACACCTCAAAATGGAGGTGGGGTCCCGTACTTAAGCCCGTATCTCCCACATTGGCAATGACTTCTCCCCGCTTAACAAACTGATATCGGTCCACCAAATTAAGCTGATTATGTCCATAATAGGTGAAATAATCATCTCCGTGGTAAATTACCACCAGATTCCCCAAATCGGGGGTCCAGCCGGAAAAGACCACTTGTCCTGATGCAGCCGCCAGGACCGGCTCTCCTTCCGCTACTGCGATATCAATACCATAGTGATTGGTGAGCCAGGACCCGGTATGCCGCTGCAGAGTCTGGGTTACAAACCCTTCCACGGGCATCTGGGAGGGAATATTCTCAATGTAGGAGATATGAAAACCGACCACCGAATCGGCAGCCGCAGAAGCACCCTTTTCCAGGGTCATTGAACCCGGCTGATCGGTCCCCAGCGTCCGCTGAACAATGGTCCCCAGCTGTTTCAGTCGTTCCAGATCCCGATACAGTTCCTGAACCTGCGTCCGTTCCTGGACGAGTTCCAGATATTTGGAATTCAACTGGTCATAATTCAGCACCCGGGGTGTCATATAGGTTACGGTAGCCGCCAATCCGGCAATCAGAACAATCAGAAACAGGACCAGGCCCCAGAATACACGTCTGGAGATGGAAAAATTCTTGTTCGGATCCTCGTTATCCGGAATGACGATGACGCTATATCGGCGGGGTTTCACTTTGAGAGTGCCCTATTCCAGGCGACGCAGTAGTTCCAGCAGGCGTTCCAAATCATCATCCGAATAGTATTCCACCACAATGGAACCTTCACGTTTATTCCGGGGTTTCAGCCGCACTTTTGTCCCCAGAATCGAAATCAGTTCATCTTCAATACAACGGATTTCAGGGGATCGCTTTTCGCTTTTCTGTTTTCCGGATTTAGGTTTCGGGCCTGATTTGGCCAGGGTTTCGGCGGCCCGGACGCTCAGATCCTTGGCCAGAATAATCTTCCACAGTTTCATCATGGCGGGGGTGGTTTTCATTCCCAGGATAGCCCGTCCATGACCGGCGGAGATCCGACCGTCGCGAATACTTTTTTTAATTTCCGGTGGCAGGCGCAGTAACCGCAGGGCATTGGTGATGGTAGAACGGTTCTTACCTACTGCCTTGGCGATCGCCTGCTGACCCAGGTTAAACTGACCCTGAAGCACCGCATAAGCTTCCGCTTCTTCAATCGGGTTCAGGTTTTCCCGCTGAATGTTTTCAATTAGGGATACTTCCATCATTTCCGCATCACCGGTTACTTCAATGATGTAGGCGGGGATTTCCTTCAATCCCGCCAGACGGGAAGCCCGTAAGCGGCGTTCACCGGCAATTAAAATATATTGATCCCCATCCTGACGGACCGTGACCGGAGTAATGACCCCTTTCTCACGGATGGAGGCGGCCAGTTCTTCCAAAGCAGTATCGTCGAAATATTTCCGGGGCTGGTGTGGATTGGTTTTGATCCGGTCCAGGGCAATCGTCACTACGCCGACGGGGGTTGATTCTGTTTTTTCCGCCTTTGGGATCAGGGCTTCCAATCCCCGGCCCAGGCGTCTAGTGGCCACGACTGAGCAACTCCTCTACCAGAGCCATATAATTCTGGGCACCGGTGGAATTAGCGTCGTACAGCAATACCGGTTTCCCGAAACTGGGAGCTTCCCCCAGACGTACATTCCGCTGGATGACCGTATTGAAAATTTTGTCTTCAAAGTAGGAACGGACCTCTTCCGCCACCTGTTTGGAAAGATTTAAACGATTGTCATACATGGTTAAAAGTACACCTTCTATAGTGAGATTGTGATTCAAATTTTTCTGTACCAGCCGGATGGTATTCAGCAGCTGCCCTAACCCTTCCAGGGCATAATATTCACACTGGATGGGTATAATAATGGAATGGGCCGCTGTCAAGGCGTTGATCGTCAGCAGACCAAGAGAAGGTGGACAGTCAATCAGTATGTAATCGTACTGATCCCGGACCGTTTCCAGGGCTTTCTGAAGCTGGAACTCCCGGGCCATGAGACTCACCAGTTCCACTTCCGCTCCCACCAGATCATTGGTAGAGGTAACCAGGTCCAGGTTGTCAAATTGGGTGTGGGTGATGGCGTCACTCATTTTGACACCGCGGATCAGCACATCATAAATGGTGGCGGGGCTTTCTTCAAATAAATCTTCCAGTCCGGTGGTGGCGTTCGCCTGAGGATCCAGGTCAATCAGCAGCGTTTTCACCTCCGTGACGGCGAGACTGACGGCGATATTGACGGAAGAGGTGGTTTTCCCCACGCCCCCTTTTTGATTGGTGAGTGCAATAATTCTCGACATGAATCCGTTTCCATTACGTTAGAAAATAACCGTGGAATTTAGCTGCAGGCCCCTCGCGGAAACAAGCAGGGTAATCAAAACAACCCCTTTTCGCTCCTCACAGCAGGAAAAATCGTGTGGTAAATGAGAAGGATTGCTCATAATTTCGCCACCGCTTTTTGGCCCGTTCGTCTAGTGGTGAGGACTCCAGATTTTCATTCTGGCAACAGGGGTTCGATTCCCCTACGGGCTACATACTGCATTCAATCTCAATCTTTATATCGATTACAGAAAAAACGCCTATAAGCCCTGAACCGAACCCATGGACTTCCCGCTACATCCCCTCCTGATTCACTTCCCGATCGCCCTTCTCTACATTACTTTGTTCTTCCACGGTTTGCAGCTGTGGAAACCGACCTGGATGAATCGCTATATCGGTGTCTGGTTACTAGGTTTGACTTCTCTGGCTTCCATTTTTGCTGCTCTCACTGGCGATAAGGAAGCCGAAATTGCAGAGGGCATGAATTATTCCCA
>CAZIIM010000042.1:4592-9735 GCA_964539305.1 uncultured bacterium | reverse complement strand
TCCCGACAGCCAAAATAACCGGTCCCGATCTGCCAGATGAGATCGCCTCCCCCTTCCAGGTGATAGGGGCTCAATCCCCCTTCACCGGTATTGTGGGCAAATCCTCCCTGGCGGGCACCCATATTCAGGGCCAGAACCGCATTTTTACTCAGGGCCCCAAAACTCATAGCGGATATATTCAAGACGCTGGCAGAATACGGTTGGCTGCATTGGGTTGTACCGACCGTTACCCGCAGGTCCGGGTTGCAGGTTTTATAGTTGATGGCATTCAGGGAATGGGCCATCCATTCATAACCGATCCGGTAAACATCCATCTGAGTGCCAAAGGGTGCCGTATCCAAGTCCCCCTTGGCTCGCTGGTACACCAGGGAGCGGAAGATCCTGTTAATCGGGCGTCCATCCACATCCGATTCCACAAAATACTGGTACACTTTCGGCCGAAGCGATTCCATGATGTAGCGCCCCCAGCCCAGCAGGGGGAAGTTGCGTTTGATGGTGTGCTCCTTTTGAAGCATATCATGGATCCCCAGAGCAATGAGAGGTCCCACTACCACCAGACTCCAGAGCACCTGGGGCCAGATAGAAGCGATGGCCGCAATCAGCACGATGACGGCAATGGAAATAAGCACAAATCTTTTACGCATGGACTTTCCCTTTTCAAGACAATTGAAGTTGCCGGTGGAATGTAACCCGAACCGGCCGGGCCGGATTGGAATCGTTCCAGATCAAACCGCTACCGGACAGAGTACCCACTTTCAATTCCCGTTTGGGACCATCTCTAGAACCGGGTAAGTTCTTGTCAGCGGGAATTAATATGCCAGAAACACTTCCTCATCCACTTGTTTGGGATCCCCCAAGTACGTGAACTGGTAATTCTTCAGGTATGTTTTAGCCACCCGTTGGATATCTTCGGCCGTGACGGCGTTGATCTTTTCCAGGAACCGGTCCGCTTCCTTTATTCCCCGGCCCACCAGTTCATAATCGGCCAGCATGGATCTTTGGGCAGCCACCGTTTCCTCGGTCAGATAAAAGCGGGTGAGGTACATCATGCGCAGATCGTGCAGTTCTTTTTCCGTAAGCGGCTGGGTCTTTAGACGGTCCACTTCGGCGAACATAACCTTGATAGCCGTGTCCGGCTGGGTTGTCGTAACGTATAAATAACTGGTGCTGTTCCGGGCGGGTCGATACCCTGCGCTGGGAGCATAGGAGAGGTTCCGCTTTGTCCGTACTTCCTCCCAGACCCGGGTCTGGAGTTTCCGGGTTGCCAACAGGAAGGGATAATAATCATCGGAAATGGTAGAAGGAGCGGAAGTTTCGCCCATGATATAGTTGGTGGGCATGGGCATGTTACTTTCCACAATCCGCATACCAGGACTGGATTTTACCCAGGGTTCAGGGAGGGAATAATCTTCCTTGTGGCCCCGGGGCAAACCGGAGGCCAGGGACCGGACCCGCTTCAGTATGTCCTGTTTATCCACGGGTCCCACAATCACCAGCAGTGCCCTGGATTTGGTAAACTGGTCCTTATGGTACTGGATTAAATCATCGTGGGTAAACCGGCTCACCGTAGAAACAGTACCATTGGGTGACTGCTCATAAGGATGTCCTTCATAGTAAAATTCCCGAGCCAGTTTCTGGAGATAGCTATCAGGGTTGTCCTCCTCCGATTTGATACTGGTTAAAAGCGCCGTTCGGGCCAGTTCCACTTCACTGGAATCAAAAACCGGGTGTAAAATAACGTCCTGATATATTTTCCAGGTATCATCAAACTTGTCCGCCAAACACCGCAGGCTGAGGACCGAATAGTCCCGGGAAGCGGAACCCTGGATTTCAGAACCCATACTCTCCAGCAACTGCTGAAGGGTTTCCTTATCATAGGATTCGGTCCCTTTAGGGGCAACACTCAGGATCAACTGTTCGATACCCGCATTATTCTTGGGTGTGGCTGCAACACCGCCCCGCAGGTAAAATCCGGCGGAGATCACATCTGTTTCAGGAATCGTCTTTACAATCACTTCCAAACCATTGACCCGATAAACGTGGGCTGAGACCGGTTGCTGTTGTTCACAACCGGAAGTGATAAAGAACGTTAAAAATAATGCGGCAGATAATTTCAGCTTCATGGCAGTAACTCCTCCTCCTTAACGTTCAACTGATCGAAGGCCTCCTCCGATAGAATCACTCCCATCACGAAGGGTTTATCCACCAGGTAGCGGTTTACATAACGATTAATATCCTGCCGGGTAATCTTCCGCAGGTTCGGGATGTATTGTTCATAATAATCCAGGCCGGTGACCGCCCACCAGAAAGAAACGGTATGGACATAGCTCGATGGTTTTTCCCGTCCATAAATTTCCTGCACTTCCAGTTTGGTCTTGGAAGTGGCCAGTTGTTCGTCGCTGTAATAATCCGGCTCTGTTAATTTTTTCAATTCCTCCCACAAGGCATCCCGGGCCTGTAAAACCTTGTCCGGCGTTGTGACCACGGTGGCAGTAATCGGCCCCGTGTGATTCAAAGTGTAATAACTAAGCGAGGCACTGAGGGCAATCCCCGAATCCACCAGATTTTTCTGAAACTGGGAATTCTTCTGGGCCAGGATGTAAGATAGAACATCGGCTGCAAAGGTACTCTCCACATCTTCCCGTGCCTTAGGGCCATGCCAGGCAAATTGAATGATGGCCACATTCACCGGTTTTTTTACCACCACAACGGTGGATTTTTTTAAGGGCGGATGTTCCGGGATGGGGAATTCCTTTTGAGGATCCGCTCCCCTGGGCCAGTCTCCCAGGTATCGTTCTGCCAGTTCAAATCCCCGTTCAGGCATCACATCACCGGCAATGAGCAGCGCAGAATTATTGGGGATATAATAGCGATCTTTCAGGGTTTGCATTTTCTCCCGCGTCGCTGTCAGAATCACTTCACGGTTGCCAATGACGTTTTTCCGGCTCCAGTACTTATACCACAATTTTTTCCCCACTTCCTTAAACAAGTAGAAATAGGGATTAGATTCATTCCGGTCATACTCGCCAATGACCACCGGTCGCTCCCGTTCCAGTTCGTCTTCCAGAAACAGGGGAAAACGAATGGCATTTTTCATGAACTCCATCCCTGCTTCAATACTGTCTACCGGTAGGGTGAAGAAATAATTCACCCGTTCTTCGGTGGTGGTCCCGTTCCAGGACATCCCCAATTCCCGGGTACGTTCGAGATAAGCTTCCTGACTAGGGATTTTTTCATTAGCCTTGAAGAACATGTGTTCATATAAATGAGCCAACCCGTCGTACTCCGGTGTTTCCACAAAACTACCATTTTTAACGGCGATTTCGATGGTGACCAGGGGCACTATGTGGTTTTCGATGACAATCACTTCCAGGCCGTTATCCAGGACTTTAGAATGGATCTGACTGGCACCGAAGGCGGGGATGATTACATTGAATAACAGGGCAAAAAAGAGAAATCGATTTAATCTGGGTTTCATTCAATACCTCCAAAATTCGCTGAAAATTACGACGGCACCCCCTGGGCTACAAGCCCATACCCGGGGAAAGGGACAACGGGAACCGGGGCTGTTCTCGCAACAACTGGTACCTGGGAGCATCCTTCGCATTAGGGGAACCATTTGGTCCTCCGGTACTCAGACCCTGAAATAATCAAAAGGTTGTCAAAAGCAACCAACCACTTTTAACGGTTATCCATAGAGCCGCATCAGGTCATCATAACCACCAATCGGTTTCCCATCAATCACAATTTGGGGAACAGACATTCCTTTGCCGACTTTTAGGAGATCCTGGCGGCTGATGCCCACTTTTTCAATATCAATTTCTTCGTAATTCCAGTTGTTCTGTTCAAAGAACCGTTTGGCTGCCTTACAATAAGGACACCAACTGGTCGTATAAATTTTAATTTCTTTCATTGTTTCTTCTCCTTCAACATGCTGCTTTAATGTATTGTTCTGATCCAGAAACCGATCAATTTTTTTCAGGGGGAGATGATCCCCAATGTGCCGGCCATAAAAGGCCGTCTGAATGATTCCATTTTTGTCTATTAAAAAATCCGCTGGTACCAGCGCTTTATCCCCGTCTGCTCTACCGGTACGATATCCCCGCAGAAGGGAGCCCAGAAACGGCCCCGCTGCCATAACATACTTAAGCCAGGAGGATTCCACCCGGTAAAGCTGGTAAAGCCGGCGCTCCGGATCCGGAATCAGGGGAAAGCGTGGCTCCTGCTGCCCCACATACTGGCGGATCCGCTCCCCCGGAGATTCAAAAACGGCCAACACATCGAAATCTTCTTCTCTCCGCGTGGACAACCAATTAGATAAACGATTGACCCGCTGGTTACATAAGGGACAAGAGGCATAGCGGTAGAAAGAGAGCAGCAGATTCCGCCCCTTATACCCGGCGAGGGAATGGCGTACCCCGGCTGTATCCTGAATTTCAAAGTCAGGAGCTGCTTGTCCAACCTTCAAACGCATGATTTATCCACTGGTTTCGACACCTCCAAGGGCAGGCGATTCAGGTTGCGTCGATCCACCGCGCCGCCAGCGGTGAAATTTCTCCAACCATTTCAGGGCCTTTTCGGGAGCATGGGTCTTTTTCCAAACCCCGGCAGCCATTTTATTGGCCTCATTAAAAGTAGGATAGGCGTGAATTAAACCCAGAATCTTATTCAAGCCGAGGCTGTGCTTCATGGCCAGGACAAATTCCGGTAGCATCTCCCCGGCATGGGCACTCACAATGGTAACACCCAGAATTTTATCTTTTCCCTTCGGAACAAGGATCCGGACAAAACCGTGGGCTTCTCCGTCCGTAATCGCCCGATCCAGGTCTGCCAGGTCATAGGAAACAACTTCATAGGGAATACCCCGTTCCCTGGCTTCCGTTTCATTGATTCCGACCCGCGCCACCTCTGGATCCGTGAAGGTGGTCCAGGGTAAAACACTGTAATCCGCCTTGAATTTTTTCAGCGGACTGAAGAGACTGTTCACACTGGCATACCAGGCCTGATGACTGGCGGCATGGGTGAACTGGAAGGGGCCGGTTACATCTCCTACCGCATAAATATTGGGGTAATTCGTTCGGAGGAAAGGATCCACCTCAATCGTTCCATTGGGCCGGATTTCCACTCCCAGTTCTTCAAGCCC
>CAZIIM010000042.1:2623-4492 GCA_964539305.1 uncultured bacterium | reverse complement strand
GTTTCACCTGGTCCACCCCCGGGATGGGGGGAACGAGAGGCCGGGCACCTGTGGCAATAATAATGTTTCGAGCGGTGTATTCCTTCCCCTGCACCTGAAGGGTATATGGGTTCAGAATCTTTGCCTCGCCGCGGATAACCTCCACCCCTAACTGGCGATAGCGTTCTTCTGAATCGTGGGGTTCCACCGTTTTCACTACATCCTGGACCCGTTCCATGACCTGAGCAAAATCAAAGTCAATTTGAGCGGACTCAAAACCCCAGTCCCGGGCCCGCCTAGCCTGGTGGAGAACTTTGGCAGATCGAATGAGTGCTTTACTGGGCACGCAACCGGTATTGAGGCAGTCTCCCCCCATTTTATCCTTTTCAATCAGGGCCACCTTGGCCTTCACGGCAGCAGCGATGTATGCGGCCACCAGGCCCCCTGATCCGGCACCCAGAACAGCCACATTAAAATCAAACTGTCGCGGTTTCCGGTACCGTTTTCTTGTACGACGATGTTTGATCCACTCCACCGCCTTTTTCGAGAGGATGGGAAAGATCCCCAACAGGATAAACGAAAACAAGACCTCCGGCGACAGGATTCCCCGTAAGGATTCCAGTTTACTGAGCTGGGTCCCGGCATTGACGTACACCATCGTACCGGGTAACATTCCCACCTGACTCACCCAGGCATAGGTAAACATTTTTAAATAAGTCTTCGCAAAAGCTGCATTGACAAAAAAGAAGGGGAAAACGGGGCTAAGACGGAGCATCAATAGGTAAAGGGCCCCATCCCGTTCCACACCGCGGTTGATAACCTCCAGTTTGTCTTTGTAGCGTTCCTGAATAACATCCCGAAAGAGGTAACGACAGTTGAAAAAGGCCAGCGTCGCTCCCAGGGTACTGGCGATAGAAACGACGACGACCCCTAAAACAAAACCGAAAATGGCGCCTCCGGCCAGGGTCATGGTAGTAGCACCGGGCAGCGAAAGCATGGCCATGACCATGTAGATGCCAGAAAACACCAGGATAGTCAACATTTGGTGCCGGGCGTAGAATTCCTTGAATTCGGCCTGGCGACTTTTTAAATAACCCAGATTAAAAAGGGCTCCCAGATCAAAGACAAAATAGGCGCCAGCCAGAAGCACCAGGGCCAGAAATATGAGGCCCTTCTTGTAATTCATTTTCATAATAATGTCACTCGGATAGTCGTCCTATTTCCTATCAGGAAACCGGCTGTATTACAACCGGATCAGCACTGGAAATTAAGGCTATTCTCAATCAGCAGGTGTCCCAGAGCAGACAATCACCCTATTCTCTTTTCCCCGTCTCCAGATAGTGATTCACGAGTTGCTGGAGTTTCCTCAGGTTCAATGGTTTCGATAAAAATTCAGTGCAACCCGCATCCAGACAACGGTCGCGATCCGTTGTAAAAGCGTGGGCGGTGGTGACAATAATGGGCAGGTCCTGCCACTGCTCCTGTTCCCTTAAAGCACAGGTCAAGTCGAGGCCATCCTCATCGCCCTCCAGGGCTAAATCCAGTAAAATCAAATCAACCGGACCCTGATGCAAACACTTCCACGCTTCCCGTACGGAGGGGGCAAACTTGAGTTCGTATTTCGGATCGATGGCATGCTGGAGGAGTAACTGTGAACTGGGATCATCCTCCACAATCAAAATCACTTTTGTCTGATGGGAATCAGTCAGTGTTCTGTTCCGGTTTGGGACACGTGAGCGTAAAGGTGGTCCCGATTCCCGGTTTACTGGTCACTGCGATGGAAAAACCATTCAGGTCGCAGTAACGCTTCACCAGTGCCAGTCCCAAACCAATGCCCTGGTACTGCTTGGTGTAGCCGGAGCTTTCCTGAGAGAAAATATCGTAAATATG
>CAZIIM010000042.1:0-2523 GCA_964539305.1 uncultured bacterium | reverse complement strand
CAGAATATCCAGGGAGGATCGTTTGATTTCAAAGGTACCGGCCTCGATCTGGGAAACATCCAGAATTTCGTGGACGGTCTGCATGAGTCGTCTGCTGCTGCTTCGAATGGTATCGAAAAAGACCCGCATATCCGGCGGGATCAAATCCTTGGTATTCTGTTCCAAAAGTTCTGTAAAACCAATGATGGAATTCAAAGGCGTCCGGATTTCATGAGACATATTGGCCAGAAAGAGAGTTTTGACCTGATCCGCCTTTTCCGCCAGTTCCTTCGCCTTGATTAGTTCCTGTTCCTTCTCTTTCAGCTCGGTAATATCCGTGGCGTAAAAGTGAACCAGCTTTAATTTCGGCAATAAATTGACGGACCAGAGGAAAATTCGTTCTCCAATGGAGATGGCTTCCGAAGGAGGCTCATTCCCCTCCCGGATAGCTTTTAAAATGGACTCTTTAAAGGAAGCAGGTAACAGGTCTCCTTTCCCGCTGTGAGCACCGGAGTTGGTCACGAGCTTTTTGGCGGCTGGATTCAAATAAGTGAAATTGCCGTCGTAATCCATCTCCATGACCGGAAGTGGGTTTTCCAGCGGGAAATTGGCCAAACGCTCAATTTCACGCTGTGCCTTCACCCGTTCGGTAATATCCCGAGCCATTAATTGGAGGTATTGGACCCCCTGAATCGTAACCGGATTTCCCCTTACAGCCACCGGTATCTGGCTTCCATCCTTCCGGACCCAGCGCGTCTCCAGCAGGAACTGGCCCTTGGCCTCCATTTGTTCCTGCCAGTTGCGGTTAGTTTCCTCCACCACCTCCGGGGCGATAATATCAAAGCCTTTCATTCCCAGTAGCTCTTCCTTTGAATAGCCTAAAAGGGCACTGGCCGCTTCGTTGGTATCGGCAATATCTCCATCCGGAGGTTTCGCAATAATAATGGCATCTCCTGCCATCTCATATAAAACCCTGAATTTCTCCTCCGACTCCGTCAGGGCTTTTTGGGATCCGCGGATCTCTTTAATCATGTGATTGAAAGAGGTAGAAAGATCGTCAAACTCCTGCAACCGTCCTACTTCTGGAATTTCAAGATCATAATCACCTTCCGCCACTTTTTGAGTGGCCTGGTTTAATACCTGGATGGGGTGAGCAATCAATCGATACCCTACGACATAACTGATCCCAGCAAAAATAACGACGAAAAAAACCGCTAATAGAGATAATTCAAACCGCAACCGGTTAATGGACTCGAGAACGGTTTCAGTGGGGATTGAAAAGACAAAGGCCCAGAATTTGGAATGATCGTTGGGGTTGTAATAAATATGAATAAAACCATCAAAATGGAGCGGTTTATCCCCGTGTTTCGAAAATTTACTGATGTATTCATCCTTGGAATTCAATAGGGCAGCCAGGTCCGGGTGTTCATCCTTCAAGGTATACTTAAACCCTCGATCAAAACCGAAGGTTTTACTGGCATCGGGGTGAATCAGAAAATCGCCATCCTGATTGACCAGAAATACGGAGTTAAAAATTTCCCGATGATGCTCCAACCGATCCAGGACCGCCTGTGGATTCAGGTTGGAAACCAGGACCCCCTGCCGCCGACCCTGTGGGTCGAAGAGGGGGATCGCGATCCTGAGCGTCGGTTCATGGGGCTCCATAATTTCCCCATACTCGCGATTTAAATTAATAGGTGATACAAAATACTCCCCTTGTTTCAGTCGCATGGCTTTCTGAAAGTAGGGACGATCTTTTTTATTCTGAAGTGCTTCCGGTTGAATTCCCTGGGGTTTTCCATTCATTGTGTGAACCCGGACCAGTTCCATTCCCTGGTCATCGAGAAACCGCAGTTGCTGCAGACTGCTATCCATATCGGTGACAATGGAGCCAATCATGATTTGCTCCAGGCGCTTTTTCCAGGTATTCAGATCATCCCCGGATTCCGGATCGACGCCCCCGTGCTTCATGGCCGAGAAAATGGCCTGGATTGGGGGTGTTTCTTCAATCATGCGCAATGTCTGGTACTGGTGCATGAGATAGTCATGAATCTGGGTTCGGGCCAGACGCGCATCCCGGGTAAACGTTTTTAAAACCGACTCAATCAGGGCATCCCGACCCACCTGGTAACTGGTATAGCCAAAAGAGAAAATTAAAATTAAGGTAAAAAATACGCCACCCAGCGGCAACAGCAGCCGTAAAGAAAAACCGGATCGATTGCGTTTAATAATCGGGGTCACTTCACACCATCGAATTTTAACTTTCCGCCACCTGCCTGAAAATCATTCCCTGGACTTTCAGGTTCTCTTTCTGTTGTTTACAATTAGTGAAAATCAGTCCTTGCCATGGATTTCCGGATTTATCGACGAATTCCGCTTTCAAGCCCTCAACCTTTTTCCGTTTTAATAATTCCTGAAAATAAACCTCCCGCTGGGAGGGATCCTTCCAGAAACGCTCAGGAAGAATTGGTTCCATGGTTTCCACCGGGAAAAAATGTTCATACGAGGGATTAATCTTCGACGGCACTTGATGATCCAGCCGAT
>CAZIIM010000041.1:8333-9846 GCA_964539305.1 uncultured bacterium | reverse complement strand
TAATATTTTGAAATCCAGAAACTTTTTTTACCTCGACACCGGGTTGAAGAATAACCGCTGAAATATTCACCCCAAAGGGTAAGATTCGTTTATTATATACTGAATCTTCAACTTTGGCAGAAATATCTTTCGGTGATTTAATTCGCCCTACAAATTCTGACTGACTATTTGTGGGAATAACAAGATCGACAATTCCATGTAATTCCGTTATCCCAAGAGAACCGAGAAAATTCAACTTAATTGAATTAATTTTAAAACTCATCTCTGAATGATTGTTTTTGATTGTACCAAGTAACAAAATTTCATCCTCATCATCTTTATTTGATGAGATTACCTTATAAACGTTGTTTACTCTTAGTTCAAGGAAACCCGGAAATAATTTTTCTTGAATATTATTTGTATATGCTTGGTTGATTAATTGTTGGCCGTATTTCTGTTTTTTGTTTATAGGTGATGGTGTAACGGGTTGAAAAGACATAATTAACGGTTGATCGTAGGTGTGAAAATATCCGTGCTTGGTCTGATTCAACCTTGCAGTTAAATCAGGATGTGATGAAAAAGCATTATTAATAGTAATGGAACCCGTTCTCGTTAATGAATAAGTGATTAGCTTATCTAAAGTCGTTACTATCGGATTAATCTCTTTAGACTGTTTTTTAAAATATAATTGTGCAAACAGATCGGCTTCTTGCTCCAATCTTCTTTCATATCCGCTACTCGCTAATGCGGTGGCGAATGTTCCCATAGCCTCAATTACATCGGCTGTAAATTGATTGTTTTCATTATTGGAAGTAGCAATAATAAGTAATGCCATAACAGCCTGAATTCCGGCTTGTTTTCTTTGAAACTCCTTAAACTGCCTTAAAAGGTGTCTTCTTTCAATATGAGCAATTTCGTGGGCAAGAATAAATTCAAGTTCATCATCGTTTTCTACAATATCAAGAAGTCCAGAAGTGACGTATATATTTCCCCCAGCCACTGCAAGAGCGTTTGGTTCATCGTCCCTAATAACCTGTACTCTGTAGTTATAGCCTTCTAAAGGTTCAACCCAATTATTTAAAATTTTAGTGACAATCGATTGGAGTTTTGGTAATGAACTGTGCTCATATAATATTTCATTTTGATTCTTAATCTCTATAATGGTTTGTTTAGCTAACCTTCTTTCCAAGGTAAAATCAGAAAGAGTAGGTCTTATATCAAAGCAGGCTTTACACGGAGAATAACCGGCCTTTATAGCATCTTCTGCAGATTCAAAAAGAATTCTATTTTTCTCTGGTGGAAGATGATTAATATGGGGTAAGTGGTAAAGACCAGATTCGAAATTGGCTACTACATTCTTTGGGAATAATAATTTTCCATCATGAGATTTCACAAAGTTGATGTCATCCTTATTATAAAAAACGCTTATTTCCCAGCCATTGGGAATGAATTCTATATTATTACTATACTCGATATTTGCCCTTTTTACAATTGTTCCATTGATGATTTTACCGTCTAACAGAACAATTTTATC
>CAZIIM010000041.1:0-8233 GCA_964539305.1 uncultured bacterium | reverse complement strand
TTTGAATATGACGTTATTGGCTTTAAGATTTACATTGAAGTAATAAATGGTCCTGATTTTGGAAAATTCCTTCAATCTGAAAAGGGCATGAAATCTACTGTGATTTCCGGAAATTGCCTGATTGTCTGGATTGCTAATTAAAAAGGTTCAACACCTTGAATTAATTCTAAATTCAAGGTAAAACAAAGAAAGCTAACCCTAGTGGTTAGCCTCTCAAAACTCCTATGTCCTGGGTTATCATGATTCGGAGTGTTTTTTATCGTACTCAATGACTCATCCTAGGATTCTATCTAATTAAATCATAAGTTGAATCAGGTTATTCTCAATAACTATCCTTCAAGCCAAGAAAATATGCGCCCCGTTTCCACACCTGCGGGGCGTTTCGCAATCCTAAAAATATGAGAATTCAGACGCCTTTACGGTTATCGGACTGACGGAAAATTCTAGAGAGTTAATCCTGGGATCGCTAAAATAGGCTTTATTCTGCTAAAATTCCATACGTACGGGTAGGCTGAACACAGTTCGGATGACAAACTCTTCACTTGTGCACTTGTTAGAGTTGTCATAGACCACCAGGTTCATTGTTTAGGGCAGTTCAAAAAATATTAACGTCCCTCTATTGTAAGAATTCCGCGGATTTCTGATCCAAATGACCCTAATGTTATAGGACCTTTATCGTCTATTAAGTGATTACCAGATAAATAGGACTATTTTCATCCGGATTATGTATATTCGCTGAAATAACTATGCCATTCTTATTGAAATTCACTCTCGTGTCATTATAAATAAAAAATCGGGTGGGCCTCTTGGTCCTGCGGATTGACCGTTTGTAATCATAACTGCTCCTTCCTCAACACTCTCACCCCTGCATAGTTCAGCGACGATCGTTAATATAGCTAATAGCACTGTACCCGGCTGACACCACGGATTGGGGTGGATGATTGGGTACAGCAAACCCAAACAAGAAAAGAGGATGATTATGAAGATCAATACCCGTTTCCTAGGTTTTGCCTTATTTACTATTGCGCTCCTGTCGAATCGTGTCGCCTTTGCACAGGATGAGGAAGGCAGTGTATTTGTGATTACGACCAATAAGATGGTGATTCCGGATGGAGGCAGTGCAGCTGAACGGGATTCATTAATAAGCCTGTGGTATAAGAATGTCACCAAGAAGAATAAAAAAATTCTCAGTCAGCGTGAATTACGACACAGCTGGGGCAGTGATGTTCGTGATTGGGTGACGATCACAGAATATCGAAGTTTTGGCGACATTGATGAAGCATCCAAGCTCAGTACAAAGCTATTAAAAAAACAGTGGCCGGATGAGCAGGAAAGACGGGCGTTTTCCATGCACCTGAGAAAATATTTTCCGATGCATTCGGATGAGATTTATGTGGAGATGAATAAATTCGGTAAATAATATAAGTGGAAGCTTTCTTATTAAGATAAGAGAGAAATGACGATGAAAAAGGAAAACCCCGTCTCAAACGGGGTTTTTCTTTTAAAAGACGAAATAGACGAAAATCGGGCTTGCCTTCCCGGACGTTACGGTCACCGTAGATTGAAAAGAATGGTGTAAATTCGGTTCTGATTGAACCTGGTATGAAATCATGATCCTGAAAAAATATATCCTGTATTTAATCCTGATCAGTCTGGGGATTAGTTTGACTCCAGCACAGACTTTCCCCTTCATTCCCTATTCAGAGCTGGTGGAAGGAGATTCCGTTTTTGTCTCGGGGAAAAAACTAATTTCCCACCCCTCCGGTTTGAATCTGGTTCAATTCCAAAACCTTCGGATGGACACGGTCTTCATCGCGGTTCATGGTTACGGTTCCCGGGGGTATGAATGGATCCACCCCTTGCGGAAAATGGCTGATTCCGGATGGGAAACCTACTTTTATCGCTGGGACTGGACCGAATGTCCGCAGGAGGCGGCGAAGAAACTGGCTAATGCTATCCTGGCCCTTCACGAACAAAAACCGTCTATTCGTCATTTCATTCTTTTTGGTCACAGCTATGGTGGTGTAATTGTGGCTCTGATGATGGAAATGTTACCCGATTCCCTTTCCTTTGAGCTGCATTCCGTGGCGGCCCCGCTGGGAGGACATCCCCGCCTGGAAAGCAGGTGCCCCGGTTTCCCGGAATTCAAAAATGACAGGGGAGAGCACCTGACCCAGTGGAGGACCCGGAAAGCACAGGACGGCGCCTATAAAGACCTGCCCGAGGACCCGCAGGTCCTTAGTTTACCTCAAAGTGAAGTGATTCAACTGCCGGACAGTGTGGGATCCATGCGCCTGGGGCATAACAGGTCCATTTCATGGGTATTGGATCAGTATTTAAATGGACGGGCAGGAGCGCCTCGGAAATGAAAGTCTGTTTAATCAGCGGAGCGAACCGGGGTCTGGGATTGGAATTCGCCCGTCAATTATCCCGGGAGGGTTACCGGGTCCTGGCCGGTTGTCGGAATCCGGATCATGCCAATGAATTGCAGTATCTGATTCCTGAAAAGGATATTTTTGAACTGGATGTACGGAAAGAGCATCTGATTGAAACGATGGCTCAGGAGATCCGTTCCTGGGGTCTGCAACTGGATCTTCTCATCAACAATGCGGGGATTGGGGGCGATAACGAGACCCTAGAAGACCTGACCCATGAAGATGTTCTGAAAGTATTCTACACCAATGCTGTCGGTCCGTTATTGATGGTAAAAGCTTTGCTTCCGTTTATGAAGCGGGATTCAAAAATTGTGAATCTGTCCTCACGTATGGGCTCCATTGCGGATAATCTCAGTGGCTGTTATTATAGTTACCGCATGAGTAAAGCGGCCTTGAATATGGCCACCATGAATCTCCACCGGGACCTGGCTCACAAGTCCATCGCTGTGGTGGCGGTTCATCCCGGCTGGGTGCGGACCCGAATGGGAACGCAGGCCGCACCGCTGGATCCCCCGGAAGCTGTATCCGGACTACTGAAAGTTCTCCAACGACCCGGTTCAGAAATCAGTGGTAAATTCATTGACTACCAGGGCACAGAAATCCCCTGGTAAGGGAGGAAGAAAGATGAAACAGCTCTATCCCTTATTGCTACTTTTGGTGTGTGCCTGTTCAAAACCCAATCCAAAAGTGCTGATTGACACGGATCTGGGTGAAATTACGGTAGAACTGTATCCTAAACAGGCACCGGTGACGGTTGAAAATTTCCTGAATCATGTGAAAGCGGGTGACTATACCAAGGCCACGTTTTACCGCGTCGTACGCTTGGATAATCAGCCGAGGGATTCCGTAAAGATTCAGGTGATCCAGGGCGGTTTGGGGGATCGGGAACGGTGGTTCAAACCGATTAAACATGAATCCACCCGCCAGACCCATCTTTCCCATAAAAACGGGGTCATTTCCATGGCCCGGGCCGAACCGGGTACGGCCACAACTGAATTTTTCATCTGCATCGGCGATCAGCCGGAACTGGATTATGGCGGGAGACGCAATCCCGATGGTCAGGGATTCGCTGCCTTCGGAAAAGTGATCCGGGGGATGGCCATCGTTTTGGCGATTCAACAGCAGTCTGCCGATGGACAGACCCTCCTGGAACCGGTGGTGATTAATTCCATGCGGGTCCTTTAAGAGTTTCAATAGACGTGGGGAAATGATGTATCGAAAAAAAAGCCTGAATCTCAACCATCTTCCACCGTGGTTAACCCTGTTAAAACGGGATTTGGATTTGAAAGGGGTGGGGGTAGGCATCGTCAATATTCCCGCCGGGAAAGGATATACCTATTTACACCGCCACGAACGGCAGGAAGAAGTATATATTCCGCTAAAGGGCAGGGGAATGCTGTATGTGGAGGAAACGTTGGTGCCCCTGGAACCCGGTGATTTTGTGAAAGTGCCCCCGGAATCGAAACGGGCCTTAAAAGCGGAAACGGATACAGATCTGGTGTGTTTGATTGTGGGAGGTGTCCCCGCCGGTTTCAAGACAAAGGGGGCCTCGAGTACCCTAATCAATGACGGCATCCCCGACTGGGAGGCTTTACCCCCCTGGTATGAAGGGAACGAAAAAATCAGAGCCTACAATCAGCAGCTCCGTCAACGGAGAGAGACCCAGAATAAAACCACCCCTTAAAGGCGATTTTTGACCTCCGTTTTAGTATATTCGAGGAAATGATTCGGAGGGTTTCATATTAAACTGAAGCGGGGAAAAAAGTTACCGGTAGGCCCGCTGTCCGCTCTAGGAGCCCTTCTGCTCCTGACGGCCTGTGCCCTGAAACCCGTGAAAATCGGGGTTCCGGATGAATTAAATGCGGCTCTGCGCCTGCCCGTGAAGGGCGGTGATATTACCTGGACCCTGGATTTTGGCCCGTTTCATGTGTACAACATTCAGGATCGAAGCGGGAAAATTCTTTACACCGATTTCAAAACCTCTTACTGGGACATTCATTCCTATGAATTCCAGCTCACGGACGAGAAAGGGGAGCAGTGGAACTGCTATTGTGAATATCCCGACAAGGGTCCGTGGGATCCAAACATTCGATGTAAATTTCGGGATCAGACACCGCCAAAGGGGGACTGGACCTTCACTGATTCGTTGGTAGTTACTGCCGGCGATACGTTGCGGATCCGGGAGTACTACCGGACAGAAGATAACCTGCGGGTCCGGAGTCCTCTGCTCATGGGTTATCTGTTTTATTTTGACGATGAAATCCGGGGACTGGTGGATATTTCCCGCCCCTCCCAGGAAGCAGTGTGGATTTATCCCTACATGAACCCCCATCGCCAACGGGTCATTGCCGCCGCCGCAACGGCCCTGATCATTAAATTCCGGGAATTACAGATCGATTCCTCGTTTGAAAATCAAAAAATTATTGACCGCCAACGGGGACCTTGAGAAGGAACAGTTTTATAATAAAAAAGCCCCGCTTGTGAAAACGGGGCTTTTTTATTGAAGGAAAGTTGCCGGTTAACGGCGTAACCGTACAGCTCGTTTTAACCAGTCTCGCATGAGAATTTGATTCATGGCTTGTGACGTGTTGGCGGGTACGGCGCTACTCGATGTTTTCATGAATTTGAGGTTCATAATAATCCATATTTCATCCAGGCTACCCGGCTGGAGACCCACCAGGCCCCGTTCGAAGTCCGCCATGCACTCATTCCGGGGATAATTGTCATTCATCATGGGATCGCAAGGATCCTCCCGGTGAACCACCATCAATTCCGATCCGGAAAGGGAGTATTGCAGGTCCACTGTATCCGGACCAATTTGAGGATCGTTGATTACCATGACCAGCGTATCAGCCCCCTCGGTCCACCAATCACCGGTAAGATAATTGGTCACCTCCGTACCATTCCCTTCATTGTCGTATTCAATCACAACCTCAACAAAATCCATGCTGCCATCTTCGTGTAAATCCACGGAGATGGGCGGTCCTTCCACTTGTTTTTCGTCAAAGAAGGGTGTCGTCATCATCGTGGGTGTATGGGCCGGGACGGAAAATGTGGCGGGAGCAAGAGAACCGGAGACGGTCACAACCCGGGAGCTGTCCCATTCGATCGTGTCAGCATAAGCGGAATCGTTGTCTACGAGGACGGAGAACCTGGCGAAATAGAGGCTCAGATTCGTTACCGTCAACTGATGGGTCAAAGTGTCCAGGGTGTAATCCACATTTTCTTCCGCCATGTACATGGAATCGGGAGGCTGATCGTCCATGAAAAAAGCATCCGTATCATTAATGGTCCATTCAAAATAGACAGCCCTGGTAAAAGTAGAGTCCATCATTGGGTTGCCCATATGGTCGTAGGCATGGTCCTCCATCAGGACGAACATTTTTAGTCGCTGGCCGAAGAAATCCTCCGGTTTCTGATATACCGACCAATCCAGGTTCTGGGCAGCAAACAGGAACCGGGGCCCCTGGTCCATTCCATTTCCACCATTCATTCCATTCCCAGTCGTATCCATCATCATGAACATGAAAATGGGATTCAGGTACTGGAGGGTTTCATTTATGTTGTCGCCCGTCACTGTGATTCCACCACCGACTCCAGCTGAACCCAAATCCAAAATGTTTTGCTGGGAATTCGTTGTAACCTCCAGACCTATCTGGAGTTCACTCCGTTCCCATTTTCCCACCAGTTCTGCCGGGTTATTCTGCCCCGTATCTTCCTGTTTGTTGAGTTCGCAGGCTGCCAGGAAGAGCAGTCCTGTAATGAAACTTATTTTGAAAAATACTTTTATCATGCTACACTCCATTCGTTGTAATTCAAACTGAATTTACTACTGATGGGACCACTTTCAGCGTGATCACCCTCACAAAATAGAATGACAGGTCAGTTTACATACTATCCTTAAAAAATCCAAGTGTTCCGGATTAAAAAGATGAGGTTGAATCCTTGTCCACACCTCGTAATCTGATTTGGGGTGGAGGAATACCTGGCTTCTTAAAATACCGTTCGATCGCCTGGATCAGTCTGTTAGTCTCGATTCCCAGGTAGGTCCCCTTCCTGGGACTTAAATGAAGAATCCCCTTTTTCTTAAGCCTCAGAGCACCTGCCGGGACCGACTGTGATTTTTTCAGGAGGGCAGCGCAAATCTGGATTAATCCTTGAAGAAATTCGGCTGTTTCTGATCGGCGTCCCGTTTCATTCCACAACATTTCCAGGATTTCGTGGGCTTCCCACCAGTAACCGGCATTGAAGAGATCGATGGCATAAAGATAGGGCTGGGAGAATTTCCACGTTTCGGCGCTGAAACAACGATGATTCGCTGTTTGAAGTACTTCGGGCAGCAACTTATCGGGATGCGCCTGCCCCTGACCGGGGAGAAACTTTTGTTTTGGGAATTGTAAGGAAGTGTAGCGCTTCAACTTAAAACCAAATCAATCAAAAGCATGGATAACAACGTATTCATGACCTAATCTAATGAAGCATCGTTATTCGACTTGAAAGCGCGACTGTATTTCAATCTTACGTCAGGATCGAAATATTTCATGGCATTGTTCAGGCTTTCCAGGGTAAAAAAGGGAAGATTTTCTTCCACCATTTTCTGAACAAATCCCTTGTCAAAGTTGGAAATCTCCCGCAGGATCCAGCCCACGGCTGTTTTGGCAAATCGTTCCGGGCGCTGGATTACAGTACAGCAGGACCGGCGGATCTCCGGATAATACAGGGAGTCACGAGCCACTTTAACAAAAGCCACCAGGGAAGCGCGGGCCCGCCACAGATTTTCAGCCCGGCTCCAGTCACTGATTAACGGGGCACAGGAAGTGCCCTCGCGCTGAATCAGGGGACCCAGGACTTTTACACAAAACCAGTCGCACACATTCCAGTCGTAAATCATGCCCTGATCAAATAAGCGGGCAAAGTGGACAAGGTGTTCGGGTATGCGGATGGCACGCGCCGGCAAAAGAATTTCCTGAAAGTACAGTATCCCCGCCAGTTTTTCTTCCGTGTAGGGCTGTTCAATCAATTCAATCGCCAGGTGCACCTGATCCTCCAATTCGATTGACCCCTGAATGAATTCCTTGTGCCAGTGGTGGAGTTCCCTGCGGATCACCGGCATTTTAACCCCCAGGAAGGGTGCGGACGCTTTTACATAATTTTCCCACCAGCGTTTGGTGGTCGGATCAGCATAGGGTTGCAAACGGCGAAACAGGCGGTGGGTGTGAGATTGGGGCAATGGTTTTCCGGTTATTTGGAAGAGGTCAATCTCCGTTCGCAGTGATCTTTCAACGCCTCCAAAGCCCTTTTCCAGGCGCGGGACATCCAGGTTTCGTAATCCGTCCAGTCTTTCCCCGGTCTTGTCTCCGGCTGGGAGAGGGTTACAATGGTTCCTGAACCGCGGGAAAGAAATCGAACCTCGATGGTGGTTCGCTTCCCTTTGGGAGGAGTAAACAGGTACAGAAATTGGGTGAGCCCCTGCCATTCAAATTTCAGGAATCGTTCCGGTTCCAGTTCAATCAGTTTGCACCCAATGGTGCTGTCTTTTTCCGGATCATCTCCCCAGAAGAATTCGTAAGCACCGCCCGGGTAAAACTCCACCTCCGCCCTGGGCGCCAGCCAATGACAGGTTTCCTGGCTGCTTGTCCAGCTGTGCCAGACCTGACTCAAGGGTGCTTTAATTTCGATGGAAAGGCTGTATCCCATTTTTCATCTTTAAGTATGGTTGCATTGAAATGAATGTGAAAAATACCGGCTCATCCCCAAAGGCGCAAGTGGAAGTAAAACCACGCTCTGTGGACGGTGAA
>CAZIIM010000040.1:0-10128 GCA_964539305.1 uncultured bacterium | reverse complement strand
CCTTCGGGTTATGAGCCCGACGAGCTACCAGACTGCTCCACCCCGCGTCATGAATGATTTTTAAACCGCCTTTAAAATGCCCGCAAACTTAGGGGATTTTTTCATGGGAAGCAACCGAGGAAAGGATTATTTCCTGGCGATTTTTACTTCAATTGCCAGATGATCGGAATAACCTCCCAGCAACCGGTTTCCGGCCCAGAAACGGAATGGATAGTGAGCAAATTCCCCCCCCTGCTGACGGTACTTGGCCTGGTCCAGAATCGTGACAGCACCGGGTTGAATAAACAATCCTTCCTGGTCCTGAAGCCCCGGACTCACGATAAACTGGTCCAGGAAAAAATCCTCTCCCCTGTAAACGTAGGTACCTTTCCCGGGCGTTCCCACCATCGGCTCCATTAGACTCACCAGTCCCGTCGCCTTCAGGGATTGGACATTGGAGTCGTCAGGATTTTCGTTGAAATCGCCCATTAACAGAATTTCTGCCAGAGGATTCGCCTTCAAAATTTTGGTAACCTCAGCCACAATTAGATTCGCTGTTGCCGCCCGCTTGGGAATCGCTTTTTCTTTCCCTCTCCAGTTAGAGGGCCAGTGATTCACAAACAGATGCAGAAGCTGTCCCTGAAACTTTCCCTTCACGTAAAGAACGTCCCGGGTATGATCACCCTTCGGCAGGGGATTCGTAATCGGTTTACTCTCCAGAACTTCAAATTTATCCGGATCATAAAACAGAGCACAGTCAATTCCCCGTTCATCCGGGGAATCATAATGAACAATCTGGTAATCCCGTCCGGTATACGCCCGGTTCAAGGCTTCCATCATTCCTCTGTTTTCCACTTCGCAGAGCCCGATGACATCGGCATTCAAATCTGCGAGTACTTCCGAACAGTGTTTCAGTTTCAAATCATAAATCTCCTGGGTGACTCCTTTGGATCCTCCCAGGGCAAATTCTTCATCCCGTATCCCCGGGTCATCTTTCAGATCAAAAAGATTTTCCACATTCCAGAAACCAATTTTTAACGGCTCAGGTGTTTGGCCGCAGGCCGATACAGCCAGCAGCCACGTGATGGCCATCATAAAAATGACAGTTTTATAATCTTTTTTCATTTTATTTGGAACCTTTCCGGTAAAACGGTGTCTAAGACCATGGAACGAGCGCGGTACTTTCTCTTGCCAACTCCTTTTACCTTGATACCCTCCTTGGTTTGGCGCGCGCTCGTTCCTCTATTTTTACGCGAAGGTCTTTACCGAATCGTGCGCGTAACTCCCTCGAGAATTCTTTTCCCCTTTCCAGGGAAAACTCAATTTCCATCATGACTGTTTCAGCAGAATGATCCGCAATCATTTTTCCGCCGAATTTGCCACTGATCCGGTTAATATCACCATAAAATTCCAGGGGACCTGAAACTATCACCGTTGTTCTGGATACCCAGGGTAGTAGTTTTGCCCTGTTCAGCACTTCTTGGGTGGCACGACGGTAGGCGTCGGTTAATCCCCTTTTCCCCAGCTTAACACCCCCGAAATAACGAATGACAAAAACAGCCGCATTAACCACGGCAGCCGATTTCAATTGATTCAGGATGGGTCGACCGGCTGATCCAGAGGGTTCTCCTCCATCGGAGCTGGCTTCAGTAGTCATCCCGCTCTGTTCCAGGATCCGCCCCCAGCAAATATGACGTGCATTGGGATGCTTGCCCCGCAGCCGGCGCTGAAAAGCCTGGAATTCAGCAATATCCGTAACCGGTACCAGAACAGCAATAAATTCAGAGCGTTTTTCACGGAGCGAATACTCGGCCGGCCCGGAGGGAATAAATTTCATTTTTTTCTGAAGGACAATCGCAGGGGGACGCCGTTAAACTGAAAGGTTTCCCTGAGCCGATTCTCCAGAAACCGTTTGTAATGCTGTGGAATCAGGGAAGGGAAATTGGTGAACACGGCAAACACGGGCGGAGCCTGATGAACCTGCACCATGTAGTTGAGTTTGATGACCTTCCCCTGGACGGCCGGTGGTGGTTGTTGACGGAAAACCTGTTGGAGAAACTCATTCAATTTTGAGGTGGATACCTGTTTCTGACGGGCTTCATACACTTGGTAGGCCTGGTCCAGGACACGGGAAATCCGCTGCCGGGTCAGCGCTGAAACGTACAAAATGGGATAATCCTCTAACGCTTTGAACTGGCCCGAAATCTCCCGGTTGAATTCACTCATCGTATGAGCGTCCTTTTTCACCAGATCCCATTTATTCACTACCAGAACCAGTCCTTTCCCTTTCTTGATTACCAGGTCCACAATGGCTTTATCCTGCTTACCAAACCCCTTTGAAGCATCAATCAACACTAGGACTACATTACTGTGTTCAATGGCACGCAGGGCCCTCACATTGGAATAAAATTCGATACTGTCATTGACACGGGATTTCTTCCGTAAACCGGCCGTATCAACCAGAACAATTTCCTTTCCGTACCATTTCAGAATCGAATCAATGGAATCTCTGGTCGTGCCAGCGATCGGAGTCACAATGGACTGTTCTTTCTGGAGCAGGGCATTCACCAGGGAAGATTTACCCACATTGGGCATACCCACTATGGCCAATCGCATTACCGGTTTCTTCTCCGCTTCCACCGGCGTTGACGGCAGGTGCAGAAACTCCAGAATACGATCCAGGAGATCACCGGTCAAACGACCGTTCAGGGCAGACAGGGGAGCCACCGGTTCTATCCCCAGTTCAAAAAAGGCATGAACCTGCTCATCCTGATGCAGACCATCGCATTTGTTTACTACCAGAATAACTGGCTTTCCTGCTTCCCGGATGAGTTGCGCCAGGTCGTGGTCAACGGGGGTAGGACCTGTTTTGCCGTCAACCATGAAAAGAATCAAAGACGCTTCCTCAATGGCAGCACTGGCCTGGGCCCGCACAGCAGCATTGATTACTTCCGTGTCTTCCGGAATATAGCCACCCGTATCTACGAAGGTGAATTGCCTTCCGGTCCACTCCACATCACCGTAAATCCGGTCACGGGTAATTCCTTCGGTGGGATCCACAATCGCTTTCCGCTGCCTCAGCAAACGATTGAATAAGGTGGACTTTCCAACATTCGGACGACCCACAATTGCGATGACGGGTTTACTCATTTCGGTTCCAGACCATAAAAAGTGAACATTGATTTCAAGCTGAGAATTCAGTAATGATATTAAAGAACGCCTGCGGATCGTCCGGTATGACTTGAAAGGGTGTATTCAGGGCATCGGCGATCTCCTCCAGCTGCATGTCATCCAGTGTTACCGTGCCCGTTTCCCTGAAAATTCTGTCACTGAAAAGGACTAAATCACCCAGCTCCCGGTTCTTTAACTGAGCGACAATATCCTGCCCCGTCAACAAACCTGTCACAGTTATTTCTTCAGCGCCAAAGAAATCATTCCGAATGGGCCGATAATTCACCTGTAACCCGGGAATGGATTCCAACAGGGGGATGAATCGCTCCCTGAAATAATCCGCGATGAGAGTCCCTGATCCAATGGTGATTTTAAGGGGCCGACCCAACTTTACTGTTTCCGGCTTCAGGCCATTCTGCCACAGCTGCATAAAAGTTGCCACCTGGCCTACGCCATTTTCCACCAGATCCGTATTTTCATAGAATTCTACGGGTGGCAGGTCGGTACCCACCCGGAGAAACCATTCATCGCTGGGGAACAGAAACCGTTTCCCATCCGGAAGCCGGTATTTTTGATCCAGGTATTGAAAAGTCTGTAGGAAATCCTGGGCATACTCCGGAGTAATTGGTGGAATAAAGGGCAACCCCTCCCGATGGCCGGTCAACCCCACTGGTACGATGGAAAGGGACCGGGCTTGGGGTACAAACTGGTGAACATCGGCAATGGTTTTCTCCAGAACTTCCCCGTCGTTCCACGTTGGGCAGAGCACAATCTGGGAATGGAGTTCAATACCGTGCCGGGTCAGATATTCAAACTTTTTCAGCAGGTAATCATCTTTTTTATATAAAAACATTTTTCGGCGCAACTCCGGGTCGGTCACATGGACCGAAATGTAAAGCGGGGAAAGGCGCTGATCGACGACCCGCTGTAATTCTTTCCAGCCCATGTTCGTCATCGTGATGTAATGGCCGTAGAGGAAGGACATACGAAAATCACCATCCCGGAAATACAGGGCATCACGCATCCCTTTCGGATTCTGGTCCACAAAGCAGAAAATGCAGTCGTTGGCGCACTTACGGATTTTGAACTCTTCAAACTCCAGGCCCAGATCATCGTCATAATCCTTTTCAATGGTAAACGAGGCCACCTGACTGTCCCGCCTGATTCTCAGAACCATGTGTTCTTCCGCCACCTTGAAACGGTAATCCAAGATGTCCCGTACCCGGGATCCGTTAATAGCCTCCACCTGGTCCCCGACCTGCAATCCCAGGCGGGCGCCGATGCTGTCTTGGGCGACGTGAGTGATTTTCATGGCGGTGAATTTACGGTAAAAGGCGAATTCTTCTCACTTTAGTCTGGAATGAGAAATGACTACTTCGGTAAATGGAATAATTTTGAAAAAAATGAATCGATTGTGATCACAGTCACAGATATTGAGACCAAGTCTCCATAAACTTAGGCGGTTGCTATAGATTGCTTACTGTCATGTACACCTGGGTTTGGATTATAGAAAAGGGGACGTTCAATCCACGTCCCCTTTTCACTTCACTTCTTTTTCCGTCCGCTGATAGACCACCCCCCGTTTCTTTAAATAATCGAGAATGTAGCTAAGACACCCTTTTTGCCCACCGACGATTTCCGGAGGGAAAACGCCCTTTTTTGTGAATCCTCCCTCCAGCAGGAGATTTACCATGGCCGTGGCAGTAAATCCGGTGGTGCGGGCCATGGAGGTAAATCCGGTTTCAGGATCGGTTTCATCAAACAACTGATAATGGATTTCCACCTTCCTCCCCTTTTTTTCACCGTGAATTTCAATATCCATTACGGTGAATTCTCCTTCACCCGGCACGAGTTTCCAGGCGTCCGTCAATAACGCCGCTGTTAGTTCAAGGGGTTGCACTGATCGTCCGGTTTTCAACCGTATTTCCTCCCGCTGAAAGAAACCGGCCGATTTCAGCATATCCATTAAAGCGGCATGCCCCGGATACCGAAGCGTCTTTTCTACCATGTTGGGAATGTGTGCCATAGTAGTGAGCAAGGATCGCAGCCCATCCGTATTGAAGGCCTCCAGTTCTCCAACCGGCGGGATATGAACCTCCTCGACATCCGAAAGGGCAGGTCTGGTTTCCACCACCCCATCCACCATGATTCGTGCGGGGCGGGTATATTCCTCCAGAACATCCAGGGGTGAGAATGGTGCCTTGTAATTAAATGGGGGTTGTGGATTTTTCGGCAATCCACCAACCAGACAGCGGAAAGCTTGCACTTCCAGCATACGGTTGTAATATCCGAGAACCAGGTTACTCATCCCCGGGGCCACACCGCTGTCCACCACAATGGTCACATCTTTTTCTTTAGCGAATGAATCTAATTCCAGAGCATTCCCAGGCATAAAGGAAATATCCACGCCGTTTTTTCCCGCTTCAATGATGGTCCGCAATGTTTCGAACCCCAGAAATCCCGGCACAGCACACAATACCAAATCTGCCGGTTCCAACCATCGCAGAAGCGCTGCATGATCAATTACGTCCAGAACCTTGATCCGGATCGAAGGCTCACGGTTTTGGACCGTTTCAAGACTGTCGCGACTGCGATCCGCCAGTGAAACATCATGACTTCCGGCCAGATCCAGCGCCATGGTAGAACCGACCATTCCAGCCCCGAGAATGTGGATCCTTGCCATCTCTAACGATCCTGGTTGTGGTACAGCATGTACTTCGCCGTTTCATACAGCCCCCGGGCCATGAATTCAAAAACCATAGTTTCTTCCGGGTGGGCCTCTTTAAGGTCCGTTAATGGTGTATCAGACCAGATATCATGGAGGCGGACATCCGTCCCGTCATGATACATGGTCAAATAGTAACGATCTCCAATCGCACCGATACGGGGATAGGCATGTTTACGATCCACGGTTAAGGCCCAGCGGTCTCCCTGATGACGCCGGTGGAGTAAATCTTCCCCAAGTGTCTGGTTTTTGTAAGCAATTCCCGCTAGACCGGCTGCCGTTGGCATTAAATCACACAGCCAGGCAATATCATCACGGATCACACCCCCCTCTATCAGGGCCGGTCCATAAATAATGAATGGTACATGATAGGAACGTAGTTTAAGATCGAAATCTGATTTTGGCATGTGCCGGGCCCAGGGGTCCGAGGTACCATGGTCCCCGAAGAGAAAAAAGATTGTGTTCTTGAAATAATCTGACCGGGAGGCGTAGGAAAAATAATCGCCGATGGCGTTATCGAGTAACCGCATGGCATTGTACTGGCCCACCGATTTAAAACCGGCCGCACGAACCGAATCCAACCCCGGATCCAATACGGTAAAGTTCTCCAGATGATCCGGTATGGAATAGGGCTTGTGATTGGTGGCGGTCTGGATAATCGCGAAAAACGGTTGTTCAGGATCCATCGCTTCAAAACGGGCGTGCGCTTCCTTGAAAAGGTCGTGGTCCGATATGCCCCACACATCCAGCCGGGGACGATCGAAATCCTCCTGTTCAATAATCTCCATTTCAGGAATATTGTGTTTCAATAATCCCCGGATATTGGCCCAACTGGCGCTGCCGCCAATGAGGAAAAATTTCCGGTACCCCTGAAAGGATTTCAATATCGAATACTGATCTGCAATCATGGGATTCCGTGAGGAAGTTTTTACCCGGGCCACATCGGGTATTCCGGTAATTAAGGCAAACACAGACCGGGCGGTTCCCACCATGGGAACATAAAACCGTCTGAAGAAGATACCCTGTTCCGCCAGCCGATCCAGATTTGGTGTTGGTTTGAGGGGATTGCCCATGAGACCCATACGGTTGAGTCCCACCGATTCCATAAAGATTACCACAATATTGGGCTGCCGGGAAGGATGTTCGTAAGCCGGGATAGCCCTTTCAAAATTCAACCGTTTCGGATCCGGGTGATCAACGCCGAGATAAGTGGAAATCAGGTCATAATACTTTCTGGTTTTGGTTGAATCAAAATCAGCTTCAGCAAATTTTTCCGTATCATAAAAATACAGTACCGGGTTCAGACCCAGGGCAGAAATGAAATTCTGATCGCTGAAAAAGGCATCGCTCCAGCGCAGGGGGTATTGACGAAAGGTTCCCCAGATCCCGAACAGAAAAATAAAGCCGCCAACACAGAATCCTAGAAGGAACTGTCTCCTGCGTGTGATTTCAGGAGGCGCCTCCAGGATTTGAATCAGGGCATTCACCAGCCGGTGCCCACCATACACAAGCAGAAGAAAAATAATCAGCCCCGAAAGGACGGGATAACTTTCCCAGATCATCTGGGCTGAAATGAAGGGACTCACTAGAAAACGCAGGACTGAGACTTCCAGTCTCCGATCTAAATATCCGTAATAACCAAAGTCAAAAGCATAAAACAGAATTACTCCGGCGATCACCAGTTTTAGGTACCATCGAGCCATGCGCTGCAACGCAGGAGAACGGACAATATTAAAAAACGGGATCATTCCCAGAACGGCCACCGGTATCAGAATCACAAGAGCAAGACGTAAATCAAATCGTACACCGATAAAAAAAGCCCTCCAGATTTCGTCCGGTGGTAAGTTCGCCATCTCCGCCCGGAAGACCACCATAAACAGGATCCTGAAAAAGAGAAAAATCAGAAATAAAACCAGGGCCGTTGTTAAAATAAACCGGAGTCTGCGTGAATGGTAAAACATCAGGGAGAAATGAAGTTAAACCCCGTACCGGAGTGAGTTACCAGATACTATGATGGACAATGACATGGCTTTATGGTCCTGTTTCTTGAATGAGAGCGGGAAAAACGAAGGCAAAGTTACGGTACTTTGAGCCAAGGATAGGAATCTTAATCCATTGTGACCTGGATCAATTCGATTCCATGAAACCAATGTAAATTTGGTTCGTATTCACACATACAATATTTAAAGGTAAACACCATGCAACGATATTTATTACCCTTCTTATCCTTCTTCCTCCTGGCGTCTGCCTGTGATCGTGTCGGGGATAGGAAATCCGAAACGGAAGTCGGTACCATCGCACTCCAGCTCTCGGACGATCCTTTCCCTGCCAATCTGGTATCGAAGGCCCAGGTAACCATTTCAATGATTCAGATCCGGGGAACCGATTCCCTGATGACGCTCAGCCAGACACCCCACACCGTGAATTTACTGGAATTAAGAAATGGTGTCACTGCATCCCTCGTGAACAAAACTATCCCGGTTGGGACCTATGATTTAATCCGATTAAGAATTTCGGAAGCAGCGGTGACCATGAAAAATGGTACTACCCATACCTTGAAAATTCCCAGCGGAGCCCAGACCGGATTAAAAGTGTTTATTTCACCTCCCATTGAAGTAGTGGGAAATCTGACCTATGAATTACTGCTGGATTTTGATGTGAGCAAATCGTTTGTAGTTCAGGGAAATATGAATACACCGGCGGGCATTAAGGGTTTCATTTTTAAACCGGTCATTCGGGTCCAGAATCTCTCTTCCGCCGGAAGTCTCACCGGTACGGTTCAGGACACGTCTTCTCAAACACTGGGCGATGCTCAGGTCTGGGTGGAACAGGACTCAATTGTATCCTCTACCCTGTCCGATACAACCAGCGGCCATTATACGCTCCTGGGATTACCAGTTGGTATTTATACGTTGAAAGCCACCTTATCAGGGTATGACACCACCACCGTCACCGGAATCCAGATTGTAGCTGCCAATGAAATCACCCGGAATCTGGTGATTACACCGCAATAAAAACGTTCAAATATCTAAGCCTATCGGTGAGTTTTTAATCCCCAAACAGGGGTTAGCTAAATAATAATACTTTCTCAGGAACGCCTGGCCGGGATTGTTTCCGACAGAAATGATCCCACCTTTTTCCAGAACTCCGGGTGTTGGTTACAGTCGCTGTGCCCCTTATCAGGAACAATCCATAAACTGGTTTTTTCGGGGTTTCCGGCCTGCTGTAATCTCTTTCCCTGATCCACCGGGACCGTTGCATCCTGATCGCCATGGATCAATAATATATTTGCCACGGCGTTTCGAATGTTATTTTCCGGGGCAATCCGATTGAAGTTTATCCCCAGTCTGAATTGCAGATATTTAAAGAACAGCCACACCAGCGGGTAATAGGGAATGTGCTGTTTTTGAAACTCCAGTCTCATCACATCAACCGGATGGGCAAAAGCTCCGACTGTTATCACCGTTCTAATCCGCGGCTCAAAGGCAGCGGCATGAATGGCAGCGGACCCGCCAATCGAAAGACCGAGGACCCCGATCGGACCCGGTTTCCCCGGATATTGTCGGCTAACGAAGTTAACCGCGGCGCGTATATCCTCGGAAAATTTCAACAGGTTTGGATAATTATCCGGATCGCTGCTACCATGATTGCGCAAGTCAAATACAAGTAGATTGTAGTTTCGGTGGTGCAGATTTTGAATGTAGTCCTTCATCCGTTCCAGGTTCCGGCCCCATCCGTGAACCAGAATTAAAGTCCGTGTTGAATTGGATAATTTGTTTTCGGCAGGAATCCACCATCCGTATAATTGACATCTATTCTCCGTAGGAAACCGAACTTCCTCAAACGGTATTCCTGATTCCGCCGGGGTGGACTGGTGGGGTTTTTTCGGATACCGATATACATACTCAATAAACAGATCGAGTGAACTGATGATAATGATCAAACCTAATAGTGTCCAGACAACAATCATGAGGATCGGTTTTCTTTAATAATATTATTCGACTCCTGAAAAATTACCAAGGTAAGTATTTCGCTGCTTTTATCGTAATCTCTGGTTTTAAAACTTCAAATTTAAGAACTTGATGAATTTCTTGGAGTAAAGTCGTGCTTTTTCCTCTTATTTGCTGTTTAATATTAGACGCTTTTACCCCAAACCAGAGAATCTGGTAGTATCAAATTGTGATAAAAAATAAAGATTAATTAAGAGCGGGCAACGGGGCTCGAACCCGCGACCTCCAGCTTGGGAAGCTGAT
>CAZIIM010000039.1:0-11172 GCA_964539305.1 uncultured bacterium | reverse complement strand
GTCATGGATGAACAGCCCCGGATAGGGGGTGTGGACCGGAAAGGGGAATTCCGGGAATCACCCCACTGGATCTACCCCTTTGCCAACCGGGAGCAGTTTTTATACTGTATTCGTTGTGAAGGCCACCTCACCCGTGAAGACCGGGTGGCGGTTGTGGGCTCCCGGCCGGTGGCGGCGGAACTGGGAATGATGTTGTACGAACGGTATGGAAATGAGGTTGTGATTTTGACCAATGGGGAAGCACCGCAGTTTTCGCCGGAACAGCAACAACTGTTGGCCCACTATCACATTAAAGTCATTCAGGAATCCATCCAGGGTCTTATCAGCGCCGGTGTCCAGGAACTGAACGGGTTTCGGTTTTCAGATCACGCACCGGTGAAAGTGAAATTCGCCCTGGTGGCTCTTGGCCTTCATCGTGTTTACAACAATCTGGCTCGTCAGGTGGGAGCCCGGTTAATGGATCCAGAGGCACCGGAAGAAAAACGGCATGTCTGGATTAATCACAAGAGCGAAACCTCTGTTCCCGGTCTCTTTGCCGTGGGCGATATGGTCAAGCGGGAGGATGAACCGGTCATGAAGCAGGTGTACACGGCTCAGGAATATGCCGTCCGGGCGATTGACACGATTGATTCCCGTCGCCGTAAACAACTCCGGACGGCTGTATTAAAGCAGTCAAAATAGCAACTGCCGTTCGGGGTCAACTTTTGAAACAGAAACTCGTCATTTTAGGCTCGGGTTTTGGGTCCTATAGTCTATTGCGAAATCTGGATTTCCGTCCCTTCGACGTAACCCTGGTTAGTCCCCGGAACCATTTTTTATTTACACCCCTTTTGCCCAGCACTACAATTGGAACCATTGAATTCAGGAGCATTATTGAACCGATCCGGAATGTGAATCCCGCCCTGAAATATATTCAGGCGGAGGCCAGTGGTGTGGATTTCCGGGAACGGAAGGTACATTATATTCAGGAGGACGGCCGTGAAGGGATTCTGGATTATGAATTGCTGGTGATCGGGGTGGGAGCCAGAACCAATACGTTTGGTATCCCCGGTGTTCGGCGGTATGGTCATTTTCTCAAAGAACTGAATGATGCCCGGCAAATCCGGAAGCGGGTGGTGGCCAATTTTGAGTTTGCCAGTCTGCCGGGAATTCCCGAATCGGAAATCAGGCAACGGTTGCATTTTGTCATCTGTGGCGGAGGTCCCACCGGGATTGAATTTGCGGCTGAATTAAATGATTTCATCCGGGGCGACGTGTGCCGGTTCTACCCCCATTTGAAAACTTTCATTCAAATTTCATTGGTGGAGGCCGGCGAGGAAATCCTGAACGTTTTTGACCATAAACTGCGTCAAGCAGCCCGGAATCTGTTCCAGCGTCAGCATATCGAAATTATTACAGGCAGTCCGGTGGTGAAGGTAGACGAATCCTGTATTCACCTATCTTCCGGACGGGAACTGAATTATGGGCTTCTGGTGTGGGCCACAGGGAACACACCCCAACCTTTTGTGGAACAACTGGATGTACCGAAATCGAATCAGGGTCAGATCCTGGTGGATGAACATCTGGTCGTGAAAGAAATGGATCACGTGTATTCCCTGGGAGACTGTTCTCTTATAGAAGCGCATCCCTTACCGGCTACAGCCCAGGTCGCGCAGCAGCAGGGAAGGTATCTGGCCCGGCAATGGAGGCGGGCGAAACGCCGGAAGCGCTTCCGGTTCAAATCCATGGGTATGCTGGCTTACATCGGGAATGAACAGGCTCTGGTGGACACGGGCCATGTGAAGGGGTCCGGCCACCTAGCATGGGTTTTCTGGCGCTCCGTTTATTTGACCAGGTTGGTCCGTTTGCGGAATAAAATCAGGGTTGTGGTGGATTGGTTCCTGAGCTGGGTCTTTGGACGCGATATCAGCCAGTTCTAAAAGTCCAGAGAATGTCTTTGAACGGACAATTTCCAGGCGGGAAAACAGTGTAAGCTCCAGGGCAATAATTTTGAAAGGATTGAACTCATGAAACGAATTTTTATTCTCACCCTGATCCTGGGACTTTCTTTCCTGCTGGGGGGTGACAAAGAGCCATTCACAAATCTCACGCTGGATGAAGCCATATCGGCGGCACAGGAACAGGGAAAGGGTGTTGTGGTTAAATTCCATGCAGACTGGTGTCACTATTGCAATAAAATGGACAGGGAAGTGTTTACGGATCAGGAGGTGCAAGACGCCCTGAAGGCGTTTTTACCGGTGAAAATTAACGTTGAAACAGGTCCTGGCCGCGCTCTGGCCCGGAAATTCGGTATTTACTCCCTGCCCACGATCCTGATCTTTAATTCGGAAGGGAAGCGGGTTTACCAGCAGCCAGGCTTTCATAATTCCAAACAGCTCATTGCCGCTCTGGGTGCGATTCGTGAATGAGTAACCTGACGATACCGGCCCTCACTGCCGATGAAATGCGGACGGTGGATGAATTAATGGTCACAAAATACGGCATTACACTCCCCCTGATGATGGAAATGGCCGGGCGTCATCTGGCGGATCTGGTGTGGGAACGATTCCTTAAAGCTTCTGAAACGCCGCTACCACAGGTGGTGGCCCTCTGCGGAACGGGAAACAACGGTGGTGGCGGAATGGTGGCCGCCCGCTATTTATCCAACCGGGGATTACCCGTGACCGTTTTACTGGCAGGGGAGGAAGATCAACTGAAACCGATTCCCGGACAACAGTGGGATACTCTGTCCCAGTTACCCGTTTCCCGCCTCCTAATCGGTTCTGAGGATACCAAATTGCCGTTTCAATCCGCCGACCTGGTGATTGATGCCTTGATCGGTTATGGGTTGGACGGCCCGTTGCGACACCGTCAGACCCGGCTGGTGGAGGCCCTGCTGGAAGCCCGTCCGGCGGCCATTGTATCCCTGGATGTGCCCTCGGGCCTGAATGCCACCACCGGCGCCGTCGAAGGCCAGGCCGTGACTGCCGATGTCACCCTGACCCTGGCCCTGCCGAAAACGGGTCTGCTGAAACCGGAAGCTCAACCTTTTGTAGGCGATCTCTACCTGGCTGACATTGGCGTACCACCTCAACTGTATCGCTACCTGAACCTGGAACCTCAGTATCTGTTCATTGATGCTCCCGTAATTCCTGTTTCTATTCAGTAGAAATTTTTCAATCGAGGGTTGATCTACTGCCCTCTTCTTCCTGCTTGTATTGGGAGCCGTTTTCATCCCAATTTAGGAATGGTAATTCACCTCTGTATCCATGCGTCGCACTCCATTCCAAACTGATCTCCCGGTCATTGCCCTGACCCTCTTCCTCTCCGGCTTTTGTGGGATCGCCTACGAAGTTCTTTACGCCCGGATCCTGGGGAATGTGATCGGGGACCACTTTGCGGTGAATGCCTCGATTCTGGTGACCTTCCTGTTGGGGATCGGACTGGGAACCCGCTTTGCGTACTATTTAAAGCCCTACCTCTGGGCCGTGGAAATGGGTGTGGGACTGTATGCCCTGTTCTTCACCGCCCTGGCGCCGAAACTGGACCTTCTCCTTTATCAGGTATTCCCCTTTGGCAGTCTCACCAGCGATGTGGTGGTGGCCTGCCTCTTGCTGCTGGTACCGGCCTTTCTGGTGGGGGTCAGCCTGCCGTTGTTTTCGGCCTACTTACAGCCGTTGGTAAAAGGGCGGGTGTTTACCATCAGTTACATGGTGTACAATTTCGGCGCTGCCCTCACGGCTCTGTTGATCGAGTTTGTCCTGATTAGAGCGGTTGGGATTCGCAGCGGGCTGGTGGTGATCGCCGGGATCAACCTGAGCATTGGTCTGATTTTATTTCTGCGCCGGAAAGGAATCCAGGGTCGTCTTCGTCCTCACAAGGAGGTTCCTTATTCATTTCGAAAGGTGGTTCCCCTCGTTCTGCTCAGTTTTGCCAGTGCCGTGTTTCAACTCACCATGTTGAAACTGGCGGAATTCATCTTCGGACCCTTCCACGAAACCTTTGCCATGGTGCTGGGAATGGTCCTGCTGGGGATTGCTATCGGCACTCTGGTTACCCATTATTTTAAGGTCCGTTTTATTACCTTTTTAATCGTCAACCTGATGCTGATTCTAACCCTGATTTTCGTCTTTCCCCAGCTTTTGTACCTGATGGCCACTTTTTACCCCCATTTTACAGGGTCGGCTATAATTGGCTGGAAGCTGTTGATTCTATTTTTAATCATGGGGGGCAGTGCTATCTGTTTCGGTGCCGCTATTCCGGCGTTGATGCAACGGGAATCGGATGTAGCCCGGGAATCAGGTTACCTGCTGTTCGTTTCCAGCCTGGCCAATACGGCCGGGTATCTGGTCATGATTTTCTTTATCCATGCCCGGCTGGAATACGGCAGTATCCTGTTGTTAATGGCTTTATTACTGGTGGGGGCAATTGGGTTCAGTGCAGAGGTGGACCGGCGAAAACTGATCCTGGCGGGATTGCTGCTGGTAAGCGGTTTTCTCATGAAAGAACGGCGCTGGAAGGAGTATCTTCTTTACCTGGATTACCAGGCCTTCACCTCCCAGGAGAATCTTTTCGCCCAGTTGAGTGGATTCGAAGAGGGAGAATTTTTCCGAAAATATGATGAAACGTTTGCGGTGAACCGGCTGAACGGACGGGAGTATTTTTTCATCAACGGGTACACCAGCATAGATCTGAATTCCAGTCCTGAATATGTGGTTGGAACCTTATCGGCCCTGGTAACGCCCCGACGGGAAACCGGTTTGGTCCTGGGACTGGGCAGCGGCGCCACGGCGGGGACGGTGACGGAATTATTTCAAACTGTGGATGCGGTGGAAATCAGTCCCCTGATCCTGGAAAAACAACCCCTGTTCAGGCAGTACAGTTTTGACATTATGGCGAAGGAAAATGTCCGTGTTTATTGTGATGATGGTTTTCGCTTTCTGAAAGTGACCCCTAAAAAGTATGATTTAATTTTAAATACGGTCACATCACCCCTTTACTTCAGTTCCAGTAAACTGTACACCCGGGATTTTTTCAGGAGCGTGAAACAACGGTTGGCAAAGGATGGAATTTATACCACCTGGCTGGACCGCCGGGTGGGGGAACGGGGCTTGAAGATTATCCTCACCACGCTGAAAACCGAATTTCAGTATTGTTGGGTGGCGGTGTTGAGACCGGAATACTATTTACTGCTCTGCTCCAACGAACCGCTCCGCTTTCATGATCCGGAACCTGTGTTCGGAAACCAGACTCTGAAAGATTATTTCTACCGTGTTCACGGTCGTCCGATGGATTCCTACCGCTATGCCATTGTCAATACGGATGCCTACCGGTATTTAAATCCGGAGTCATCCATTCGCTGGAACAGCATTGATTTTCCCAATCTGGAATTCGAGATGGCCCGCCGGGGAGGTTCCAGCCTGCAGGGCTTTGAACAGTTTATTTTTAATTACTATTCCCTGGACCGGATGGAGCAAGAAGTTTTCGGCGAACCGGTCAATCTGAACCTTCTGGTAAGTTACTTTTCTCTGGAATATTCCGAGTCTGTGTTTGCGCGCTTTTTTCAGAAACTGGCTCAGGAGAAGGATACCCTGTTTTTAGATCAATACCGCACCTTTGTGCTGGACTTTTTCCGACAACGGATGGAGGAGTTTGGAACAATGACCGCAGCCCTGGATTACGGTCGCTGGCTGGAACAGTTTAACCGGATTCCGGAAGCGATTCAGCTCTACCAGCGACTGGTGGAAAGTCATCCTGAAGGGGTTGATTTAAGTTTAAAAATAGCACAATTGCAGTTCAGGCAGCAGGGGTACATTGAGGCGCGGGAGACCCTCGAACAGGTTTTAAAAGCCAAACCCGAGAACGGGGAAGCCTGGTTCTGGCTGGGGCGGATCGCCCTGGCGGAGGGTCAATTCCCACAGGCCATCGGGCATATTCAAAAAGCCTTGGTGTTGCAGCCCGGGCTGGATGACGGGAATTACTATCTGGGAGTCGCCCTGATGAAACTGGGACAACCGGACAGTGCTCTCGTTTATTATGAACGGGAGCTTCAACGTGATCCCGGTGACATGAAAGCTAAGTTATACCTAATGCAATATGGGGGTAATGATTAATTGTAATGAGAACAGGGCCTTGAATTAATTGATATAAGCACGAACACTCTGAGTCACACTATAAATAAGGAAAAATATATTCTACTATTTAAATCTTTCTTTTTTGAAATGTCTATTAATTGAAATATATACGGAAAACCAATGGATATTGTGCATAATAGAATAACGGATATTCAGAAAGAATCTAGCTAAATCCCAGTTCATATAAAGATATGTTGATTTTATTGTTTTATTTTACTAGTTTATTTTTAATAATGCGGGTTCTATAATGATGAAAATTCAATCCAAAATATTTGTAATATTGTTGCTGATTATTGTTTCTTGTGAAAATACGACTGACACTGGAGAAAAAACCAAGGAAATACTGGGAGATATGTCACAAATCGACCTTGATTGGCCCTCTTTGGCTGATACTCCCTGGCCCATGAATCGCCATGATGCCCAGGGTACAGGAAGAACAAATTACGCCGGACCGGCTTCCGGTCAAATTAACTGGAAACTTCATTTCGATGGTGTTCAATCACAAGCAGGATTTACTTCTTTTGTAATTGGATCTGATTCCACAATTTATTTTGGCTCTTCCTATGAGAAACCGGAAGGTTGGTCACAAACATGGGTCTTTCATGCTGTGAGCCCTGACGGACAGTTGAAATGGTCATTTAAAGACAGTGTTTATAGCTATCAGGAAATCGAAAGGAACCCCCTAATCACAGCTGATGGAACAATCATTTTTCAAACAACTCGGGATAAAGCTAATATATGGGCCCTAAACCCCGATGGTACCCTCCGCTGGCACTATATACATCAATTATCAATGGGCATGGGTGAACTTACATTAGGAAAAGACGGGACGATTTATTTCATCGATTGGGACGGTAATTTGAATGCCCTTTCTTCTGAGGGAACCTTGCTCTGGACCTTACCCGCCACGGAGGAGTTTAAAGGCAAAGGGAATACAGGTATTGCCATCAGCCCCGATGGGAATACCCTGTACGTGCCTGGTTTCAAGAATTATCATCAACTGTATGCTGTAAGTACTTCCGGGGAGTTATTGTGGTATTTTGACAGCGGCGATTCAAGCGCTGTCACTGGCGATATGCCACTGGTGGATAACCAAGGGAATATTTATGTTCAGGCCGGTCAAACAGGCGATGCAAAATACATGGCAAACCCTGAATTGGAAACGTATGGTCTGTTTTCTTTGAATCCGGATGGTACGGTTCGCTGGAGAGTTCCGGAATTACTGTTCTACGGGTACTACACTATGGACCAGAATGGACATATTTATATGCTAACACACGACAGTTTAATTGCAGTGGACTACGCTGGTCGTGAACTGTGGAGAACTACGTTACCATCTGGAATTCTTTCACCTATTATAAGCGATGTAAACGATATTCTTTATACAGCTTGCAGTCAGGATATTGTAGCAGTAAATAGTAAAGATGGCACGATTGTATGGTCGACTCCACTGCCGGCAAATGTCTTCAGTAGCCCGTCGATTGGATATGATAAAACCCTTTATTTTGGTTATGCTGGCAGTGACGGAGAAAAATATCTGAATGAAGTAAAATAATTGTTTAAAATATTTTTTCCAAATGAAGAAAATAGTATAAACTATGCATAGAAATTATCGAGTTTTATTTTGCGCATGTTTTTTATTGATGCAAGTATCTGTTATGAGCCAATTACGGGCTCCGGATTATGAATATTTTATGCAAACAAAGAATGTTCCAAGTGGTACTACTGTGGTGTTTGCCGCTGTTTCACATGAATCACCTAGATGGGATGAATTTAAGGATTTAGATAGCGGTTCGGATTCTGTGGTGATTTCAATTTATGGAAATTCTAATGCATGTGGTCAAGGTCATGAATATGATCAGGGTGGAACACTGGAGGATCCATCTATTGGTTATTTAAAATATAGAATAAAAGTTATTAATGCAGGTAAGAACGCTTATGTTGACCTTATTGCAGAAGGTCAGTCTTTTCTCGGTGATGTTTATTTTACGTATGACTGGGATACTGATCGATTTTATACTGGCGGAAATTGTGGTAGTTACGGAACTCAAGGTATCGAAGAAAATACTGTTTGGACTCATGTGGATGATGGCAATGGTAACAACAAATTTCAACCCACCAACCCATCCAATTTAACACTTGAAATAATTAATTTACATCCTGTTTTAACTTGGAATAGGAGTGTATATCCTACTTTTACGACGAAAAAGTATAAGGTACAAAGAAAGGAATTAGGTTGGAATTGGATAACAATTGCTTCTAACCTATCTGATACAACTTATACTGATTATGATGTAACTACCTCGGGGAAAAATCGTGTGTGGCTCTACTATCGTGTTCAAGCCTATACTAGTTTTCCAAAATATTCACCTGGATATTCTAATCAAGTAGGTGTAAGAGGGGTCGTTAATTACAAACAAATTGCTCATGATATAAAGAATCAAAATGCTATTCCAAGAGAGTTTGGGTTATCACAAAATCATCCTAACCCCTTCAACCCGACTACCACCATTAAATACGAATTACCAGAGCCAAGCTATGTGTCAATGGTTATTTATGACCTGATGGGGCATAAAGTTATAAAATGGGAAAATGACTATGAAGATGCCGGGTTTAGGCATATCAATTGGGATGGTACCAATGTTAACGGAATACCTGTGCCTTCAGGGATATACATCTACAGGTTAACCGCTAGGTCAAAAGAAAGCGATCAGGTTTTCACTCAGAGTCGCAAGATGGTATTGTTGAAATAAAAAAATACTTATGATTGCTTACTAAATAAGCATTTAAAAAGAATTGCCCTTTTTAAAGGCTGTAAATTAAAATAATGCTCGCGTTTATTTTGAACGGGAGCTTCAACGTGATCCTGGCGACCTGAAAGCTCAGTTGTACCTGCTGCAATATGAGGGTAATGATTAATTGTAATGAGAACAGGGCTTTGAATTATAAGCACTGTTTCTTATTAATCTGTTTTGCAATATTAGGAGCGGGAAATTCTTCTTTTGCGCAAAATGGAAAAATGTGGAGTGTAAATGATTACACTGGGATTGATTTCCACCTAAATGTTAGAAATACTGACACCATTCAACTCGGGGATCACTATCTTGATAACCAATTTGCAATTATAGGACACTTAGGGGATCAAAACGAGTTTTTTATTAGACCATCGTTCGGAAAAATCTTTTTTTACCCCAAATTATACTATCAATCCAATTTTATCAGTAAAAAACTATGGGGAGGTGAGATCGGTACAGGTATGACGATTGGTTTAAATTACCTATTGCCCTATGCGGCCTTTTCCCCAGAATGGCGGATTAACAATTATTATATAAAAACAGATTTAGGTATGCAACTTGGCATTGGCTGGAATATTGGGTTTATACCATTTGGCGGTATTACAGGAGGATACAATTATCATTTTTCTAAAAAATTTGCAATAAAGGCAGAGGTTGGAGCCCAAAATTTTATAATTCCCGGTGATCACTATTCCATATATCCTTATTTAAATCTGGGTTTGGTTTATCGAAGAGGCAGGGTTCAATAATTCAGATGAATTACCTTAAGTGTACAAACTAACGGTTAAGTATTCCCGTTTTCACAAGTGCGATGGAAAGACTGGTCCGGGGTTCGGTACCGTCGGGGAAATCCGCTTCCGAGGCCCAGCGCAGCAGGGGGAAACTCAGACGCAGGTGAATCCAATCCCAACGGTTGACGGAAAAATCAACGCCACCGTAGAGTGTACCCAGCCAGCGGGTCTGGCGGTTGGATTCGAAGGGCGACGGGGGTGCCAGCAGTTTGCTCACGGTTAAATCAAAAAAGGGGATTGGTGTCACCCGGCTGAACGCCGTTACAGCAGTGGACATGTGAATCTGAAAGTCATCATCCAGATACACGTCCCGGCGTTCGGTGAAATTTTTCTGAAACGAGACCGTCATGGTGAGTTCGGGTACGGCTGCCAGCCCCTTTAAATGGGACCAGGGCATCAGGTAGCGATTGGTCCAGAGCAACCGACCTGAAGGGGTCGCCCCGGTTTTAAACGTGAAATCGGTTGCGGTATAGCGGGGTTGTTCCGGTAAAATTACTGCCAGGGAGAGGTAACCGCGGGTCGCTTTCAGCTTCACCCTGGATCCAATCTGAAAGGAGGACTGCAGGACGCGGCTGGAGGCTTGTTGAAAGGAGAGAGACTCCTCCAGCTGCAGGTAATCCACGGCACCGTGGAAATACAAAATGGTACGGTTGGAAAGGTAGCGGGAAACCTGGAAATAGGCATTCAGGGCCGGTCCGTAGCGGATCCGCAGTTGGCCGTTGTCCCGGTAGGAGGTACTGAGGCCCGAGACCCATTTCGTTTGCTTGTGATTGTCGAAAGGGGACGGCCAGTGTGTGCTCCAGTGAGTGAAGGAGGTACCACCTCCACGATCGATGGCACCCACGAGGGAGCAACACACCTGGCCGCTGGCTGATCCGAGGACAAAAACAGAAAAGAGGAGCAGGACTCGAATCAGGATCATTGGTAAATAACGGTTTCCGGGTAGAAAGCTGCCTGGGCAAACCAGTAAGCAATATAGGCTTGGGCTGCCGGCAGGTCCGCCACCGTTGCGTCAGAGCTGTGACCCAGGATATCCCATTGATTCCCGTTGCCATCCTGAAGCCGGAAGTTGGTGGAACTCAAATCGGTGGAAACCAGGGAGAGGTTTTTGTTGGTGGCGAAGGCAATCGCCAGATTGTCCGGACCGGAAAGAACAAGGGTAAAAGTCTGGCCACCCACTACCTCCCGAAGAAGGGTCGTCGTGGAAAAATTACTGATCGGGTAAACCTTTTGTTCAGAATCGGTAATAATCGCCAGGACCCTGGTTTTGGCGGGGAGGCGCTCATCCAGGGCTACCACCGGGAAATAGATGAAGTCCCGGCAGTTGCGGCCGTTGCAGGTTTTATAATCACCGTAGGGATAATGGGAATAATCTCGGGAGTACCCGGTTCGGGAGTTCACTACTTTGGAATTGGGGAACAGTTTCTTCCAGGTGGCCCAGGTGGTTTCCAATAAAGGATTTAATTCCAGTTC
>CAZIIM010000038.1:6172-11905 GCA_964539305.1 uncultured bacterium | reverse complement strand
AGAATCCGGTGGTAGGGAGCTTTCTCCGGCCAGCCTTTATGTCCGTCGGCCGTTACGATTTGGATATTGTCATATCCCAGCTTTTTCAAAATTTTCTTCGCCCGCTGGGCCAGGGCGGGGATGATTTCCACACTGACCACCTCTTTGGCCAGTTGGGCCAGGATGGCGGTCTGGTAACCACTGCCGGTACCGATCTCCAGGACCCGGTGGCGCCGGGTGATCTGGAGGATATCGGTCATAAAAGCCACAATGTAGGGTTGACTTACTGTTTGTCCCTGGCCAATGGGGATGGGGTGGTCTTCGTAGGCCCAGTCCCGATCTTTTGGATTCACAAAGCGGTGCCGGGGAACGGTTAACATGGCAGCCAGAACCCGATCGTTACGGATTCCCCGGGCCCTGATTTGTTCCTCCACCATCCGTCGTCGCCGGGTAAGATACATTATTCCCTTGCCAGTGTCTTGATTTTCAATCAATTTCCCGATCAAATTTAAGTGTCCTTCGTGAAAACTTTTCTAACTATCAGCCTCCTGTTTTCATCTTTTCTGATTACCCAGGAGATTCAGCCCATCGAGATTCCCCTTAAAGGAGAAGCGGCCAACAAGGATCTGGAAATGTCAAGCCTGGCGTGGTACGGGGATAAACTGATTTTAATGCCGCAATACGTTCATGAGGATTCCCCCGCCTTCTACTATTTACCCCAAAAAGAGCTGGAAAAGTGGGTGGAAGGAACGCACAAAGACTCCCTGAAACCTGGCAGAATGACTTTGGTCGCTCCCGATTTGAAATCCCAAATTGACGGATATCAGGGGTTTGAAGCGCTTTGTTTTCAGGCCGATACGGTTTTTTTACTGGTGGAAGCGAAATACAAGGGGACTATGACCGGTTATTTATTCAAGGGCATTGTGGAACCGGATTCGAACCGCCTGAAAATTTTTAATGAGAGGGCCGTTTTAAAACCGCCGGTGAATATTAAAAATATGTCTTTTGAATCGCTTACGATTGTCGGGAATCGTCTAATGGCGATTTATGAAGCTAACGGTGCCAATATCAATCCGGTTCACCGGGCCAAGTTGTTTGACTTTCAACTGAACCCGATTGAGGAAAGACCCTTTCCGGTGGTGGAATACCGGATTACGGATGTGACTGCTGTGGATTCAAGGAATCGTTTCTGGGCCATTAATTTCTTCTGGCCCGGTGAACGGGATCGCCTTAACCCGGCCCTGGATCAGAGGCAGGCCATTTATCCTCCCGGCGCCACCCACAAGCAGTTTGAACACGTGGAGCGGTTGCTTGAGTTCCAGTTCCGGGGTGAAAAAGTTCAGTTTACGGATACCCCTCCGATTCAACTGGTATTGAAGAAAGGATCTCGAAACTGGGAGGGAATTGCCCGTCTGGATCGGCGCGGGTTCCTGTTAGTCACCGATGAATACCCTCGAACCATCCTGGCTTTTGTTCCTTATGACCGTTAAAGGCTCTGACTCTCAAAGCAAGAGGGTTTCCCGTTACTTAATCGGCTGGTTTTTCAGTACGGTCCTATTGTTCAGTGCGCCGCCGTATGTACTGCTGGTTTCTTTTGATGGTTTCCGGGCGGATTACCTGGATTGGTATCCCACTCCCCAATTTCATCGGGTCGCGGAAGCCGGTGTCCGGGCGGATGGATTAATCCCCGTCTTTGTGACGAAAACTTTCCCCAATCATTACTCCATTGCCACCGGTATGTATGTTGAAAATCACGGCTTGATCGGGAATCGATTTTTTGCGCCAGACTTGAAGGCGATGTATCAAATATCGGACCGTGCTACGGTGGAGGATGGCAGGTTTTACGGGGGTGAGCCGATCTGGGTCACGGCGGAAAAGCAGGGAATCAGAACAGCCTCCTATTTCTGGGTAGGGAGTGAGGCCCCGATTAGCGGTATCCGGCCATCCATCTGGAAGCGCTATCATCAGAGCGACCCTTTCGAAGCCCGGATTGATTCGGTGGCAACCTGGTTTCAACTACCTCCTGAACGACGGCCCCACCTGGTCCTGTTGTATTTCCATGAACCGGATGAAACAGGTCATAATTACGGTCCCCGGTCTCCGGAGACAAAAGCGGAAGTGCAGGATCTGGATCGGGTATTAGACCTCCTGGTTAAACGCATGCGTGCCCTGCCGATTGCCGATTCCCTGAATCTTATCCTGGTGAGTGATCATGGCATGGCAGCGATTGATCCTGCCCGGGAGATTCATCTGGACCGGGAAATTGACCTGTCCGGATTAAAAATAGAGGGCAGTAATCCTTACGCCTTTATTTACGGCGGCAGCGAGGAACGGCTCAAGGCCCTGGTTCAGCAGTTGAAAGGCGTGGACCATATTACCTTTTACCGGAAAGAGGATATCCCGGATCGTTGGCATTTCCGGGAGAATGAACGCATAAAGCAGGTGCTCATTCTGGCCGATGAAGGCTGGTCCCTTTTCTGGGAGCCCCGTAAAGCGCTGACCCGTCCCGGGGGAACCCACGGTTTCGACAATGCCCTAAGGAGTATGGAGGGTCTCTTCATTGCCGATGGTCCCGCTTTTAAAGACGGGTACCGGCGACCTCATCTGGAAAATGTGGATATCTACCCCCTGATTGCCCACATCCTGGGTCTGAAACCGTATCCCGGGATTGACGGGAAACTAACACGGGTTCAGGATGTTCTGAGGGGAGAGCCGCTAAAAGGCAAGGAAGCGGATTCCCACCGTGAAATAAAGCCCCGTTGATGTGATATCGGGGCCACCGGTGTGGTTTCGATTCCAGACGGCATCATAGTTGACCGGTTCATTTTTATCATTGGTTTTAGAATAGGTCCAACTACCGGTGCTGGAACCGAAAACATAATCCACACCCAGGAACCAGTCCCGGTGGGGGGCTGACATGACGTTGGCCTCCAGACCAATCCGCGGATCTGTGTAAAACGCCACCACCCGGTGACTGGCGTCATCCCGGCGGAAAGCGAGGTTTACAGGCAGGGTGAAGGCAGATCCCAGCGAAAAAGTGGGGGTCTGAATAATATTGTAGCAGAATCCCAGGGGGACCCCCAGGAAGAAATTACCCGTGTTCCAGCTGTCCTGAACAGAACCGAGTTGGAGACCAACCTTGAAATTGTATTTTCTCAAAGGACGGAGGACGGCGGTGGCTTTTACCAGCAGGTTTCCGTGCTCCAGGTCGTATTGCAATCCCAGGATTCCGGCCGGTGTGAAATGGATCTTCTCCACTGCTCGATAGCCTTCCTTGATAGGACCCCATTTCCTGATAACGATACTGCGGTTGGCATCGGGGCTTAGGTCCACCACCCGGACCAGGGCGACGGAATGACCAGGGACCGTAATTTCACGATCCCGGAATTGCTTCTTTCGATCCAGGGAAGAGATTTCAAACAGGGTTCCTTTTTTGACCCCCATCTCCGAACCCAGGTACAGGGTTACTTCCCGGTCGTTTACATCCACGATCTGGCTGGTGAGGGTGTACATACCCCTCAGTTTCAGGGAGACCTGGGAGCGAACCTCTGCCAGGGCATCTTTCAACGATTTGGCCCGGTTCCCGCCCGTGACCTCAGCATCGATGTAATAGGAATCCAGCGATTGTCCGGTTTCAATATCCAGTTTGGTAATACTGAAGGTGATGACAGTTTGAATGTTGTTCGGGTAGGGTTCCGAAATCGTATCCTCTTTGGATAATTCAATAATAGCAATGACCACATCGAAGAAATTAGTGCTGTTCTCCTCCTCTTCATCGCCCGGGGGAATACCTTTCTGGTTGAAGTTCAGGAGTTTGATGACCATCCCTTCCTTGGCGCCGGCTATCCGACCGAAATCCACCAGGGCCGAGTCATCGATGATTCCTGTCATTTGGAGTGCCTGTTCCTCGAGAATGTCTTTCAGGTTTGAGCGGTCGATGACGGTATACCGACCCAGTCTCGTGGCTTCGGTGGCTACGATTTGGGTTAGTTTGGATTCGATGGAATTGGGATCGTCACCGCCACTGGAAGGAAGGATCAACAGGGGTTGTTTTTCAAACGTGACTTTGGGATTTACCTCCTGGGAGAAGACCGTGTGTAAGAGCAGGGTACCACTTAAAACCAGAACGAGAAATCTTGCGTATTTCATAATCATTTTAGGTCATAAAGCTATGAAAGAATGGAGAGCATTTCCCTTTAATATTTCCAAGGGAGTAGGCCCCGCCAGCCGAGTGCAACAGTAATAGAGTTGGCGTCCTGTTCATCGGCTGAAAAATAGTTTTCGGATTCGTAGTTTACGTTCAGACTGAATCCATTTTTCAGAGGGAAAGTTACCTCCGCCAGTATTTGTGCCCGTGTGAGGTCGGTCACATTAATATCACTGATCTGGTAGAAGTACTCTACCTCCAGTTTGGTGGAAAAATACCGTTGATCATGATCCCAGTAAGCTCCTCCCTTGAGATAGGAAGTTTTACGCGTGTCGTTCAGGTAGTCGGACATGTCGTACGCCAGACCCAGTTCAGCCGTCGTGTGACCGGAGTTATAGTTGGCAACAAAAGCCCCCAGTCCCTGGTTGTACTGGTACTGCAGTCCTACACCGGCGCGCGTGTTTTTACGATAGGTCAACGTGCTGAAACGGTAAAACCGTTGAAAAGTCTGGTATTTCTGGCTGTTTTTAAAACGCAAATAGATAAAAGTGTTATCCTGGAGGCTATAGGCGAACAGGCGCAGGTCGTGGAAACTGGTTTCGGTTCGGCGGTTCAGGCGGTAATATCCGAAACCACCGACAGTATCCTCCCCTCTGGTGGCCCCTCCCTCAACATACTGTTTCCAGGTTGGGGTAGGGGACTGTTTGGGTTGCGACTGGGCCAGGACCCATCCCGTTAGAAGCAGCAAAACAACGGTGCAGGTCTTTTGATCCATGAGGATTATTGTTTTATTTTTTTACCGCTGGACATGAGCAGAATGGCTGCCGTGGTAAATCCGATCGTCATCAGTAGTACGACCCAGAAACTGGTCTGGGGTGGAGAATCGGAAATTCCCAAAACGGTGTGACGAATCCCGTTGATCATGTAATAGATAGGGTTCCAAAAACTGACTTTCTGGGCCCAGTCGGGGAGCATTTTAATGGAATAAAAGATACCTCCGAGAAAACTGAGGGGTGTCAGAAAAAAGTTCTGCATCATAGCCAGCTGATCCCAGCTTTCGGCCAGTTGCCCAAGGACGAGTCCGATTGCTGCAAAGGTCCAGGAAACAAGAACGATGAAGCCGATCGTCAGGAAAAAATGATTCACCGGTAAACCAATCAAAGCCATTCCCAGCAGCATGACCAGAATTCCGTTCACGGTTCCCCGGATGGTGCCGCCGATGATGTAAGCCAGTGAAATTTCCAGACTGGACAGAGGAGCCTGGAGTAAATCCGGAAGCTGCTGGAGCAATTTCATCTGTAACATGGAAGACGATGTATTGGCGGAGGCATTGGTGAGTGTATTCATCATGATTAAACCGGGGATGATGAACAGGGTGTAAGAGACACCGTCGATTTCAGCAATCCGCCGTTCCAGGGTAAAGCCGAAAATCAAAATATAGAGGGCTGACGAAATGACTCCCGGGAGCACCGTCTGGCGGTAGACCGCAAAGAAACGGCCTACTTCACGGGTGGTAAGTGTCCAGAGTCCTACCCAATTGACTCCTTTCACTCGTTTATCCCCTTTCCGGTTAAACTTAAAAAGACGTCTTCCAGGGAGGATTTTGT
>CAZIIM010000038.1:3792-6072 GCA_964539305.1 uncultured bacterium | reverse complement strand
CGTTTATCCCCTTTCCGGTTAAACTTAAAAAGACGTCTTCCAGGGAGGATTTTGTTGTTTCGATGCGGTGGATATGGCAGTCCTGTTTTGAGAGCAGACTGATGATTTCAGGAAGCGCCTCCTCCGGGTTCCGAACGGTGAAATGGAGTCGCCCCTCTTCCTGCGTGAAATGGAATTTTTTCAGTCCTTCCGGCAAGGGTTGGTCGCCACAGGAGAGGTTGATCGAAATACCGGCTTTCCCCAGTTGCCGGGTTAATTCCTGGGGAGAGCCTTTGGTCATCACTTTCCCGTGGTCAATGATGGCCACATTTTCACAGAGCATTTCTGCTTCTTCAATGTAGTGGGTGGTCAGCAAAATCGTTTTCCCCTGCTTGTGAAGGTCCCGGAAATATTGCCACAGTTCATGGCGCAATTCCACATCCACGCCGGCAGTTGGTTCATCAAAAATGATGATCTGAGGATCGTGGACCAGGGCTTTTGCCAGCTGGAAGCGCCGCTTCATTCCGCCGGAGAGCTGACGCAAGCGGGAGTGGCGTTTTTCGGCCAGGCCCAATCGTTCCAGGAGGCTTTCAATCCGTGGCCTGGCTTTGGCTTTGGGGATACCATAATACCCGGCCTGGAAATACAACAGGCGTTCAATCGGGAAGAACCAGTCCACCGACAATTCCTGGGCTGCCACTCCAACCTTGGAGCGGGTAAAACGATAATCCTTGAACGTATCCCGGCCAAATACTTCCGTAATACCGCTGTCCTTGCTCACCAGTCCTGTCAGGATGCTGATGGTGGTGGTCTTCCCGGCACCGTTGGGTCCCAGCAGTCCGTAGAATTCACCATCATTGATGGTAATATCAATCCCCCGAAGCGCCTGGGTATTGCCGTAGGATTTTTTCAGTCCCCGGATTCGGATGGCAGGTGTCATGCGTCTGTAATATCGAAACCGATGTGTTGATCAAAAGGATTGGGGAAATCAAATCCCTCCACATTCGGGAAATGGACAATGGAAGTAATAAACTGCCAGGGAATTAAGGTGGAGGCGGTCACCGGTTTAAATTTACGTTTTGCTTTGGATGATTTTTTCGGGACCGGGATGGGGAAGTTAGGGTGTTCGACCCAGATACCGTATTCGTCATAGCCAACCACCTTGGCGTAGAGTTTGTTGGAGTCAAACCCCAGTTCTTTCAAGGGCTCATGATCGCCCAGAACCAGGAGAACCACGTCTTCTACAATGTCTTCGATTTTCATCATTGATTTAACCTTTAAATGAAAAATGTTTTTTATCTTGAAGCAATTAATCTACGATCCTGTCCCCATAAGATTCGCCTGTCAATATTCACGAGGATGTGCAATCGTCCGATTTAAAGCGGGATAATAATCTTGAATAGGGGCGGAGGGGGTCCGGGGTGGGATCTGGTTTTCTGCTTCCAGGTCGAGTGGGCCCACGATCCAACTGCCCACCCGAGAATGGCTCCTGCGAGTGTATCGGTGACAAAATGATTTCCCACATAGACCTGACTGTAGGCGGAGAGGCCGATGAGGGAGAGCGCCAGGCCTTTGGATTGGGGGTAAATGTGACTCACGAATGCGCCCCAGGCTGCCGTAGAGGCCACATGGCCAGAGGGGAAAGAGGGGGTAATCCGGGTGTTCCAGAGATGGGGTTGGTAGGAGCGTGGCGGACGGGACCGGCGAACGGAGTATTTGGTCACAACGACGGGGATCTGTGTAATGGCCAGCGTTGCTGCCAGGGCGGTGGCCTCCTGCCGGTAGCCGGAGAAATACCACTCCGCAGCGGTGGCCGATTCAATGAAAGGGGACCCGAGAGCAATGGATTCCAACAGGATATCCCGGAGGAAATGCTGGTTGTCCCCCTGGAGGTGGGAGGTAAGATTTTGGTCGAACTGACCTACGTTCAAACCAGTGAGGAACTGAAAACAGAACAGCATTGAAATAAAGAGAATTCGGATCTTCATCCTGCTTTCACCATGTTCAGGAATTCATCTTCGGTCAGAACGGTGACACCCAGTTCCCCGGCTTTTTTTAATTTGCTCCCGGCGCCTGGACCGGCCACAACATAATCGGTTTTTTTACTAACGAAGTTGGCAGACCGTCCCCCCAGTCGCTGGACCATCTCCTGGGCATCCGGGCGGGTGAATTGTTCCAAAGCCCCGGTAAATACAAAGGTAAGGCCCTCCAGTGGCTTCGGCCCTGAATCCTTTGCAGGAGTGATTGTTACTCCCAGGTCCAGGCAGGATTGGACCACCTGCCGATTGGTTTGATCACCCC
>CAZIIM010000038.1:0-3692 GCA_964539305.1 uncultured bacterium | reverse complement strand
TTGCCGTTAAAAGCTTTTTCCAGTACCCGGGCCAGGTGGGCTCCCACATTCCGGATTCCCAGGGCGTAGACAAACCGGGCGAATGTGGTCTGTTTTGCTATTTCGATGGCCTCCAGGAGGTTACGGGCTGATTTTGCCCCCATCCGTTCCAGGTTTGACAGGGTGTCAAACGTGAGGCGGAAGATTCCATCCACCGTGGTTAAGTGTCCCGCCTCCACCAGTTGGTCGATCAGTTTTTCGCCGAAACCGTCGATATCCAGAGCCCCCTTGGAAACAAAATGCTTCAACCGGCCTTTGATCTGGGCGGGGCAGGAGAGGTTCTGGCAGCGGGAAACCACTTCGCCAGGGGGACGGTAGGTTTCATGGTGACAGACGGGACAGTGTTCAGGCAGTTTAAACGGGACGGTTCCGGATGGGCGCTTTTCCCGGATGACTTTCACCACTTCAGGAATAACATCGCCTGCCCGCTGGATTAAGACCGTATCCCCAACCCTTATATCTTTACGGTCAATTTCATCCTGATTATGGAGGGTGGCGTGCGTCACCGTGACGCCACCCACCTGTACCGGTTTCAGCTGTGCTACGGGCGTTAAAGCTCCGGTACGACCCACGGAAACAATAATGTCCTCTACCCGGGTGGTCACCTGCTGTGCCTTGAATTTCCCGGCGATGGCCCACCGGGGAGAGCGGCTGCGGATTCCCAACCGCTCCCGCTGGGCATATGAATTCACTTTGAGAACGACACCGTCGATTTCATAAGGGAGTGTTTCTCGACGTTCCCCTAATTGGTGGTAGTAAGCCAGTGCCGCTTCAATCCCTTTTAAAACCTGGATTTCCGGATTCACCGGTAACCCCCATCCTTTCAGGGTACCCAGTAATTCCAGGTGGTTGGAAAAGGTATGTCCTCTTACAACACCAACTTCGTAGCAGTAGATGGACAGGGTGCGCTGGGCCGTGATTTCCGGGTCCAGTTGCCGGAGGCTGCCGGCGGCGGCATTCCGGGGATTGGCAAACAGTGACTCCAGGCTTGCCTCCCGCTGTTGATTCAATTTCTCAAAATTGGCTTTGGTCATGAACACCTCCCCCCGTACTTCCAGAAGTTCCGGAGGAGGGGTTGTTTCCGTCCTTAAAGACAAGGGAATAGCAGGAATAGTCCTGAGGTTCTGGGTTATATCCTCGCCTGTAACGCCGTCCCCCCGGGTAGATCCGTTTACAAAACGGCCCGCCTCGAAGACCAATTCCACTGCCAGGCCATCCAGCTTGGGTTCTCCCACGTATTCAATCGATTCGTCAAAACCCAACCCCTTTTTCACACGGGCATCGAATGCCTTTAATTCCTCTTCATTCATAGCATTTTCAAGAGAAAGCATGGGAAGGCGGTGCGTAATCGTTCCAAAGGCTTCGGAGGGCTTGGCCCCTACACGCTGGGTGGGGGAATCGGGCATAATCAGTTCCGGGTACTTGGCTTCCAGTTCCTGGAGCTCACGGAACAGTTGATCATACTCGGCGTCGGAAATCAAGGGGTCGTCCAGAACGTAGTAACGGTAATTATGGTCCCGGATTTGGCTTCTCAGCTTTTCAATCTGTTGTTGAATCGATTTCATTGGCGCAGTTCCGAGCGACGTTTAAAATATTCCTGTGGGTCCAGCAGATATTTGGTAATTGGATTCAGATTCCCGGCGCTGTCCACGGGCACAGCATAAAGAGCACCATCTTTTGTGGTTACCGTGAAAAAGTAGGTGATGGAGCCGGCAGGATGGTTGACCGGGTCGTATTGAAATAAAAACCGGGGGGCCCGAATATCCATGGGAATTTCCAGATAGCGGGGGAGCGAATCGGTTTTGTAAAACAGGCTCACGGTTTCCAGGCTGTCCCGGGGGAAATCAATGAATAGTTCCAGGTCAAAAGGGCGGGTATTAAAGAGAACCCGATCCGGGTGGTGAAAAACCCGGGGGGTGTAAGAGAAATGAGGTTCTGAAAACCAACTGGAATCGGGGACCGTCTGGGCCAGGGGAAGCAGTAATGATGCCATAAGGATAAATCCGGTCATCAGAATCCAATCTGGTCTCTGACAAAGGTATAGATGTGGAAGTGGTTCTGTTCTTCCATCTGAAAGGTCCGATGGACATAATCTCCCTGATCGTTTACCCGGTACTGCTGGGAAAATTCCTCTTTCCGGGCTGCAATTTCCTGCAAAGCAGCCACCAGCGTTTCCATGTCGTCCGCGGTATTGTAAAGGCCGAAAGAGGCCCGCACCATACCGGCAATTAGTTTGTACTGGGGGCGCTGACTGCCATCGGGGATTGAGCCAAAGGATTCGATTATGTCATCCAGAATCATTTCTTTCACGTACGGGTGGGCGCAGAAGCATTCATTCCGTACAGCAATATTAAAGTAATCATTCAGGATCGCTGCCGTCAATCCATGGTGCATTCCCCGGAGGTTGAAGGAAATGGAACCGGCCCGGGGGCAGGTGCCCAAATCGGTTTCACCGTAGATAATGATACCGGGAATGGTTTGCATGGCCTCCAGGGCCTGCTGGAGGAGCGCATCTTCCTCCTGACTGAGAGCCTCCATCCCCAGATGGTCCAGCACTTCCAGTGCTGCTGCCAGCGCAATGGCACCTGGAATGTTGGGAGTGCCTGCCTCCTCCCGGTCCGGAAAGGAGGTTTTGATTTCATAATTCTCAACGGAGACGTTCTCCACCATGCCACCGCCAACTTCTTCCGGCTCAATGCTTTCCAGAATGGATTTGCGGCAAACCACCACACCGGGAGAACCGGGGACGTAGGTCTTGTGACCGGAAAAAACGAAGGCATCGATATCTTCCTGTTTATTGGAGTGGCCCCCTAGTTGGACTGGGAGATGAGCGACCATCTGGGCACCGTCCACCAGGATGAGGGCGCCGTAACGGTGGACCAGTTCTGCAATTTGATGGATGGGATTAATGATGCCCGTAACATTGCTGACGCCGGTAACGGCCACATAGTTTACGCGTTTTTTATGGCGTTTTAATTCTTCTTCCAGCGCGGCCAGGTTCAGGCATCCTGGCTGGTCTCCGTTCCGGGTATCCAGGGGAATGTGTACCACGTTGCCCGCGTGTTTCCGGTGGGGAAGATCGTTGGAGTGGTGTTCCATGAGCGACACCAGCACCGTATCCCGGTCCGAGCGGTAATCCCGCAGAACCCGGGCCATTCGGTTCAGACCGGCAGTGGCGCCACTGCCGGTGAAAAAACAGGTGTATTCTTCCGGGTCGGCTCCCAGAAAAGACAGGATCCGGTTGTGAGCCCAGAGGTATTGACTGGTGGTAATTTTGGCTGAAAAATGGAGCAGACTGTGAGAATTGGCGTAATGGTCCAGAAAGGAAGTCATGGTGCGGTAAGCGACGCCCATCATGAGTGTAGAAGCGGTGGAATCCAGATACACCCGCCGGGTATGACGACCGTTGGCCAGGGTGTAATGGGTATCCAGACCGATAAAATCGTTCCTGATCTTTTGAAGGTTGGCAAGCTGAGTAATAGACTGGGTCATGGTTTCGATCTTTTTTTATAGAGGTAAATTAAGATACCCAGGACCACCAGTGCAGCGACAAGAATCCCTGCCTGAATGCGGCGGGTAGAGTAAAGAATTGAACTGGCCTGGATTTTGTAATCATCGTTAATGAAATCCTCTAGGGTAAAGTACCATTTTAA
>CAZIIM010000037.1:11676-13464 GCA_964539305.1 uncultured bacterium | reverse complement strand
CAGGCTCCACCGGGGAATATTCTGGATAGGGAAATGATGGAAGCCTTTCAGTCCAAATTGAATCATCTGAAGGGAGAGAATCACATCAAGGTGATCCAGCTGACAGGGGAGGGGGACCAGTTTTCCTTCGGAGCCAGTGTTCAGGAACATACACGTGACCAGGTGAAAGCCATGTTGACTCAATTCCATCAGTTGTTTTACACACTGATGGACCTATCCATTCCCACAATGGCTCTGGTTTCAGGTCAGTGTCTGGGAGGTGGTTTTGAACTGGCTCTGATGTGTGATTTTCTATTTGCTGATGCTACTGCCAGAATGGGTCAGCCGGAGATCAAACTGGGCGTTTTCCCGCCTCCCGCTTCCCTGTTATTGCCGATAAAAATCGGGCAATCACGAGCGAATGATTTGTTACTGACTGGTCGATCCTTGACCGCCGATGAAGCCCGGGACCTGGGGCTGGTGACACAGATCTTTCCTGACCGGAAAGACCTGGAATCAGGAGTGACCCAGTGGGTTGAAGATCATATCCTTCCTAAAAGTGCCAGTTCCCTGCGCCATGGGTTGAAAGCGGCCCGGTGGCAGATGAATCGCGTCTTAAAGACACAATTACCAGAACTGGAGCGGTATTATTTGGAAGAATTAATGGTTACCCATGATGCGAATGAAGGGATTGAAGCCTTCTTGAACCGCCGTAAACCCCAGTGGAAGGATCAATAATGGATACGATCCACACGGTAGGAATCATCGGCGCCGGAACGATGGGTTCTGCCCTGGCCCAGAAATTTGCCATGGAGGGCCTGAAGGTTATTCTGGTGGACAGGGAAAACTCCTTTCTTGAGAAAGGGTTGAATTCCATCCGCACCACCCTGGAGGAAGGGGTGTCGCGCCATTTGTTTAAAGAAGAAGATGTGAATCTTATTCTGGATCGAATTCTCACAACCACCGATCTGGACCGCCTTGCATCCTGCCAACTGGTAATTGAGGCAGTTTTTGAAGATTTGTCGGTGAAACAAGACCTGTTCCGACGGTTAAGTTCGATTTTAAACATTGAAACCATCCTGGCGACCAATACTTCTTCTTTTTCGGTGGACGAACTGAGTCGGGATTATGCCTGTCCGGATCGCTTTCTGGGTTTGCATTTTTTCTACCATGCCGCCAAGAACAGGCTGGTGGAGATTGTCCGCGGAGCGCAGACCAGTTCTGCCGTGTTCGAACAGGTGTTCTGGTTTTTACAACGCTGTGGAAAGGATCCGATACTTTGTGAGGATGCTCACGGCTTTGTGGTGAATCGTTTTTTTGTCCCCTGGCTGAACGAGGGAGTCCGAATGCTGGAGGAAGGAATTGCGGTGCCGGCTGAAATTGATCAGGTGGCCTGTGAACTGTTCGGTTGCGGGATGGGACCGTTTGCCCTCATGAACGCCACCGGTATTCCCATCGCTTACCATGCTGCCCGAACACTGGGAGCGCAATACGGTCTTTTTTATGCGCCAGCTACACGACTGAAGCAGCAGATGGAAAGCCGGGAACCCTGGGAAATCGGAGCTCAAATCGACCTGACTGCCGGGAAAGAACGGTTAATTAAAGACCGTCTCCTGCGAAGCGTCCTGTTTGTCTGTGGTCAACTGCTGGATGAAGACGTCTGTTCCGCGGGAGAAATCCATCGGGGGGCAGCCATTGGTCTGCGGTGGCGACGGACACCGCTGCTCCTCTACCAGAAGCTGGGTCAGGATTCGGTTCTGGCACTGGCAGATTCTCTCGCCAGGGATTGGTCCCTGTCTGTGCCAAAAG
>CAZIIM010000037.1:0-11576 GCA_964539305.1 uncultured bacterium | reverse complement strand
GTTCTGGCACTGGCAGATTCTCTCGCCAGGGATTGGTCCCTGTCTGTGCCAAAAGTATTGTCTCAGAAAGTCTGGCATCCGGATTATGTCCAGGTAGAAGTTCGGGGGAACACAGGCGTTCTGGTTTTAAATCGTCCGGAAGGATTGAATGCTCTAAGCCCCGAAGTATTAAACCAGCTGGAGCAGGGCTTTTCTGAACTGGAACAGACTTCAAACGTAAAAACTATTGTGATTCTGGGTCGGGGGAAAGCCTTCATGGCTGGGGCGGATATTCGTTTCTTTATTGAACGGATTAAGGGAAACCGGGTTTCTGAAATCATTGAATTTACCACCCGGGCCCAACAGCTTTATCAACAGATTGAAGAGTGCCCCAAAATGGTAATTGCTGTTGTTAATGGGCTGGCTTTCGGTGGAGGACTGGAACTGGCGCTGACAGCGGATAAAATTTTGGCGGTAGAAAAGGCGCGACTGGCTTTCCCTGAGACAGGCATCGGGATTTATCCCGGTCTGGGGGGCACGCAACGAACGGTCAGTCGTGTGGGAAAAGCCTTGGCAAAATACCTGATTTTCACAGGTAAAACTCTGAATGCCCACCAGGCCGTGTCCATGGGGTTGATCGACGGGATCATTGCCTGGGAAGCAATCCCCGAACTCATTTCCAATCCTATTGGATTCGAAAAAGACACTGAGGTCCCTCCAGCCGAATGGGAGGAAATTATAGGCTTTTTTGAACAGTATTCGATTGAGCAGGTATTGAATGACGATTTTCCCGAAAAATGGGACTTTCTTGTTAAAGCAGTCAGGAGCAAGGCTCCGCGGGCGTTGGCAATAGCTGAACAGTTAATAGATGCTCAGGCGGGACCGGCATCAGAACTGGATTTTTTGGAAGCAATTTTTTCCACCCGGGATGCACTGATAGGGTTGGAAAGTGTTGGTAAAGCAAAACCGCGATTTACGGGAAGTTGAATGGACTTTAAGGAAAAAGTTGTCATCGTTACTGGCGGTGGTCGTGGCATCGGCCTGGAAATTGTAAAGCAGTTTCTTGAAAGAGACGCCGTGATTTATATCCTGGACCGCCAATTCCCCAAAGATTTTACCTTTGGCCAGAATCCGTGTGTTTTCACGGTTACCGGCGACGTTCGTTCCTCCGCTGATGTTGAACAGTTTGTGTCCCGGGTTATGAAGAGCTCCGGTCGGATTGATATTCTGGTGAATAATGCGGGTATTTTCCGGGATCATGCCATCTGGAATATGTCGGAGGAGGACTTTGACGCCGTTTTAGCCGTAAACCTGAAAGGTCCCTGGCTTCTGTGCCGGCAGGTGGCACCGATTATGCGCCAACAGCAATCAGGGCGAATTATTAATCTGACTTCCCGGGCCTGGCTGGGGAATTTTGGTCAGTCCAACTATGCCGCTTCCAAGGGGGGTTTGGTGAGTCTCACGCGGGTACTGGCTCTGGAACTGGCTTCTTCCGGGGTAACCGTGAATGCAGTGGCGCCTGGTTTGATCGATACGCCCCTGACCCGCAGTTTGCCTGAAGAAACGTGGCGAAAACTGGTGGAAGCGCAACCGGGAAAAACGGTAGGGACGCCGGAAGATGTGGCGGCAGCCATACTTTTCCTCGCCAGTCCGGAAGCCCAATTCATTACGGGCCAGGTTCTCTACGTGGACGGCGGAAAACATATTGGTGCTGATCTGGGTTGATTCCAAGGAATTATCAGTTGTAATGGAAAAAGTGTATCTGGTGGACGGGTGTCGCTCTCCGATTGGTCGGAGCCATCCGGATAAAGGTCTTTATCGTGATCTGCGGGCCGATGAACTGGTTGTCCAGGTTCTGGAAGCCTTGGTACAGCGGACAAAGGTGGTTCCAGACAAGATTGATGATTTTTATTTGGGATGTGTAGGACAACACCATGAGCAGGGGAAAAATCTGGCCCGGTTAATTCTGTTATTGGCTGGTTTTCCAAAATCCATTCCCGGAGTAACCATCAACCGCCTGTGCGCTTCCAGTCTTACCGCCCTGGAAATGGCTGCTGACAGTATTCGCTGTGGAACCCGGGAGTTGGTGCTCGTGGGCGGGGTGGAACATATGGGGCATATTCCCATGACGGCTGCCCTGGACTATCACCCGAATCTTTTCAGGGATTATGATTTTCAATGGACCAATATGGGTTTGACGGCCGAAAAACTGGCGGAGGAATTCAAACTATCCCAGATTGCCCAGGATGAGTTTACCGTTGAAAGCAACCGTCGCTATTTTTCTGCACAGAAGGCGGGTTTTTTTGAGCGGGAGCGAATACCGATTACATTACCGGATGGTACCATCGTCCGGGAGGACCAGGGTCCCCGGGCCTCATCCCTGGAAGCGTTGGCAAACCTTAAGCCGGTCTTCAAGGAAGAGGGGACCGTCACGGCGGCAAACAGTTCCGGCATATCCGATGGCGCCTGCATGGCCCTGGTCTGTAGTGAAGCTTCATTGGAACGGTATGGTTGGCAGCCACTGGCTGAGATCGGACCTGCGGTCACAGTTGGTCTGGATCCCACTCGAATGGGACTTGGTCCTGTTCCTGCCATTAACAAATTATTAGAGCAGGTTGGGCTGGAAAAAGAGGCCGTAGACTTGTGGGAGATTAATGAAGCTTTTGCGGTTCAGGTTCTGGCTTGCCAGCAGGAACTGCAGATCCCAGCGGAACGACTCAATATCCACGGTGGTGCCGTGGCCCAGGGCCATCCCCTGGGGATGACGGGATTGCGGTTGGCAGTTACCTTGGCTCACAGCCTGGTCGAAAGAAATCTGCAAGTGGGAGTTGCAAGCCTGTGCGTGGGGCACGGACAGGGCGTCGCCATGTTAGTAAAACGGGACAAGTCGTGGAACAAGTAACCCTGATCGTCAACGGCGTTTCTCAGACATTACTGGTTGAACCGGGAGAAATGCTGGTGGAAACATTAAGGGAGCGACTCCATCTGACGGGGACCAAGCTGGGGTGTGACCAGGGATCCTGTGGTGCCTGTACTGTCTTATTGTCCGGTGAGCCGGTTCTGAGTTGTCTGACACCCACGCTCCGCTGCGATGGCCTTGAAATTACGACTATTGAAGGTGTGGCCGTGAATGGGGATCTGCATCCGGTTCAGGAACAACTGGTGGAAAAAGGGGGAATTCAATGCGGGTACTGCACGCCCGGGATGGTGTTGACGGTTCTCACCTTTTTACAGGAGCATCCTGAACCCAGCCGGGATGAAATCCGGGAAGCGTTGTCCGGGAATTTGTGTCGCTGTACCGGTTACGCAAAGATTATTACTGCTGTGGAAGCGGCCACCAGGCAGGTGCAAGACAAATGACGATTATTGGCAAACCGACACCTGGAATTGACGCGGTCCGCAAGGTGACCGGGCAGGCCCGATATACCGGGGATTACCAGTTTCCAAATCAGTTGTACGTGCGCTTTCTCCGTAGCCCGTTCCCCCATGCCCTGATCCGCAAGATTAATACCTCGGGGGCTGAGAAGATCCCCGGGGTACAGAAGGTGGTCACCGGGAAAGATATTCCGGTCAGATTCGGGGTTCTGCCCGCCAGCCGGGATGAAACGGCTTTAGCCGTGAATAAGGTCCGGTACGTAGGAGAAATTGTTGCTGCCGTAGCGGCTGATTCGTTGGAGGCTGCAGGGGAGGGGGCGAAAAAAATTGAAGTGGAATACGATCCACTGCCAACCTTCCTGAAACCGGCAGATTCGCTGGTGAAGTGTTCACCCAGGGAACAGATCCATGCCCACAGTAGGGGTGGAACAAATATTCACAAAACGGTGGAGATGAAGTTCAATCAGCCGGAAGAAAAATTAAAACAATCTTTTGCCACCTGTTCAGCACGATTCCGATTTGTCGGTCTTTCACACGCTTTTATGGAACCTCTGGCGACGATAGCGGTCTGGAATCCGGACGACACCCTGACGGTCATTTCAGCCACTCAGATTCCCCATTATCTCCACCGTACGCTGGCTGAAGTATTGAGGATCCCCCTACACCGCATTCAGGTGAAGAAGCCGGCCCTGGGGGGCGCATTTGGCGGGAAGAGCGATCCTTTTCCCCATGAAATTATAACTGCCTGGCTGGCGTGGAAAACGCACCGACCAGTGAAATGTGTCTTGTCCCGGGAGGAAGTGTTTATCAATAATCACGGCCGTCATCCCACAACCATGGAAATCGAATTGGGTTGCGACCGGGAGGGTCATCTCACGGCCATGAAAATGGATGGTGTCATCGATGGGGGGGCTTATGCCAGTTTTGGAGTAGTCACCGCCTATTATAATGGTGTTCTGCTGCAGGGGCCTTACCGGATTGACCATTTCGGGTTTCGTGTGCGGCGGGTGTACACCAATAAACCACAGTGCGGGGCCATGCGGGGGCACGGAGCCGTGAATTCCCGCTGCGCGTTTGAAGTTGCCTTGGATATGCTGGCCGAGAAAATGGGCATGGACCCCTGTGAAATCCGCCTCCGGAATTTTCTACCGGCTTATACAGAAACGGTGGGCAAATTCAGAATTACAAGCAATGGTGTGAAAGAATGCCTGGAAATCGTGAGAAAGCGGTCCCGGTGGAATGAGAGGCGTGGTCATCTGCCACCTGGGCGGGGAATGGGCGTCGCCTGTGGTTTTTACATCAGCGGCAGTGCTCTGCCGATCATCATGGGGACCGATTATCCCCAGACCATTGTCCATGCAAAACTGGATTTTGACGGACGGGTGGTCCTTTTCAGCGGCGCCAGCGATCTGGGCCAGGGGAGCGATACGATTCTGATTCAGATTGCCGCTGAAGAATTAGGGCTGACCCTGGATCGAATTCAGATTGAATCCGCCGACACTAAAATTACACCGGTGGATCTGGGGAGTTATTCCAGTCGGGTGACCTTCATGGTGGGGAACGCAGCCCGGGAGGCGGTCATGGCCATGCGAACAGAAATCAGCCGTGCTATTATGAAACGATTCGGGGTGAAAGGAACAAGACTGGAATTCGCTCAGGGCCGGATCCGTTCAAAAAATGGGAAAATTAATATCACCTGGGATGAAGGGGTCCAAATTGCTTTGGCTCACCGGGGATCTTTTATTACAACCGGGAAATATGAAGCACCCCCCATGGGCGGATCATTTAAAGGAGCTGGGGCCGGTTTAAGCCCTGCGTACAGCTTTGGTGCTTTCATCAGTGAAGTAGAAGCCAATCCCGAGACCGGAGCCTTCAGGGTTGTCAAGATCTGGGGGGCACACGACTGCGGTAAAGCCTTGAATCCTCTGGCGGTGGAGGGGCAGATTGAAGGGTGCATCCAAATGGGAATAGGCCAGGTCATAGGAGAAGAACTGCGGTATAATGATGGCCAGATCTTAAATCCTAATTTTACAGATTACCGGATTCCAACGGCACTGGAAAGTCCTGAGATGGATATTACAATTGTAGAATCGCATGATTCGGAGGGACCGTATGGGGCAAAGGAGGCGGGAGAGGGTCCCATTCATCCGGTGCTCCCTTCCATCGGAAACGCCCTTCATGATGCCCTCGGTATCCGCTTGTTTGACCTTCCAATAACACCGGATAAAATACTGCAGCAGCTTAAACAGAAACAGGCGAGGTCGAAATGAAGGTCAGTCAATACCTGAAACCCCGTACGGTAAAAGAAGCGGTGCGGTTGGCACAGAAATGGGAAGGGGATTCTGTTTTCCTGGGAGGGGGAACGGATGTTCAGATCCATCGGAAGCAGGCATTGGAATCTGCCGGTACCCTCATCGACCTCTACTCCATTGACACCCTGCGATTCATTAAAAAGAGCCGCAGAGGACTTCGAATCGGCGCTTTAACTTCAATCGAAGCAGTTAAAACGTCTCCGCTGGTGAAGCAAACCTGGCCTTTACTCCGGGAAGCTGCTGCTGTAATAGCCACCCCTGTGATCCGTAAAAACGCCACGGTGGGTGGAAACCTCCTCGTGAGGAACCGATGCTCCTTTTATAATCAGTCTGAAGAATGGAGGCAGGCGGTGGGTTCCTGCCTGCGGGACAGTGGCAGTACCTGCCAGATTACAGGAAGTACCCAGAAGTGCTATGCCCGGAATGTTTCGGACCTGGCCCCGGCTCTGATGGCCATGGGAGCGGTAGTCTCCTACCATGACGGAGCTAAAGTGCAAAAAATTCCTCTGGAAAAGATCTACCAGCAAGACGGATTAAATCCGTTACGTTATTTTGAAGGAGGATCACTCCTTCTGGAGGTTGAGATTCCCATGGTACCCCCAAAATGGTGGTTTAAAAAATTGCGATTGCGCCACAGTCTGGATTTCACTTCCCTGACTGTGGCTGGATGTCGCGATGGGAACGATCGTATTCGGATTGTAGTCAATGGGGTTTCCCCGGCACCGGTCCTGGTGGAGGGATCTGTCCGTCCCAATACACTGGAAGTTTTCCAGCGCCAGGTTCGAAAGCGGTGCCAGACAATTGATAATGATTTATTTCCACTGAAATACCGCCGTGAAATGATGGCCTTGTACCTCAAGAAATGCTATCACCATTTATGTGTATAGTCTGATTTAGTTCATCCCAGTTTATCTGGCAATCAATTGAATTTAAGTTGGACAATCAGTCCTGATTTCGTTTAATTTCCAGCAGGTGTTGCAACTCGATGATTCCAATACCATGAATGTCATTGGAAGGGGATTATTGCGATCGGAATTCTACTAATCTGTGTAACAGTGTGAAGCCGACGATTAAATCAGCCCTGGAAACACTGTGTCGTGGCAAAGGGAAAAAGACCGAAATACAGCTGGTCGTGGCCTATTTTATTCAATCGACACGGGATATATTGGTTCATAAAACCGGTCTGGTGAACGAGTGGAGGGACACCGAAGCTGAAGTTGTGGATTTGGCCCTGGATTTTATTGGTCCCCTGTTCGCCCGGGATGAAAAAGGGGTCTTTTACGAACTGGAGATGTATTTTGCCCCCCGGTTATCCGCTTCGGATGAAGAATTTGAACAGGCCATCAGAAAACTACTGCTCTCAGTGGTGCGGCAGGAATCCATTCGAATTTTTTCACTCCGGGATCCCGTCGGTCGTGTGTTTTACCGCAGTTTACACTACCTGCTGGAAAAACATGCTGATTGGCAGAAACAGAACCACCCATTGTTTGGACCCAGAATTTTCATCTCGCCGGAAGCCTCGTTGGTGGATCATGAAGACATCCAAAAGGCGCTCCACCAGGCAAAAGCCGGACTCCTGACCCGGGACATGGAGCAGGTGTTGGAGGAATTTGTTGAAAGAAAAAATAAGTCGGTAGCGGTGGTGGATCTGTTGGCCTGTGTACGGCAGGTAAATTGGGGACTCCCGGACCTGGCGGATCCCCTCCTGACCTATGAAGAGCCGGATCTGGCCCTCTCCCTGGAAGAAATGGTGGCAGATACCATTCGCCAGGTGAAAAAGAATATTCTTCAACAGTACTGTCAAAAAGGGAAACTGACACCGGAAGAGTGTGACTACTTTACCTGTGCCCTCACCTCCATTATGCGGGATTTCACTGACGGAGGTATTTCACAGACTTATTTTGAATACTTATGTAAGTCCTTTGGTGGCCATCTGACTCTTCAGGAATACCAGCAATTCTACCGTAATAAGTTTGAATATGTGATAAAGAATGCTAAAAAGATTTTTTCCGCAGATGTAAAAATCGTCTTTAGAGTATAGATGAGGACCATGTCAAATCGTGCAGCAGAAAATTTTATCGGGTCTTTTTTAACCTTTAAACCCGATGCGCCGTTGGAATTATTCCACAAGGTCAGTCCCTGGCGACAAATTTCCGGGTTGGTCGCCGCCGGTGAGGAATGGCCACCGGGACATATGAAAAGACGGGGAACGTTGAAATATGGCAAGGGTGAGAATATCATTCGGGTCTTTGACGACCCGGAAGCAGAGTGTTACAGGCTCTATTTTATCAGCCAACACCCGGAAGAAATTCAATTCAATATTATTTTTCCGGAAAATCGTTCTGATTATTTCCTGGTAAATGCCGAAGGTCAGGCCGTTATCCCCAAAACAAAAAATATTGATCCTTTAAAAGATTCTCTTTCCATTGCCAGGCCACGTTTGTGTTTCAAGACCGAGGGAAATGAAATCCGGGGGCGGATCGCATTAGTGGATGATCAAAATAACCGTCTGGATCTTTCGGTTGAGGATGATCTGGTTCATGTAGAATTAAAGTCAGCTCAGGATCAAGATTCAGCTGGATTAACAAAGTTACTTGTAATTACAGCAAAGAAAAACGCTGATATACCTGGTTCCAAACTGGTTTCACTTCACCGGAATCTTACCCGGGTGAAGCTCCCCGATCTTACTGAACAACCGGTCTATTTTTGTTTGTATAATTGATCCCAAATTTTAAGGATTTGTTTTTTACGGACCTTGAGGCGTGATTCATGCCTGAAATTTCCCTGCTGGCATTTGAGGAGGCTTTTGACGATGGGTTGAAGTCGGTTCATTCCACGCCCTGGCTGGCCTTGCAGCTGAAGATTCTTGAGCGCTTGTACAACAGGGTGGAGGAAACCATTCACCCCTCCCAGCGCCAGTCCTACGAGACGGAGCTGAGTTTACTTTTATCCCAGGTCATCGAGCGGGGCCGGAAGCAAGACTTTCAGACCTTAAGTCCAGAGATATTAACGTTCAGTCTTTCGAGATTGAGCAAAGATGATTTTCCCAAAGCCTACCGGAAGGCGGTTTTCAGTCTGGTAAGGGCGTATATCCGTTTACAGGCTTATTCTGAACTGACAGCCATGTTGAGTGAAGCCGGGTTAGCGGGTTTTACTGATTCGGGAGTAGAAGCACTTCTTTCTTCCGGGAAGGAATTGGATGAAACCGCCTTTAGAGCCCAGGTACTCCCCAGGGTTTCTTCTGAGGTTAAAGCAGAGGTCGGAGTTGAATGGCACAGGCGTGGTCATGTGTCTTCCAGTGATTCGGTGTTGGGGTTGTTCGTGGTGCATCAGGGGGAGGAGAACACAGGGATAATAAGCCGGGTGGAACTGAGCCACCTTCGGGTGAGACAGAAAGAGGTAATGGACCAGGTTCGGGTGGTGTCGCACCTGGTGGAGACAGGTAATCTTTTTTCAGACCAGAGTCGTCAGGTGTGTGCGTATTTAAAGTTGCGGCACAAACTTCCGGAGAAGCGTTCCTTACGTCTGGAGTATTCCATTGATCAGCCGGCTACCCATCTGGGTGGGAATTCCATCGGACTGATTCTGGCGGTATTAGGGGGGATGGGGCTGTACACTTATAACCGGAATCGACCTTTTAAGTATGTGGTGTATGAGGATGTGGCTTTTACGGGGGCTTTGGATGAGGACGGGAACGTCCTGCCGGTGAATAAGGATATGTTACCGCCCAAACTGGAGGCGGCGTTTTACAGTGGTGTCAGTACGGTTGTTCTTCCCAGAAAACAATTGAAAGAAGCCCGGGCGGTGATAAAACAACTTCAGTCCCGCTATCCCCGAAGAAGCATAAACCTGATCCCGGTTCAGAGTTATGAAGAAGTTCTCGCCAGGCGGGAGGTGTTGTACCTTCAGCGTCGCCAGATCAAGGAGCGTTCCCGTCAGTTTGTGAAAGATCATGCCAATGGTGTTACCCTGAGTGCCATGGTGTTTGTAGTGATGTTGTTTCTGGGGTTCTGGTTTGGGATTGTGAAGAACGGGGAGCCTGCTTCATTCACGAAGACGAATGAAGATCGAGTTGTCATCAGGAATAAATATGGCTTTGCTCTGTGGAAAACAGAGCCGGGTGTAAGTTCAAAGAGAATCATTATTGAAGATATTGATGGGGATGATGAGCCGGAAATTTTGGTCGGATATAACTGTAGTTCAGATCATCTGCCTTCGGACTTGGTTGGGAATCTGGTCTGTTACAATGCGGCCGGAAATATTGATTGGAAAATCAATACTGGAAAGACCATGGTCTATGGTGACAATATTTATCCCGATCTTTTCTCTGTACGCTTAATTGAAGTGGATGACTGTAATTTTGATGGGATAAAAGAAATTATTTGTACGAGCCAGCATGATTTTTTCCCGACCCGTATTATGACTGTTTCAATTGAGGGGAAAATTCTGAGCGATTACTGGAACAGCGGTGCTTTTTCCGATATAACAGTTGCTGATGTTTGGCCTGGTAATGGTGTAAAGGAAATCCTGGCGACAGGAACGAATAATAATTACAGGACGGGTATTCTGGTAGTATTGGATCCTTTTAAAATGTACGGTGCTTCCCCCCAGAGTCAGGATTATTATACAAACCGTACTGAACCCCTCGGAAATGCAATTTATTATTTGAAATTTCCCCTTACCCATTTTACACGCTTGTCAGGGAAAAACAATCGTGATGTAACCCGTGAAATAATTCTGAAAAATGATAAAATTAAATTTTTATTATCCGGACCATCGTTGACAAAAAAGCGGTTTATTGATATGTTCTATTTTTTGAATACAAAAATGGAAGTACTGTTTGTTGATTTAGCTGATGGATATTATAACTTATATGCATTGAGATTTCCCGATCGGGAGCCCTTGCCTTACAATGATCCTGAACTGCTGGATTATTTCCGGAAGGTTCAGTACTGGGATGGGGATACCTGGCGTGATTCAGCGACAATGAACCGCCGCTACACTTTACCAGAGTAAAAGACTTTTCACTATTTTGTTCTCTGCCCACCGAGGGCACGTGAGCCAAGATAGTTTCAGGACAACCGGTATTTTTATATTATAACGAGGTACATGATTACCTGAGCAGCCCAGTTTTGCGGGGCGTGTCGAAGGCGTTATTGCCATTGTTTTAGGATAATAATTCAGGTTATTTCAATGCACATGATCGCGCTTCGACAAGCTCAGCGCGACATACATGTCTGTCCGCCTGAGCGGCGCCCAGGGGCGCCAGTCGAAGGCTTAATAACTAAAGTTTAAAGATAAAAGTAAGGTTATCCAGTGGATAAACGGCCAGGCGGGGTCAGGCTCACCATGACGGAATTCTCAAATGCTTTGTCTGCCTGAGCTGTTCTGCGGAGCAGAACAAGTCGAAGGCTTAATGACTAAAGTTTAGAGATAAACACCCAGTTGTTCTTTCCAGCTGTTTAAAAGAAAACAAAAATTTTTACAACTTTTTTTCCGCAGCGCTGAGAATGGGTGGTATTGTTAGATGTAAACCGAATCCTGAGTAGCTAAGGACTAAGAACAATCAAACCATTATACCGGCCTGTCATGACACGTATGGTTTCCCTGACCTCAGATTTAATCTGTACCAGACACACCGGATCATTCCAAGGAGTTGCTACGCCTGGACCCGGTTTATGGATTGTAGGGGGGAGCGGTGGGGACCCCTTTCCGCTCCCCTTAAATTTCTCTTATTTCTTTATAAAAACCAACAAAGGAATAATGTCTCTTGAAAACAGCTAGAACCGGAATTATTACTTCTATTCCTATTTGGCTTTTCTGTTTTCTCTTTGCGGCAAATCAGCAGAATAAATCCACGGTCGCCGTATTAGACTTTGAGGCTCGTGGCCTTCCGGCATATGAGGCGGA
>CAZIIM010000036.1:0-14406 GCA_964539305.1 uncultured bacterium | reverse complement strand
AGGAGCTGCGGTTTGCCATTCGTGAGGGTGGACATACGGTCGGCGCAGGTGTGGTTACGGAGATTATTGAATAAATAGGTGAATTGAAAATGGCTGGAAACAGTAAACGCAATATCATTCAAATTGAAAGTACGGCTGGCACCGGGTATCGGTACACGGTGACCAAGAGTCGCCGGAAACATCCGGAACGGGTGGAGTACCGGAAATACGATCCTGTCATCCGGAAGCACGTCATTTTCAAGGAAACAAAGTAATTGGGTTTCGCATTGGATTTAAACCTCAGACCAGAGGTGTGCATCCAAATTAGGAGTGTAGCTCAATTGGTAGAGCACCGGTCTCCAAAACCGGGGGTTGCGGGTTCGATTCCTGCCACTCCTGCAATCGTTTAATTACAATTCGGGTTTACGAAATTTGAATCAGTTAAGGGAGTTGGTGAAAGGCGATGTTTAGTAAGATATCTAAATTCTTCTCCGACGTGCAGTTTGAAATGAAAAAAGTCTCCTGGCCAACCTGGGATGAGCTGAAGGGCTCCACTTATGTGGTGATTACCCTCTCCCTCATGATTAGTCTGTTTCTGTTTTTTGTGGACCGAATTTTAACCGCCTTATTAAAGATCATTTTATAGACCATGGACTGGTACACACTTAGAGTTATTTCCGGTAAGGAGAAAAAGATCCGCGAAAACATTTTATATGAAGTGGAAGACGCGGGTCTGCAGGATGAAGTTGCCGATATTCTGGTGCCCTCCGAGAATATTGTCGAAATGAAAGACGGGAAAAAGAAAGTCCGGAATAAGGTGTTTTTCCCGGGTTATATCCTGATCAAGATGAATAACGATAAGAAAATTCGTTATTTAATTGAGAACACCAATGGCGTCATCAGTTTCGTGGGTCCAAACGGACAACCCCAGGCGTTGAAACCGGAGGAAGTGACCCGGATTCTAGGAGAAGTGGAAGGTCGTGAAGGGAAGGAAGTTGTTGTGAATCCCTTCAAGGTGGGTGATGCGGTAAAGGTCATTGATGGACCTTTTATGGATTTTTCCGGTTTTGTCCAGGAAGTCAATGATGAGAAACAAAAGATTAAAGTGTCTGTCAGTATTTTCGGAAGACCCACACCGATTGAACTGGATTTTCTTCAAGTTGAGTTAGAAAAGTAGGTTGAAAATATGGCGAAGAAAATAACAGGGTACATCAAGCTGCAAATCCCGGCAGGGAAAGCCAATCCGGCGCCGCCCGTCGGACCGGCCCTGGGTCAGCATGGTGTCAATATTATGGAATTCTGTAAAGCATTTAATGCGGCAACTCAGGATCAGGCCGGGATGATCATTCCGGTAGTAATCACGGTCTATGTGGACCGCAGTTTCAGTTTTATCACTAAAACACCACCTGCGGCTGTATTGTTGAAGAAAAAAGCGGGGATTGAAAAGGGCTCGGGTGAACCCAATCGTGAAAAGGTGGGGAAAGTGACGGAAGCGGATTTGCGTGAGATTGCGCAACTGAAATTTGAAGATCTGAATGCCAATACGATTGAACAGGCGGTTGAAATGATTCGGGGTACTGCCCGTAGCATGGGTGTGGAGGTAGTGAATTCATGAAACAATCTAAGAACCGGAAAGCAGTTGAAGGAAAATTTGACCGCCAGAAGGAATACGCCCTGGAAGAGGCAGTAAAATTGGTGAAGGAATTAAAATTCACCAAATTCGATGAATCGGTGGACATTGCCATCAATCTGGGTGTCGATCCACGGCATGCGGATCAAAATATCCGTGTCATGACCACGCTGCCCCATGGGACCGGGGCCGAAGTGAAAGTATTGGTTCTCACCACCGGGCCCAAGGAAAAAGAGGCGCAGGAAGCAGGGGCGGATTTTGTAGGGAACAAGGATTTTCTGGAAAAAATTAAGGCTGGGTGGGCCGATGTGGATAAAATCATCGCCACCCCCGACATGATGCCCGAAATCGGGAAACTGGGTAAAATTCTGGGTCCGAAGGGGTTAATGCCCAATCCTAAAAGCGGCACGGTTACCACGGATGTGGCTAAAGCGGTGAAAGAATTAAAAGCGGGGAAAATTGAGCTGCGGGTTGAAAAGGGTGGCATCGTCCATTCCACCTGCGGGAAAGTCTCCTTTGAAACAGAAGCGCTCGTAGAAAATATTAAACAGATTTACAATACTATCCTCAAGGCAAAACCAGCCTCTGTGAAGGGTCAATATTTGAAGAAAGTTACCATTTCTTCCACCATGGGCCCGGGGATTAAAGTCGATCAGTCAACAATCAGGTAGTACTATGCCAAATTCAAAAAATATCGCCCAGGCAGAAGAGTTGACGGAATTGGTCAAACAGGCCAAAGCCATTTATTTAACCGATTATCTGGGACTGAACGTGGATGACATTAATCAACTACGTCGCGAATTTTTCAAATCAGATGTCCGGTTCCGGGTGGCAAAAAACACCCTGTTGAAAATAGTTGCGAAAAATAACAATCTGGATGGGATGGAAGAATTTTTAACCGGTCCTACGGCGATTGCCTTTTCCTTCGAGGATCCGGTGGTTCCCGCCCAGGTGTTAAAATCCTTTACCAAGGATCACGATTTGCCTAAGGTGAAAGGAATCATCTTCGAAGGGAAAATATTCGGTGGTGAAAAATTCCGTTCCATTGCCGATTTACCCTCCCGTGAAATATTGCTGGCCAAATTTATGGCCTTATTGCAATCACCATTGACGAAACTGGTCTGGGGACTGAAAGCCCCCATGTCCAATCTGGGCAATGCCCTGAATAACTTAAAAGATCAAAAATCTTAATAAATCTAATCAAGGAGCAAATGTGATGGCTGAAGTAACCAGAGCCGATGTGCTATCTTACCTAGAAAATGCCAATATGCTGGAAATATCAGAACTGATTTCAGAGATTGAGGAAAAGTTCGGTGTCACTGCGGCGGCCCCCGTGGCTGCAGTAGCGGCTCCAGCTGCCGGAGAAGGTGCTGCTGCCGAAGCAGAGGAAAAGGATGAATTCGATGTCGTCCTCTCAACAGTAGGCCAATCCAAAATCAACGTGATTAAAGTTGTGCGTACCATTACCAGTCTTGGACTGAAAGAAGCGAAAGAACTGGTGGATAATGCCCCCAAGGCTGTGAAAGAAGGCGTTTCTAAAGCGGAAGCGGAAGAAATCAAAGCCAAACTGGAAGAAGCAGGAGCGACCGTCGAACTCAAATAAGGTGAGTTTTACGCTCTTTTTTCATCCCACAATTTTCGTTTCATCCTACCTTACAAAGGAGGCTTAATTGGAAGCCACAATGAATCAGTACGCCAAGCGTAAGTCATTCGCAAAAGTATCGTCTGAAATTGAGCTGCCTGATCTGTTATCGGTCCAGCTTGATTCGTACCAGCAATTTATTCAGGAAAATGTTCCTGAAGATCAACGGGCTCCCGTTGGTCTGGAAGAAGTATTCCGGAATGTCTTTCCATTGGAAGACTCGCATCGGAATTACGTGCTGGAATATAAAAGTTATTTCCTGGGGTTACCCAAATATACGCCGGCCGAATGCATCGACCGGGGGGTGACCTACTCCGTTCCCTTAAAAGTCCGTCTCATCCTGCATATTACCAATGAAAATGATCGCAGTAAATACGATCAGAGCATTGAGCAGGAAGTTTATTTCGGGAATATTCCTAAAATGACGGAAAAAGGCACCTTTATTATTAATGGTGCTGAAAGGGTCATTGTTTCTCAGCTTCAGCGGTCCCCGGGAGTATTCTTCGATGATTCCATTCACCCCAATGGGACACGTCTGTATCAGGCCCGGATCATTCCGTTCCGTGGTTCGTGGGTGGACTTTACGACCGATATTAATGACTGTCTTTTCACGATTATTGACCGCCGCAGGAAATTCCCTGTGACCATGTTGCTGCGGGCTCTGGGATTTTCCACCAATGCGGATATCTTCAAGGCTTTCGGCTGTATTGAGACGGTAAAAATCAAAAGCAAAAATGCCTACAATCACATTGGTGCCACCATTATTGAAGATGTGATCGATACGCAGACGGGTGAAATTTATTTTGAAGGGGGTGTTGAGGTGACGGAAGAAGTCATCGCTGAACTGAAAAAGGCCGGTGTCAGCAAGATCGACGTCGTCAATACCAACCGGAATTTTCACGCCATGATGTTGTTAAACACCATGCATAAGGATCCTACCAAGAGCACGGAAGAAGCCCTGAATGTTGTTTACCAACTTCTTCGTTCCGGTGAACCGCCTAATCTGGAAACAGCACAAAAATTTATTGAACGAATCTTTTTCAGCCCGAAAAAATATGATCTGGGTGAAGTGGGGCGGTACCGTCTGAACCAACAGTTTAATCTGGATGTTCCGGTGGATCAAACCGTCCTGACCATGGATGACATTATACAGGTGATCAATTTCCTGGTGATTATGCGCAAAGGAGAGCGGGGAACCGACGATATTGACCATCTGGGTAATCGCCGCGTGAAATCCATTGGTGAACAGCTGACCAACCAGTTTTCGGTAGCTCTGAGCCGGATGCTCCGGACGATTTACGAAAGAATGAACCTGCGGGAGCAGGAGTCCCTGACGCCGCAGGATTTGATTAATTCACGGGTGGTGACGACTGTTATTAACACCTTTTTTGGGACCAGTCAACTCTCTCAGTTCGGAGATCAAACCAACCCATTAGCGGAAGTCACTCACAAACGTCGTATTTCTGCTCTAGGTCCGGGAGGTTTGACACGGGAACGGGCCGGTTTTGAAGTTCGTGACGTTCACTATACGCATTATGGACGGCTGTGTCCTATTGAAACTCCGGAAGGACCCAATATTGGTCTGATTTCGTCTCTTGCACTGTTGGCGAAGGTAAATCGCCACGGCTTTATTGAGGCTCCGTACCGCCTTGTGGAGAGTAAAAACGGCTATGCCGTAGCTACAAATAAAATTGAATATCTCTCTGCCGACGATGAAGACCGGGTAATGATTGCCCAGTCTAATGAAGAATTAGGTGACGATAATCGTCTGTTGAATAAAACTCTCCGAGCCCGAATTCGGGGGGACTTCCCCATTGTTTCTCCAGATCAAATCCAGTATATGGATGTGGCGCCCAACCAGATTCTTTCTGTGGCCGCGGCCCTGATTCCTTTTCTGGATCATGACGATGCCAACAGGGCCCTCATGGGATCCAATATGCAGCGTCAATCCGTACCTCTCATGAATCCGGAAGCCCCCATTGTGGGGACCGGCATGGAACACAAGGTTGCGGTGGATTCCCGGGCGGTTATTACCTCCCCGGTGAATGGTCGGGTCGTCTATGCAGACGCAGAAAAAATTGTTATTAAAACCAATGAAATTTCCGATGACCTGGCCCTGGTGGAAGGGGAAAACCTGGTAGAAATCCCTCTGTGGAAATATCACCGGACAAACCAGAACACCTGTCAGAACCAGCGTCCTATCGTCAAGGAAGGCCAACGGGTTAAGAAAGGGGACGTGATCGCGGACGGAACCTCTTCTCAGAATGGAGAACTGGCGCTAGGGAAAAATGTCCTCGTGGCCTTCATGCCCTGGCGGGGGTACAATTTCGAGGACGCCATCGTGATTAGCGAACGATTGGTTAAACACGACACGTTCACCAGCATTCATATCAATGAAGTGGAACTGGAAGTGCGTGACACCAAACGCGGTGAAGAAGAGTTGACGGCTGAAATCCCCAATGTGAGTGAAGAAGCTACGAAGGAATTGGATGAAGGCGGAATTATCCGCATTGGTGCAAAAGTGAAGGAAGGGGATATTTTAATCGGTAAAGTGACTCCGAAAGGAGAGACCGATCCAACCCCTGAAGAAAAATTATTAAGAGCGATCTTTGGTGAAAAAGCCGGTGAGGTGAAAGATGCCTCCAAAAGGGCTGATCCCGGTGTTAACGGTGTGGTCATCGATACCAAACTGTTTGAAAAACGGAGCAAAACCGCCCGGATGGAAGAGAAAAAGAAGATTCTCGAACTTCAGAAGGCGATGGCTGAGAAGAAAAAACAGCTGAAGCAGGCCCGGGACACCAAATTGATGGAATTATTAAAAGACCAGATTTCGGATGGTATCCGGGATATTTCTTCCGGTCGTACCCTCATCAAGAAGGGGACGAAACTCACTGCCAAACGACTACAGAGTTACGATCTGGAACGATTTGCCCAAGACAGTTCCTGGGTTGAAGAGGCCTCCGTCTGGAAATCCATTAAACTGGTGTGGCGTTCCTACTGGAAGGAATGGCGCCGGATTGAGGAATATCTGGAGAAGGAAGTCTTCAAGCTGCGGGTTGGGGATGAACTCCAACCGGGGATCCTCAAACTGGCCAAAGTGTATATCGCAAACAAGCGGAAAATCCAGGTCGGGGATAAGATGGCCGGTCGCCATGGAAATAAGGGTGTGGTTGCCACAATCGTCCCGGAAGAGGATATGCCATTCCTGGAAGACGGTACTCCAGTCGATATTGTATTAAATCCCCTTGGTGTTCCCTCCAGAATGAATCTGGGACAGTTGTATGAGACTATGCTCGGCTGGGCGGGAGACATTCTTGGAATGAAGTATGAGACACCCGTGTTCAATGGTGCCACTCCAGATGAAGTGGTGGCGGAGCTGAAAAAGGCCGGTTTACCGGAAACCGGGAAAACACACCTGATTGACGGGCGTACCGGTGAATATTTTGATAATCCAGTTACGGTAGGAAATATTTATATGATGAAGCTGAGCCACATGGTGGACGATAAAATGCACGCCCGTTCTACTGGTCCTTATTCTCTGGTGACCCAACAGCCATTGGGTGGTAAGGCGCAATTCGGCGGTCAACGATTCGGTGAAATGGAATGCTGGGCTCTGGAAGCTTATGGAGCCGCCCATACGCTTCATGAAATCCTAACGGTCAAATCTGATGATGTTGATGGTAGATCCAAGGTTTACAATGCCCTGGTGAAAGGGGAAGATCTACCGCCATTCGGGGTTCCTGAATCATTCAATGTATTGATCAAGGAACTTCAGGGTTTGGGCTTGGACATCGAATTAGATTAAGGGAGAACTATTTTGACTTACATTCAATCAACAAAAGTCGACACGTCGAAAAACTTTACTTCCATTACCATCGGACTGGCTTCGCCGGAAATGATTCTGGCCAAGTCCTACGGGGAAGTGTTAAAGCCGGAAACCATCAATTACCGGTCGTATAAACCGGAGAAAGATGGTTTATTCTGCGAAAAGATATTCGGCCCCGTAAAGGATTATGAATGCCATTGTGGAAAGTACAAGGGCATTCGTTACCGCGGGATTATCTGTGACCGCTGTGGTGTAGAGGTTACGCGAAAGAAGGTCCGACGGGAACGGATGGGACACATTACTCTTGCGGTCCCAGTGGTTCATATCTGGTATCTGCGTTCCATCCCGAGCAAATTGAGCTATTTAACAGGACTCAGCACCAAGGATCTGGAACGGGTCATTTATTACGAAAAATTTCTGGTAATTGAGCCGGGAAAGAGTGATAAAAAAGTATACGATCTTCTGGATGAGGAAGAATTCCTGGAACTGGAATCGTTATATGGATTCGACGCTGTCAGCGAGGAGGAACGGGATAACGAAGAATATTTTTATGCCGCCATGGGTGGTGAAGCGATGAAGGAAGCCCTCTCCCGCATTAACCTGAATGAATTGCGGAACCAATTGGAAGACATTCTCCACAATTCCCGCTCCATGCAAAAACAGGAAGATGCGCTGAAACGGCTGCGGGTGGTAAAATCCTTTATCGGGAATTCCACAACGAAAAAAATCAATCGTCCGGACTGGATGGTGGTTTCCATCTTGCCGGTGATTCCACCGGAATTGCGTCCACTGGTTCCCCTGGACGGTGGTCGATTTGCTGCCAGTGATCTGAACGATTTATATCGCCGGATTATCATCCGAAACAACCGGTTAAAACAATTAATGGAAATCAAGGCACCCGATGTCATTCTGCGGAATGAAAAACGAATGCTCCAGGAATCGGTAGATGCCCTTTTCGATAATAGTCGCCGGAAAACAGCGATTCGCAGTGGCACACGACGTCCCCTGAAATCCATTTCTGACATGTTGCGGGGTAAAACGGGACGTTTCCGCCAGAACCTCCTGGGGAAACGGGTGGATTACTCCGGCCGTTCCGTTATTGTGGTGGGTCCGGAGCTGCAGCTCCACGAGTGCGGTCTGCCTAAAGATATGGCTTTGGAGTTATTCAAACCCCACATGATTAATGAACTGATGGCTCGGGGTTATACCCAGACGCCGCGCGGTTCTAAAATTTTAATTGAGAGCAAGGATCCCATCGTTTACAAGGTACTTGAATACGTGGTCAAGGATCATCCGGTATTACTGAACCGGGCACCGACCCTGCACCGGTTGGGTATTCAGGCTTTCCAGCCGGTATTGGTGGACGGGAAGGCCATCCGGCTTCATCCGCTGGTTTGTTCCGCTTTCAACGCCGACTTTGACGGCGACCAAATGGCGGTGCACGTACCCCTTTCGGTACAGGCCCAGGTCGAGGCACGGGTCCTGATGCTTTCCAGCCATAACATTCTCCATCCGGCTAATGGGAAACCCATTGCAATTCCATCTCAAGACATGGTCCTGGGATGTTATTACCTGACACGTCAGCGAAAGGGTTGTAAAGGAGAGGGGAAATCGTTTGGTTCGTTTGATGAAGTTCTCCTGGCCTATGAAAACAAAGTCGTGGATATGCACGCCATTATTAATGTTCGCCACAAGGGCATTTGGCATAAAAACACTACTGTGGGTCGGGTTCTCTTCAATTCCATCCTTCCTGAAGAGATGGATTATGTGGATGAACTGATCAATAAGAAAAAACTTGAAAAAATTGTGAACCAGACCTACCTGGTAGCCGGTAATTACAAGACGGTGAAATTCCTGGATAAATTGAAAGATCTTGGATTCAACACAGCTACAAAATCCGGTGCTTCCATCTCCATCAGTGATATTCTAGTTCCCGATGAGAAATATGAAATCATTAATAAGGCTCACAAGGAAGTTCTGGATATTCAGGACAAATTCAACCGGCACGTCCTGACCGACGGTGAACGGTACAATAAGATTATTGATATCTGGACCCATGCAACAAACCGGGTGGCTGCCACAATGATGGCGAATCTCCAGCGGGATGATCAGGGATTCAACCCGATCTTCATGATGGCTGATTCCGGTGCCCGGGGAAGTCAGGACCAGATCAAGCAGCTGGCCGGAATGCGGGGATTGATGGCCAAACCCCAGAAATCCATGACCGGTGGTAAGGGTGAGATTATTGAATCGCCCATTACATCCAACTTCAGGGAGGGGTTATCGGTCCAGGAATATTTTATTTCCACCCACGGAGCCCGGAAAGGTCTGGCGGATACGGCTTTAAAAACAGCCGATGCAGGTTACCTCACCCGCCGATTGGTGGACGTGGCTCAGGATGTGGTGATTTCTGAGTTCGACTGCGGAACCATTAATGGCATTATTGCCACCGATCTGAAAGAAGGGGAAGAAATTATTGAATCCCTTTCGGACCGGATCCTCGGACGAACCCTTCTCGATGATTTCATCACCAATGGTACGGTCCAGATTAAGGCCGGTACCCTGATCACAGAAGAAGAAGCGGCCATTATTGCCAGCAGTAATGTCGAATCAATCCGGATTCGTTCCGTACTCACCTGTGAATCCCTGAGGGGCGTTTGTGCCAGCTGTTATGGCTGGAACCCATCCACCCATAAACTGGTGGAGCTGGGGACGGCCGTGGGCATTCAAGCAGCTCAGAGTATCGGGGAACCGGGGACGCAGCTTACCCTGCGGACATTCCACATTGGTGGAACGGCAACCCGCATTATTGAAAAATCGGAAATGCGTACTAAACGGGCCGGCACAGTCAAATATTCCGATAATCTGGATGTGGCCGAGACGGTCGATGAATCCCGCGTGAAAGTGGTTCGCTGTATGGTACGACACGCGAAAATTTTCATTCTGGATGAGAATAAGAGCCCCCGGGCAGAATATAATGTGCCTTATGGATCCAATATTCTGGTCGAAGATGGTGAAAAGGTGAAAGCCGATTCAATTCTTTTCCAATGGGATCCTTACACGGATGTGCTCATGGCCCGCCAGTCTGGATATGTGGTTCTCAAGGACTTCATTGAAAACGAAACCTTTAAGGTGGAAGCGGTTGAAGGCGGGAAGAAGCAGATGGTCATCATGGAATCCAAAGACCGGAATCTGAGTCCCCACTTTGAGATTGTGGACAAAGACGGAAATATCATGTCCGGTGGTACCATTCTACCGGTTCGTGCCACCCTGGTTGTGAAGGATGGACAGAAAGTCCAGCGGGGCCAGACCTTGGTAAAAATCCCTCGTGAAATCGGGAAAACCCGGGACATTACGGGCGGACTTCCGCGGGTCACCGAATTATTTGAAGCTCGAAAACCCAGCGATCCTTCCGTGATTTCTGAAATCGATGGTGTTGTGAAGTTCGGTGAAACCAAACGGGGAATTCGAAAAATCCTGGTAGAGGGTACCGATGGTGAAGTTCGGAAATACTCCATTCCTTACGGAAAGCATGTAATTGTACATGAAGGTGACCAGATTAAAGCTGGTACCCCGCTTTGTGAGGGATCTACTTCCCCGATTGATGTTTTACGGGTCCTGGGTCCGGGGAAAGTTCGGGAATACCTGGTGAACGAAATACAGGAAGTTTACCGTCTACAGGGTGTTAAAATTGACGATAAACACATTGAAGTGATTGTCCGTCAAATGATGCAGAAGGTCCTTGTGAAGGATTCCGGAGATACCCATTATCTGCGCGAAGACCGGGTCAACCGGGCTGAATTTTTTGAAACCAACGCCCGGATTCAAAAAATGGTGGTTGTGACTGATCCGGGAGATTCGGAATTGGAAGAAGGTGCTCTGGTTGATAAAACTGAATTCCGGGAAATTAATAAAGCCCTGAAGGAAGCGGGAAAGAAACAGGCCAAATCGAGAAAAACCAAACCGGCCACGTTTGAACCGCTGTTAATGGGAATTACGCAAGCTTCCCTGAATACGGAAAGCTTCATTTCAGCCGCCTCGTTCCAGGAAACCACCCGCGTATTGACGGATGCTGCCACCGAAGGGAAAACGGATTACCTGCGAGGGTTAAAAGAGAATGTGGCCGTCGGTCGCTTAATCCCGGCCGGGTCCAGTTCACCCCATTTACGCAATATCCTGGTCATGGATCCGGAAAAGGAAGCGACGGAGGTAGAACAGAATAAACCCGAATCAGTAGTGGAAAAGGTTGAAAAATAAACTAAAAAGCGATTGTTAGACGTTCTAAGAAATCAGTAAATTAATAGGCTTTTATGGAATTGAAATGCCGACGATAAATCAATTAATCAGAAAAGGGAGAAAGCGGGTCACAAAAAAGAATGTGGCACCGGCTTTGAAAGGGAATCCCCAAAAACGGGGAGTCTGCACCCGTGTGTACACAACAACACCCAAAAAGCCTAATTCTGCCCTGAGAAAAGTGGCGCGTGTCCGTTTAACCAACGGGATTGAAGTAACGGCTTACATCCCCGGGGAGGGTCACAACCTCCAGGAACACTCTATTGTCATGATTGAAGGGGGACGGGTTAAGGATTTACCGGGTGTTCGTTACCACATCGTCCGGGGAACATTGGATACGGCCGGGGTGAGTGATCGGAAAACCAGTCGTTCCCGTTACGGCGCTAAACGTCCGAAGAATTAATTATGAGAAGAAGACGACCAGAAAAAAGACAGATTTTACCGGATCCGGTTTACCACGATTTGGAAGTGGCAAAGTTTATCAATTACCTGACAAAAGCGGGTAAAAAAGGCATCGCTGAAAGCTTGTTTTACCGGGCCCTGGACCAGATCAAAGCCCGGACGAAGAGTGACGGACTTGATATATTTAAAGCAGCCATTAAGAATGCTTCCCCAATGCTGGAAGTGAAATCCCGGCGCATTGGTGGGGCAAACTACCAGGTCCCGATCGAAGTGCCGCCTCACCGTCAATTCTTTTTAGCCTCTCACTGGATTATTAATGCTGCCCGGAAACGGACCGGCAAGCCCATGTTCGAAAAACTGGCTACCGAGTTAATTGCCGCCGCCAATCAGGAAGGCGGTGCCATTAAAAAGAAGGAAGATACCCATCGGATGGCAGAAGCAAACCGCGCTTTTGCCCACTTTAGATAGACGGATTCCCTCTGATGAAGAAAATTTCCCTGAATAAAGTCCGGAATATTGGCATCATGGCCCACATTGATGCGGGTAAGACGACGCTCACAGAGCGGATTCTTTACTATACGGGACGAACCCATAAAATTGGGGAAGTTCATGAAGGTGGCGCCACCATGGACTGGATGGAACAGGAGAAAGAACGGGGAATTACCATCACTTCTGCTGCCACTACTACAATCTGGGAAGGGCACCGGATTAATATTATTGATACACCGGGACACGTTGATTTCACAGTGGAAGTGGAACGGTCATTGAGGGTGCTGGATGGTGCCGTTGCCGTCTTTTGTGCGGTCGGCGGCGTGGAACCCCAGAGCGAAACCGTATGGCGACAGGCCGACAAGTACAATGTACCACGGATTGCCTTTGTCAACAAGATGGACCGGGTTGGAGGCGATTTCTACAACGTACTGGATATGATGAAAAAGCGTCTGGGCGCCAATCCCGTCCCAATCGTTCTGCCCATTGGATCCGGCGATATTTTTACCGGGATTATTGATTTACTCAGCATGCGGGCGATTTTATACAATGATTCGACTTTAGGTGCCCGTTTTGAATATTCGGACATTCCCAATGATATGCGGGAAGAGGCGGAACACTGGCGTCATCATCTCATCGAGGAAACAGCGGGGTACGATGAACAACTGCTGGAAAAATATCTGGCAGACGAAGAGATTACGGTGGATGAAATAAAAGCGGCGGTCCGAAAAGGCTGTATTGACAATACCTTTGTTCCCACTCTTTGCGGTTCTGCGTTTAAGAATAAGGGCGTCCAGCGACTTTTGGATGCTGTGAATGACTTTTTACCGTCCCCGATCGATGTGGGCGCCATTACGGGTCACGCCTTGGGAGACAAAGAAAAACCCCTGTCCCGGGAACCGAAAGAAGACGAACCCTTCAGTGCCCTGGCATTTAAAATTATGACCGATCCATACGTGGGCAAGCTGACCTACATGCGGGTTTATTCCGGGAATCTGAAAGCCGGGTCTTACATTTACAATTCCAATACCGGGAAGCGGGAACGTATTTCCCGGATTTTATTAATGCACGCTAACAAGCGGGAAGAATTAGATCATGTGACGGCGGGTGAAATTGTCGCTGCCGTAGGCTTAAAGAATACCAATACGGGTCATACCTTGTGTGACGAGAAAAAGCCGATCGTTCTGGAAGCGATGGATTTTCCTGATCCGGTGGTGGAGGTGTCGGTCGAACCGGCCACCAAGGCGGATCAGGACGCTTTATCCAAAGGGTTGGCAAAGCTTTCAGAAGAAGACCCTACCTTTAAAGTGTCCACCAACCCGGAGACAGGCCAGACGATTATCGCCGGAATGGGTGAATTACATCTGGAAATTTTAGTAGATCGTCTGTTGCGGGAATTTAAAGTGAAGGCGAATGTTGGTACGCCGCAGGTGGCATACACTGAAGCCATTACTAAACGGGTGGAAGGCGTGGACGTTAAGTTTGCCCGACAGACGGGGGGTCGAGGTCAGTATGGCCATGTGGTGATTAATGTGGAGCCGAATGAAGAGGGTAGCGGCTATTATTTTGAAAATAAAATTGTTGGGGGCGTCATTCCGCGGGAATATATCCCGGCGGTGGACACGGGGATTCAGGGCGCTTTGAAAAATGGAGTTTTGGCCGGATATCCGATTGAAGATATTCGGGTAGAACTGGTCTTTGGATCCTATCATGAAGTGGATTCCTCAGAAATGGCATTTAAAATCGCTGGTTCGATGGCGATTCAGGAAGCCTGTAAAAAGGCGGGGCCGATTCTGATGGAACCCATGATGAAGGTTGAAATTGTCGTACCGGAGGAATATCTGGGTGACGTGATGGGGGATATTAATTCCCGCAGAGGACATATCGATGGAATGGGTCAACGTAAAGATGCTCATATCCTGAATGCTTCCGTTCCTCTGAGTCGCATGTTTGGCTATGCGACTGATTTAAGGTCCATTACCCAGGGTCGGGCGATTTTTCACATGGAATTTTCGAAGTATCAGGAAGTACCTGCTTCCGTTCGTGAAGAAATTATTGAGCATCTCAAAGGGAAAGCATCTTAACTAAATCAGGAGGATGAGCAATGGCGAAGGAGAAATTTGAGCGGACGAAGCCGCATGTAAA
>CAZIIM010000035.1:0-16786 GCA_964539305.1 uncultured bacterium | reverse complement strand
CATATTAGTCGTTCGTTTCGGTTAATGATTTAATGTAAGCCACCAGGGCGTCCAGCTCCCGGTCCTTGATAAGGCTTTGGTAAGTGGGCATGGTGGGAGGAAAGCCCTGGACGATATCCGCCTGCGGTTCCAGGATAGAACGGCGTAAATAATTCTCATCGACGATTACTTTTTTACCGTCACTTAATGTCACTTCCTTTTGAAAAATTCCATTCAACGCGGGGCCGATTTTTATGGTCCCGTCGGTCATATGACAGGCATTGCAGGCTTTGGCAGTAAATAATTGTTTTCCTAATTCAGGTAACGGGATGCTGGTGTCCACGGTGCGTTCACTGGAAGCCAGCCAGGCTTTATACTCGTTTTCCGGCAGGACCGAGACAGTTCCCAGCATTTCCGAATGTCCGGTACCGCAGTATTCAGCACAGGTGAGGGTATAGTTCCCGTCATTGGTGGCTTCGAACCAGGCAACCGTGTACCGGTTTGGCAGGACGTCCATTTTAACCCGGAAAGCAGGGACAAAGAAACTGTGAATTACATCTTCTGAAGAGAGGAGTAGTTTGACCGGTTTTCCCTCCGGGACAAACAATTCATTCAGCGTATTGGCCCCATTGGGGTAATCAAAGATCCACATCCATTTTTTCGCCGTAACCTTGATCTCTATCGCATCCCTGGGAGTGATCCGCATTTTCAGATAGGTTTTAAAACTCCAGAAAAAGAGAATCAGGACCAGCACTGTGGGGATGGCCGTCCAGAGAACTTCCAACTTGAAGTTGTGATCAACTCCGGAAGTGAGGGGAGCATCAGAGCCTTTCCGGCGGTATTTAGCACTGAAGTATATGAGGCCCAGGATGACCAGTAAAAAAATAATGGTACCGGTAATCAGGATAAAATAAAAAAGGGCGTCCACATCGCCGGCGATGGTTGAACCGGAGGGGGGTAAAAACAGTGATTCCTTCGTGCTCATGAATTATAGTTCCGTATCATTCTGATTTATTTTTTCTTTTTTCCCGAACCCAGTACACTCCCAGGAAGATTCCCAGAATCCCGATCGTCACCACACCACCGGCCCGCATGAGATTGGCGGCGAACAATACATATCGCTTTTGTTCCGGGTCGTAGTGAAAACAGGTTAAAATAAATTTCTCAAGTGTGTTTCCAATTTTACCATCGGATGCTTCCAACAGCGCCAGCCGGAGAGTATTCTCGGGATATTCCAGTCCGTACAAATACCGGGAAATTGTTCCGTCTTCGGAGAGGAGAAAAGTCACGGCCGGATGGGCATACTGATCCCGTTCCGGATCGTAGAAATAACGAAAACCCAGGGCATTCGCCAGGGAGGTAATATTGGTCTGCTCGCCCGTTAGAAATACCCAACCTGATTCATCCACGGGAGTTTTAAAACTGGACAGGTAGTTTTGTTTTTTCCTGGCTGCCATTTCCCATGTTTCCCCGGGGTCAATGCTGACGGTAATCATCTGAAATTCATTCCCCGGTTTCCAGGCCAGCTTCTGGACGCCTGTCTGGACCCCGTTTAAAATCAGAGTACAAAGCATGGGACATTCGTAATAAGCCAGGTTCAGCAGGACCGGTTTCCCCTGATTAAAATACTGATTTAACTGGACCGATTCGCCCTTGGCATTCGTAAACGTGAGATCTAAAGGAATCGTGTTACCCAGATGCTCCTCCACATCAATTTTCTGTAAATCGGCATCATCCGACCGCAACTGTTGACCTGTCAGATTTGTGAGGAAGAAAATGGTCGCCAGTGCCAGAATATTAATCTTCGAATCAGCAATCCGGAAATTCAACTTAGCGGCTCCTGTGGCTTCGGGAAGACCCACGATTTTCTGATTCAGCCGCCAGTAATTCGATGGCCCGTGTGATGGGTATGCGGTAAATCCCCTTTGTCGAATCCACAATCCCGTAGGAGGAAAGAATTTCTTCTTCATGCTGTCTCAGTTTCATCAGTTTGGCCGATTTGGGTTTAATGACCATTTCATAGACGAGCTGATTTTTCGTCGAAATAAAATATTCCCTGGAAACGAAAAAGAACAAAACCGTAATCAGGACACTGGCAATAAGCACCCAGAGGATGGCTTTGATTTTCACATCTTTCTGTTCATAACCTGGATTCGATTGGGAGACCGTCATGGTAGTGGCTAGCGGTTAATAAATTTAATCGATTGTTTCAGACGGGGATCATTCACCGGGACCAGGGGATAGCGTTTCAGGATAGTCCAGAACAGACCCAGGAAGATGCCACCCACCCCCACAAAGGTGGTCAGATCAAGCCAGGAGAAATGAGCGCCCTCGTGGTGGAAATTGGGTAAAATGATCCAATAAAGATCCAGCCAGTGCATGGCAAGGATCAGAATCGCCATTCCCCGGAGTATTTTGGCGTTGCGCTTGGCCGAGCGGAATGCCAAAACGAGGAAAGGCACCGTAAAGTGAAAGGCCACCAGGGCCAGACTGACGACTTTCCAGGAACCAGTCCAGCGGTGGAGGAACCATACCGTTTCTTCCGGTATGTTTCCATACCAGATTAAGAAGTACTGGGATCCAGCGATGTAAGTCCAGAAAATTGTAAAAGCGAAAAGGTATTTTCCCAGATCGTGGTAATGTTCGACTGTAATGGTGTTGTTTAAGACCCCCTGGCTTTGCAGAAACTGGAGGAAAAGAACCAGGAAAGCACAAATAGCGAGAAAGCTTCCGGAAAAAATGTAAACTCCAAAGATGGTGGAATACCAGTGGGCGTCCAGGGACATGAACCAGTCAAATCCGGAAAAGGTGATGGTGAGGGAGAACAGAATCATGCCGGGGGCGCTGATTTGTCGCATCCGGTTCGCCAGGATTGGTGTAGGTTTCTGGTCCTGTTCCAGCGATTTTTTCCTCAGAAGATAGGCCAGTGCAAACCAGATCCCAAAATACAGGACTGTCCGGAGACTGAAGAAGGAGATGTTTAGATACGGTGCTTTATGCTCCAGCATGACATCGCCGGTAACGTAGCTGGGATCGCTCCAGTTGTACAGCTGAGAGATGCCGAAAATCACGGGCAGAAAAAGCAGAATCATCAGGGGCAGTACACCCAGAATGGCTTCTACGATCCGTCGAACGACCACGCTCCATAGAGAACCGGCCAAGTGGTGAAGCAGAATGAAGAACAGGCCTCCCAGTCCCAGGGTCACCCAGAAACCGAAAGCCGTTAAATAGGAGTAAAACAACTGGGCCGGATTTATGAAAAACCCGACGGCGCTAATCAATAAGGCCAGGGTACCGATGGCAAAAGTCCGGCGGTCAAAATTCCCCGGATCCTTCAGCTGGTAAGTTTGTTCGTCAAACTGCATGAATTAATTCTTTGTTAAAGTTGCTTTAATTTTTCCCGGAACTTCCCCTGGCGACGCGTGCTGGCTTTTCTGCAGAGCACGGATATAGCCGATAATCGCCCAGCGGTCCTGAACCGGAATCTGGTATTTATAAGCCGGCATGTTCCGGATTCCATTGGTAATCACATCAAAATAATGGCCGTCTGTAAAAGCGCGACTCTGGTCAGTTTGAAGGGAGGTGGGCGGCAGCGGGAATTTGTACTGGGTAATGATTCCTTTGCCGTCCCCAAGACCACCGTGACAAACGGCACAATAAATGTTGTACCGCTCCTGTCCCCGCCGCAAAAGGGATTTTGTAAAAGGGACGGGACTGGTTTTCACCGGTTCCCCGTTAGCATCTTTTCCTGTAAAGACAGGATCATTTTCGTGGAGGCTGCCTCGCGGTACCGTTCCGGCTATCGGCAGTCGCATGGAGGCACTATCGCTGAAAAGGGGACTCATGCGGTAAGGTTTATACTTTTCCTGTGTATCCATATTGGGATTCAGGTGAATCGGCGGTTTATCGGAACGTTGCCCGCGCATGCAACCAGAGAGGGTAAAAACCATCATCGCCAGGGCCAAGGAGAATAACCGGATGAGAACAGATTTTTTGATTGGACTATTCACCTTTTAACAACTCCACATTTTGACCCCCTAGGGACTCGAGGAATTTCATTGATTTCTCCGGGTCGAACTGAGGATCATCCGCTTCAATACTAATAAAGAAACCATCGTCAGAGAATTTCTTGAAATTATCGGAATAAAATACAGGGTGGTGATAACGGGGCAGCCGATTGAAATGAAGCATTCCAAGGACCGCCGAAAAGGTACCGAAAATAACAAAAAAGGCAAACGTAATAATAATAAACGCCTGCCAGCTGAATAAAGGTTTTCCAGATACAACTACCGGATAGGCAATGGTACTGGTCCAGCCCTGAAGGGACAATCCGGCAATCGCCCCGATGAGCCCGAAGAAAGCCACCACAAACCCCAGTTTTGATCGTTTCAGGCCCATGGCATCATCCATCCCATGGATGGGGAAGGGCGAATGGCAGTCAAATTTTTTATACCCCGCTTTGCGTACTTCAGCCGCCGCCTGCAGCAGATGGGCAGGATTCTGAAATTCCCCAAGAAGGCCGTGAATTTTTCCGCTTGCTTTCATGACCCTATGCTTCCTTTTTCGATTTGACCGGTTCCGAAGGGATATGGTAATTATGTGGATCTGCTTCAGGCAGGACCGATTTGACTTCCGACATGGAAATCATGGGCAGGAACCGTAAAAAGAGGAGGAAGAGAGTGAAAAATAACCCTACCGATCCAACAAAAATACCCACATCGTAGATGGTGGGAGAATAATAATCCCAGCTGGAGGGGAGATAATCCCGGGCCAGGGAAGTTACAACGATCACAAACCGTTCAAACCACATTCCCACATTTATCAGCAATGAAATCACAAACATGAGCGGAATGCTGGTGCGAATTTTTTTCGACCAGAACAGCTGGGGTACCAGAACATTGCAAGTGATCATGATCCAGTAAGCCCACGCGTAGGGTCCGAAGGCCCGGTTAATGAACGTAAAGGCTTCATAACCGTTTCCACTGTACCAGGCGGTAAAAAACTCGATTAGATAGGAATACCCGACCATACTGCCTGTTACCAGCATGATCTTATTCATATTTTCCAGGTGTTTTTTGGTAATAAAGTGTTCCAGACCGAAGACTTTCCGGGCGATGATGGCCAGGGTCATGACCATGGCAAAACCGGAAAAAATTGCCCCCGCTACAAAGTAAGGTGGAAAAATCGTGGAGTGCCAACCGGGAATTAGACTGGTGGCGAAGTCGGTGCTCACAACACTGTGAACTGAAAGGACCAGCGGTGTCGCCAGACCTGCCAGAATCAAATAAGCCAGTTCGTAGTGCTGCCATTGCCGGTTTCCACCACGCCAACCCAGGGACAGGATACCAAAAACAATTTTGCGGACCCGGGTTTTAGCCCGATCCCGCAGGGTGGCCAAGTCGGGAATAAGGCCGGTGTACCAGAATAATACGGAAACCGTGAAGTACGTGCCCACGGCAAAGAAGTCCCACAACAAAGGGCTGCGGAAGTTGGGCCATAACTGCATCTGGTTGGGAACCGGGAAGAACCAGTAAATGACCCAGATCCGGCCCACATGGATTCCCGGGAAAAGGAGGGCGCAGATGACCGCAAACAGAGTCATGGCCTCGGCAAAGCGATTAATGGAGGTTCGCCAGTATTGACGAAGAAGGAGAAGAATAGCAGAAATGAGGGTCCCGGCATGACCGATTCCAACCCAGAAGACGAAGTTGACAATGGCCCATCCCCAGCCCACAGGATTATTCAGGCCCCAGATGCCGACTCCCTCCCAGAACAGGTAAGCCAGTAGCCCCAGTAACATCATCAATATTGATACGGAAAGGGCAAAGGCGAAATACCAGCCTTTGGGCGTTTTTCGCTCTACAATACTGCTGATTTTTTCGGAAATAGATGAAAAGGTCTGATTCCCGGTGATTAAAGTCGGCTCTGTAATGACGTCGGCAGAAACAGGTACCGGATTATTCATGGATCATCACCCGTGGTTTCAAAGTTTTGTTCATGAAATTTCTATCGACTCCAGGTCCGGGTTGGGATTCCGCAGTTTGGCCAGGTAAGTGGTACGCGGTTTTGTGTTCAATTCACCCAGAAGGGCATAATTGCGATTCTGTTTTTTCACTTGCGAAATTCGGCTGTCGGGATCGTTGATATTACCGAAAACAATGGCATCGGCAGGACAACTCTGTTGACAGGCCGAGACCACTTCCCCATCCCGAATATTCCGGTTTTCTTTCTTGGCGGAAATCCGTGCCAGGCTGATGCGCTGGATACAGAAGGTGCATTTTTCCATCACACCCCGGGAGCGAACCGTCACATCCGGATTCATGGCCATCTTGACGATTTCAGGTGTATCCTTGGTGTAATTGAAAAAGTTAAAGCGCCGCACTTTATAGGGACAGTTGTTGGCACAGTAGCGGGTACCCACACAGCGATTGTACACCATGACATTCAAGCCTTCCTTGTCATGGGTAGTGGCAGCTACAGGGCAGACCTGTTCGCAGGGGGCGTTTTCACAATGTTGACAAGCAACGGGCTGATATACCAGCTCCGGGTCTTCCTCCGTCCCACTGAAATAGCGGTCCAGACGCAACCAGTGCATTTCCCGTCCCCGTGAAACTTCCAGTTTCCCCACCACCGGTATATTATTTTCACTCTGGCAGGCAATGGTACAGGCATTACAACCGGTACATTTATTCAGATCAATTGTCATGCCCCACTGGTAACCCTGGTCATAAGGACGTTCATCCCACAGCGATTTCAACGGTGGATGTTCTTCGTATTCCTTCACAAAATCAGGATGACGCTGGTATTCTTTTAATTCTGTTTCGCGGATCAGGACGGGCAATCGATTTTCGATTTCCTCCGTAGCCAGTTTTTCTGGTTCCAAGCCGCCGTGATCCTGGGTGGAAGCCAGGGCGTAGGATTGACCGGTCGGTGTCAGTGTAAGGGACTGGCCGAATTCCATCGTGTCCGACATTCTCAGAACATAACCGTTGAACCCAACATTGGCACCGACATAACCTTTGAAATTCCGACCGTACCCCAATGGAATCGTTACAGAATAGTCGGCCTGACCAGGTAACACCCAGACGGGGATGGTCAAGCTTTGCTGCCGGTAGGTTAAGGTTACCATGTCACCGCTTTTGACTCCCAGTGTTTTCGCAGTGGTTTTACTGATTAGAGCGGCATTATCCCAGGTCAATTTTGTAATGGGATCGGGTAATTCCTGCAACCAGCCATTATTGGCAAACCGCCCGTCATAAACAGCCCTGGATGGTGTGAAAACAACTTCCAGATTACTCTCGTTGGCAGCTTTTCCTGAAAAAGCATCCGAAGCAAGGGCCTGTGTCAATTGTTTCGAGCGGACGGGAGGGGTCGAGAAACGGGATTTATGGGCTGCATAAACGCCATCGTGCAGTACCCGTCGCCAACGGGTGGAAAAACCGGTGGCTGGTAGAATTTTTTTCCAGGTAGTCTGGACCAGGTCGTAGCCTGCATTCTTCTTGCCCGTATTGATTAGTCCCAGGATTTCAATTGCGCTGGATCCACCAAACATGGGTTGAATTTGAGGCTGGACCACACTGAGGGTTCCGTCAATCGCCCGGGCGTCGCCCCAGGCTTCCAGAAAATGGGTTTCCGGCAAATGCCATTCCGTTTGTACAGAGGTTTCGTCGACATAGGGACTTAAATGGATGGTGTGGCGGACCTGTTGCAGGGCAGAAGAGAAATTCAGATCCACCGGTAAATTATAGACAGGATTGCCACCCAGCATGATCAGGGTGGAAATATTTCCTGCCTGCATCTCCTGAACCAGCTGCAGAACCTCTTCAAGGTCTGGGTAATTAACATCTGAAAGGGCCGTGTACCGGCAGGTTGTGTTGTGATTCCCCAATGCTTCATTCAGGGCATATACAAGCGCATGGACTTCCGGCGGCTGGTTGCGCCCGGCCACTATTGCACATGCGCCCCGGTGATTCATTAAATCTTTGGCAACCGCTTTCAGCCACTTTTTATTAAAGGCTGTGGTTGTGGGAAGCTTGGATGACCCGGGGATTCGTAAACCCTGCCGTTTCAATTCCTGTGCCAGGGTCAGGGTGAAAGCACCGACCAGACCGGACTGGAGGCGCAGACGATGATCCGCCATACCGCCCGTCACGGTGAAGGAACTTTCCACCACGTAGAGCCGGTTCATTCCATCCCGTTCCGACGAGACAGATCGCCCTCTTGAAAAGCCCAGAGAATTGGCAATATTGTTGCTCTCCATGTGGAGAAAATCAGAATCCAGAGAAAGAATGACTTTCGCCTTATCAAATTGGTACACCGGACGGAGTTTCTTCCCGGTAGTGATTTGAATGCCCTTATAAATGTTTTCATCGCTCACCGGTTCATAGGTAACCCACAGGGCCTTGGGGTATTGTTTTTTAAACTCATTTTTCAGACGAACCAGCGTCGGGGAGGAAGATGCTTCTGAAAAAATGGCCAAACCCTTTCCACCGGCAGTTTTATAATCGGCATATAATTTCTGCCAGGCTGAAATAAACTGGTTCCAGTTGCTCGGTTGTCCCTTGTAAAGGACCGAGTCGGACCGGTCCGGGTCGTATAGCCCCAGAATTGCTGCCTGGAGATAGGCATTGGCGGCACCCTGGGTCGTCGGATGCTGCTCATTTCCTTCCAGTTTGGTGGGCCGTCCTTCATGATTCTCCACCAGGACACCCCAGGCTTCCAGTCCTAAGGGCATGGTGGAGGCGTAGAATTGAGGTACGCCGGGGATCAGATCTTCCGGTGGGATAACATAGGGAATAATTTTTTCCACCGGGCGGCGGCATCCCGCCAGCCCTGCCAGAGCCAGGGATGCGCCCATAAGCGACAGGAAATTCCGTCTTGAAATCGCGTGTTTCGGCAGTTCAGAACCACCGGGAATTTTTTCATCAAGGAAAGCGTTGAATTCTGGTGTATCCGCCAGTGTTTCCAAATTACGCCAGTACTCTTTTCCAGTCATCGTCTTAACTTTAGATTTCATCGGTGGCACCCTGAGCAATCTTCCGGTGGATTCAAATGTTTTTGCGCCATAATCATTTTAGCAAAGTCAGAATTGTCTTTAGGTGGGCTCCATTCCATGTTGGTGATTTCACTGGCCGGTCGCAACTGTTGTTCGGGATGACGGTGACAGTCCAGGCACCATCCCATGCTTAACGGCTCCACCTGCCGAACCACTTCCATTTCTCGCACATTACCATGGCAACTGTTGCAGCCCACTCCGGCGCTAATGTGAATACTGTGATCGAAATAGGTGTAGTCAGGTGTTTTATGAACCCGGACCCATTGGATTGGTATACCTGTATTGTAGCTCTCCCGGACGGGAGCCAGTTTTTCGCTGGCCGGTAAAACCAGCTTGTGACAATTCATACACGTGTTGGTCGGTGGTACGCCCGCATAGGCTGACGTTTCCACCGTAGTGTGGCAGTAACGACAGTCCAGACCCAGGTCACCGGCATGCAATTTATGACTGTAAGGAACCGGCTGTTTCGGCTCATAGCCCACGTCGGTGTATCGGGGAGAAGCGTAATACCAGAAAAGTCCCGTTCCACCTGCCCCCAACACTAATACCGCAATCAGGAGGAAGAAGGGGACTTTATTTGACCATTTAGGGAAAATTTGTGCCATAGAATATCAGGATTTCAATTGGGTGGAGTTTCCGATTTTACATTCACCATCAGTTCGTCAAAGGTAACACGGTCCAATATAGAATTGATTTCCTGCTCCACGGAACGGATTTTCTGAATAATGGGCTGGCAGAGATCCATCCGCCCGCAATCGACGAAGTCGTCCGACAGGCAGTTAATCATGTGAGCCGGACCATCCATGATTTCCATAATGGAGCGCAAGGTGATTTCATGGGGAGCCTTGATTAAGCGGTAACCTCCCAACGAACCTTTCACCGACTGGATAATATTGGCTTTGGTTAATTTCTGAAGGATCTTGGAAAGGAAGTCAGCGGGCAGGTTTAAGTTTTCAGCAATCTCGGATTTGCTTTTAATGGCGTCAGCAGGCAAAGAAGACAGATAGACCACCACCAGGATGGAGTAATCCGCTGCTTTACTTACGGCCATGGTTGCTGCTCCCAGAATTATTAATTGTGTTCAATTATAGACTAAATTAGTCCAGTTGATGGGCGCAAGTTTAAGAGAATCAAAAATAGCTTGTCAAGAAAAATGTGGACCTATTTAGTCCACTATTGAATTTTTACGCCTTCCTAAAATACTTTTAAGAGCTGGGAGTACGATCCTAATATTATAATAGAGGATATTTTACCCAAAATAGTACAGAATTAAATCAGGCACCGTATTCTTCAGATTTACCTATTTTGACGTTTAACAAAGTGGAGGCTGGATTAAAAATCAGTAGCTGTTTTCAGTTTTCATCTACTTGATTTCGGGGAGGTGGCTGGAATTCGCTTGCGGTGTCTTCTTTCCCGTACATTTAGGCAATTTCGATGGTGGTTAATTATTTTAATAGCTTTGGTTTGTGGCATGATTTTAACGAGTCGGATTCTTTCTCTCAAGGGGAGCCGTCGGAGGGACTTCAAAGGACAATCCGGTAATGAATGACCAAAAGGGCAGTCAACGACCAGCCCCATGAGATCCAGTTCATACGTTCTCATTGCAGGCTCCAGTTGTTGCTATCATGGTACTGCCGGCAGCACTTGTGTGACGATTGGATCCAAAGATTATAAATAGAACGGACTGAATTCAATGGCCATGATCACGGCCAGAAAGATTAAGTCCGATTGTTTTTTCAGGAAGTATTTCATGTTTCGCTCCGTTAATTATTTCTGTCGTTTCTATAGACCCCTTAAAGTGGAAAAAGTTGTCCTGTTTTAAGAAAAATTCGGGTGAGTCAGTGGGATCTGGCGAAAACGTGTCGTCGGCGAGTAATCAGCCAGAAGCGACGATATTCAATTTTCGGCTGATCAAGTAGATTACAAGGTACCAACCAACGGCAATAGCCATGTTCACCATTACATAGATGGGCCAGGGACCGAAAGATTGTTCCAGCGGCAGGGTGGCCCAGCGCAGGTCAAGAATATTCTGATCAAACACCAGGTTGTAGCAGGCAATTCCGGCGGTGTAAACCATCATGGTGATTAACACTGTTTTTAATGCATGGTTGGATAATTTCCGGTGGTCGTTTTTAACCAAGTGAATCGTGAGCAACAGTGGTCCACCGTGTTTCAGGATGAAGCCGGTCCAGGCGATGGGGTCCGTTTCAACCGGGGGTGCCACCGGATTATCCACGATCAGAAGTGTGAAGACATCGCCGGTCCAGGCAAAATAAAAGCATAAATCAAATAAAACCTGGTGGTAGAAAAACACCAGAATCAGAGCCAGGATAGCGGTGAAATTGCAAAGCCAGAGAAGCAGGTGAGGGTTATGGTGGAGGTTATACCAGGAGGTGGTTACCAATGCGAATATCAATACAATCCGGAACAGGTGAATCGTATCAGGTACAGGCTTCATCATAGCCCTGACCAATCCGCTGATTACTACGACAATAAACAGGATCGGAATTGTATAGACTTGAGGGCTAGTCATTGGAGTAATATAGTGTTACAACACCTTAGGGATAAATAACTTTGCGCCCCCGGTTTTTAATGAAATAATGTCATTCGCTTGTCCTTTTTCAGTGGAATAAATGTGTAACTTCACAGTTGATTTAACCTTGGATTGGAGTTAATGAATATGGATAGACCTGTCAGAATTGGATTGTTCGGTTTCGGGAGAATCGGCCGGAACATCTTTCGGATCGGATACAAGGATCCGCGGTATGAGTTCGTCGCTATCAGCGATCTTGGAAAAGCTGAATCTATGTATTACCTGTTAATGCGTGATTCAATTCATGGTCCCATGACGGATGGGATTACGCTGGAGGGAAATTATTTAAAATACAACGGCCATAAGGTACGCCTATTGATGGGGGGAACGCCGGGAACGATCCCTTGGGACGCCTTTGACGTGGATATTGTGATTGATTCTACGGGGGTGTACCGGAAACGGGCAGAATTACAACCGCACATTGATTCAGGAGCCGGCCGGATCCTGGTGTCCAAGCCACCCATTGATGAGATCGACCGGATTGTAATCAAGGGATTGAATGACAACGAAATCCAGAAAGAAGACCGGATTATTTCCACGACGTCTGCCACCACCCAGGTGCTGGCACTGTCCCTGAAAATCCTGGACGAAGCATTCGGTGTGAAACGGGCCATGATGACAACGGTCCACGCCTACACCTCGGATCAACCTCTGGCAGATGCTGTCCGATCGGATCTGCGCCGCAGCCGCTCTGCTGTGGAGAATATTATTCCCAATGAAACCTGGGCTCCACGGTACGTGGCCAAGTTGATGCCAAAATTTGACGGTAAACTGTCGGGCGTGGCCTTTAACGTTCCGGTGGCTAACGGCTCCTGTATTGACCTCACCACGGAGCTGGACCAGATGCCTTCCGTTGAGGAGGCCAACGCTGTTCTAAAGGAAGCGGCGGAAGGTCCCTTCCGGGATATTATCGGCTACACGGAGGACCCGGTAGTGTCCAGCGATGTGAGCGGGAGCGGGGAAACGATGGTATTTGATTCCCGCGCCACCATGGTTGCTGCTAATAAATTGTTGAAAACTGTTTCCTGGTTCGATAATGGCTGGGGATTTGCTTCACGGATTCTTGAACTTACCGCCGCCTATGGCGCACTCGGGGAGGCGTAACAATGAATATTGCAATTAACGGATTTGGTCGGATTGGACGGACGGTTTTTAGAATCTTAAACAAACGACCTGGAATATCAATCGTGGCGATTAATGACATTGCCAACAACGATGCCCTGGCCTATCTCCTGAAGTATGATACAGTCATGGGTCGGTTTGGGGACCGGGTTGAAGTGGAGGGTGACATTCTGAAAACATCGAAAAATGAAGTAAAGATGCTGGCGGAACGGGACCCGGCAAATCTACCCTGGAAAGATCTGGAGGTAGATATTGTCATCGAGGCAACGGGAATTTTCAGGACCCGATCCCTGATTGAACCGCACCTGAAGGCCGGGGCCGGGCGTGTAATCCTTACTGTCCCCGCCAAAGATGAGATCGATTTTACGGTTGTGATTGGCGTAAATGATGATCAGCTTAAACCGGAACACCGGATTATTTCCAACGCCAGTTGCACTACCAATTGTCTGGCACCAATGGCCAAAATCCTGAACGATGAGTTTGGCATTGAATACGGTGTGATCAACACCGTCCATGCCTATACGAATGATCAGCGCCTGGCCGACGTTCCACATTCGGACTGGCGCCGGAGCCGGGCAGCGGCTGAAAATATTATTCCCACCTCTACGGGTGCGGCGAAGGCCGTGGGGAAAGTTCTGCCTGAATTAAACGGAAAACTGGATGGGATCGCCACCCGTGTCCCGGTCCCGGATGGATCGGTGGTGGACTCGGTCTTTAAGCTGGCAAAAGCCGTATCCGTCGATGATGTGAATGAGGTGGTTTTAAAAGCCTCAGAAGATCCCCGCCTGGAACCGATTGTTGAATATTCAACCCTGCCGGTGGTCTCTTCAGACATTATTGGAAATCCCCATTCCTCCATCTTTGATGCCCCCTTTACCCGGGTAGTGGCACCGGACCTGATCAAGACCTTAAACTGGTACGATAATGAGTGGGGCTACTCCAACCGTGTAGCGGATCTGGTCGATATCTTCAATAAAATGAATTAGCCGGTTTCGCCAATCCTGATTCTTCAGGTTTTCAGCGTTTCCAGATCGCGGTAGTGATCCAGGGATTCGGGGTTTGCCAGGGCATCCTGGTTTACCACAGCCTCCCCGTGAATGATTTTTTTCACGGCCACCTCCACCTTTTTCCCGTTGATGGTGTAAGGAATATCGGCAATGGGAATGATTTTGGAGGGGACATGCCGGGGAGAGCACTGTTCCCGGATGACCATCTTAATTTTATCCACAAGCGGTTGATCGAGAGAAACGCCTGGATTAAGTTTAATAAAGAGGACTACCCGTTCATCCCCTTTCCATTCCTGTCCCACGACCAGGCTGTCGTTGATTTCCGGTAACGCTTCCACAACCCGGTAGATCTCTGCCGTACCAATACGGACGCCTCCAGGGTTCAAGGTCGCATCACTGCGACCGTAGATTTTCACACCTCCGTGGTTATTAATCTCGATGTAGTCGCCGTGATGCCAGACACCCGGAAAGGTTTTGAAATAGGCCTGGCGGTATTTTTCTCCTTTCGGATCGTTCCAGAAATAAATGGGCATGGAGGGGAATGCTTTGGTACACACCAGTTCACCTTTCTGGTTCAGGACCGGCTTTCCGGAGGAATCAAAGGCGTGCACAGCCATTCCCAGGCCCCGACACTGAAGCTCGCCGCGGTAAACGGGAAGGGTTGGATTCCCTAGCGCGAAACAGGAAATTAAATCGGTCCCGCCGGAGATGGAGGCCAGTTGAACCTTCGCTTTCACTGCTCGATAAACATAATCGAAGTTTTCTTCTACCAGCGGTGACCCGGTGGAAAGAATCGTTCTTAAGGTCGTCAGGTTGTAATCTTTGGAAGGATGTTCACCGGCTGCTTCGGAAGCAGCGATGAACTTTGCGCTGGTTCCGAAAATGGTAATACCCAGCTCCTGGATCAGGTTCCACATGGCACCGGAATCGGGGTAAAAGGGGGAACCGTCGTACAAAACCACTGTGGCACCCACTGCCAGGGAGGTGACGAGCCAGTTCCACATCATCCAGCCGCAGGTGGTAAAATAGAATATGGTATCCTCCCGTCTTAAATCCGTGTGCAGGCGTAATTCTTTCAAATGCTGGATCAGGGTTCCACCGGCAGAATGAACGATGGATTTCGGCAAACCGGTCGTACCGGAAGAATACATAATATATAAAGGATGACTGAAAGGCAGAGGCTGGAATTCCAGCGGTTGCGTCACGGTAGTGGTAATAAAATCGTCGTACAGGATTCCGTTGGAAATGGTTTTCAGTTCAGGGTGGGGGTGGAGATAGGGGACAACGACAACCTTTTCCACGGAGGGTAATTGGGAGAGAATACCACTCAATTTTGACAGGGTGTCGAAGTGTTTCCCGTTGTAATAATACCCGTCGGCGGCAAACAGGACCTTTGGCTCGATCTGGGAGAAACGATCCAGAACGCCCTTGATTCCGAAATCGGGGGATGAGGAACTCCAGATAGCACCGATGGATGCGGTTGCCAGCATGGCGATCACCGTTTCCGGCATATTCGGCATAAACCCAGCCACCCGGTCTCCGGTTTGAACGCCGTGTTTTTTTAATACGGTAGCCAGTTTCTCAACTTCAGTATACAGGTGGTGGTAGGTTAAGGAACGAAGTGGCTGGCCTTCCCCTTTAAAATGGAGGGCGATATGATCGTCCCTGTAACGAAGCAGGTTTTCCGCAAAATTCAGCCGGCTGCCGGAAAACCATTTGGCCCCTGGCATTCGGTCCGGGTCATCCACCACCTGGTCGTAAGGCGTTTGGTAAAGGATTTCCAGGAATTCCCAGCAGGCGGCCCAGAAATCAGCCGTGCAGGAAATGGACCATTCATATAATTCCTCGTACGATCCGAATTGTTTCCCGTAGGTTTGATTCACAAATTCCCGGAATTGGTCCATCTGTGTTTTCTTCCCATCACCTGTATCCGGTGTCCAAAGAATATTTTCCATGCGAATCCCCGTACTTTTATGGAATAAATTTAACGGAAAAGAGGGGTGGATTAATAGAAGTGCTTCATGCAATAGTATTTCTTCGGTGTAAATTCAGACTCACATTTGTACTCCTTTATTAGACCGGATTAGAATGAAATGAAAATCGCCTTTCTCACCGCCGGGGGACTCGCTCCCTGTCTTTCCGCCAGCATTGGAGCGATGGTGGAGGCCTATTTATCCCTGGATCCCAAGGCAAATTTCATCGGTTACAAAAATGGATACCGGGGCCTGCTCCTGGGGGAATCGGTGGATTTTCCCAATATGAACAAGGATAAAACGGCGCTGCTGTATACCTTTGGAGGCAGCCCCATCGGCAACAGCCGTGTTAAACTGACCAATGTGGAAGATTGTGTCAAACGCGGCTTTATTCAGGCAGGGCAAGATCCGTTGGAGGTTGCCGCTCAACAACTGGTGAAAGATAATGTGGAGGTGCTCCATACGATCGGGGGAGATGATACGAATACCATGGCGGCCCAGTTAAGTGCTTTTTTAAAGGAACGGCAATACGATTTGGCGGTGGTAGGATTACCGAAAACAGTGGATAATGATGTTTTCCCCATCGCACAATCGCTGGGGGCCTGGACGGCGGCGGAGCAGGGCGCCATTTTCTTTGAAAATATTGCCAATGAAAATACCACCAGTTCGCGGCAGCTCATTATTCACGAAGTTATGGGACGTCACTGTGGGTGGTTAACCGCTTATACGGCCCGGATTTACCGGGAACGGCTGGCATCTCGGGAATTTTACCCGGAACTGGGTTTGACCCGGGAAAAATGGGATGTGGATGCAGTTTTCATTCCCGAAATGGAAATCAATCTGGATCAGGAGTGCGACCGACTGAATGAACGGATGGATAGCAAGGATGGGGTCAACATTTTTCTGAGCGAGGGGGCAGGGACAGGGACCATCGTCCGGGAGATGGAGGCAGCCGGTGAAACGGTTCAGCGGGATGCGTTCGGCCATGTGGCTCTGGATGCCCTGAATCCCGGTCTCTGGTTCGCCAAACGGTTTGCGGATCGGTTACAGGCGGATA
>CAZIIM010000034.1:0-16795 GCA_964539305.1 uncultured bacterium | reverse complement strand
ATGGAACGGGCCCGCCGGGAGAGTGAAAAACAATACCGCAGTCTGGTTGAGAATTCAATTCTGGGTATGGCCGTATACCGTCCGGGGAAACCCTACAGCTTCTGCAACCCCCGCATGGCGGAAATTACGGGCTACACGATTGAAGAAATTCAGGCACCCGGATTTGATATACTCTGTATTTTCGATGCCCAGAATCATGAAATGATCCGTACCCTGACGAAAAAGCGTCTCGCCGGTGAAACCATTGAACCCTACGTATTACCGATTACCACCAAACAGGGGGAACGGAAATACGTGGAAATCAATAATATCTTTTTTGATTTCGGAGGTGAACCGGCCGTCCAGATGCAATATCTGGAAGTGACAGAACGGTATCAGGCGCTCCAGGCCCTGACGGAAAGTGAAGAAAAATTCCGCCGCGTCATTGAACAGTCCAATGATGGGATTTATGTGCTCCAGAGGGACCGCTTCGTGTTCATTAATCCCCGCTTCACCGATCTGGTGGGATATACCCTGGAAGAACTGAGCGATCCTGATTTTGAGTTCATCAGTCTGGTAGCACCGGAGGGTCGTAAAGTTCTGGAAAAACGGGCCTCTGACCGGGCGCTGGGGAAAAAAGTGCCCAACCGTTACATCTTCAAGGGAATCCGGAAAGATGGATTGAAACGGGACTTTGAGGTGAGTGTCACAGAAGTGGAATGGGAACATGAAGAAGCCACCCTGGGGATCCTGCAGGATGTGACAGAACGGGAGGAGTCACGGATTGCCCTTCAACAAGCCTATGAAAAAGCCCAGGAGGGAGAACGGGTGAAGAGTCTTTTCCTGGCCAATATGTCTCATGAAATCCGGACACCCCTGAATACAATTCTGGGATTTATTGACCTGGTGGAGCAGAGTGTAACCGATCGGCTGGCGCCGGAGGAGAAGGAATTCTTCGAAACCATCCGGAACAGCGGCCAGCGCCTCATGCACACGATTCATGAAATCCTGGATATGTCCCAGATCGAAGCGAAGACCTTTCCGGTCCATCTGGAAAAACTTGACCTGGTCGTTTTAATGAAAATGGCAACCGAACCGCTCTTCACCAAAGCGCAAGCCAAGGGACTGAAACTGAGCGTCCGTTCCGAAGTGGAGGAGGCGCCTGTAAAGGCGGACGAACATTGTATTGTACAGGCGATTACCAATGTGACTGAGAACGCCATTAAATATACCCATAAAGGCAGAATTGATGTGGAATTAAAGGCCAGCAATGGCGAATTTCTCTTGCAGGTTCGAGATACGGGAATTGGAATTGCTCAGGAACATCAGGAAAAGATTTTTGAAGTCTTCACCCAGGAAAGCGAAGGATACAACAAGGAATTTCAGGGTGTAGGACTGGGCTTGTCACTGGTAAAGCAATATCTGAATGTATGCAATGCCACCATCGAGCTGGAAAGTAAGAAGGGAGTCGGTTCCACGTTTACCATGCGATTTAAAAAGCTGGGATCAACCTGATTGGAACCACCGGATCTTCCGGTAAGGAAAGGAAAGCCATGAGTGCTGAAAAGACCAAACCAGTCCTGTTAGTGGTCGAGGACGATGAAAGTACGCAGAAACTGATGTATTTTTTCCTGCGGGACCTGTACGAATTGCATTTTGCCGATACGGTTGCCAAATCAAAGGAGATTCTGGCGGAGCACCCCGTTGACATGGTACTGTTGGATCTCTCATTGGCTGGGGATGAGGACGGTCTGGATCTGGCCCGGTATCTGCGAAAAACAGAGCAATGGGCCGATTTACCAATCATTGCCACCACGGCCCATGCATTCACTTCTGACCGAACCCGTTGTCTGGAAGCCGGTTGTACGGATTATCTAGCAAAGCCGATCAATCGCAACTTGCTGATGGAAACCATCAAGAAGCGGTTGGAAGAAAGCCGCTCCCAATAGGGAATTCCCTGGCTTTTGCCGGTTTAATTATTTCTGCCTGTACCCTATATTCCCCCCCACAATGTGCAGTTATTACCGTTAAAATCTAAACCAGCGCGAGTGTTACATATGGAAGATGCCAACCGTGGACCGGACCGTAGAAAAGCAGAACGGCGTTCCTTCCTGGAACGACGAGTAAAAAATCTGGCCGTTGAAGTTGAACGACGCAGCGGAACCGATCGCCGGCAGGGAATCGAACGCCGTCGGGGGATCGACCGCCGGAGCCGAAGTTAATCGTCCCTGATCCTGATTTAACCTGGGTGCCATCGGAAAAGAATCATGATTCAATCCGAACTCTCTGATTCGAGGAATGAACCTGCGTGATTCGTTTTCGTAAGACAGTGGCATTATTTATTGCCACTTGGTTTGTAGCTCTTACCTATCTCTCTGAATCGCACCTGGGCCATCACCATGATTTAATCCCCCAGGAGGCGGGAGTCTGTTCCGTCAACTGTCAGATCGCCTCCCACCATCATGGATTTTTTGAATGTATCTGGTTTCATTTGAAAACCAGTTCCAGGGGTGTTACTCCCAGGCAGGACATCCCATTTCGTTTCGCCTGTCAGGGCAGCCTGAACTGGAATCTGAATTCGGGAGAAGGGTTCACCATCCCCGTTTCCATTCCTGTCCGAGCCCCACCTCTCATCTAACCTTACCCTTACCTTAAAACCTGTCCCTCCAGGGCAGGTGACCATCTTTAAACCCTTTTTATTGGAAGATTCCATGAATCGAATGATAGTAGTTTACATTCTAACATCCCTCGTCGGGGCTCAGACGACTGTCAACCCCGATTTCAGTGCCATTGGTGACTTACAACTGAATGGCCGGGGGAACCAGTATGAATTGGGTAGTTCCGGTTTGGAACTGGCTCTTCAGGGCTATGTGAATCCCTTCGCCCGAGCGGATGTTTTTTTACACAAACATAATGACAACGGTCCCATGGACCTGGAGGAGGCTGTTCTGAGTATTGAACGGGGCCTGCCCCTGGGTTTGGGCGCCCGCGTGGGCAAACTGCGACCTGATTTCGGGAAGATCAACCGCCAGCACGAGCATACCTTTGACTTTATTGAGCTACCGGAGGCGGTGGCTCGGCTTCTTGGTCCGGAACAATGGGCGGCCACGGGGCTGGAATTGAATGCACTGTTACCCCTGCCCTGGTATTCTCGTCTTTCCATAGGGTATTTCCAGGAGGGGGTAAATAGTGAATCGACTGGTCATAATCATGCCAGCGACCCGATCACCGGTAACACCTCAATTCAGGCCCTTTCCGGCCGTTGGTCTCACTTCCTCGATTTCAGTCCCGTTTCCCATTTGGAAACGGGAATCAGTATTTACCGGGATCGCGCCTCTCACGTTCGACAAATGGTGGCGGGAGATGCCAAATTTAAATGGAAGCCAAATAAGTACCGTTCTTTTGTCCTTCAGGCGGAATGGTACCAAACCAATCTGCCCCACCACCATGTCCACATTCAGGGGCATCCGGAGGAGCAGGTGCAGGCCGGCTATCTGTTTGTGAACTACCAGTTTAACCGTACCTGGAATGTGGGATTCATCTCCGATTTCTACCATAGCAATCTGGAAGATGATTCCCCAACTAATCTGGCCCTGTTTTTCGGATTCAGTCCCGTGGAAGAGTCCTCGGTCTGGCGACTGAAAATCGGACCGGTTGACACAAGTAACTCCAGTGGCCAATGGTATATCCAATCCCAGATTATTTGGGCCCTGGGTCCCCATAAACCCCATCAATTTTGAGTGAAATCATGAAGAAATATTTATTCCTGCTGCTTTTAAGTTCCTTCACACTGGCTAAAGTGAGGGTGGTGACATCCACCACTGACTTGGCTGATATTGTTCAAACGATCGGAGGTAAGCGGGTGACCGTCACCAGCATTGCCCGTGGTAATCAGGACCCCCACTATGTGGAAGTATTACCCTCCTATATGCTGAAAGTGAGGAAAGCTGATCTTTATTTCAAAGTGGGCATGGAACTCGATCTTTGGTCTCAACAGATTATTGACGGATCGCGAAACCGAAAACTGAAAATAATCGATTGCTCCACAGAGATCGAAAAATTGGAAGTCCCTACAGGTAGAGTTAATGCCAGTATGGGAGATATTCACCGCTTCGGGAATCCTCACTATTGGCTGGACCCAGAAAACGGGAAACGGATCGCTACCCAGATTGTAAAAGCCCTGACTAATATTGATCCTAAAGGGAAAAACCTGTATCAGCAAAATTATGATCTGTTTTCTGCTTCCATTGACAGTGCGATAACGCATTGGGAAACGGTCTATACCGAATTGAAGGGGAAACCGATTATTTTCTACCATAATTCTTGGCCCTACTTCGCCCGACGCTTTGGTCTGGTGACCCGTGAATTCCTGGAACCCAAGCCGGGGATTACACCTTCACCGGCTCATTTGAATGATTTAATCCGGATTATTGAGGAGGAAGGAATTCAGGTGGTTGGATCCGAATCATATTTCAGTCCTCAAGCCCCAGAATTTCTAGCGAAAAAAACGGGAATTATTCCCGTGCAACTGGCCCAATCGGTGGGTGCCCTGAAAGGGGTGAATTCTTATCTGGATATTTTTGACTACAATCTGAGAACACTGGCAAAAGCGTTTGGAGTACAACATGATTGAATTAATTATCTGGCCACTAGTGGCAGCCATGGTCTTAACCAGTATCCATGTGTATTTGGGCTTACAGGTAGTACGCCGGGGTGTGATTTTTGTGGATTTAGCCCTGGCCCAGGTGGCGGCCCTCGGTTCCGCTGTGGGGATTCTTTTAGGTCTGGATCCGGACGGAATGCTGGGTTATTTACTGGCGCTGGGATTCACCTTTTTGGGGGCAACCCTGTTTGCTTTTATTCGTTCCACAGAGCGCCAGGTTCCCCAGGAAGCCATCATCGGAATTACTTATGTAGTGGCAGCGGCATTAATGATTTTACTGTTTAGTCAATCGGCGGAAGGGGCTGAACAGATCAATCACCTGCTGGTGGGTTCCATCCTCTTTGTGACACCTGAAATTGTGGGCTATACGGCGCTCTTGTACCTGGTCATCGGCGCTTTTCACTGGAAATACCGACACCAATTCCTGGCAGCGGCCGGTGTCCATGGAGATGAGCAGAATCCTTTGGAAGCGCGGAAGTTGCGATTCTGGGACTTTCTGTTTTACCTCAGTTTCGGGTTCGTGGTGACCAATTCGGTGAAAATTGCCGGTGTCTTGCTGGTCTTCTCTTTTTTGATCATTCCTACGATAGCTGCCATGCTCTTTCGACGTACCGTCCGTGGCCGCCTGATCTTTGGTCTGATTTTCAGCGCAATCGGCAGTCTGGTAGGCGTTTTCGGGTCTTTGTTGTTTGACATTCCCACCGGCGCCACCATGGTCGTTTCCTTTGGCTTTATGCTGGCCCTGCTGGGGGTGATCCGCCTGTTTTGGAATTGAGTTTTGAAAATGAACGTTCCAAGCCTAGATTTCAGCTAACCGCTGATTACCATAATTCCTGATTTATGCCTGCTGAATCCACACCAGAATCTGCTCTCCAAGAACGAATTGACCATACCTTTAAACGGCAGTTAAATCATCACCGTCAGGTTGGTCTCAGTACGGTCCAAGAGCGGCGGGCCAAGCTGAAACGGTTGCTGGACTGGTTGCTGGAGCATCGGGAGGAAATCCAGGCTGCCATGGCCGCCGATTATGCCAAACCCCCCTTCGAGGTTGATCTTTCTGAAATCTGGGTGGTGGTGTCTGAAATCCGCCATATTCGTCGCCGCCTGAAACAGTGGATGAAACCACGAAAAGTTGCCCCAACCCTGCCCCTGCTCACAGCCGAGGCCTGGATTCAATACGAACCAAAGGGTGTTGTTCTGATCATTTCTCCCTGGAATCTTCCGTTTAATCTAACCCTCAGTCCCCTGATCAGCGCCATCGCTGCCGGAAACTGCGCTATCGTGAAACCCTCCGAATTAACACCCCATTCGGCTGCACTCATGGAAACAATGGTAACGGAATTGTTTCCGGAAGAAGAGATTGCCCTTTTCCAGGGGGGGCGGGACGTGGCGGAAGCCCTGTTGGCGAAACCGTTCCACCACATCTTTTTCACCGGCAGCCCGGAGATTGGGAAAAAGGTGATGGCTGCCGCTGCCCGGCACTTGTCCACTGTTACCCTGGAGCTGGGCGGGAAATCTCCCACCATCGTCGACAAAAGCGCCAACCTGAAAATGGCCGCCGATAAAATTGCCTGGGGAAAATATTTCAACTGCGGCCAGGTGTGCCTGGCTCCGGATTATCTCCTGGTGGAAGCAGCGGTGGTAGAACCATTTTTAAACTATTTGAAAGCAGCGGTGCGACAGAAGTTTTCCGGGGGAGGGGATTTCAAGGATTCCGGGGACTATGGGCGGATTGTCAATCGGCAGCATCACCAACGCCTGACAGATGTCCTGAATAAAACACTGGACCAGGGCGCGGAACTGGTATTGGGAGGGGCTGCGGACCAGGACCAGGCTTACCTGGAACCGACCATTGTAGGGGCCGTCACGGCTGATTCACCAATCATGGAAACTGAAATATTCGGCCCCATCCTGCCTGTTTTAACCTATGAATCCCTGGACGAAGCCCTGGACCTGATTAACCGAAAGCCAAAACCTCTGGGACTGTATATCTTCAGCCGGAATCGGAAGAATATTAAGCGGATCCTGGCCGAAACGTCTGCAGGTGGAACCTCCATTAATGAGGTCGTTCTCCACTATTTCCAGCTGAACCTGCCATTCGGCGGGATTAATTACAGCGGTTTTGGAAAAAGTCATGGTGAATTCGGTTTCAAGGTATTTTCCAATGAACGGGCGGTTTTGAAAAATGTGGAACACAGCCCCCTGAAAATTCTGCATCCCCCTTACACACCCTTCGTGAAAAAAGTGATCGACTGGGTGTTAAAATACTTCTGATCTGAAGAACCTCCCCCGTTCCAAAGCGGAAGATTTTCCGTAACCACCTTTGGATAAATCAATCTAATATTTCTATGAAGATTACCTGGATTTTAACTGCCTGGTCCGTTGCGGCAACCGTTCTCATCGCCCAGACCCCCATCCAATCCTACTCCTTGGACCCGGAAGCGAGTCATTTAATCTGGAGAGCGGAAAAAGTTACCGGTAAGCACCATGGTCTTGTGAAATTGAAGTCAGGTGTTGTGAAATTCCGTGGGGATCAGTTCTTGGGGGGTACGGTGGTCGTGGATATGCGCACCATTGAAAACCTGGACCTGAAATTACCCGCCTATAAAGCCAAACTGGAACGGCATTTGAATTCCACTGATTTTTTCGACACAAAAACATTTCCCACCGCTGAACTGGAAGTGACGGGCACCCGCCGTTTGAAAATCACGGGTCCTGAGAAAGCATTGTATGAAGTGGAGGGGCTGATGACGATCCGGGGACAGGCCAACCCGATCCAGTTTAATGCCGAAATTCGGCACCAGGGGGATGGATGGGAGGCAGAGGGGGAATTGATCCTGGATCGAACCCGCTGGGGCCTCCGTTACCGCTCCGGTTCCTTTTTTGACGATCTGGGAGATAAAATGATTTATGACCAGTTCAGTATTTCGTTTTTAATTAAAACACAAATTACTTCGGGGAAGGTTGCCCGCTCCCCAGGAATGGTTGAGGAATTGCCCCGCTCTGATTAATTCATTACGATGACAGGTATGATTAAAAACAGGGGTAATTTTAATAGTTTAACGTTAATTGATTTAACATTAAATTATTAGCATGAATAAAACATCTCCTTTAGCGAATTACAATGCTGAAGAGCGAAGGGCTCTCAGTGCGTGGGTAAAACTATCCCGTGCAACAGAATCGATTGGGAGCCGACTTCGAGAGGAGAATGCACTTCAGTCTTTAACACCCCCCCAGTTCGGCGTTTTAGAAATGCTCTACCATTTAGGTCCTCTCTGCCAAAAAGAAATAAGTACTAAACTCCTTCGCAGTGGAGGGAATGTTACGATGGTGGTAGATAATCTGGAAAGACAGGGACTCGTGCAGCGCCGAAAAAATCTTCAGGATCGACGGTACTACCGTATTCATTTGACGACTGAGGGATCCAAGCTCATAAAAAAAGCTTTTAAACAGCATTTGCAGGTATTGGTTTCCCTATTTAGTATTCTGACGGCGCGTGAACAGGAAGTGCTTTCCACCCTATGCCGGAAATTGGGACACGGGGTGACTCATAAAGATTTGAAGTGGAATAACAGTGAAATCAAATCTTAGGAGAGTTGACCATGAATTACGTACCACTTATAGGAAGAATCCTGTTCAGTTCATTTTTTTTAATATCTGGCTTCAATCATCTGTTTAAAATGAATGAAATGGTACCCTATGCCAAGTCCTACGGCGTTCCATTAGCCGGTCTAGCGGTGCCATTTACGGGTCTGATGATTTTAGTAGGTGGTTTGAGTATCTTATTAGGGTATTATCCCAAAATTGGTGCCTGGCTTCTTGTCATTTTTTTAATCCCCGTTAATTTCTATATGCATCGTTTTTGGGGTGTAGAGGATCAAATGCAAGCCATGACACAAATGATCATGTTCATGAAAAATACCGTTATCATGGGTGGTGCATTGTTGATCGCTTATTTCGGGACGGGACCTTTTAGTCTTAAATCGTAATGTCATCACATTTGACAATTAAAAAAATGATTCATGATTAGGCAGATAGATCGCATTGTACGTGGGATGGCTGTTCAAGACGGTGCAGGTGTTCGCCTGCGCCGTCTATTAGGTTCGCCGGAATTGGATTATTTAGACCCTTTCCTGCTTTTGGATGAATTCAAAAGTGAAAATCCTGATGATTACATGGCCGGTTTCCCGGATCACCCGCACCGGGGATTTGAAACGGTCACCTACTTGTTGAAAGGCCGTTCCTACCACCGGGATTCAACGGGCCAATCCTGGGAACTGCAACCGGGGGATGTCCAATGGATGCGGGCCGGAAGGGGAGTTATCCACAGCGAAATGCCCCGACCAGACCAAGAAGGCATCTGGGGCTACCAGTTGTGGGTTAATCTTCCCCGGGAATTGAAAATGTCCCCTCCCCAGTATCAGGATATTCCTTCCAAGACAATTCCTAAGTTTAAGGATTCGGGGCAATTGGTTCGGGTTATTTCCGGTGAATTTGACGGCTTGAAAAGTCCGGCGAAATCGGTTACGGGAATCACTTATTTTGACGTCCGCTTAGATCCCGAGGCCTCATTTCAGTATCAGCCACCGCCGGGATTGAATTGTTTTCTTTATCTCTACGAAGGAACTTTAATATTTCCATCTTCTCAATTCGAACATTTAAAAGCAGGTGAACTGGCTCCTTTTACTGGAGAAGGTTCTATTACTGTCACCGCCGGGGACAAGGGCGCTGGTTTCCTTTTTCTGGGAGGAAAACCCTTGCATGAGCCTGTATTCCGGGGCGGACCGTTTGTCATGAATACCCGTGGGGAAGTTCTGCAGGCGATGGAGGATTACCAGCGTGGGCGTCTGGCTCCACCTCTGGAAGAAGTGCAACTGCCATGAAAACACACTATCTGGGACATATCGTTTTTTATGTGCGGAACCTGGAAGTATCCTTGAATTTTTATGAACGGCTCCTGGGACTGAAGCGCTGCATTAAGGTGGATCTTCCGTTTAGAGCCGTACCCCTCTCCTCCGGACGAACTCACCATGAAGTTCTCTTAATTGAAGTGGGTGATGCCCCCGGACCCTTGAAAGGTCATCGACTGGGACTCTATCACGTGGCGTTTAAGGTGGGGGATTCGCTGGAAGAGTTGCGGCAGGTCAAATCGGAACTGGAAGCCGACCAGGTACCGATCATCGGCATGAGCGATCATACTGTATCCCAGAGCATTTATGTGGAAGACCCGGATGGAAATGAAGTGGAACTGTATGTAGATGCAGACCCGGAAATATGGAGGGAAGATCCCACTTCCATCCTGGCGCCGGTAAAACCATTGAGACTGTAATTCGTGTTAAAATAAAGGATGATTATGAAAACAACTGCAATTTCTTCCAGTGAGACGGGAATCTGGTCCGTGTGGACAGTCCTGTTCATCTTGACCCTATTTTTACTACCAGTCTTATCTGGACAAACAATCAATCGTGAGCAAACTATGACCAAAAAAGTTCAAAAAACGGAAGCGGAATGGCAGACCTGTTTAACTCCGGAACAGTACCGGATACTCCGTCAGGGGGGGACGGAACCTCCTTTTACCGGTAAATACGTACACCTGAAAGATGACGGTACCTTCGTCTGTGCCGCTTGTGGGAATGAATTGTTCAAATCGGAAACGAAATATGATTCCGGATCGGGGTGGCCCAGTTTTTATGACGTGGTGGACAAAAGCAAGATTATTGAACGGGAGGACAACTCCCTGTTCATGACCCGGACGGAACTGCTCTGTGCCCAGTGCGGCTCCCATTTGGGTCACGTTTTTCCTGATGGACCCGAGCCCACCGGGTTGCGGTACTGCATTAATTCAGCCGCCCTGGATTTTCACCCGGATGAAAAAGCCGACTCCACCGATCAGAAGGTGCCCTAATACCCTTATCTTGATGTGAAAACAGGCTTGTTTTCCTTCCGGTCCCATTTTCAAAGTTTCCATTTACAGCAATCCGGGCTGGCTTTATATTAAACCGCTGGTATCGAAGTGATTCCAAAAAGAAAAAGAGCTATATTCCATGATGAGCAGGTTTTTTACCCTGCTGTGATCTACCTGCATCCCTTCCCAATTCCCCAAACCAGAAGGTAAATCTTCCCCATGGCTGAAAAAACAAAATTATGGTATTTAAAAGGGTTTAACCTCTTCCGGGAGCTGGATGAGGAGGCACTCATGTCTCTAGATCAACAGAGCCGGATGAAACGCTCCAGCAAAAAGGAAATTCTTTACTTCCCTGAGGAACCGAGTGACACCATCTATTTTTTAAAGGAGGGGAAAGTCAAAATATCCCGTGTTTCGGAGGATGGTCGCAGTACCACGCTGGATCTTCTGGGTCCGGGTGAAATTTTCGGTGAAAGTGCCCTTCTGGGGCAGGAAACCCACGGAAATATTGCCGAAGTGGCGGAGGATGCCGTAATCTGCACCATCAGTAAAGAGATGTTCACGGAACTGATGGCCCGTTCTCCCCAATTGAGCCGAAGTGTGACCAAGTTTATTGGCTGGCGACTGCGCCGGATTCAGGCTCATGTGGAGGACCTGGTTTTTAAAAATGCCAAAGAACGCATCCTGGCTTTTCTGAAACGCTACGTCAACACCTTTGGGAAAAAACTGGTGGATGGGGTGATTGTCCGGCCCTTCATGACGCACCAGGAGATCGCCGAACTCACGGCCACTGCCCGCCAGACCGTCAACGGCGTCCTGAATGAACTGGTGGATGAGGGCAAAATCAAATATTCCCGTCGGTATTTAAAAATATTAGACCCGGATTGGTTGAAGTCGGCCTGAACTGTCTTAAGGTTGACAATTAAATTGCTCAACCGCCCTTAAACTCCCCGTACGATGAAATCAGATTTAACAACTAAAAACACGATTTTAGTTCAATTGATTGTGCGGGACGCCTGCCCAATCTGCGATAAAATCCAGACCTTTCTCGAGAGTTGTCGGTCCTCCCATCCGGGAATGGATGTGCAGGTTTTCAATCTGGACCACGGAGATGTGATTCCTGAGTATTCTCAGTGTTTTGTCACTCCGGCCCTGTGGGTGAACGGATCTCTCTGGTACCTGGGTGGATTTGATCCTCGTCGGTTTGAAGAAAAAATTCAAATTCTTGAACACAAAGCTGTCTCGAACTCGGTTCAGGCAGCATCGTAGAAAAAAAGGAGGTATCATGGATACATTCAACAAGTTCTCTGGTTATGGGCACTGGCTGGTCCGGTTAAGCCTGGCAGGGACTTTTCTCTTTCACGGCTTCACCAAATTCCCCATGGCGCCGATGATGGCTAAGATGATGGGTATGCCCGTTATCATGATCTATATGTTGGCAATGATGGAAGTCGTAGGCGGCATCTTTATTCTCTGGGGCGCTGTCGGTCCCGAATGGGCCACCCGCGTCGCCGGATTACTCTTCTCCGTCGTAATGCTGGGTGCCATTTCAATGATGCACTGGCAAAATGGCTGGAGTTTCACCAGCGGCTGGGGCGAGGGCACCAACCACATGGGCGGCATGGAATTCCAGACGTTGATTCTGGCAGTTTCCCTGTTCTTTGTGGTTAAAGGAAACGGGGCCAATCAGGGTAACGCCTAAACTTACGGTCCAGGTGTAGCAGCTCACGTGGGGAAATCGCTTCGGTGGTTTCCCCATTTCTTTTTCTGCAGTTTGACCGGATGGTGGCAAATACAACCCAATGAGAATGTTATTCCCGTTCATAGGTCTGTTGGTGTATGGCTGCAGCCAACTGCCGGTGATTTCGCCTACAAATATTCATCCGAAGAGCCCCATCATCATTGTACCGGGTATCATGGGCTCCCAATTGGTGGATCCACAAACGGGTAATGTGATCTGGGGGAAAATTCTGGATTTGCAGGCGGTGGACCCACACGAGGCTGTTCTGAATCCGGGCGTAGACGGACTGGAATTACCTGTAGATCAGCATCCGATTACAGCCAATAGGGACCGGTTGATCCCTACGGCAGTCCTGCCTAAATACCAGATGATTAACCGGGTGGCAGAAGTAGAGGCGTACCAGAGCCTGATTGAACAGTTTTCCCAGTGTGGTTTGCAGGAGGGGGATCTGCGTAATTGTACAGCCAGGGATAATCTGTATTTATTTGCCTACGACTGGCGCCGGGACCTGGTGGAAACGGCCCGGCTTTTTGCGGAACAGATTGAAGCCATCCAGCACGTCAGCCCCGACCCCCATCAAAAGGTTACAGTCATCGCCCACAGCATGGGAGGTCTGATTGTTACCTATTATCTGCTCTACGGCAAGGAAGATGTCATTTCCGGTATTAACCGCCCGCAGGACATTCCACCACCCACCTATGCCGGTGCAGCCAATATTGACCAAATCTTTTTCCTGGGCGTTCCATTTGGCGGCAGCCCCTACGCTGCCAAGTCGTTGAATGAGGGGGAATATCTGGGGCCGTTTGTCAGCACACCCTCCTGGACCACCTTCACCATGCTTTCCATTTATGAAATGCTGCCCCTGGATATGACTGACATTGTGGTGAAACCGGATGGAACACGCTATGATGTGAACCTGTTCGACATACGCACCTGGGTCGATAATGGAATGAGCATTTTCAGCGATAGGGAATGGGCTCATTTTGAAAAGGAATGTTCCCTGGCGTTTCCCGCCAATGGTCCCGCTATTTCCAGGGAGCGGCGGCGTGAATTTGAATCGTTTGTCCAGGAAGCCCTGCAGAGGGGGTACTTGTTTCAGTCGGCGCTACAACAGGTAGATTGGAACCGGATTGAAGCCAGGAAAATTGTTATTGCCGGTAACTGCGAACCGACACTTCGGAGCCTGGAATGGACCACTAATCGCCATGGGCAGCCCCACATCCGGTCCGTAAAAAGCCGGAAACTGGTGGAGAAATATTTACACACCGATACGGGGGATGGAATCGTCCTGCTGGATACCCAGATGAAAATCAGTAAATCAGCGGACAAAGTGGTGTTTGGCTGCTACAAACACCGGGTCCTTCCCAGCGATCCGGAAGTGCAGCAATTCATTCTGACACAACTGGCGATACCACAGCGATCCATACTCAAATAGGGACCTCACTAAAATGATCATCGAAGGACTAAAAAAATTTACGTGGTTACTTTTTCTAATATCAGGTTCGGTTTTCCTCCAGGGTCAAACCTGGTTACGGGAGGATTTCAATAGTCTGGAGCGCTGGTCTCCGCTCACCTTTCCAAAGATTGATCATCATTCACAGTATCAGCTCATTTCCGGACCAGCAGGGGAGGGCTGGCTGGAGGCCACTTCCGATCACGCCGCTTCCGGGTTGGTGTTTCAGGATTCTTTCGATATTTATGCCTATCCCCTATTAAGCTGGCGCTGGAAGGTGGATGCAGTCATCCCGGCCGGGAATGCGGAGGAAAAAGCAGGTGACGATTACCCATTGCGATTGTATGTTATATTCCAGTATGAGGAGGAAAAAGCTGATTTTCTGGAATCATTGCTTTACAAATCGTTGAAAATGATTTATGACCAAACCCCTCCCTTCGCCAGTTTGAATTACATCTGGGTCAACCGGCGCCATGATAAAACCATCCTGCCTAATCCCTTCACCGATCGAGCTCAGATGATCCTGGTGGAGCAAGGTCCCGGGAAAGCGGGCCAGTGGGTGGAAGAGAAAACCAATCTGATTCAAGACTATCGCCAGGCTTTCGGGGAAGATCCTCCCCGAATGGCCCGTCTGGCCATCATGACTGACAGTGACAACACCGGTTCAAGGACACGGGCCTGGTTGGATTATATCGAAATTGCCAGGAGATGAGGGAGGCACTATGAAATCCGAAACCAAGATGAAATGGATTAAGGTGGCAGAAAGGGACAGTCTTCCAGAAGGACGGGTGAAGACGGTTCTGGCGGAGAAAAAGCAGTTGTGTCTGACCCATCATCAGGGGAAAATCGGTGCACTGGGAAACCGCTGTCCCCACCAGGGTGGTCCGTTGGGAGAAGGACAGATCGAAAATGGCTGGGTCATTTGTCCCTGGCACGCCTATGAATACCATCCCGTTACAGGTGCCCCACCGGAAGGATTTGAGGATAAAGCAGAATCCTTCCCAGTAGAAGTTCGGGATGACGGCATTTATGTGGGCGTGACGGAGCAGGAAATGACACCGACGGTTTCCAATCAAATGGTCCAGGTTCTGACCGACTGGGGGGTGGAAGTGGTGTTCGGAATGGTGGGCCATTCCAATCTTGGGTTTGCCGATGCGCTTCACCAGGCCGAAAAGGAAGGGAAACTGCGGTATTACGGTATTCGTCATGAGGGTGCGGCCGCTTTTGCTGCCTCCGCCTATGCCAAATTAACCGGGAATCCAGCAGTCTGTTTTACCATTGCCGGACCGGGGGCTACCAATCTGATGACAGGACTGTGGGACGCCCATGTGGATCACGTCCCCTTGCTGGCGATCACAGGCCAGGTAAATACCCAGATCATGGGTCCGGGGACCTTTCAGGAAGTAGATCTTCATTCTGCTCTGGAACCGGTAACCCGCTGGCAGCAGACTGTCTTGAGAGCTGAAAACGCCTCGGATCTGGTGGCACTGGCTATTAAACATGCCGTTGTGGAACAGGGTCCCACCGCCCTGATCCTGCCGGATGAAATCCAGGTATTGCCCGCTCTGGATCCAATCCCTGAGACTCCCCAATCCGGGCGTGTCTCCACCACTGAGACTACGCCGCCTGAGAATGAATTAGACCAAGCGATTCGATTGATCAATCAGGCGAAGCGTCCCTGTATTATTGCAGGCAAGGGTGCCATGAGTTATAAAGAGGAAATCCGGAAATTGGCCGAACATCTGGAAGCGCCGGTGGTGACGACCTTTAAGGCTAAAGGATTGATTCCCGACTCCCATCCGCTGGCATGCGGTGTATTGGGCCGCAGCGGGATTCCCGTCGCCAGTGTGATGATGGGCACAGCGGATTTATTAATTGTGTTTGGCGCTTCTTTTTCGGTGCATACGGGAATAGCCGATTACGTCCCCGCCATTCAGGTGGATCGGGATCGGTTGACCCTGGGGAAATTTAGGCCCGTGGAGGTCCCCTTGTGGGGTGATATAGGAGTCACACTCCGGCACTTTATGTCTGCAACCAAACCGGTTACTTCTGGCAGGAGCCGTCTCCGGGAAGAGATTGCCCGGCGTTGGGAACACTGGCGTGCTGAAAAGGCCCGCCGCCGGACGGACCGTTCTTCCAGGGGACTCAATTCAGCTACCATCTTTCACGCCTTGACTCAGGAAATACCGGAGGATGCTATTATTTGCGTCGATGTGGGGAATAATACCTACTCTTTCGGCCGTTATTTTGAATGCGAGAACCAGGACGTCCTCATGTCCGGTTACCTGGGATCCATCGGTTTTGCCTTTCCCGCCGCCATGGGTGCCTGGACCGCCCAAACGGGTCGGAAGGTGGTTGCCATCGCTGGCGACGGGGGCTTCGGCCAGTACCTGGCGGAATTCACCACAGCAGTGAAATATGGCATGGACATTACACTGATTCTGTTAAACAATAATGAATTGGGAAAAATCACCAAAGAATTCCAGGCCGGTGAATGGGAAGCGTGGCACACCTCGCTGGTGAATCCCAATTTTGCCGAATACGCCCGGTTGTGTGGAGGGGATGGCTGTCAGGTAAGGACGGGAGCAGAGTTGATAGAAGCGCTTAAAACCGGTTTAAACAGTAGACAACCATTTTTAATTGAATGCATTAGCGACCCCCGGTTAATATGAGTATTCCTTTCCGAGTCCGGCTCTGGATTCTGCTGGAGCGCATTCTGAGTAAACCGGTGCTGGCTTCTATTATCGTGGGCATTAGTATTGTGGGCGTCAATGCGGTGGCGCAGCAGTATTTTGAGGGGAAGAGCTATCTGGTCCATTTGACCTACTGCTGGAATGTTCATCCATTATTGTTCTTTTCCAAAGTGGGGCCTCCGTTCATTATTCCTCTTTTAGTCACCTCAGTCGCCAAGATGATCCAGGCAAAGGCCAGCGAATCCTATTTTATGGAAGATGCCATTCCAGCTATTTTTATCGCCATGATTCCGGAACTGGAAATCCATCGGCTGGATCATCAAGTGCCGTCGAAGATTAATCCCTCGTATGAACATTTTTT
>CAZIIM010000033.1:0-17493 GCA_964539305.1 uncultured bacterium | reverse complement strand
AGGAGCTGCGGTTTGCCATTCGTGAGGGTGGACATACGGTCGGCGCAGGTGTGGTAACGGAGATTATTGAATAAATAGGTGAATTGTGGCTAAACAAACCATCCGGATCAGTCTGAAGGCTTACGATCATATTCTGATTGACAAGTCGACGGAGAAAATTGTGAGAACTGCAAAATCAACCGGTGCGGTCATCTCAGGCCCCATTCCATTGCCGACGAAAAGGACAATTTATACGGTCCTGAGATCCCCATTTGTGGATAAGAAATCCCGGGAACAGTTCCAGACCAAAATCCACAAGCGGTTGATCGATATTCTGAATTCGACCCCAAAGACGGTGGAGGCGCTAATGAAGCTGGATCTCCCCGCCGGGGTGGACATCGAGATAAAGGTCTGACAATGCGCGGTTTAATCGGAAAAAAAGTGGGAATGACGCAGGTCTACAATGAATCGGGAAATCTGATCCCGGTTACGGTCATTGAGGCTGGTCCTTGTGTCGTGACCCAGGTTAAAACGGCTGACAAGGATGGGTACGATGCCGTCCAGGTTGGATTTGGCGAACGGAAGGAAAAACATACCACCAAACAGATGCAGGGGCATTTCAATAAAGCCAAAGTGACCCCGAAACGCGTCCTGGCGGAATTTGATGTAGTCCCCGGATTTGAATACAAATTAGGTCAGGCTTTTGGAGCGTCTTTGTTTAAGGAAGGTGATGTGGTGAAAGTCTCTGGGATCACCAAGGGAAAAGGCTTTGCGGGTGTGATGAAACGCCATGGTTTTGCCGGTGGACCCAAAACACATGGTCAAAAGGAGTACTACCGTTCCCCTGGTTCAATTGGTCAGGCTTCCGATCCTTCGCGAGTGTTCAAGGGGATGAAAATGGCGGGGCAGTACGGTAACAAACGGGATACAAAACTGAATCTGGTTGTGGTAAAGGTAGATCAGGAAAAAAATCATTTATTGGTGAAGGGATCCGTCCCGGGGCCAAATAATGGAATCGTATACATAACGAAATAATCATGAGACTAAGTGTATTAAAACTGGATGGCGGCAAGGCATCGACGGTAACAGTTGATGATTCGGTCTTCGGGATCGAACCCAACGAAGCTTCCGTCCGGAATGCGGTCCTGGCTGAATTGACCAACAGTCGTCAGGGAACACATGCCACCCGGAACCGGGCGTTGGTCCGGGGCGGTGGAAGAAAACCCTGGCGTCAAAAAGGCCGTGGTGTCGCTCGAGCGGGAACTACCCGTTCACCTCTGTGGCGCGGCGGAGGGACTGTCTTCGGTCCTCAACCTCATCGTTATTCCTTTAAACTGCCGAAAAAAGTGAAACAACTGGCACGGCGGTCCGTCCTTTCCCAGCGGGTTAAGGAAAAGAATCTTGTTGTAGTGGATTCCATCAAGGTCAGTGCACCCAAAACCAAAGAATTCCGGAAAGTTTTACAAACCCTGGATCTGGATCAGAAAAAAGTAACCGTCCTGGTGGCAGAGATTGAAAAGAACCTGGCCCTGGCCGCCCGGAATTTGCCCAATGTATTTCTGGTTCAGGCCGATCACGCCAGCACGTACGAATTGCTCGACAGTGATGTGTTACTGGTGGATAAACCCGGGTTGAAAGTATTAAACGAGCAGTTGGGGGTGAAATCCTGATGATTTACCAGAAAATAATTATTCGCCCCTTGTTTACGGAGAAAATGAGCCGCCTGGAGGAAGCAGAACGCAAGTATGCGTTTGAAGTCACTCCGGAGGCAAACAAGATTGAAATTAAACGGGCGGTGGAAGAAAAATTTGACGTGGAAGTGGAAAAAGTTGCGACCATGAATCGTCTGGGAAAAGAAAAGCAGATGACCGTGAGAAGTGGTGGCCGCACCATCCGGACGAAAGGATTTCGTTCCAATTGGAAGAAAGCAGTGGTGACTTTGAAAGAAGGTTTCACGATTGATCTCTTACGAGGGGAAGTGACGGAATAAGAATGGGAATCAGACAATTAAAACCAACCACGCCGGGGAGTCGATTTGCCTCCCGCTCAGATTTTGACGCGATTACGAAAAAAACCCCTGAAAAGAAATTAACGACAGAATTGCGTAAATCGGGGGGGCGGAACAATAACGGCCGGATTACGGTCCGCCACCGGGGTGGAGGTCATCGCCGACGCTACCGGATTATTGATTTTAAGCGGGATAAATTCGATATGAGCGCCAAGATTATTGGTGTCGAGTATGATCCCAATCGTTCTGCCAATATTGCCCTGCTGCAATATTTGGATGGCGAGAAACGCTACATTCTGGCTCCCTATGGCCTTCGGGTTGGGGATGAAGTGATTTCCGGCGAAGAAGTGCCGTTGCGGATTGGGAATGCACTGCCACTGAAAAATATCGCAACCGGTATGGTAGTGCACAATGTTGAGCTGGTCGCCGGACGTGGTGGACAAATGGTTCGCAGTGCCGGCTCCTCCGCCCAGGTGATGGCGCATGATGGTGGTTTCACTTCCTTAAAGCTTCCCTCGGGCGAGATTCGTCAGGTTCCCAGTGAATGCCTTGCAACCATCGGCGAAGTGGGAAACCGTACCCATGAACAGATTCAATCCGGTAAAGCGGGTCGTAGTCGCTGGCTGGGTCGTCGACCCCATGTACGGGGTGTGGCGATGAATCCGGTTGATCACCCCATGGGAGGTGGAGAAGGTAAATCTTCCGGTGGTCGTCATCCGGTGACACCGTGGGGGAAACCTACCAAGGGGTACAAAACCCGAAAGAAGAATAAAAAATCAAATGAATTTATTGTGAAGAGGAGAAAATAGGATGGCCCGTTCCCTTAAGAAAGGTCCCTATGTTGATCCGAAATTGATTAAAAAAATTGAGGCGATGAATCAATCGGGTAAGAAAAAAGTGATCAAAACCTGGTCTCGCCGCTCTTTAATAACCCCGGATTTTGTGGGGCATACGTTTGCGGTTCATAATGGGAATAAATTTATCCCCGTGTTTGTTTACGAGAATATGGTGGGTCATAAATTAGGTGAATTTGCCCCGACCCGTACCTTCAGATTACACTCCGGTGATCGAAAGAAATAGAACTATGGAAGCAAAAGCAATTACACGGTTTGTTCGTCAGTCCCCTCGAAAAGTCAGGGTCGTCGTGGATGAAGTGCGAGGCCGGCAGGTTGGGGAAGCGTTGAATTATCTTCATTTCTCACCCCTGAAAGCCGCCACCCACGTGGAAAAAACCCTTCGGTCGGCGGTAGCAAATCTGCTGCAAAAGTCTGAAGATACCAGTATTAACCCGGATCAATTGCGCATCAAGAGCTGCTACGTGGATGGGGGACCTTTCCTGAAACGGTTTCGGGCTGCTTCCATGGGTCGCATTTCCAAATTAAACAAACCCACCAGTCATATCACGATCATCGTTACTGATGAGAAGAATTAGGAGGAAGACTTGGGTCAAAAAACACATCCGATAGGATTTCGTCTAGCAGTTAACAAGAATTGGCGTTCGAACTGGTTCACCAAGGATTCCTTTTCCGGTGAACTGGAAGAGGATGTTCAGATTCGGAAATATTTGCAGGCCCGGCTTCCCAATGCGGGGATTTCCAAGATTGAAATCAGTCGCACAAGTAAAGTGGTAACGGTCACGATTCATACGGCGCGTCCGGGAATTGTGATTGGAAAAGGCGGTGAAGAGGTTGGTCGGCTAAAGGAAGAGATTAACCAGCTTACCAAGAAAAGTATTCAAATCAATATTTCAGAAGTGAAGCGCCCTGAACTGGACGCGGCACTGGTGGGGGCTAACATCGCCCACCAGTTAAAGAAAAAGATATCCTACCGCCGGGTCGTGAATAAGGCGATTCAGTCCACCATCCGGATGGGAGCGGATGGGATCCGAATTAATGTTGCGGGACGTCTGGGGGGAGCGGAAATCGCCCGGAGTGAGAAGTTCCATGCAGGGCGGGTGCCCCTTCACACACTTCGAGCAGACATTGATTATGCCCTGACGGAAGCTAATACTCAGTATGGTGTTATTGGTATTAAAGTCTGGATTTGTAATGGAGAATCCACAAGGTAAAGGATCATGTTAGAACCTAAAAAAATCAAATTTCGTCGTCACCATCGCGGGAATCGTCGCGGGATGGCCAAAGGGGGCGATTATGTGGCCTTTGGGAGCTATGGACTGAAGGCGGTGGAAGCCGGTTGGGTGAATTCCCGTCAAATTGAAGCCTGCCGTATCTCCATTTCCCGGGTAGTGCGTAAAATCGGGAAAATGTGGATCCGTATCTTCCCGGATAAGCCGATTACCAAAAAACCGGCAGAAACCCGGATGGGAAAAGGTAAAGGAGCCCCGGAATATTGGGTGGCGGTGGTCAAACCGGGACGGATTCTATTTGAGATCGAAGGCGTGGACCGGGCCATGGCAGAAGAAGCCTTCCATAATGCTGCCCATAAATTACCTATCAAAACCAAAGTGGTTGGCCGAAGAGAATTTTAATGAAGAAATCAGAATTAAACGAATTGGGAGTTTCCGAACTGGAAACCAGGCTGAAAGATAATCTGGAAGCACTGCAGAATTTGCGCTTTCAGAAAGCGCTGCAGCAGTTGGAAAATCCGATTCAAATTCGCCATATCAAGAAAGAAATTGCCCAGTTGAAAACGGTATTAAAAGAATATGAATTAGGTCTCCGTTCTGAGAAGGATGGTGAAAAATGACAACGGTCCATCATAGAAAAAGACAAACCCTAGTTGGGGAAGTGGTAAGCGATAAAATGGATAAGACGGTTGTGGTAAAGGTCATGCGACGAATTCCTCATCCTGTTTACCGTAAATATGTAAAACGCTTTAAAAAATATTTTGCCTATACGGGCAGTGTCACTCCGAAAGTGGGTGATATTGTAAAGATTTCGGCAACGCGTCCTTTGAGCAAGATGAAACGCTGGCAGGTGAGTGAAATTATTCGTGAATCGGTAAAGATTGGAAACTAGTTGTGATTCAGCAAGAAACACGTCTGAAAGTGGCAGATAATTCAGGAGCGCGGGAAGTATTGTGCTTCAAGGTTCTTGGAGGAACTCGCCGACGCTATGCTACGGTGGGTGACCTGATTGTGGTGACGGTGAAGCAGGCCATTCCCGGTGGTATGGTGAAAAAGGGACAAGTATCGCGAGCGGTGGTGGTGCGGACCAAGAAAGAAGTTCGTCGTCCTGATGGCTCCTATATCCGGTTTGATGATAATGCGGCCGTGTTATTGAACAATGCCGGTGAACCGAGGGGTACCCGTGTTTTGGGACCGGTAGCCAGGGAATTGCGGGAAAGCGGATATATGAAAATTATTTCAATGGCACCGGAGGTGCTTTAATGGAGATTAAAAAGGGAATGACCGTCCGGGTCATCAGTGGAAACCATAAAGGCCAGGAAGGGAAAGTGTTGTTTGTCTTCCCGAAACGGCAACGGGTGATTGTAGAAGGAATCAATTTCATTAAACGCCACACCCGCCCGACCCAGGATAATCCTCAGGGCGGTATTGTTGAAAAAGAAGCCCCGATTCACATTTCCAACTTAATGGTGGTCCACGGCGGTCAACCGACCCGGGTGGGTCATAAGTTCTTAGAAGACGGAACGAAAGTCAGAATTTCCAAAAGAACGGGTGAAGAAATTGGTTAACCATGGCTGAAAAGAAAAAGAAACAGAAAACAAATACCGGGTTTGTTCCCAACCTCAAACGGAAGTACGATGAAGAGGTTCTGGACCGGTTGGTTCAGGATTTCGGTTACAAGAACAGAATGCAGGCCCCGAAGCTGTCCCATATTTCCATTAACATGGGAATTGGGGATGCCAAAGACAATCCTAAAAAACTGGAAAGTGCGTTGCAGGAATTAACGTTGATTTCGGGCCAGAAACCGATTGTAACCCGTTCTAAAAAGGATATTTCCAATTTCAAAATCCGGAAAGGATTCCCTGTAGGATGCAAAGTAACCTTGAGGGGAAAACGGATGTACGATTTTCTTGAACGCTTGATCAGCATTGCCATCCCCCGGACCCGGGATTTTAATGGACTTTCCTTTAAATCCTTTGATGGGCGCGGGAATTATTCTTTTGGTGTTCAGGAGCAGATTATCTTTACAGAAATCGACTATGACAAGATTGACAGCATCCGGGGTATGGATATAACGATTGCCACGACCGCCAAGACGGATGATGAGGCTTACGTTTTATTGAAGGGCCTCGGTCTGCCCTTGAGAGATAAACCGGTAAAATCTGAAAAAGTTGCAGAGGCAGTTTAATGGCACGTAAATCTTTGATTGTAAAAGCGAAACGGAAACCAAAATTTAAAACACGTGGTTATAACCGTTGTTTCAACTGCGGTCGTCCGGATGGGTATATGCGGAAGTTTGGACTTTGCCGTATCTGTTTCCGTGAAATGGCCCTGCGGGGTGAGATTCCCGGTGTAACGAAAGCGAGCTGGTAAGGAGCCTATGAAATGTCAATGACTGACCCAATTGCCGATATGTTAACCCGCATCCGGAACGGCATGGCCGTAAATAAACGCTGGGTGGATGTACCCCTCTCCACACTGAAAAAACGTATTGCCTTCATCCTGAAAGAAGAACATTATATCGAAGATTTTATTTTCATTCAGGATGGGTTCAAATCCACCATGCGTATTTTTCTGAAATACGATTATCAGGGGAATGCGGTGATTTCCGGGATCCAGCGTGTCAGTAAGCCCGGGAAACGGGTTTATGTAAACCATAATGAAATCCCTAGAGTTCTGGATGGATTGGGTATTTCGATTTTATCCACCTCAAAAGGGGTGGTTTCCAATAAAACCGCTAAGAAACTGGGTATTGGCGGCGAAATAATTTGCAACGTCTGGTAGCGCTATGTCTAGAATTGGTAAAAAAATTATTCCAATCCCTGAAAAAGTAACGGTCGAGGTGAAACAGGGTACGGTTGCCCTCACCGGGCCAAAAGGTTCTATTGAGGTTCCGTTCCATGCGGAGATGGTAGTCAAGCAGGAAAACGGCCATTTGGTCGTGGACCGACCTTCTGAAAGTCGCTTTCACCGTTCCCTTCACGGCACCACGCGCCAGTTGATTGCCAACGGGGTGACAGGGGTTTCGGAAGGATTCAAAAAGGAGCTGGAAATTATTGGTGTAGGCTATCAGGCCGTGATGGAAGGGAAATACCTGGTCCTTCAACTGGGATATTCCCACCCCATCTATTTTGAACCGCCGGAAGGTGTGGACATTAAGGCAGAAAGAACCATTATTACCGTTTCGGGGATCGATAAACAACTGGTTGGGGAAGTGGCGGCCAAGATTCGTTCCTTCCGTAAACCGGAACCTTATAAAGGAAAAGGAATCCGTTACAAAGGAGAGTATGTGCGCTCGAAACAAGGTAAAACAGTAGGGGGTGCCAGCTAATGCGAAAATTAGCAGCCAAAGAAAAAAGATTTTTGAAGCGGCGCAATCGCAGTAAAAAAGCCAATGTTGCCCATCCGGAACGTCCCCGACTGGTCGTCTTCCGTTCCAATGCCCATATCCGGGCTCAAATTATTGACGATTTTAAGGGTCATACGCTGGTTTCCGCCTCTTCACTGGATAAGAATCTCTCCGACCAGATCCGCAAAGCGGGATCCAAGGTGGAACAGAGCAAGGTGGTGGGAGCTGTCCTGGCGGAGCGGGCTTTGAAAAAGAAATTGAAAAAAGTCGTATTTGACCGCAACGGGTATCCCTATCACGGCCGGGTGAAGGCCGTGGCTGAGGCTGCCCGGGAAGCAGGTCTGGATTTTTAAGGATCGTTAAAGGAATATTATGATCAATCCGGCAGAATTGGATTTAAAGGAAGAAACGGTAATTCGGGTCACGCGCGTTGCCAAGGTAACCTCCCGTGGAAAGAATTTCCGTTTTGGGGCACTGGTAGCCGTTGGCGATGGTAAAGGTCATATCGGCCTGGGCCAGGGGAAGGCAGGGGAAGTCATGACTGCCATTACCAAAGCTAAAGAAAATGCCAAACAGAATATTATTCGTGTCCCGGTGATTAATGGGACGATTCCCCATAAAATCATATCCAAATTTGGGGCCAGCAAAGTCATGCTGAAACCGGCGGCACCCGGAACGGGGATCATTGCCGGTGCTGCGGTACGGGCCATCATGGAGCAGGCGGGAATTCATAATATTCTCACGAAAAGGTTTGGTTCCAATAATGCCCTGAATGTGGCCAAGGCTACCATTCTGGCGCTTCAAAACCTGAAGGATGCCGTAAGCATTGCCAATAAACGGGGAATCTCGGTAAAAGAAGTATTTAATTAAGTATTATGGCGAAGAAAAAAATATTAAAAATTACCCAGGTGAAAAGCGCCATTGGCTATCGGGAGAAGGCCAAACGGACGATTGCCGCTCTTGGGCTGCACCGGTTGCATCAAACCGTTGAACATGAAGATACGCCAGCCATTCGAGGCATGCTAAAGCAGATGGACTACCTAGTTAAAGTTGAGGAAAAGTGATGAAACTCGGACAGTTAAAACCGCCCAGGGGTGCCGTAAGGGCCACAAAGCGTGTCGGTCGCGGTCATGGTTCCGGTTTGGGACGTTCCGCCGGCCGGGGGGACAAGGGTTATCATTCCCGTTCTGGCAGCAAGCACCGTCCCTGGTTTGAAGGCGGACAAATGCCTTTACACCGCCGGTTACCCAAACGGGGTTTCTCAAATGCCCTGTTTCGGAAATATTTCCAGATTGTAAATTTATCCGCGATTGAAAAACTGGGCCTGGATCAGGTGGATTCGGCTGTATTGAAAGAAAAGGGCCTGATTCGGAATGCCTTCCAGCCAGTGAAAATTCTGGGGGAGGGTGAATTGACTAAAGCGGTTACTGTTACAGCCAATGCCTTCAGTGCCAGTGCCCGTGAAAAAATTGAAGCTTCAGGTGGGAAAGTCATCGAACAGTGATCGATAAGATAAAAAATATTTTTAATATTCCTGAACTCCGGAAACGGATCCTTTTCACGCTGGGCGTGTTAATCGTGGTCCGGACGGGCGCTCATATCCCGATTCCGGGAATCGACGGGAATGCTCTGGCCCAGGCGGTTCAGAATTATCAGAACACGCTGTTTGGCCTGTATGACCTGTTCGCTGGGGGCGCGTTTAAAAAAGCAACCCTCTTTGCCTTGGGAATTATGCCCTATATCTCCGCTTCCATTATTATCCAGCTCATGGGAACGGTGGTTCCCTATTTCCAGCGTTTGCAGAAGGAAGGGGAAGCAGGGCGGAAGAAAATTACCCAGATTACCCGCTACGGAACTGTACTGATTTCAGCCATGCAGGCTTACGGTGTCGCCGTCTTTTTACAGTCCATGACTGCCGGCGGACATTCCGTTGTGGTAAATCCAGGATTCGGTTTCAAATTTGTGGCTATTGTGAGCATGGTCACGGGGACCATCCTGATGATGTGGCTGGGAGAACGGATCACGGAACGGGGCATTGGAAATGGAATTTCCCTGATCATCATGATCGGAATTATTTCACGGATTCCCAATGTGGTCATGAGTGAAATTACTTTAATCCGGGAAGAAGTCCGGGGATTGTTGAGCGAGGTTATTCTACTGGGAATCATGTTTGCCATTATCGCTTTTGTGGTTCTTCTGACCCAGGGGACCCGTAAAATTCCGGTTCAATATGCCAAGCGGGTTATTGGACGAAAGGTCTATGGCGGTCAGTCCACCCACATCCCGTTGCGGGTCAATACGGCCGGTGTGATGCCCATCATTTTTGCTCAATCCCTCATGTTTATTCCCAGTACGGTCGCCACTTTTTTCAGCAACAGTGATTTTATGCAGCGTATTATGGGCTGGTTTTCTTTCAGTCATCCGTTTTACTGGCTGGTGTTTGGAACCATGATTGTCTTTTTCACTTATTTTTACACGGCAATAGCTTTTGATCCGGTCCAGGTATCTACCCAGATGAAACAACACGGTGGATTTATTCCCGGTATCCGACCCGGAAAGAAAACGGCTGAGTATATTGACAATATTCTCACCCGCGTCACGTTACCGGGATCGTTCTTTCTGGCCTTTGTTGCCATTTTCCCGTACATCTTGATGAAAGCTATGAATATTGGCTACGATCTGGCTTCCTTTTTTGGTGGTACCAGTCTGTTGATTATTGTGGGCGTGGCCCTGGATACACTCCAGCAGATTGAATCCCATTTATTGATGCGGCATTACGATGGATTCCTCACCCGGGGAAAGATCCGTGGTCGGAGGCGAATGTAATGGTCCGTATCCGAACCCCTCGTGAAATTCAGTTGATCGCAGAAAGCTGCCAGATTGTGGCTGATACGCTGGATATGCTGGAACCCCAAGTTGTGCCTGGAGTGAAAATCAAAGATTTGGATGCCATGGCAGAGGAATTCATCCGCAGCCGTGGTGCCCGACCCGCTTTCAAGGGCTATATGGGCTTTCCTGCCTCTCTGTGTGTTTCAGTGGATGATGAAGTGGTGCATGGAATTCCCAATGATCGTATTCTCAAAGAGGGGGAGATCGTTGGAATTGACTGCGGGGCGGAAAAACAGGGTTATTTCGGTGATGCTGCCCGAACCTATTCTGTGGGAGAAATTTCATCTGAAAAGAAGCAGTTAATGGACGTCACCCGAGAATCATTATTTAAGGGCATCGAAGCAGCGCAACCGGGGAATTACGTATCTGACATTGGCCATGCCATCCAGTCCTATGTGGAAGCCCACGGCTTTTCCGTGGTCCGGGAACTGGTCGGTCATGGCATTGGCACCCAACTGCACGAAGATCCCCAGGTCCCCAATTACGGGGTTCCGAAACAGGGGTACCGTTTGCGACCGGGGATGTGTATCGCGATTGAGCCCATGATTAATATGGGACGGAAGGAAGTGACGACCGATCACGATGGGTGGACGGTCAGGACAGTGGACGGTCAATCTTCAGCCCATTTTGAGCATACCATTACTATTACAGAATCAGGAAACAGAATATTAAGTGTGAGTTCTCAAAATGGCTAAAGAACAACCAATCACGATTGATGGAATTATTAAGGAAACGCTTCCCAATGCCATGTTCCGGGTTGAAATTGAAATTGGTGGCAAAAGTCACGAAGTCCTGGCCCATGTGAGCGGAAAAATGCGGATGCATTTCATTAAAATCTTGCCCGGAGATACGGTGACGCTGGAAATATCCCCGTATGATTTATCCCGGGGCAGAATTGTATATCGAAATAAGTAGGGTCTCATGAAAGTTCGATCATCAGTAAAAAAGATTTGTGCCAAGTGTAAGATCATCCGTCGTAAAGGGGTGGTATTGGTAATCTGTGAGAATCCAAAACATAAACAGAGACAAGGATAGGAGCGACTTGTGGCACGGATAGCCGGAGTAGACATCCCGCGGGACAAAAAGGTACCTTATTCCCTGCGCTACATTCATGGAATTGGTTTAACGACTGCCAAGACCATATGCGAGCATGCGAAAATTGATCAGGAAACGCGGGTGAAAGATTTATCAGAAGATCAGGTCGTTGCCATTCGTGATGCCATTGCGAAGCTGGGATACAAGGTGGAAGGGGAACACCGTACCGAGGTGTCCATGAATATCAAACGGAAAAAAGATATTGGCTGCTACCAGGGTTTGCGGCATCGGCGCGGTTTGCCGGTGAACGGTCAGCGGACCAAAACAAATGCCCGTACCCGTAAAGGGAAGCGACGGACCATTGGATTAGGAAGTAAGAAAGGGTAAAAACGTTGGCAAAACCATCATCTAAAGAACGAAGAAAAAAGAAAAAAAAGGGTTCGGTTGAACCGGCCGGGATTGCCCATATCAAGGCAACGTTTAACAATACCCACATTACCTTGACCGATAAACTGGGGAATGTGATTACCTGGGCGACAGCCGGTACCAGTGGATTCAAAGGATCCCGGAAAAGTACCGCCTTTGCCGCTACGCAGGCTGCTGAAAAGGCGGCCAAAGAAGCGATTGCCCTGGGACTCCAGACAGTGGAGGTTCAGGTCAAAGGCCCCGGTTCCGGTCGTGAATCGGCCATACGGGCCCTGGCCGTCGCCGGTCTGGAAATTACTTCCATTCGGGATGTGACTCCGTTACCCCATAACGGTTGTCGTCCCCCGAAACGCAGACGAGTATAGAAAGGTTATTTAACGTGGCAAAATTGTCAATACCGAAAGGGAAACTGGTCCGGAAATATGGTGAAAATATTTTCGGGAATCCCAAGTATGACCGCTTATTAAATAAAAAACCCTATAGCCCGGGGCAGCACGGTCCAACCCGGCGGCGGCGAATCTCCAACTACGGAATTCAGCTGCGGGAAAAACAGAAGATTAAATTTATGTATGGCCTCCTGGAACGGCAGTTCCGGAATTATTTCGCCAAAGCGGAACTGATGAAAGGCGAAACCGGAACAAACCTGCTCCAGTTACTGGAAAGTCGTTTGGACAATGTGGTCTTTCGGTTGGGGTTTGCCTCAACCCGCTCCCAGGCACGGCAGCTGGTGAGTCATGCCCACTTCCTGGTGAATGGCCGTAAATGCAATTACCCCTCCAGACTGCTGAAACCCGGTGACACGGTTCAAGTCCGTGAAAAGAGCCGGAAACTGGATATTATTCTGGACGCCATGAAACGGATCAAAGGGGATATTGATTTACCCTGGCTGGAACTCGATAAAGCAAAAATGAAGGGGACTTTTCTAGCCGTCCCGGAACGCGATGAGATGAATTTGACCGTAAACGAACAGTTAGTGGTCGAATTATATTCAAAATAAGATTAAGGAAATAGAACTCCATGGGAATAGAATTAGATTTAAATGTTGCGATAGATAAGAAGACCCTCACCGAAACCTACGGTAAATTCAGTATCCAACCCCTGGAACGGGGTTATGGGGTCACGGTTGGAAACGCCATGCGGCGCGTCCTGCTGACCAGTTTACCGGGTGCCGCCATTACCAATATTAAGATTGAAGGCGTTCTGCACGAATTTTCCACTATCCCGGGTGTAAAGGATGATGTGGCTGATATTGTACAGAATTTGAAAGGGGTCCGGTTCAAACTTTCCAATTCGGAAGTGGACAACGTGAAACTGGATTTGTCTGGCAAGAAGGTTTTTACTGCAGCCGATATTCAGGCCGCTACCAGTCAGTTTGAAGTCTTAAACCCGGATCATTATATTACCGAACTGAATGAAAAAGGTAAGCTGAAAATGGAAATCAGGATTGGTGTGGGGAAAGGGTATGTACCAGCAGAGAAAAATGAGCTGCCGAATGCCCCCATTGGTACCCTGGCGATTGACAGTATCTTTAATCCGGTGAAAAATGTCACCTTTAATGTCCAACCCGTTCCGGGTGCCAAGGAACCCATTGAAATCCTGAATCTGGAAGTGGTCACGGATGGATCCGTATCTCCAGAGGACGCCGTCAGTTACTCTGCTTCGGTCATGATTGAGCACCTGAAGGCACTGGAGGCGATTGCTAAGCCGGATGTGCTTGAAGTCACGGAAGTCATTAGCGAAGAAGTACTCCAGATCCGGAATCTGCTGAATCTGACCATTGATGAAATGGAACTTTCAGTCCGCAGTCATAACTGTCTCCAAGCCGCCGGTATCCGGTACATTTATGAACTGGTGAGCAAGGAAGAAAGTGAAATGCTGAAGTACAAGAACTTTGGTCGCAAATCACTGACGGAATTGGTGGAGAAGCTGGATGAAATGGGATTAAGCTTCGGCATGGATGTGGATAAATATTTAAAAGCGGAAGTGTGATACGACTATGATGCACGGGAAAAAAGGACGGAAATTGGGAGTCAATCCGGCTCATCGCCGGGCCATGCTGCGGAATCTGGCTATGAACCTGATTCAGCATCAGCGGATTAAGACCACAGATTCCAGGGCCAAGGAATTGAGGACTTTCATTGAACCTTTAGTCACCAAGGCTAAAAAGGGGGATCTTCATTCCATTCGTCAGATCCTCAAAAAAATCCCTGATAAGGAAACAGTAAATACACTGGTTCACGATATTGCACCCCGTTTTGCGGATCGACCCGGCGGTTATACCCGGATCATTAAGCTGGGTTTCCGGGATAATGACCGGGCCTCCGTTTCCCTGATCGAATTCGTTGATTTTGAGGTTTCGACTAAGAAGGCGGAAACCAAGACGGAGGATACGAAGGGGAAAAAGAAAGGTCGTAAAGCCAAGACCGAAGCAGTTCCGGAAGAAACCGAATAGGCCCGATCGCTATTTTGCTGTTTTCCTGTAAATATATCCTAAGGGCAACGGTTACCGTTGCCCTTCTTTTTTCTTTTCATCAGGCCGCAGGGATGGCTCCCAAGGGGAAAGGGTTTGACCAGCGCTATTTATGGGTGGTCCGGAATACCCTGATCTCACCTGAATCTATTGACCAACTCCTGGAATTTGCAACCGTAAACCGCTTTAATCACTTATTGGTTCAGGTTCGTGGACGGGGAGACGCTTTTTACAACTCTGACCTTGTCCCCAAGAGTAATCTGATTAAAGATCAAACCTTTGATCCATTGGGCTATTTACTACCCCGGGCCCATGAAAGGGGTATCTATATCCATGCCTGGGTCAATGTCTATTTATTATGGTCTTCCCGCGTAAAACCGCTCCAGAAAAATCATCTGGTGTACACCCATCCCGATTGGATTGACCAATCAAGCACAGAACCGCTGAACCTGAAATCAGAGTTACGGAAGCTGAACGGAGGTAAAAACGGAAATGAAGGATTGTACCTTGCTCCTCATCATCCGGAAGTGAATCCCTATCTGCTCACGGTCTTTCGTGAACTGGTGGCGAAATATCCTGTCGATGGGCTTCATCTGGACTATGTCCGTTACCATGATTCCGATTTTGGGAAAAACCCCAGTGCCATGGCTTATTATAAACGCAATCGCGGTGATGAATCGCTCGCTTTCATGAATGGTTCCGATGGAAAGGGTAAGGATTATGTTTCCACGGTGGGCCGGTGGAGTGACTATCGTCGAAAAGCAATCACGGATCTGGTGCGTGATACGAAAAACATGTTATTGGAAATCCGCCCGAACTGTATCCTGTCGGCAGCCGTAAAGCCGAATTTATATCAGGCCCGGGAACGGTATTTCCAGGAATGGGATGTCTGGTTGGCAGCTGGCTATTTAGATCGCGTAATCGTCATGAATTATACGCCGGCTCTGAGGGAATTTGCCTCCAATATTGATGTTATCTACGACAATCTGCCGTCTAAATACCGGCGTAATATTATTATGGGAATCGCTGCTTACAATCAGGGCTCAAAAGATGCGGCGGACAAACTCAAATACACCATGGTCACCCGTTTCAACGGTGTTTCCATTTTTTCCTATAATTCCCTGATCAAAGACCCTCGGTACATCCGTACCCTAAAACCGGTCCTGACACCCTGACCGGTATCTTTAAACCGCTCATTTAGCTTATTCCATGATTTAATCTTCTGCAGAGGTATTCTGTGGGAGAATCATTGAAACCGGGATTAACCATTCCTGGGCCAAGACTCCTTGGGAATCCCCTGAAGTCCGGTTAATTTTCATCCGGGAATAAGGGAAATCGTCATGAAAAAACATTCGATCAGTGCACCTACCGGAACCACCCTTCATTGTAAAAATTGGCAGATTGAAGCGCCATTCCGGATGCTCCAGAATAACTTGGATTCAGCCGTGGCGGAGAATCCAGAGGAATTAATTGTTTACGGAGGCAAAGGGAAGGCAGCCCGGAACTGGCCGTGTTTTGAAGCCATTCTGAATACATTGAAGCGACTTGAGCCGGATGAAACACTCCTGGTTCAATCCGGAAAACCGGTGGGTGTCCTCCGAACCCATACTTGGTCTCCCCGTGTTTTGATTGCCAATTCCAACCTGGTGCCAAACTGGGCTACGTGGGAGCATTTCAATGAACTGGACCGGAAAGGACTCATGATGTACGGCCAGATGACCGCCGGTTCCTGGATTTATATTGGCACCCAGGGCATTTTACAGGGGACCTATGAAACATTTGCTGCCGCCGCAAAAATGCACTTCAATGCTGATCTCTCGGGAAAATTTATTCTGACTGCCGGTCTGGGGGGAATGGGCGGCGCTCAGCCCCTGGCCGTGACCATGAATAATGGTGTTGTCCTTATTGTGGAAGTGGACCCTGCCCGGATCCAAAAACGTTTGAAAACACATTATCTCGATATGGCCACCGAATCACTGGAAGATGCTTTGACCCTGGTGCGGGATGCTGTCAATAAACGCATTCCCAAATCCATCGGTCTGCTGGGAAATGCGGCGGATGTAGTCCATCAACTGGCGGATATGGGCATGGTACCGGATATGGTGACGGACCAGACATCGGCCCACGATGAACTGGATGGTTACATTCCCAATGGAATGACTTTTGAAGAGGCGTTTGAGCTAAGGAAGCGGGATCAGGAGCAGTATATCCGAGAGAGTTACCGGGCTATGGCGGAACATGTTCGGGGGATTTTGCGGTTGAAAGCAATGGGCGCCATCGCCTTTGATTATGGAAATAACCTCCGGGGGCAGGCGAAAAAAGCAGGCGTGGAAGGTGCTTTTGACTATCCCGGCTTCGTTCCGGCCTATATTCGACCACTGTTCTGTGATGGCAAAGGACCTTTCCGCTGGGTCGCCCTCTCCGGTGATCCGGAAGATATTTACAAGACCGATGATAAGGTAGTGGAATTATTCCCTGAAGATGAAACACTCGTGCGGTGGATCCAATTAGCCCGTAAACAGGTTCAGTCCCAGGGGCTTCCGTCCCGGATCTGCTGGCTGGATTACACCCAGCGGGCCAGGTTCGGACTGGCCTTGAATGAAATGGTCGCTACGGGCGAATTATCAGCTCCCATTGTTATCGGACGGGATCACCTGGACACAGGCTCTGTCGCCTCCCCTTACCGGGAAACGGAGGGTATGAAAGACGGTTCCGACGCCGTGGCGGACTGGCCCCTGTTGAACGCCCTCGTCAATACGGCCAGTGGCGCTACCTGGGTTTCCATCCATCATGGCGGTGGCGTTGGAATGGGTCTGGCAATCCATGCGGGACAGGTCCTCTGCGTGGATGGAACGGAAGCCATGAAAACGAGGATTGAGCGTGTTCTGACAAACGATCCGGGTCTGGGAATCATGCGCCACGCTGATGCAGGCTATGAACAGGCCATTACCAACGCCAGGCAGTGGCATGTGGACATTCCCATGAAATAAAGCGCTGATTCTGATGTTATTAAAAAATATTGGTCAACTGGTGACGTTTGATGCCAGTGAACAGGGAGTTGTAACCCATTCAAATGTGGATTTATCTGTAAAAGGGGGCATCATTGAAACCATCGGGAAAGATCTGAAAACAACGGGAAAGTCCATCAATTGTACAAATCGATTGGTAACCCCCGGATTTGTAGATCCCCACACCCATCCCGTATTTTTTGATGGACGCGAGGAAGAGTACCTCCAACGTCTGGCAGGCGT
>CAZIIM010000032.1:0-18329 GCA_964539305.1 uncultured bacterium | reverse complement strand
GCATTGATCACGGCTTCCCTTAAAGCAATCATAGGGATTTCCCAAACATCCTCCCGTTGAATACCTTCGATGAGGGCTGACTTATTAAGATGGCGCTCTAAGAACAATAGCGTATTTTCAATATTCTGAATCATATCTTCAGCAAAGTCTTTCTGATCTAAAATATCGGATTTATCGATTCCTTTATAGGCAACGCACGAAATATAGGCATGGGGTAAAATCTCTACCGGATGGGTAGTAAAAAAAAGGACACCAGCGTTATTTAATATAGGTGTTTTGTTAGCGGGTTTTAAAACACCGAGGTTCATTAACATATTTTCAGAATCCAGAACCGTAGAAATATTACTTTTTAAGATAAAACGGTCAAAAAGTGAAAGATCGAAGTCTTTAGAGAAGTCGGCTTTAGGTTGCCACTGCTCGTCAAATCGAATCCGCCCTTCGTTTTGAATAAAATCGATGATTTCATGTGTTTTTAATTTCTGGGTATTGGCTCCGACACGAATATAAAACCCAGTTGTACACCGATAGGGTTTATTGACCCCCTCAGGAACAGTAACAATCAGAATGTTATTGAATACTTCCAGATCGATTTGGACTTGAGGATCACATTGGGATGCAAAATGTTGAACTTTTGATCTAAGCTGGTTATTGACATTTACCCCTGATATCGAGCCATCATCATCGACTCCAATAAAGATCCGACCACCGGATGCATTGGCAAAGGCTACCAATTCCTTTTTCAAATCGGTATTAAGATTACGCTTGAACTCGATTTTATAGTCTTCGCCCTGTAATAGAACCTGATCTAATTCTGATTGTGTCATTGATTTACAAGCGTTTCGTTCAATTCATTCAGAATACCGCCGAATCTATCTTTAAATACATTATAGGCTTTCATAACGCCACCTTTTGTATAAAATGGCACGTTATCAAAATCATCTACGGTAATTTCCATACTGGTGGCAATATGTTCTTTGATCATTGTAAGCCACTCTAATTGTTCATCTGTGTAAATATTTCCTGCTTTCTTCTGGTTTTCCAGCCAATCACTGAACCGTTGTTCAATTGTATCGTGAAAAGGTACCAGGGTATCAGCCTTTCTTAACCCAAACCGAACTAATGAAATTATATCAGTGAGTAATTGCTCTGGGCTGCGTTTTCTCACTTTATCTTTTTCCAAATGTTCAAAGGCGGACCATACTAATTCGGTAGACAGGTTATAGGGTGGCTTCTTCATGGCATTGGCCAGGTCCTTAATCATTTGGTACGTTAAATGTCGTCTGTCATAAGGCTGGTTGTAGATGATTTGTAGAGCCAATATCTCATCTTTATTGGCTTCTATGAACTCACGGAAGGATTGCACCGTTCTTTCGGCCTGTCCTGTTTCAAACTCAGCGGTTAGGACCACGTCCTGACTAACAGTATCAATGATCTGATATTGTTGCCGTTTTATTTCAATCAATGTTTCCCTGAATTGGGGATCGTCAAACACCGTACATGCTATATTCGCTAATTCTTCGGTAGCTTTATCGAACTGATCATCGGATGGCGTGTCTACCCGGAACATATCCCTGGCTTTCTCAATCACTTTGTCAGGATCCACTGCATCGAGCAGTTGGTTAACAATCTCTGATAGAGGTTTCCCCTTTGCCGCCTGTTCTAAAACCTCTTGCTGTTCTTTTTCTAACTGTACATTGAGCTTGGCTAACCGGCCCGCCATGGTGATCAACATGTCTTCATCCCGTTGTCCTAAGGCAATGGATTGAACCAGTTTTTCAAAAGGAACAGATTTTTTCCGTTCCAGGGGCCGGGAATCAGTCTTATCGCTTTCAGTCACACCAACAGCATCAATAATAACAAAGTGGGTTTTATGGTTGACGTCTGGAGTAACTGCTTGGAGATCGGTAGTAGAAATAACCCGGGTTCCCCGCCCTTTCATCTGTTCAAAGTAAACCCTGGATTTCACATCGCGCATAAAGAGTAGACACTCCAAAGGTCTAACATCGGTCCCGGTCGAAATCATATCCACGGTCACCGCAATCCGGGGATTATACGAATTACGAAAACTGGCAATGAGATTTTCGGGTTTTTCTCCCGTAGTGCGATAAGTAATCTTTTTACAAAACTCATTACCCTTCCCAAACTCTTCACGAATGATGTTCACAATATCTTCGGCATGAGAGTCATCTTTGGCAAAAACCAAGGTTTTGGGAACCTCCTCTCGCCCGGGAAAGATCTCAGTAAACAGTTTATCTCGAAAAGTACGAATGACCGTCCTTATCTGGTCAACAGCGACCACATTGCGATCCAATTCCTTCTCAGTATATTCCAAATCCTCATCCAACTGTTCCCAGCGTACCTCACGGGTCTGTTTATCACGCTTATCAATATAGTACCCAGAATCCACTTTACTACCTTTCTCAGTGATATGGGTACGAATCCGATAAACCTCGTAGCCGACGTTTACATTATCAGCCACGGCTCTTTCATGGCTATACTCCATCACCAAATTCTGATTGAAAAAGCCGAACGTCTGTTTAGAAGGGGTTGCTGTTAATCCAATAATAAATGCATCAAAATATTCTAACACTTGTCGCCATTCATTGTAAATAGAACGGTGGCATTCATCGGTGATAATAAAGTCAAAGGATTCGATAGGAATATTGGGATTGTAAGTAATCTCTTTAATTTCACCGGTAGTTACGCTGGCAAGGGATAGTTCATCCAGGTCCTCTTCGAACTCTTTCCCCTTTAACATAGAATAAAGCCGTTGAATCGTTGTAATACATACTTTACTTACCGGATCAATCACATTCGTGGATAAAAGTTGTACGTTGTACAGTTCAGTGAATTTTCTCCCATCGTCAGGGGTAATGTATTGGGCAAATTCTCCCCTGGTTTGACGACCCAGTGTTTTTCGGTCTACTAAAAATAATACTCTGTTTGCCTTTGCAAATTTTATTAATCGATAGACTGCGCTTACTGCCATATAAGTCTTTCCACTACCAGTAGCCATTTGGACTAAAGCCCGGGGTCTGGCATCGTGAAACGATTTCTCTAAATTGGTAATGGCTTCATATTGACAGTCTCTGAGGTTTGCTTTATCCAAACTTGGAAAATGCTTTAACCTGCTGCGCAAGGTGTCCTTTTGGTTTACCCATGCTAAAAGGGTTTCTGGTCTATGAAAGGCAAAGACTCGCCTGGATCTTGGTTCTGGATCTCTTCCATCCCTGAAATAGGTCTCAACTCCAGTGCTTTCATAGGCAAACGGAAGAGGTAGATCAAAGTGGGGGATATTTTCAGGGAAATTGTGAATATACTTGTCTGTTTGTTCTGCAACTCCCGATAGCGTAGTGCCCTCAGGTTTTGCTTCAACAACACCAACTGCTTTTCGATCTACAATTAATAAGTAATCTGCAGGTCCCGCTCCTGTACGGTATTCTCTTACAGCAATCCCTAATCCAGCACCAAGGTTGATACTTTGTACGTCTTGAATGATCCAACCACTTTGGGTGAGTAGTTGGTCAATCTTCTTTCGTGCTTCTTGTTCTGGGTGTTGTGTCAATTAACGAGTAAAGCTCTTTATACGGTGAATAAAAGCGTTTCTAAATTTTAAGAGAGTATTATAATACCATTCGTAAATAACTATCCAATCTTCCTTTTTCAGGGGATCTAAATCTTTCGTAATTCCTATAGCAGAGGATTTTTTATCAGGCAATTCTTCCCAATTAAGACTATAACCAATTATTGATTCTATCTCATCTTTATACTTATAAAGATATTTAAACATTGGTTTTGCATTGTTACCCGTCAACCATAAGTTGAAAGCGACTTCACGCTTCGATGTTCTCATTACCAATGAAAACGCTGTACCCTTCTTCCATCCTGTAGTTAAATCATAATATTGCCATGCTTGGGGTTTTCTCTTCCGAATATCTAATCCCTGCTCTTGAATGTATTCATTGAATCTAGTCCAAAACTCAAGACGGAATTGATCTTGTTCTGATAATTCACTCTTTTTAATCCTAATATCTCGTGTCCATTCATTTGGTTTGCTTACAATTTTAAAATTCGGTGCATACGGGGAGTCATCAATTCTTACAAGTTCAATTTCAATACCAAAAAAGTCCACATCTTTGATTGTCATATTGTTAAACCAATCTATTGCCTGTCGATGCTCCTCCCTGAATTTTTCAGCGATCCAGACTAATACAGAGGCGCCAAAAGAAGCGGCATAAGTAAATAATTTACCGATATGATCATGATCGGTCGGTGCCAGTTGGTTTTCAATTACTACATAATCGTTAGTGATCGTGTCCTTCGCAACAATATCAGCCCTATAATTCCCTACAGATACTTCCGTATCTTCTAATTCAAGTTCCATCCCCAATACTTCACCAAGTAATGACAATCCCTCGTCACTCGATAACCACGGTGTGAAATCACGAGCTTCATCTGCCCATTGTTCTCTGGGAACTACATGAGACAATTTCCCTAAAGCCATTTTACCCTCCGTGAGAAATTACATCTTACTTATTATCAATTTAGGTACCAAAACCTGTTATGACAAATTTACTTACAATAAAGTTATAAATTGTGAAATTGTACTCATTGAAAAACATCCATGTAAATTTTATCCGGTAATATGCCAGTATCCCGCCGGTATCCCGTTTTATTTCGTAATATCTGACAATATTTGATAGGGTGTGTCTATTCAGCGGGAAGCCTACGAATTAAACAAAACCCCTGCCTCTCGTCGAGAAACAGGGGTTGGTAATGTGTGGCTCGGGACGGAATTGAAGGCTCGCCGTAGGCAGGGGCCAACGGCTACACCGAGGCCCGCTGACACAAGGATTTCCAAACTAATATACAGATGAAGACCAGGGGATTTCCTAGTTAAGCGTACAAAACATCTGAATCTCGTTGAGAAACAGGGATTAGTAGTGTGTGGCTCGGGACGGAATTGAACCGCCGACACAAGGATTTTCAGTCCTCTGCTCTACCAACTGAGCTACCGAGCCGCCGAAAAAGGCCGCCAAAGTTAGGATGATCCCTTTTCGAAATCAAATTTAAACTTCGATCTCAAGCGGATATTCCCCCTGTAGAACGGGAGATATTTTTTCGTGTTTACAGTCCTTTTTTCTGATTACCTTCCCGGACCTTATCCGAGGTAAGAGAATGAAAATAGTTCTGGCCACGCACAACCGTCACAAACGGCAGGAGTTGACTACCCTTTTGCGAAACCTGGAGGTGGAAATCCTGACACTGGAGGATTTTCCGGCAATCGGGGAGATTGAAGAGACCGGCGAAACACTGGAAGAGAATTCCCTGATTAAAGCTCAAACGGTTCACCATTTGACGGGATTCCCGGCGGTGGCGGACGACACCGGACTGGAAGTCAGAGCTTTGAATGGGGCCCCGGGGGTGCGTTCCGCCCGGTATGCTGGTGAAGATGCCACTTACGAAGACAACAATCGCCTCCTGCTGCAGAAACTCTCCACCGTACCCATTTGCAAACGCCAGGCCCGGTTCAGGACGGTGGTAACGTTTGTGGACGGAGATCAGGTCTTCCAGGCGGAAGGGATAACGGAAGGTCGGATCGTTGACCACCCCCGGGGAAAACGGGGGTTTGGATACGACCCTGTTTTTTTACTGCCGGAATTGAACCAGACCTATGCAGAGCTGACACCAGCCAAAAAGAACCGGTTATCTCATCGTGGCAAAGCATTAAAAAAATTCGTAAAATTCTACAGAATGAACTATCAGATGTCCAAGGTTAAACAAAGGAGCCGACTATCGCCTCAGCGTTAACGGGTTAACCCCGGTAGGGGTTTCGTTTTTGTAATTCACAGGAGGACGTTCCCTGAATGTTTAGGGATCGGGTAGTCAGCACGATACTCTGTTTTAGCCTTGGTCTGATCGTTCAGATCCACGGACAGGAGGGGAACATCCTTCCCAACCGTCTCCCGCCTCAATCCTATCCAACCCATCTTCTTTATGACCCCTTCGATACGGGCGCCCCTTCCCTCGTCCTGCCGGCTGATACGCTGACCTACCCCCGTGGACTTCTCAAATTTCCCGCCCAACGAAAGGTGGTGGTCCGTATTGATGATGACTGGTCCTATATCTCCCTGGCTGAATCAGTTGGAGGTTCCATTTATCGCATGCCTTTCGTGGCACCAGTGGACTGGTACGTTCGACAGATGATTCAATTGAATCGCCAGAAGCAGTTGTGGGTTACCATTAAGGAGGCGGGGAAGGAAAAAGGGCCTCATCCACCCGGGCGCCAGGGGCGTGCTCAGGGAATTGAAGTGGTCGGCGTGGACGTGGAAAACATTGGCCGCGTTTCCATCAATGCCACCGGAAATGTATCCCTGAAAGGGAAAATGGTTTTTCAGGACCAGGAATTGATCCGATCCAAAATTAATGAAACCCAGAATACTCACCTGGAATTTGATCAGACGCAACGTATTTCAGTGGAGGGCAAGATCGGTGATCGGGTATCGGTCAAGGTGGATCATGACTCGGAACGGGACTTTGACTGGGAAAATAATATCCGTATTTCCTATGACGGGGAAGAGGATGACATTATTCAAAAAGTAGAGGCGGGAAACGTTTCACTGAATCTCCCCGGTTCCCAGTCCCTCATGGGTTCGGCCAATCACAAGGGGTTGTTTGGCGTAAAGGCCATTTCCAAGTTCGGCCCGGTGGATGTGACGGCCATTGCCTCGGTGGTCAATACGGTGAAAAAATCCCAGGAATACAAGGGAAAAAATGAAGCCCAGACGGTGAAAATCAAGGATTATGACTACATAAAAAATAAGTATTTTTTCATTTACCCCTGGTTCAGGGACGGAGTGGATACAACCATTGTCAGCAATGGGAGTCTTTACCAGGTCCACATTCCTTCTTTCTATCCCCTGAAAGACGGATTCCATCTGATCGGAAATGTAATTATCCGTCAATTTGAATTGTACCAGCTGGACCAGAGCACCAATGCGGAGACCAATCCCGGCACCGCCTATGCGGATCTGGACCATCACGACGAAAGCTATGACCAGACCGGCACCTTCAAGCGTCTTGAACAGGGGCAGGATTATGTCATCAGCGAGGATTTGGGTTACATCCGGCTTCGTCAGAAAGTGAATGATGAGGTGCTGGGATGTACCTTTGTTCTGGCGGACCGGGCCACCGGAGATACGGTTCTGGTGGTCGGAAAGGGAATTTCTCCGGAAAACGATCATCTGGAATTGAAAATGATTAAACCCCGTTCCCTGACCCCATCCCATCCAGTATGGCCCCTGATGTTCAAGAATGTGTATTACCTGGGCGCCTCCGGGATCAGCCGGGAGGGCTTCGACCTGAGAATCGTGAATGAACGGCTCCCGGTTCCCAGTCATCTGGATCCTTTGGGTGTACCTTACATCACCTACTTCGGGCTGGACAGCGTGAATGAAAACGGGGAACGGCTCCCGGACCAGAAAGTGGACCTCTCCAATCCCAATGTGATCAATCTTCAGGATGGGGAATTAATTCTGCCCGCGTTCTATCCATTCGTTTCTTCCGATTCAATTCCTGACGGAAATGACAATCCTGCTCTGAAAGGGGTGCTGGGAGCCGGGAAAATGTACTCCACGACCCAACGGACCGACATCTCCAACGACAGCCGGTTTACGATTGAAGTGGATTATGCGAATCGCAGTTCCACTATTAACCTCGGATTTATGGTCGTGGAAGGCAGCGAACAGGTTTTCAAGGGGGAGGTGCCCCTGAAGCGGGGGATTGACTACCAGATTGACTACTTTTCGGGGACGATCGTCTTGAATGAGGATGTGGATCCCAACGCCAATATCCGGGTCGTGTACGATAAACACCAGCTGGTTACGTTCGATAAACGGACCGTTCTGGGCCTCCGTTCTCAGATGGATCTGGGAGAACACTCCTTTCTCGGGGGAACGGCCCTCTACTATAACCAGTCCGTTGTGAATGAAAAAGTGGAGGTGGGTTATGAACCCATGCGGAATTTCATCTGGGGTTTGAACGGACGGATCGAAAATGAGATCGCCGGCTTAACCCGTGCCCTGGATCGCCTGCCCGTCATTGAAACGGACGCCCCATCCAAGTTTTCGGTGGAAGGGGAGTTTGCCCAGATACTACCGAATCCTAATCCTGTGAATAACTCGGCCACCGGTGATCGGAAAGGGGTGGCCTATATCGACGATTTCGAAGGGGCCAAACGGACCACCTCGCTCCCGGTCCAGCGGCGATTCTGGAAAGAATCCTCCGCCCCCCTTGATCCCCGGACCGGTAGACCGTTCAACCAGCGCTACCGGGCCCGGTTGAACTGGTACAACCCCACCTTCCAGGTGAGAACCAACGACATCTGGCCCAACCTTTCCACGTCCATTCAGGCCCAGAATGAAACCACCGATATTCTGGTCCTCAAAACAAAGGTTCGCTCCCACCAGAAACAGGTCCCGAAGGATTCGGTCTGGGCCGGGATTACCATTCCCTTTTATACGGGTGATTACGACCAAACCCAGACCAAGTTCTTTGAAATCTGGGTCCGGGGGGACCAGGGGAAATTGACGGTGGATCTGGGTCAGGTCAGTGAAGACTGGGATGGGAACGGAAAGTTGAATACGGAGGATATTCCAGTCGGTGGTTTAATTGGCGACGGTATCCTGGATGATAAGGAGGATGTGGGACTGGACGGTTGTACCGATGCGTATGAAGACGGATGGGGCGGCTGCCTGGATCCGGAAGGGCTCACTTATCTGGAATTGAAGGAGCAGGGGGAAACGGCATTAATCAACGTGAATGATGACGTGGACCCGGAGGACCCCAACGGAGATAACTGGTTTTACCGGGAGGGATCGCAGGATTACTCCCGCATTAACGGCACGGAACGAAACGCCCTGGATGCGGGGAAATACCCCGATACGGAAGACTTGGACCGGACCGGTTTTCTGGATCGGACCAACGATTATTTCACCAAAACCTTCTCCCTGTCGGATACCACTTATCTGGCGGGTGAAACCAAGAAAAACGGGGTTCCCACCGGTTGGCGTCTGTTCCGGGTCCCGCTGGTGGATTTCGAGCCGGTCATTCCCGGCGGTAATCAGGAATGGAATAACATTCACCACCTGCGTCTGGTCATTACCGGTGTGGACACGACTGCCATTATCCAGGTGGCCAAGGTGGAATTGGTCGGCAATGAATGGCAGGAAATCGGATTGGCACCCACACCCACGAATCCCTTTAACCTGGAAAATTCCGATTCTGTTTTCTCCGTGGCAGTCGTCAACACGGATGACAATGCCGGGTATCAGCCTCCCCGTGGCGTACAGGGGGAGTACGACCGTATTAACCAGATCCGCTCCAAGGAGCAGTCCCTGGTCCTTAAATTTGATGACTTGCCTGCCGGCTACAGTGGTGCCGCCATGAAAACGCTCATAGCCCTTTCCGGCGAACGGGCCAAGAGTTACCTCACGTACGACCGTATGAAGATGTTTGTTTACGGTCACAGCCCCTGGATAACGGCACAGGAAACCCAGGTGGAATTTTTCATGCGTTTCGGATTCGGAGATAATTACTATGAACTGCGCCAACCGGTCTACGATGGCTGGGATGAGCAGTTAAAACGGAACCAGGTCAATCTGGATTTGAACTGGCTCACCCGGCTGAAACTTCAGGACTCAACCAATGTGAAAAAATTCCGTGAAACGGACACCTTCAATGATTCAGGGGATGTAAAAATTTACCGGTTCACCGATGAAACGGGTGCTTTCACCGGAAAGGAAATTCATATTCAGGGTCAGCCCTCCCTGAACCGGATTCAGTTTTTCATTGCAGGCGTCCGCAACCGGGCCAGCGAACCGATCAGTGGTGAGATCTGGTTAGATGAATTGCGTCTTAGCGGCGTGCGGCGGGATAAGGGCATTTCCATGCGTCTTCAGGGGAGATTCAACCTGGGGGATATAGCTAACACCTCCATCGTGTACAAACGACAGGATGCGGATTTTCATACCCTCCAGCAGCGACTGGGATCCAATACCACCAGTGAAAATTTCAATTTCAATACCAGTATAAAACTGGAAAAATTTCTGCCCTCAAAATGGGGCCTCAGTGTTCCTCTCTCCACCAGTTTTGCCAATGTGGTTCGGCGACCGAAATATTACCCCGGCCAGGATATTGAAGTCCTGAGCGCCTCAATACCGGATTCAATCCTTTCCAAGTCCCAGACGGTAAATGTTTCCATAAAAACGTCCAAAACATCCAAGTCGGATAATCGCCTGATCAAATATTCCCTGGATAAACTGAACACCAGCTTTTCCGCCAGCCGTACCCGTCAGTCCAATGAAATTCAAAAGCGAATCATCAGCGAGAATTACCGGGGGCAGGTAAACTATTCCCTGCCTTTCGGGCGGAATAACTATTTTATGCCCCTGAAATGGTTATCCGAAGTTCCCTGGGTGGGGCCCAGACTGGGAAGCGCTCACCTTTATTACACACCTGCCCATGTGAATGCGGGTCTCAATTTTGTGGAACGGCTCACCGAAAAGCAACCGTGGCGGGGAGCCCCTTCACCGGATGTATATGATTTTAACCTGAATCAGTCCTATTCCGTGGATTATCAGTTAACGGAAACCATAAAAACAAAATATTCCCGCTCCATTAAAAGTAACTTGAATGAGTACCGGGGTTACGCCTGGCTGGCTCTGAAAAAGCGGGACCCTGGGGTGGTGACAGATATTCAGGAAAACCTGAATACGTCCTATAACCCGGTTCTGGCCGATTGGTTGAAACCGACTTTTTCCTACACAGCCAACTATCGCTGGAACAAAGACCGGAACAGTACCATTGACGGTGCGAATATCGGCAATCAGATCCGGTTTTCTTCCGGTATCAGTCTGTCTCCCATAAAACTGGTGGAGCTGTTTTACCGTCCCACGCTAGGTGATCGCCCTTCCGGTCGCCAGCGAACCCGTTCCCCTGCTAGGACCCGTACCCGAAAGCGTCCGGTGGAAGAACCGAAAGAGCCCGGATTTCAGGAACCGGAAAGCCCCGGTGCCCGGCGTGAGAGAAAACGGGAGACAACTCCAAAGGAATCCCGTGCCAAAGGAAGTGAAAGTGCTTTCGCCCACACCCTGTACACCTGGTCCAAGAAAATCAATCCCATCAACATCAGCTATACGGAAAATATAAATCGCACCGGGCGGGGTGTGCTGGGGACACCACCCCTGGGTTACCGGGTAGGGTACCTTTCCCACCATGGTTTACCCTATTCTGATCAGGTGGGTACCAATACGGGCAGTCGCGATCACAAGCGGGATTTTTCCATCCGTACGGGCTTGAACCTGTCCCGGCAGGTGTCCATTTCCATGAATTTTGCCCAGAGCGTTTCCACCAATCTGCGGGGCTCGGGTCTGGAGCAGCGGATCCTTTCCCGGGATTTTCTCTCCTATGGAAAACACCTGGACAACGGCTTTCCCTTTGTGGGTTGGTCGCTGCGCTGGACGGGTCTGGAACGGAATAAATACATCCGGAAATGGGTTCGGACCGTCTCCATTGACCATGCCGTCACCGGCAAGGAAGCCCGCTCCTGGCAGTTTGAAGATTTTAAAGGACCCGCCATGCCCCTGTTTGCTGTGGGCAATTTTATTCGGGACCACCATGAACAGGAACGATCCACCCGCGTTAACATGAATTTCTCCCCCGTCATTGGTATTACGCTGGCGTTGAATAACGGGGTCGCCATTACTTTAAGACATAACCGGACGGTCTCCCGGGAGGAATCTCCCAACGGGGGGCAGAAGCTGCTGACGGATCGGTCCATCACGACTACTGCTAACTATATGCGCCGGGGCGGCTTTACGATTCCAATTCCATTTTTTAATGATTTTAAGGTCCAGAATCAGGTTAATTTCACCTTCAACTTTGACATGAACAAGAACCGAACGCAACAGAAAGCCCTCCAGGCCACAAAATTCGCCGAAACAGCCTTCACCTCCAGTTGGAAAACGGGAATCCGGATTACCTATTCCTTCTCCAATAATGTGAGCGGCAGCATTATTTGGGAGTACCGGGAGAGCGACTCCAAACACACAGGGAAGAAAATTGACCGCGATTTCGGATTCGACATTAATCTGGCAATTCGGGGTTAGGAATGCGCCCAATTTATTTAATGCTCTTTCTTGCTTTTGACTCGATTCAGTGTCGGCCGGCCCTGCCCACGTTTGACGGTGCGAATGCCTTTACTTTTTTACAGCAGCAATGCGACTTTGGCCCCCGGAATCCCGGCTCCGAGGGGTACGCGAAAACCCGGGTTTACCTCTTGGAACATTTTCAATCCCTGGCAGACACAACCTTTGTCCAGCCTTTTACCTATACGGTCCCCCGAACGGGAGAGACGTTTCAGCTTCATAATATTATTGCCCGCTTCCGCCCGGAGCACGCGACCCAACTCTTGATTACCGCCCACTGGGATACGCGTCCCTGGGGAGACCAGGATCCAGATCCGGCCCGACGGAATGACCCGATCATTGGAGCCAACGACGGTGCCAGTGGCGTGGCGGTTCTCATGGAATTAGCGGCGATTTTGAGTACCCATTCACCGCCGGTGGGTGTTACACTGGTGTTGTTCGACGGTGAAGATCTGGGCCAGAGCGGCGATTCGTGGTCCTATGCCCAGGGGGCGCAGTACTTCGCAAAACATTTACCGGTGGAAAATGTACGTGAAGCGATTAATCTGGACATGGTGGGGGATGCTTCCCTGGAGTTGTACATCGAACGTATTTCATTACAGCAAAATCCGCAGCTTGTCCGAAGTCTCTGGAAACTGGCCCGCCAGTTGGAATTGCCCGCCTTCCGTTCCGAAGCCCGCTACACAATTTTTGACGATCACGTTCCCCTATTCGAACTGGCGGATATTAAGGCTGTGGACATTATCGATTTCGATTATCCCGATCCCTACCGGAATTACTGGCACACCCATGCCGATATACCGGAACACTGTTCCGCCGCCAGCCTGGAGCAGGTGGGAACCCTGTTGATTCATTATCTTTATGGGCAGAAATGATGCGTTTGATCCGAAATACCACCATCCGGCATCTTGCAACAGTAATCCTGTTGCTGGTGCTAATGAGCTGTACGAAAACATCACCGGTGAAGGAATCCTTTCCCATAGGAACGGTTCAGTTTTCATTCCTCCAGGCCTCCAATAAAATTTTCGTGGCTGCGGATCTGCGCACCGGTTACAAGGGTCACGGTCTGGATTCAGCCATGGTCCTCTGGAAAGGGCTGGATTCCACTGCCACCGCCGATACGCTGGGGTTGAATGATCTGGGGACCGATGGTGACATCATTGCGGGGGATGCGGTTTACTCCCGGAAATTTCCCAATTCAGCAGCCTCCTTGACGAATGTATTGCCCACCAGTGCCAAAGATTCGGTTTTCTTTTCAGTTCTGGTTCGGTACGGGAATAATACGGAATCGCTGCCCGTGACCCACCTCCTGGGCAATATCCGACCCCGGATCCTTTCCGCCTGGGTGCCGGATACGGTCACCCGCCCTACTACCAATGCCGACCCGAACGTGGAAAATACCATCCGCTTTCCGGTGACCTGCAGTGTGTACGATGCCAACGGACTGGAAGATATCCGCCGGGTCCATTTCCGCTCCTACCACACACAGACCGACTCCTTCATGAATAATGGGAATCCCATTCCCCTTTATGATGACGGGGGTGCCTCCGGCTCGGGCGATTTACAGAAAGGGGACGGTACCTATACCATGACCGTCAGTTTAACCGAATCGGCTACCCTGGGCACGTTCCAGTGGATTTTTGAGGCACAGGATTATTCCAATGCATACAGCGATACGGTCATCAGAGTAATTGTGGTGCAGGAATGAAAAGATTTTCCCACTATATGCTTGGTCTTCTGATGCTTTCCTTTAGCATGGCCCAGCCCCTCCACCCGAACCGATATTCCCTAGCTGCCACCGGTTTTGACAGCAGTGCTTACCGGGGCTTAAAAAGTAGTCAAATTGGTGAAATCCGCCTCCAGGGGGACAGCCTTGTCTGGTTGGGCACCGGTGCCGGTCTGGCCGTATTAAGGGATACAGCCTCTGTCTTCACGCTTCAAGCCACCGCTGACGTATCCTCCGGAACGCTAACGGACAAGGTCCCTCAGGGAACGGTAACGGCTATTGCGGTCAAAGGGGATACCTTGTTTGCTGCCTTTTCGGTGAATTCGAAAAATATAGCTGCCGGCAATGGCCTGATCTACACTGCCAACAGTACCGACTCCTCCATTACATGGACCTACTTTGATCAGCCCGTCGATGCGGCCGGAGATTCTATTTCTCCCTTTGCCAAACGCTTTTTTAGAGCTTTGCCGATTACGGTCAAGGAAGCCAACGTCACCTACGACGCCACCATTGCAGGGGGGTATATCTGGATCACCAGCTGGGCTGGAGGACTGCGACGTTACAGCCTGAAAGAAAAAGTCTGGGAGCGGGTCCCGTTACCCCAGGATGCGGACCAGACCCTGAATACCTGCGAAGCCGCCAGCTACGAGACCACGTCTGCAGGACCCACCTTGAAAAACTATTTCCTGAATCCCCGGGATCCCTGGGATGGGGTCTCTCAACCCTCCAGCGATCCCCTGGCCTATGGGAATCACAATCATAAAGCCTTCTCTGTCCTAGCTTACGGTGATACGGTCTGGGTGGGGACGGCCAATGGAATCAATCGGGGTATCTTGGGAAATAACGGCTGCGTGGATTGGGTCCATTACACCCCGGACCGGGACGGTCTCTCCGGCGGTTTTGTTGTCGGGTTGGCAAAACAGGATTTCATGGGCTATCGCGTTATTTGGGCCGTCACCGTCACTGCCGGAGGATCTGAAATTAGCGGCATCAGTTACACGATTGATGACGGTGATACCTGGTACACGACTCTCCGGGGGGAACGGTGCTACAACATCGTAACCGGAGATTCCCTGGTGCTGGTGGCCTCAGAAAAAGGGCTGTGGAAATTTATCGATGAAAACCCCCTGGATGTGGAAAAGCCATGGGCCCTGTACAAACCCGCCCGGCAGGCGTTACCCATCGGATCCACCGGTGCCTTCCAGACGGATGCCATTCTGTCAAATAAAGTCATTGCAGTTGCCTATGAAACCCGGCCTTTCTACACCACCACCGCCACTCTGTGGATCGGTACCCCCGATGGTCTGGGGCGGGCACTGGATATTCAGGGCGAGAACTGGCAGATTTTTCGTCCGGAATTCACTCCCTCCAAGGTGTATGCCTATCCCAATCCCTTCTCTCCTTACACCCACAACCAGCTGGACGGGGATGGGTACGTTCATATTCACACCGATGTGAAAACGTCCTTCGTGATCAATATGGATATTTACAACTTTGCCATGGAACAGGTTTATACCCAGGCCTTTGATCGCCGACTAACCTCCAGTGGCGCGTTGCGCTGGAATGGGCGGGATAAAAACGGACGTCTCGTGGCAAACGGGACTTACCTCATTCGTCTGGAATACGATAACAAAGTCGAGTGGCTCAAATTGATTGTACTGAAATGAAACCCTGGTTCCCCTTTAAAATGAATTTAAAAGGCCATTTACTGGTGTGTCTGCTTCTGGGTTCAGCCATCCTTCACGGCCGGGATTTTGCCGCTTTCCCCGGCGGCTTTCTGAGGATGGGCTCCTCCGCCCGCTCCATGGCCATGGGCAGTGCCTTCACGGCTGAGATTGATCAGGGCTTTGCCGCTTACCACAATCCTGCCGCCCTGGGCTTCCAAACGCATCGCAGTCTGGGATTCGCTCACCATTTCCTGCCCTTGGATCGGAGGTTTACCGCCACCAGTTTTGCCACCAACCTTCCACCCAATGCTGGATTGGGAGTGGCCTGGGTCAGCGCCGGGACGAATCAAATTGATGGACGGACATCTTCCGGAGAACATACCCAGTACCTTTCAACCTCGGAAGATGCCATCTTTTTTACCTTTGCCCAACGGTTATTACCCTGGTTTTCAGTGGGAATTAATGTAAAAATCCTGAACCATCAATTACCCATGAATAATTCCAGTCTGGCCGGAAGAGGGACCGGGGTGGATATCGGTGTCTTTGTGAAAACGAAAAAAGGATCCAATCTGGCCTTCATGGTGCAGGATCTGAACTCCAGCTACCAATGGAATACGGGAAAAGTGTTTGACCGGGGACGGGTCTATGTGGAACATTTCCCGACAATTTATCGCCTGGGAACCACCTTCCGCTACGAAGGGGTGTACGTCACCATGGATGGGGGGTGGATCACCGAGAATCAATCCATCCTCGGATATACTTTCAGGGTAGGCGGAGAATATACATTCCGGGATCACTACTATCTGCGAGCGGGGCTGGGGAACCAGCGGATGGCGGTGGGCGTGGGTTTGAACTGGTCCTTTTTAAAGCAGAATGATGCCCGCCTGGATTACGCCTTTGTTCTGGAAACTCCGGCAGGAGTGGCGCACGTTTTTACCTATGCGTTCCATTTTTAAAACACTTTTTCTGATTCTGGTCTGCGCAGAGTTCCTTCAGGCTCTGGGTACCCAGTTTTTAACCGTCCCCGTTTCAGCCCGGGAGTTGACCGTATTGAATACGTCCTGGCGGAATCCTGCCCTTGGTTACAGGGCTGGTTCCAAGCCTGAATTAGGATTTTCCTATGGTCAGTGGCTGGCGGATGTCAGGAGTTTTTCCCTGCAATACGAAAGGAACAATACGGCCATTCGCCTTCGATACCTGGGTTCGGAGGATCTGGAATTACGGACGAATCGCCCTACCGATGTACCTCTGGAAAAGTACGGAGCCTATGGAACGGCCCTGGAAGGTTCTTACCGGTGGCAGTGGGGAAAAGGGCAGGTGGGAATCGGGATGAAACTGGTATATTTTCAGATTTATACGCAATCTGCTTCCGGGTTTGGCTTGGATTTTGGCCTGCGACAGGCCCTATCGAAAAACATGTTTATAACCCTCTCTCTGCTCAATATCGGTCGGATGAATTCCTTCCGCAATGAAACACCGCTCCTGCCGCGGCGAATAATCGCAGGTGTGGAAGGAACCTTTCCTTTATTCGGTTATCAATCATCAACCATTTTTACTGTGGAGAACTCCAGTCTGGTAAAAGGACTCATTCTGGACGCGGGGAATCAGTTTTTTTATCAAAACCTGATCATTTCCAACCGTCTCCAGCAAAATGGAAGGATTTGGTCTTATCGCGGAGGCATCGGGGTTCGGTTTGGGATATACCACCTCTCCTACGGCTTCAGCACGGGGAATCGTTCCCTCGGGACACCCCAGATTCTTGATATATCGGTTCGGCTGCCATGAAAGAATCCAAACGCACCTATATCACCTGGATCTGGATTCTCGGTATCCTGGTGGTCGTCCTGGCCATCTCCCAACTCATCCTGTTAAAAAAATTATATCCTCCCAGCCCCCCGCCGGAAGAAAAGGAAGTGGAGGCACCTGCTCCGGCCATCAAAGTGCCAGGGAAAATTGTTTTGGTCATTGACGACTTTGGCTATCGGGACGACGCCGTTTCCCAAGGATTTCTGGAACTGCCGGTACCCCTTACCTGCGCCATTATTCCGGGTCACATCTACAGCCAGTCTTTTGCCCGGAAAGCGGTCCAGGCGGGAAAAGAGGTGATTGTCCATATGCCCATGGAATCGGTTGTGCCTACCAGGGGTGAAGATCGCTTTTTACTCCGCACCTCCATGACCAGTGCTGAAATTGAAAAGCGAATCCAGGCGGTGTTCGATTATCTGCCGGAGGCGGTGGGGATGAATAACCACCAGGGATCCCGGGCAACAGCGAACGGGAAATTAATGGCGGTTGTGGGGAGCGTTCTGAAGCAGAAACAGAAGTATTTTATCGATAGTCGAACCACCGTCTCCACCGTGGCGGAACAGACCATGCGTGATTTATCTGTTCCCACGATCCGGCGGCACGTCTTCCTGGATAATGATGCGGACCCCAACATCATCCGGGAGCAATTCCAGGAATTGGTCCAGGTCGCTCAAAAGGAAGGAGTCGCGGTCGGGGTGGGGCATGCGAAGCAGTTGACGCTGGATATCCTGGCGACAGAAATCCCCCGCTATCTGGAACAGGGCTTTGTATTTGAATTTGCCTCCCAGGTGGTGTATTAAGGCATACCCGTATGACTATTCAGTGTCAGATAATTCGTGGAGATTGGGTTGAAAGTGTCCACCTGGCCTATGCGGTAGGGGTGAATGCATCACACCAGATTATTTTTCAATCCGGTGATCCGGA
>CAZIIM010000031.1:0-18537 GCA_964539305.1 uncultured bacterium | reverse complement strand
AAAGCGTTATCCGATCCTCAACGTTTACGTATTATAAAAATGCTGGAGCTGCGGTCCCTTTGTGTTTGTGAAATCACTGCTGTTTTACACCTGGCTACTTCAACTGTTTCTAAACATTTGTCGATCCTGCGGCAGGCAGGATTGATACTGGATTGGAAAGAGGGAAAATGGGTGAATTACCGTTTAAATAGGTCAAACGATGAGTTTTATTTTCAAGAAATTATGGAACTAATCAGCAAACAGATAGACGATGACCCAATGATTGTAAAAGATCAGGTTCAGGTATTTCAAATAGATCGAAATAAAATTTGTTCTAAATAGTCTTATAGCTAGCATTTAATTATTAACAACGTGAAAAATATTTTGATTCTCTGTAGCGGTAATTCATGCCGTAGTCAAATGGCAGAAGGATTTTTAAAATCACTGGGATGTGATTTCAATGTTTTTTCTGCCGGGACGGAGCCAACCGATAAAGTTCATCCACTCGCCGTTAAAGTTATGGCTGAGGTTGGTGTTGATATCAGTTCTCACAAACCAAAGAATGTTCATCAATTTCTTACGCAACCGTTCGATTATGTGATCACTGTTTGTGACCAGGCCCGGGAAACCTGTCCAGTGTTTATTGGAATAGTAAAACAGAAATTACACGTGGGTTTTAAAGATCCTTCCAAAGCGGTTGGTTCAGAAGAAAATTTGCTTAGGAACTTTCGTGAAGTCCGGGATCAAATTCTGGAAAAATTCAGTCTGTTCCATTCTCAAATCACGAAAGGAGAAAAATGACTCCGGCAACAAAAAAACTTTCCTTTCTCGATAAATACCTTACCCTTTGGATAATCTTGGCCATGTTTGTTGGTGTATTTTCCGGTTATCTGTTTCCGACGATTGTTGATTTCTGGAACATATTCCAGGTCGGCACCACCAATATTCCTATTGCTATCGGATTGATCCTGATGATGTATCCCCCTCTGGCTAAAGTTAAGTACGAAGAATTGGGCAGTGTATTTCGCAACTGGCAGGTGTTAACGTTGTCCCTGGTGCAAAACTGGATTATCGGGCCGGTATTGATGTTTGTACTGGCGATTGTTTTTCTTAGAGGTTACCCCGAATATATGTATGGCCTGATTATGATTGGTCTGGCCCGCTGTATTGCCATGGTAATCGTATGGAATGAACTGGCTAAAGGGGATAGCGAATACGCTGCCGGGTTGGTAGCTTTCAACTCCATTTTTCAAGTCCTGTTTTATTCCGTGTACGCTTATGTTTTTATTACTGTCCTGCCTACCTGGTTTGGTTTAAAGGGCACGCTGGTAGAAGTCACCATTGGCCAAATAGCTGAAAGTGTCTTTATTTACCTGGGTATTCCTTTCCTGGCAGGCGTTCTTACACGTTTTTCTCTGATAAATCTGAAGGGAAAAATATGGTATGAAACAAAATTCATTCCCAGGATCAGCCCCCTAACCCTCATTGCGCTGTTATTTACAATTATTATCATGTTCTCGCTGAAAGGTGAATACATCGTAAAAATCCCCCTGGATGTGGTACGGATCGCCATTCCCCTATTCGTTTATTTTGTGGTGATGTTCCTGGTCTCTTTTTTCATGAGCCGTAAGGTGGGCGCTGATTATTCTCAATCGGCGACCCTGTCCTTCACTGCTGCCAGCAACAATTTTGAGCTGGCTATTGCCGTTGCCGTCGCTGTATTCGGGATTAACTCTGGCGAGGCCTTTGCCGCCGTGATCGGGCCCCTAGTGGAAGTTCCGGTATTGATTAGCTTGGTTAATGTTGCTTTATACTTTAGAAAAATTTTTTATCAGTAAAACCTGTAGTGTATTTCCCGTTTCTGTGATGATTGAATAAGCTTCTTTTAAAAATAAATACTGCCTATTTAAACTATTAGGATATTACTGGCTTAATTTTTCGCCACCCGCAAACCATTAGCCACCGCCAGGAGTTCTGATGATTCGTGGAAAAATACGGCCATGGCAACACTCATCATCCCAATGAGGGAAGTTGGAATAAGTACGGTCAGAATCAATAAAGAGAAAATAACATTCTGAGTACTAATTTTTCTGGCTCGTTTCCCCAGCTTTATGGTAAACGGAACTTTGCCGATATCGTCGGCCATCAGTGCCGTATCAGCGGCTTCGATGGCAGCGTCTGTTCCAGCGGCGCCCATGGCGATTCCCACCGTGGACCGAGCTAGGGCCGGGGCATCATTGATTCCATCTCCAACCATAGCAACCGCTCCGTATTTATGCTCTAATTCGACGATAGAATTAATCTTGTCCTCCGGTTTCAAACCGGCTCGCACTTCATCAATACCAATTTCTTTTGCTATCGCTTGGGCGGTGACTTCATTGTCTCCGGTAAGCATGACGACCTTAATTCCCATGCTGTGGAGTTGCTCTACGACACCTTGAGCTTGGGGTCTAATTTCATCTCTGAGGGCAATAATGCCGGTAACCATTTCCTCGGTCCCCACCAGGATTACGGTTTTACCCTCATTCTTAAGCGTCTCAATTTGAGGATTGGAATAAATATCCTGACCGAGTTTATGGAATAATCTCGGGCTGCCTACGCAGATGGTTTTATTCACAATCTTTGCCTGGGCCCCATAACCGGCAAGGGATCTAAAATCGGTTGTAGCTGAATTTTTTTCTCCTGCATCTTTGGCTTTCCGGACAATGGCCTTGGCCAGGGGATGTTCAGAAAAATGCTCCACGCTGTAGGCCATTTTAAGGATTTCCTCTTCCGTACCGTCCAGCCCAAGGATGTCGGTAACGACTGGTTGGCCTTTGGTCAACGTCCCGGTTTTATCAAAGGCCACTACCTTAATTTTACCTAGATTTTCGAGATGGACACCTCCTTTGATCAAAATTCCAGTTCGTCCGGCCCGCCCGATTCCAGTTGCAATGGCCACCGGTGTGGACATGATTAGAGCACAGGGGGCGGCGGCTACCAGGAAAACCACCGCCCGGATGGCCCAGAACGCTACGGCAACACCAAGGATAGCCGGGATAGTAATCAGTAGTAAAGCCGTTAGCAGGACTAACGGAGAATAAATTCTTCCAAATTTTTCGATGAATAACTGGGCTTTACCTTTCTGTTCCTGGGCTTCTTCCACCATGTGGATCATTTTGGAAAGGGTGTTATTTTCGAAAGTAGCCGTGGCTTCAATTTCCAGGGCGCCCTCCTGGTTCACTGTGGCGGCAAATACTTGCATGCCCTCCTTTTTTTCAACCGGAATGGATTCACCGGTGACCGGTGCTTCATCAATACTGGACTTCCCATTGATGATAATGCCATCGGTAGGCAAGGATTCACCCGGCCGGACAAGGAAAATGTCTCCTACCTGCACTGCTTCCGCCGGGATGGTGATTTCCTTGCCATCCCGTAAAATCCGGGCTTCTTTCGGCGCCAGATCAAGGAGCGCCCGGATTGAGTTTCTGGTCTTGGCATAAGTGTATTCTTCCAGTCCTTCAGCCGCTCCGTATAGTACCACCAGAAAAGCCGCTTCATCCCACATACCCAGGATCGCCGATCCAATCGTTGCGGCGATCATTAACATCTCGATTCCGATTTTCCGCTCTTCGATCAGTTCCTCAATCCCTTCCCGGGTCCAGTGATAACCACCTAAGAGAATTGCGACGAGGTAGATGAAAATCTCTGCCGAGGGCGAAATAAATTCAAAATGACCTAGGGTAAAAGCTATGCCGGTAGTTAAACCGGCGATTAAGGCATTACGCATCGGTGGGTGCGTATACCATTTCCCCTCAAAGGTTTTTTCTTTTTCGGCTTCTTCTTTCATTATATCTCACTCTTTGGTTGTTTTCTCGGCAGCGACTAAAGGCGACGTACTAATATTGCTTGAGCCATTTTTTTATCCATGGCGATATGAACATGACCGACTTTTAAAACGAACGATGGAAATTTTTGTACCACTTCAAGGGCTACGCCCGGTAAAATACCCATTGCCATCAGTTTCTGTAATTTGTTGTTGTTTTGAACTTGCAGGAAAGCAACTGTTCCTTTTGAGCCTTTTTCCAATTCGGTGGCCCGAATTACAATGGGTTTTACAACCTTTTCCGCCCTTCGACAACATCGGCCTGGAGGAATAGGTTTGTGATGAGGGCAATAACTTGGATGGCCCAAAAGGGTACAAATGCTGTCCTGGACTTCGCTCCGAAGTAAATGCTCGAACTGACAGGCAGTATCTTCTACAAGGCTGTGTTTTATATCGAAAACATCGACCATCAACCGTTCTGCCAGCCGGTGTCTCCTTATAGTTTTTTCCGCCTCTTCCAGTCCATGTTCTCTTAATCTAATCCCCTTATCGAAGACACCAATATACTCCAGGGATAAAAGCTCTTTCACTTCTGGCGCGGTTTTGACTTCTTTCAGTTCTTCCCATTTAACTAACTCCTGTCCCTGTTCCACTTTCATTCTCCAGAGGTATTCTAGGATTTCTTCGGCGTTATCGCTTAGTCGCATGTTTTTTCTCGCGTAATTTTTTAAGGAATTTTATTAGTCCGGTATCTCTTGGAATTTCATACCCGCAATTGGGGCACTTAATGAGGCCGCATGGCCTGGAAATAGGACAGCCCTGGCAGGCAATTGCACTTTCCTCTTCCTTAAAGCGGAGACCACATAGCGGACATTTCATAATACGACTCCCAAGGTAGTCATAATTATGTTTACCAAGTAACCTACCAGGAAAGCAAAGGGGAAAATAAAGGCGGCCATCCCCAAAGCCGTTTTCCAACCACGTTCTTTAATAGTGATTGATAATTGGGCAATACAGGGCATAAAAAGGGCGATTGTAACGATGGATACTAATAAAGGGACACCGGTGAGGAGACCTTCATTTTTTAAGTCATAAAGCCCAGCGGCTCCGAAATCCCGCCGGAAAAAACCGAACAGGAAAGCCGTTGCCGCTTCCTTCGGTAATCCAATCCAACTGGTGGGGTAGGCCAGCAGATCGACAATTAAATCAAATAGTTTCGTGATTTTACCTATCCAAATGAAGATACTTGCCAGAATAAATAAGGGTAATACTTCTTTAAAGTACCAGGCTACCCGTGTATATGTTTTAGTAAATACATTTCCCATTTTGGGCCATCTGAGAGGGGGTACTTCCATATAGAAGAGGGGCGATTCACCAGGGATAATCTTGGCCGCTAGGAATCCCACCAACATGAAAACCAGCACCATGATTCCGGTGAATATCCATAACATGTTTACGTCTCCAGATAGTAGGGCTAGAATTACCCCCAGTTGGGCTGAACATGGAATTGCCAGGGCCAATAATAAGGTGGAAATAACTTTTTCCTTACGGGTTTCCAAGGTTCTGGTAACCATAGTCGCCATAGTGTCACACCCAAATCCTAAGACCACCGGGATTACTGCTCTTCCGTTTAGGCCGATTCTTTTGAAAACACGGTCAATGAGCATCGCCAGTCTTGGCAAATAACCAGAGTCTTCAATGATTGAAAAAGCAATGAAAAAGGTGGCTACGATGGGCATGATAATCGCAATGGCATAACGAACACCCAGAGTAATAATTCCGTATTCATTGACGAAGAGATCTTGAAATACTTTCCAAGGGATAATCGCCGTAACGATATTCGTGACGTAAGGATTGATGTAGGTACCAAACACAGTCCTTTCCAGGAAATCCACCGCAACCTGCGCTCCAAAAACACCAACAAATTCGTAGAGCACATAGATTGAAACTAAAAGAAAGGGTATTCCAGTTATTGGCGACATCATTAACTGACTCAAGCGTTCCCGAAAACTGATTTTTTCCGGTTTACCAGCCGTTGTTGAAAACTCGACGATTTTATGAATTATTTGTTGTCTCTGGATTGTAATGAGATAATTTAATGGCTCGCTGAACTTTGTTTTGGTTTTTTGAATGATCGCATTAATGGTTGTGTTGTTTTCTTCTTCCTGAATCAAACGGTTCATTTCAGCGTCATCTTGAAGCAGTAATAGGGCTAGTGACCGTTTTGAAATGCGATAATTATTTTGAAGCAATCCAGTTATCTCGTCAATAGCAGACTCGATAACTTCATCGTACTTGAAGATTTTACCGGACTTTTTCAGCGGGTTGGCAATTGCTTGATGCAGATTATCCATTCCTTTATTGTCAGTTGCAATGGTAGCAACAACCGGGATGTCCAGTTCATTCCGGAGCTTTCCTAAATCAATCTTAATTCCCAACCGATCTGCTTCGTCGATGATATTCAGATCGAGAATTACCGGAAGCTCTGCCTCGATGAGTTGCAAAGTTAAATGGAGGGACTTCTCAAGATTCTTGGCATCGGCCACATGGACAACAACATTAGAAACTTCATTTAGTAAGATGGTTCGGGCTACTTGCTCCTCTTCGGTTATAGGCAGGAGGGAGTACATCCCCGGTGTGTCTGTTACTCCTATTTTTTCCTTTCCAATGTTTCCGTTTCCCCGCGTCACCTCAACCGTTGTACCGGGGTAGTTTGAGACGGTGACATATCTACCGGTTAAATTACCAAAAACAACACTTTTGCCAACATTAGGGTTACCAACCAGAACAACCCGTTTACCGCCTTCAATTATTTCACTGGCGGTACTATGACAGCTCACTTCATTTTTTTTATTCTTAGTGTTCATACTCGTTTTTCAGCCTAATGGCATTGGCTATTTGGTTAAGGAAATATTTAACTAATTATTAAAAATTATATTAGAATTCTTCCACGTGTTTAATTCCTTCATTGAAAAGATTATTTATATGCTCATCATCCAATGAGTAAAACACCAACCTGCCATCCTTGCGGTACTTTACCAGTTTCATATTTCTTAGGATTCGTAAGTGATAGGAGATGGCATGTTTTGTTTTCCCTAGAATTGTCATTATCTCACACACACACAGTTCTTTTTGTGATAAGGCGAAAATTATTTTAATTCTGGTGGGATCGCTGAGAACTTTGAAGGTTTCCGAGAGCAATTGCATCGTACGATCCGGTTTAATCCTTGTTTTGATGTACGAAACTTTCTTCTCGTCTACATAAGAAACTTTACAAATTTCTTCTACATTTTTTTGCATGTTATCAGACTCGGATGTTTTAATTGATAATAGTTAAGCAACTATTTAACCATAATATAATGAATATGACTAATTCCGATCAAGTCTGATTCTGTTTTTTTAATACAATTATGGTGACGGGGATTTGAGCTGAATTTGCGATGGGATGAATATTTTTCAGATTTAGGAACGACCCATAAACAGTTGTATTTGCTGAATCCATTATTAGACTGACGGAAGTTCAAACTACTATCGATCAGGGTTCGGCAAATTAATTCAAAAGGTTTTTAGGAGTGTCTTTAAACGAAATATTCAAACTCATAATTATCCCCTTTCCTTTCCTCCCCTGAATCTGTTAAGTTAGCCGGAAAATTAGCCCTGAACACGCTGGTGAAATCGTCTTTCTCTGTGGATAAAGTTCACCACGAAAGGGCTGAGCAGGATCGACAAATCAAACGCTGACGGGGAACTACTTATGAAATACCCGGATTTGAAAAATGTTATCGGGGGGAAACAGGTCCCTTTCAAAGGGGAACACCTTGAAGTTCTGTCTCCTCTGAACGGGGAATTAATTTCCTCGGTACCTCTTTCCGGTGCGCCGGAGGTGGATCAGGCGGTTTCTGCCGCCCGGGAGATCGTTCAAGAATGGGCAGCTCTGCCCATCAAGGAACGGGTCCAGGTTTTCTACCGTTACAAGCAACTTCTGGAACAACACCAGGATGAATTAACAGCTCTGGTGGAGGAAGAAAACGGTAAAACGGCCGATGAGGCCCGGGCGGAAGTGTTGAAATCAGTGGAGGTGACCGAATTTGCCTGTGCATTACCCCAGTTAATTCCGGGGGAAATCGAAGAGGTAAGCCGCGGGGTGGAATGTCGTTCTGATCGAAAACCGGTCGGTGTGGTTGCTAGTATTACCCCCTTTAATTTCCCCAATATGGTCCCGAACTGGACCATCCCTAACGCCATTGCACTGGGGAACGCCATGATTTTGAAACCATCTGAGCAAACTCCCCTGAGCGCCAACCGTTTGGCAGAACTACTACGGGAAGCGGGCCTGCCGGAGGGTATTTTTAACATTGTTCACGGTGCCCGGGAAGTGGTGGAAGCTATTTGTGATCATCCCGGAATCGATGCCGTTTCCTTTGTGGGTTCCACGCGGGTGGCCAAGCTGGTCTACGCCCGGGCGGCAGGTCACCATAAACGCGTTCTGGCCCTGGGGGGTGCAAAAAACCATTTAATCGTATTGCCGGACGCTAATGTAGAAATGACTGCCTCCAACGTAGCAGCTTCCATGACCGGCTGTTGTGGCCAACGCTGTATGGCCGCCTCCGCCATGGTAGCCGTGGGGAAGGTGGATCTCATTATTGAAAAACTGTGTGAGGAAGCCCGGAAAATCGTACCGGGGAAAAACCTGGGAGCTGTGATTTCCCAGGCAGCGAAAGAACGGATTGAACGGTACATCACTGAAGCGGAACAACAGGGGGCTAAAATTCTAGTGGATGGTCGTGGTGCGATCGTTCCCGGCCGGGAAAACGGATTTTATGTGGGACCGACTGTCATAGACGATGTCACTCCCGATATGCCCATCGCCCGGGAAGAAGTGTTTGGACCGGTGCTTTCCATCCTGCGAACCAAGACGGTGGAGGAAGCTCTGGAAATTGAAAACGGTTCTGAGTACGGTAATGCTGCCGCCGTGTTTACCCAATCCGGCGGTCTGGCCAAATATGTGGCGGAGCGGGCCAGTGCCGGGATGATCGGGGTGAATATTGGGGTACCCGTCCCACGGGAGCCCTTTTCCTTTGGGGGTTGGAACCAGTCTAAATTCGGAACAGCCGATATTACGGGAAAAAGTTCCATTGAATTCTGGACTAAGCTGAAAAAAACCACCATCAAGTGGAACCCGGAGGCCCGGACCAACTGGATGAGTTAAGGAGTCATCTAAGACCTAACCAGGAGATTCATTATGGCAACACCCGAACCCAATCATAATCTACTCTACGGGATTGAGGATCGCCCACCCCTGAGGGAAACAATCATCCTGGGGTTTCAGCATTACCTGACCATGTTCGGGTCTACCGTGGCCATTCCCCTGTTGTTGGCACCGGTATTTGGGATTACGGATCCGGTTCAGAAAGGCTGGCTGATTGCCACCATGTTCTTTGTCAGCGGGATAACAACCATATTACAAACCACCTGGGGAAACCGGTTGCCCATTGTTCAGGGCGGAACCTTTTCATTTCTGGCGCCCACTTTTGCCATCTGCAGCATGGCCGCTCTGGCCAATGTCGGTTGGGAAGTCAGGATGCAGCACGTTCAGGGAGCCATCATTGCTGGATCCTTCTTTGAAATTCTCATTGGTGCCAGCGGCATGGTGGGTCGGCTGCTGCGGTTCGTGGGACCAGTAACGATTGCTCCCACGATTGCCCTGATTGGTTTGGCCTTGTTCAAATTCGGGGCGCCGGAAGCTGGAAAATACTGGCCTATCGGTGGCTTGACCATATTACTGATTATTCTGTTCAGTCAATATTTCTCCCGGCGGCACCGTACTTTTGAACTGTACCCCATCCTTTTGGCTATTCTGACCGCCTGGTCGGTGGCAGCCATCGGGACGGTGCTGGGATTCTTTCCGGCGGGCCATCCCGCTTATACCAGCCTGGAAAATTTGCGCAACGCTCCCTGGCTCAGAATTCCCTACCCCTTTCAATGGGGATGGCCCCAGTTCGGGATTGCTGCTCTGGTGGGTATGCTGGCTGGTTATATCGCCTCCATTGTGGAGTCGATCGGTGATTATTACGCCTGTGCCCGCCTTAGCGGTGCCCCGGTACCGACGGGAAAGGTCATCAGCCGGGGTATTACCTTTGAAGGAATCGGGTGCCTGGTGGCGGGAATTTTCGGAACCGGGAACGGGACAACCTCATACAGCGAGAATATCGGGGCGATTGGATTAACCCGGGTCGGTTCCCGGCGGGTGGTCCAGGCCGGTGGCTGGATCATGATTCTTCTGGGTACCGTCTCCAAATTTGGCGCTCTGTTCACAACGATTCCCAGCCCAATTGTGGGGGGCATGTACTGTGCCATGTTCGGGATGATTGCATCGGTGGGTCTCTCCAACCTTCAGTTCGTGGACCTGAATTCCGCCCGAAACCTTTTTATTCTCGGATTCGCCTTTTTTATGGGATTGAGCGTACCGGAGTATTTCGTTCTGCACCCTTTGGTGATTGAAGGGCAGTTCCAGTGGGTTGGAAATATCATCACCACGTTAGGGAGTACGGGAATGGCAGTGGGCGCCTTCATTGCACTGGTGCTTGACAACACTATTCCGGGGACGGATGAAGAACGGGGTTTAAAAGTCTGGCAGCAGGCCCAGGCTTCATAACAGTTGACATTAAGGAGGCATTTATGTCAGTACTGATAAAAAATGGTCGTGTTATTACGGCGGTGGATGATTTTATGGCCGATGTATTTATTGACGGAGAGGAAATCGCTCAGGTGGGAAAAGATTTGAATGTTCAGGCCGATACGGTGATCGACGCCGCCGGGAAATATGTCATTCCGGGAGGAATCGATCCGCATACTCATCTGGATATGCCTTTCGGTGGTACTGTCTCATCGGATGATTTTGAAACCGGCACCCGGGCCGCCGCTTTCGGCGGAACTACCACCATTATTGATTTTGCCATCCAGACCCGGGGGCACTCGGCCCTGGAAGGCCTGGATATCTGGCATGCCAAGGCGGAGGGGAAAGCCGCCATCGATTACGGATTTCACATGATTCTTACTGACATGGAGGGTGATCGCTTAAAAGAACTGGATCAGTTGGTGGATCAGGGGGTGACTTCCTATAAATTATTCACCGCTTACCCCGGTGTTCTCTACATGGACGACGGCATGATTTTCCAGACGATGCGTCATGCAGGCGAACTGGGTTCGCTCATCCTCATGCATGCTGAAAACGGGATCGTGATTGATGAAATAGTGAAACTGGCGGTGGCAGCCGGAAAGACCGAACCCAAGTGGCACGCCCTCACTCGGCCCACCCGGATGGAAGCGGAAGCCGTGCACCGAACAATCGCCATTGCGGAAGTGGCCAATGTACCTTTGTACATCGTCCATCTGTCGTCTTCAGACGCGTTGGAACAGGTCACTTTTGCCCGGGATCGAGGCCGCCCCGTTTATGCCGAAACCTGTCCCCAGTATCTCCTGCTGGATCTTTCCTACTATGAGCATGATGACTTCGAAGGGGCCAAATATGTCATGTCGCCGCCCCTGCGGGAAAAATGGAATCAGGAGGAGCTCTGGCGGGGACTGAAGAGCGGGGATCTTCAGGCTGTGGCCACCGATCATTGCCCCTTCCGAATGGAGGATCAGAAAATTCTGGGGAAAGATGTTTTTACCAAGATTCCCAATGGTGCTCCAGGAGTGGAAAACCGCATGAGTCTGATTTACCAGGCGGGTGTGGTGGAAGAACGGATTTCGTTGAATCGTTTTGTGGAAGTGACCTCCACTTCAGCCGCCAAGTTATTCGGTCTCTACCCCCGGAAGGGAACCATTGCCACCGGCAGTGATGCGGATGTGGTCATATTCAATCCCAACCATAAGGAGATGATCTCCGTTTCCAACCCCCGGACCCATCACATGAATGTGGATTACAATGCTTATGAAGGATTCGAAGTCCAGGGAGTGGCCGAGACCGTCATTTCCCGGGGGAAGGTGATTGTACAGGATGGGGATTACCACGGTCAGAAAGGCCACGGACAATTCTTGAAACGGGATCTTCATCAATCCCTGTAATAATTGGAAGGAAAGGAGCTGCCATGCCTCGTAAACTGAAGTCCGGATTAATTCAGATGAGTCTCCCCATGACGGAGGGGGAAGGAAGCATTGCTGAAATAAAGGAAGCCATGCTGGCCAAACACCTGCCGTATATTGAAGATGCGGGCAAACAGGGGGTCCAGATTCTCTGTCTTCAGGAGATTTTCAGTACGCCTTATTTCTGTCCCGGCCAGGATCCGGCCTGGTATCAGGCGGCTGAGCCAATTCCCGGTCCAACGGTGGAACGGATGCAGGAATACGCAAAAAAATACCAGATGGTCATGATTGTACCGGTCTATGAAAAAGAACAGGCGGGCATCCTTTACAACACGGCTGTGGTCATTGATGCAGACGGAACATTGTTAGGGAAATACCGGAAGAATCATATTCCCCACACTTCCGGTTTCTGGGAGAAATTTTTCTTCCGTCCCGGAAATTTAGGCTACCCCGTGTTTGAAACCGCTTACGCTAGAGTGGGGGTGTACATCTGTTACGACCGGCATTTCCCGGAGGGTGCCCGGGCCCTGGGATTGAACGGAGCGGAAATCGTGTACAACCCTTCCGCCACGGTGGCGGGGCTTTCCCAATATCTGTGGAAACTGGAGCAGCCCGCTCACGCCGTAGCCAATGGCTATTTCATGGGCTGCATTAACCGGGTGGGCAAGGAGGCTCCCTGGAATTTGGGGCATTTTTACGGAACCTCCTATTTTGTAGACCCCCGGGGGAATATTTTTGCCCAGGCGTCTGAAGATCAGGATGAATTACTGGTGGCGGAAATGGATCTGGACATGATTGATGAAGTCCGCTCCACCTGGCAGTTTTTCCGGGATCGACGCCCCGAATCCTACAACGATTTAGTGGCTCCCTGAATTAAAGGAGATGACCATGGATAGTGCTGAAATTCGCCGGAAACACGAACAATATCTGTTCCCGGCGGTTAAGAATTTTTACCAGGAACCGATGGTGGCCGTTGAGGGAGAAGGTGTGACGGTTACAGATGGGGACGGAAAGAAATACCTGGATTTTTTCGGAGGCATTCTGACCATTTCAGTGGGTCATGCCAATGAAGAGGTAAATGCTGCCATTATCGCCCAGGTCAATCGCCTGAGCCATATTTCGACGCTCTACCAGGTCGAATCGGTCGTTCTGCTGGCAGAGCGATTGGCCCGGATTACGCCCGGAAAACTGGAGAAATGTTTCTTCACCGCCTCCGGTACGGAAGCAGATGAAACGGCGGTCATGATGGCTCAGGTGTACACCGGGAATGGGGAGTTCATTGCCCTCCGTCACGCCTATTCCGGCCGTTCCCTGTTGGCCCAATCCTTAACAGCCCATGCCTCCTGGCGGGCCCTGCCGACCCAGGTGGCTGCCGTGAAACATGCTCTGGCACCCTACTGTTACCGCTGCCCTCTGAAAACCACTTACCCGGAATGCGGTGTTGCCTGTGCCGAGGATGTGGAAGAGTTGATCCGTACCACTACCACGGGGGATATTGCGGGCATGATGGTGGAACCAATCCAGGGAGTCGGTGGATTTATTACACCCCCGAAGGAGTACTTTAAAATAGTGGCCGGAATTGTACGCCAGTATGGTGGTATTTTCATTGCCGATGAAGTGCAGACGGGTTTCGGCCGCACCGGGAAAATGTTTGGAATCGAACAGTACGGAGTAGTACCGGACATGATGACCATGGCTAAAGGGATCGCCAACGGGCTGCCCCTGGGAGCCGTGATTACAACCGGCGAAATTGCCGATTCACTGAAGAAAAACAGTATTTCCACTTTTGGGGGAAATCCGGTCAGTTGTGCTGCTGCCAACCAGACCCTTGAAATTGTGGAGCGGGACCGGTTACCGGAGAATTGCTCCGCCATGGGTGATATTCTTCGAAAGGGACTGGAAGCCCTTCAGGATCGTTACCCGAAATTAATTGGGGATGTCCGGGGCATGGGACTGATGCAGGCCTTGGAACTGGTGGTGGACGAAACCAGTCATGATCGTACGCCCAACTCCAAAGCACTGGATCAACTCATGGAGGAAACAAAAAAACGGGGGTTGTTGATCGGCCGTGGCGGGTTGTACGGGAATGTGGTCCGTATTTCGCCGCCCATGAATGTGGGGAGGGAAGCGGTAGAGAAGGCCCTCCAGATTCTGGATGATTCCCTGGCCGCCCTTCCGGAGGGATAGAAAAACAATAGTTTGAGGAAACCTATGGATTTACCATCTTCACGATTGGAGACCCGCTTTGAGGAAGCCAAGCCCCTGCTGACAGAAGCGGAGGCGGGGATTGAGGCCAACCGCTGTCTGTACTGTTACGATGCCCCCTGCATCAAAGCCTGCCCCACCGGGATTGATATTCCCACCTTTATTAAAAAGATCGCCAGCGGGAATGTGGTGGGGGCTGCCAAAACCATTTTCAAGTCCAACCTGCTGGGCTATTCCACCGGTCGGGTGTGTCCGGTAGAGGAACTGTGTGCCGGTGCCTGCGTGTTTAATCAGTACAACGGGGAACCCATCCAGATTGGACGCCTCCAGCACTACGCCGTTTCCCAGGCTCTGAAGTGGGAGTTGGAAGGGGGAAAAAGTGTGTTCAATGCGCCCGAACCGGGAAATCGAAAGGTGGCACTCATCGGTGCTGGTCCCGCCTCCCTGGCCTGTGCCGGCACGTTGGCTCTGGAGAGGGTTCAGACCATTATTTACGAAAAGGATGATCTTCCCGGCGGGTTAAATACGACCGGTGTGGCTCCCTATAAAATGCCTGCTACCGAAGCACTGGCGGAGGCGGAATGGATTACCAGTCTGGGCGTGAAGATCCATTACAATGTTACTATCGGCCGTGATGTTACGGTAGAAAAACTGCTGGATGATTTTGATGCCCTCTTTGTGGGCACCGGACTGGGGAGCGACCAATTCCCCGGTATTCCCGGGGAAAGAAATGAAGGGGTCTGGGGCGCCACCGAACTAATAAGAAAAATCAAGAATGACGGGTCTTTCCACCTGCCGGAAGACCTGAAAAAGGTGATTGTTGTTGGCGGGGGCAATACGGCTATTGACATTGCCCACGAGCTGGCCCTCCTTGGAGTTCCCCAGGTAGACATTGTTTACCGCCGGACGGAAGCGGAGATGCCCGGCTATGCCCATGAATTAAAAGCAGCCCGTCAGGCCGGTGTCCGGCTTCTTGAGCGCATCAGACCGGTGCAGATTGTTTCCGCTGGGCTCCATGACCTTGTTTTCCACGGACAAAATACAGTGAACGAATCGCCGGTTGAGATAACAACCAACTGGGTAGTGATGGCGATTGGACAGAAAAAAGTGGCCGGTTCCCTGGTCCCGGTGATTGAGACCGATGAAAAGGGCCGGATTATTGTAGATCCAGAAACACGGCGAACCTCCCACCCCAAAATTTTTGCGGGCGGTGATTGCGTCAATGGAGGCAAGGAAGTGGTCAATGCCGTTGCCGACGGCCAGGCCGCTGCCCGGGCCATGCTGGAGGCTTTCAGGAAGAAAGTATGAGCTATTCTATTCTTTTGATTCAAACATATTAAAAAGTAAAAAGGGAATGCTATGGCTGATTTAAGTACTGATTTTGCCGGGATAAAAAGTCCCAACCCTTTCTGGCTGGCCTCCGGCCCGCCTACCAACTGTGGTGAACAGGTAATGCGTGCCTTCGATGCCGGCTGGGGCGGTGCCGTCTGGAAAACACTGGGGGAACCCATTGTCAACGTGTCTTCACGGCTGGCAGCCGTCACCTATGGCGGTCAACCGGTTTCCGGATTGAATAATATTGAATTGATTACCGACCGACCACTGGAAACCAACCTGAAGGAAATCCGGGAAGTAAAAAAGCGTTATCCGGATCATGCTGTCATTGTATCCCTTATGGTTGAGTCCAAATCGGAATGGAAAGACATAATTCATAAAGCAGAGGACACGGGTGCGGACGGTTTGGAACTGAACTTCGGCTGTCCCCACGGCATGTGCGAACGAGGTATGGGCAGTTCCGTCGGGCAGGAGCCCAAGGTGCTGGAGGAAATTACCTCTTGGGCGGTGGAGTTTGCTTCCACACCTGTTCTGGTAAAACTGACGCCGAACGTGGGGGATATTCTGGATCCGGGTACCGCCGCGGTCCGGGGTGGGGCCCACGGCTTATCCCTGATTAATACCATTAAATCCATTATTGGAGTGGATCTGGATTCGCTGGTACCCCTTCCTTCAGTGCGGGATAAAAGTACCCATGGCGGTTACTGTGGACCGGCGGTGAAACCAATTGCCCTCCACATGGTGGGTGCTCTGGCCCGGGATTCCCGAATCAATATTCCCATTTCCGGTATTGGAGGCATTCACCAGTGGCGGGATGCAACAGAATTCATTGCCCTGGGCGCCACGTCGGTCCAGGTGTGCACGGCGGTGATGCATTACGGTTACCGGATTGTGGAAGATTTAATCGACGGCCTGTCCCATTATCTGGATGAAATGAACCTGACTTCTGTTTCCCAGCTGGTGGGGAAAGCCATTCCCCACTTCACCGACTGGGGGAATCTGGACCTGAACTATCGGGTGGTGGCCAGTATTGATGCGGACAAATGCATTGGCTGTCAGCTCTGTTACATTGCCTGTCTGGACGGTGCCCACCAGTGTATCCACACCCGTCAGAATCCCTGCGCCGCCTACCACGGTGAATCAGATCACGGTAAGAATCCCCGGGTGGGTATTCAAGCGCCCCAGCAACATGCCGTACCGAAGGGGGTGGAAGCGCACGTTCCTTTTATAGACGATGCGGAATGTGTGGGGTGTAATCTCTGTCAGTTGGTTTGTCCCGTTTCCGGGTGTATTTCGATGGTCGAACGGCCCACCGGTAAAAAACCGGAAACCTGGAATGAACGGATGGCGGCGAATCAGTAAGGAATACATCCAAAAGTGAATTGTCACTAATAAGCCTTCCTAAATCAAATTCTTTACTCTGAATGTGGAGCAATTAAAAAGGGTATTCCTCCGTCCATCATTTCTCGGGCGTTTAATCGCCTGGAATAGATTTTAGTCAGATACAGTGTAACATTCTCTCTTTGGAGGACATTCTTGGTGGCTATTGGCAACTTGACTACCAAAATTGGTTTCATAAGTGTGCCAAGCGTTTACTTGCCTTCCGAAAGGCGTGCTAACTTGTCTTTGGCAGCTTGTATTTCCGGAAGTGGTTGATCCGCGCCGCTCCAATACCCCAGGAATTCCTGATAATATTCAGTCGCTTTTTCCCGATCCCCTTTCAGTTCATACAGCCTTCCCAAATGGTAATGCGCCTTGATCCATTCAAAGGGATCCATTACAAAACCAGGATAGAAAGATTGAATCTTATGAGCAATAATATCCTGTCTGATTTCAATCGCTTTATCCAACTGGTGGTTCTGTTCGTAAACTTCCGCCAGAGCCAGATTGGGCAAAAGCGCAGAATAAAAATAGGGCGGTGGATGGCCTGCAGTGACTTTGACCAGTTGTTTTGCCTGCTGGAAGTGTTTAATCGCAGCTTCTATTTGATTGGTCGCTTGGGCGATCCGTCCTTCAATCAAATGGACAAAAGCTTGCTTTTCCAGAGGATTCAGGGCACTGTTTTTTAATTGTTCCAGGTAGGCCTCGCTCTCCGAAATTTGACCGGCCTGTACCTTATCGTAAGCCAGCCAGGCAGCCCCCATGCTGGATAAGGGTTCCGGGAACTGCTCCAGAAGCTTATGATGTTCATTTTCAAAAGCCGGCTTATTACCAAGTTCCTTGAAAAAGAGACCTTTTTGACTTATTAAGGTAGCTTGGCCCTCCATGGAGTTGATCTTTTGGGTAAAAGCAAAGTTCTTTTCGATCCACCCCAGCCCTGGTTTGAATTGACCTTTAAAGACTTCAAAATTCACAAGGGTCATGTTGATCCCCTCTTGTGTCCAGGGACCATATCCCTGGGCGCGCTCCGACACTCGTTGGAATTCATTTTCGGCGCCTTCCACATCTCCCGTGATCCAAAGGTGCAGCGCTTTGAAAATTTGATAGGAAGGAAAATCATAATCGGGAGCCAGCCGGGTTATTTGCTGATAGGTCTTTTCTGCGGCTGTCATATCCTCAAGAGCCGCCAATTCCCACAACAACAGCATACTTAGCGACCCCGGATCGTTGGGGCGAATCCGCACTGCTTCCTTAAGATGCTCAAAAGCTTTTTGATTTTCCTGCATCGAGGCGTAGGAAACAAACAAGTTCGTCTGTCCCCAAAAGTCGTCGGGGTAAAGTCCAACCAGAATGGAGTACTGATCAATGGCCTCTTCCCAATCACCGAAAATAAAGGCGTGACTTCCCCGAATAAAGTACTTTTCCCGGTCGGTTAAATCCTCAGACAGGGACAAGGCTTTATCGAGATACGGCCTGGCCTGGAACCCACGCCCCGTATTCGAATACATGAATCCCAGTATAACGTAGGCCATGGCAAAGGTGGAGTCCTGTTCGATCGCTTGTTGCGTAAACAGCAAAGCCTTTTCCCAGTTGAATTGATTGGCATAAACAAAGCCCCGACGATACAACTGCAGGGCCTTGAGATTCGCAGTGGTCACTTTTTCATACCACTCACCCGTACCACCGGATTTCGGGGGCCTAATTTCGGGGAGCGATTCACCCAGACGCTGTCGCACCCGCTCCGA
>CAZIIM010000030.1:0-23407 GCA_964539305.1 uncultured bacterium | reverse complement strand
TTTCAATACACATGGTTGCGTTTCCGTACCCGTTAGGTCATCCTTCGACAGGCTCAGGATGACAGATTAACCTAGGTCTTGCCGGTCTGAGTAGACCTTCGAAGAAGGTCGTGTCGAAAGCTATATTGCCAGTGTTTGGGGAAATGATTTAGGTTATCCAATTTACGTATGGTCACACTTCCCTGCCCGTCCGGTCAGGCGGGGTCAAGCTCAGTGTGACATTAGGGCTCAGGACGACAGTAAGGCTCAAGGTGCCTACCAAGAGAAACATAGTTAAAGATCAAGGCTGCCTTTGTCCTGTAATGTTGCCTGAATCACAGTTTTTAACCTATTTTCGCCTTAACTTTTCTGTCCCAGAGTTTTAAAGGAGTGCTCAATGCCAAAATTTTTCACCAAGATCGTTCTATTTTCTTTTATTATTAGTTTAACGGCATTTGCCCAGGAGACCACAGGGTCTCAGACGAAACCCACCGCCGCTGTTCTGGATTTCACCGGGACGGGCATTAGTCAAATGGAGGCCGTCACTCTGACCCAGCGTCTTGCCTCAGAGCTCGTGAAGACGGACGCACTCATTATTGTGGAACGCAGCCAGATGAGTGAAATCATGGAGGAACAGGGGTTGCAGCAGAGCGGATGTACTTCTGCGGAATGTGCCGCAGAAATCGGGGCTTTGCTGGGCGTCCAGAAAATGATTACTGGATCCTTTGGGAAGATTGGGAATACTTATACGATTGATGCCCGCATGTTTTCGGTGGAAACGGGTGAAACAGAGAAAACGGTCAATAAGAATTACAAAGGGGAAGTGGATGGTCTCCTGACTCAGATCGAGATTGTGGCCTGGGAACTGGTAGGTTTGCAGCCGCCGGAGGCTCTGCTGGTGGCTGCCGGGATTAAACAACCGGAACCGGAGCAAAAAGAAGTAAAGGAAGAACCGAAGAAAAAGAAGGGTGGGTTCGGGAAATTCGTTCGCCGGGTCACTCTGCTGGGAATTCTGGCAGGCGGTGGTTATTACGCTTACACCCAACTGGGAAGCCAGTCCAGTGATTTACCGCTTCCGCCGGATCCGCCTTCAACGCATAAAGCCCTGGTGAGTGGGGGAGGTGCCCGATGAAACATAAAGCGCTTTTCTCACTCATACTTTTTGGATCGTTCCTGTTTAGTCAGGATTTTCAAACGGATATTCAGCCTATTTTTAATACCTACTGTACCCCCGCTTGTCATAATCCCAATAATCTGACAGGGGGACTAAACCTGACCGACGGTCAAAGTTACAGTAATCTTGTGAACGTCGCCTCCCAGGGGTATGTTGGTTTTCAGCGTGTTGTGCCCTTTGATACCACTAATTCAGTCTTGTACCAAAAAATTATCGGGAATCCTTCCTTCGGCGCTCAAATGCCCAAGAATGCGACGCCCCTTCCCCAATCTGAACGGGATAAAATCGGCAAATGGATCATGAACGGTGCCCTGGAAATAGGCGGAGGCACGGGCTTTTCCTTCGATTTTGGTCCCGGGGCTTATATTGAAACCAGCAATCCCATTGATGGACAGCAAAACTGGAGCATTGAATTCTGGCTGAATTTTCACCAGCAGCCTACTGTGGGAGTCCAGAATATTTATTATCGTGACCGGAGTGATAATACAGGCCCGGACGTCTTTTTCCAGTTTGACGGGACCATACAAAAGTTTCGATTCTTCATTGAAAATGGCGGGCAGATCGAGAAGAGCGAAAGCGCTGCTTTTGATAATCAATTCCACCACTATTATTTTGAAGGGAACGGGTCAAAAGTCCGGTGGTATTTCGATGGTCACCTGGAAGGTGAAACGGACATGACCACTTCTTTTCCTGGTTCTACCAACAAGTTAATCTTTGGGCAAGGTCTGGATGCATCCATGGATGAAGTACGGTTCCGGACCATATCCGGCTTTACGGTTGTTCCGACAGCACCTTATGGCCCAGAGAGTGGAACGGTGTTGTTATGGCATTTCGACACTCAGTCGACCTCGATTGTGGAAGATGCCAGCGGATTCAATAATCAGGGAACGATTCTAGGAATGGCCACCTATACCCAGGACGTTTATTTCGGACAAGGGATGTTTTTCGCCTGGTTGAATGGAAGTGTGGTGGAATTGGAGTGGAGTAAATGGGATCAAACCGGAGGTACCTTTGGCCGCTATGAGATTCACCGCACCCAGACGCCAGGGGTCACTACAACCAGTCCTTTATTGGTTTCAATCACTGAGATTGATACAATTCACTTTGTGGACACGAATCCACCTCAGGGGGATGTGTATTATAAATTGTTTGTGATGGATCCTTCTTCCAACATTCTGGCTGATTATGGAGAAGTGTATGTAAATACATCCGGTGGAGGCGGGGGAGGAATTAATGTCAGTATTGGAAGCACGGCTTCCACTTCGGGCCTGCTGATGGTAGGATTAATGAATCCGGGTGTGGATGCCAATTACTGGGCGAATCGAAGCCAGCAATGGGTTTTGGGTAACTTTAATTTCCCCGGGAATTTCCAGTTCGTTTTACCCGCCGGCGCAACTCCGGATGGCAATGATTATCATTTAATGGCCTTTGTTGATTTGGATGGGGACAGCACATTGAATGATGCATCCGAAGCTTATGGCATTTCTAGCAGTTTTAATATCACGGGTGGAAGTGGTGATGCAGGAGGCATTAACCTGGAATTCCGAGGGGGTGGTGGGACCGAGGGGTTCACTGTATCCGTGGATCTGCAAGAGGACTTCCAATTTGGTCAACTCTACCTGGGGTTGTACAAAGAAGGGGATAATCCCGGGACAGATTCACCTATTCGTCAGGATCAAGTGGGCGTGGACCCACCTTTTTATCAGGACATTTTTATCCCTCAAACACTACCTGCGGGGACACAGTATTTCCTGGCGGGTTTCTTTGACGCCAACAGCAACATGATGCCTGATTCTGATGAACCGGTGGGGGTATCCAATCTTTTCTCCTACCCACCAACCACCCCGGTTATTCTCCATCTGGAGACGATGACGGGACCTGAGATTGATACCTCAGGTGTTACATTGGCCGCAGCCGAACAAGGAATGGATTTCGTCATTAATGTGGATATTATTTCAACTGCCGGTGTGAAACAGGCAGAACTTCACTACTGGGTGGGGAATTCCCCGAACGAACAGGTGGTGAATATGACCCAGGAAACGGCGATTGACTGGCAAGCAACCATCCCGGCCTCTGATGTAACACCTGCCGGTCTGATTGTGTACATCGTTGCCCAGGACATTAATAATATGACCACAGCCACCGCTTCTTACAGTATTCCAGTGACCTTTAACACTCTGGATATCAAAACCACCCGCCCCAAAGAATACACCATGATCTCGGTACCAGGGGATTTGAATGACCGCTCGATAACCAGTGTTCTGGAACCAATTCTTGGTTCCCCGGATCCGGCCTTCTGGCGAGTCTTTCAGTGGAATGGATTTGACTATGTAGAGAACCAGGGATCCTTTGGGCCCTTTGAGGCTTTCTGGATTATTACCAAGGATGCCAATTTAATTGTGGCAGGCAGAGGATCGTCAATGAATCTGGCTAGTCCTGCCACCATGAACCTTTCCGATGGCTGGAACATGGTGGGGGCACCTTATTATTTTTCAGTGGACTTGCTTGGAACCAATGTCACAGTACAGGGGTCGGTTGAAATGGCCTTGTACAGTTGGAATGGATCCAGTTATGATGTGACCACTAGCTTCGATCCGGGAGATGGGTACTGGTTGTATTCCAGCGGCGGTGGTTCTGTTTCTTTTAGGTTTGATCACGATACCCAGATGGGGAAACAATTGCAGAGTCCGGTAGTGGAAGACGGACTTGGCTGGCGGGCAAACCTGTCCGTGTCTTTAGGATCTTACCAGGATAAATGGAACACGTTTGGATTGCATCCTGAAGCTGCTGACGATCAAGACCCGAGAGATTTTCACGAACCACCGGTGATTGGCAACTACGTCAGTCTCGCCTTTGAAAATCAAAACTGGGTTCAGGGACCGGGTCGCTACCGGGTGGACATCCGCAACATGTCCCCAGGTGTGAAATCATGGGAGCTGGGTGTGCGCAGCTCCATGAAAGGAGTAGCCACGATTACCCTGGATGATCTGGATCATATCCCGCCCCGGGACGATATTCTGCTGGTAGATCAGATCCAGGGCATTGCCTATGATTTGAGAAAGAATCCAAATGTTACCTTTGCTGCTCCGGGCGAAGATCAGCCCTATCCATTCCTGTTACTGGTTGGTGAGCGGTCTGCCTTGGATCGGCAGATGGAAGCGCTGCATCTGGTTCCGGATCAGTTTGAACTCTCTCAGAATACACCTAATCCTTTTAATCCGGTGACGACCATTGGTATCTCCCTCACCCAGGATGCGGTGGTAACACTCCGCGTTTTCAATATCCTTGGACAGGAATTAAATGTGCTGACCTTGAATCAACCCCTGTCCAGTGGAAGACACCGGTTTATCTGGGCGGGGAAAGACTCCCGTGGGAATCCGCTTCCCTCCGGTGTATATTTATATCGGCTGGAGGTGAAAAATACCACTGGACAGCTCCTCTTTGGCGATACGAAGAAAATGTTGTTGGTAAAATAAATGAAACGATTTCTGATTGTCATGATCCTGGGCCTTTTTCTGGTTTCAGGAGTGGAGGCCCAGGGGAAACAATTCGGTAAAATCACCTTACCCCTGGGGCGGGTTCAGGTTCAGAAGAATGGATCAGGCGACTGGGGAAGAGCCTTGCCCAATATGAAGTTGTTCGAAAAGGATGTGGTAAAAACACTCCAGAAATCCAGGTGTGAAATTACGCTGGTGGGTGGGGGGAAGATTCGCATCGGTGAAAATTCGGTCCTGGAATTAACCGAAGCCAAGGTGAAACCGATGGAAAAGAATTTCAACGCCAATCTGAAACAGGGGAATATCTGGGTTTCAGCCAAAGCTGCCTTCGGAGAGAAGAAAAATGTTTCCGTTCGTACGCCGACGGCTGTGGCTGCCATCCGAGGAACCAAATACCGGGCCAAGGCTGGAGAAGATGAAAGTTCTGTTCTCGTGTATCGGGGGAAAGTGGATGTAAACTCGGTGAAAAATGTGATTAAGGAACGGGAAAACCAGTTGAAACAGAAGGGAACCAAGGGGGGTGCCGGGAAGCCCAAATTCACTTTGGGACCTGTCAAGGAAATCAAGGCCCCAACTCAGGTGGCAGGGCCCTATGAAGTCTCTTTAGAAGATTGGATCAGCCTGGTGGAGGGGATGCAGATTAACGTTCGTAAAGACGGAAAATACAATTTATTCAAATTTGACCAGACCGCCGATGCAGAACTGGATTTTGTAAAGTGGAATAAGGAACTGGATACTGAGGCTGAAGAATAAGTGTCTCCCTGTTTGATTTATTAGCGTTCATTCGGGTGCCCTGCAGGAACATGAATGTCTGATCTGTTAAAACGCGTCATGGTGGGCATTGGCATCGGCTTTGCGGTTGCCCTGATTATTGGTATCGGGACGCAAAAAATCCTCTTTTTCAAGCAACTTCTGGATGGGTATGAGTATCTCTCCTATGATTCCAGGATGAAAGCTAAGGTCGCCGGGGCCCAGGAAGCCTCCATTGACAGTGTGGTCATTATCGATATTGAACAAATGTCGGTAGCGCCACCGGAGGAAGGAGGACTGGGAAATTACAAGGACTGGCCCCATGCGTATCATGGACAGTTGATTGATGTGGTTTCTTCCGGAGATCCCAAGGCCCTGTTGTTCGATATTATCTTTGATCGCGAGAATACTTCTACCTACGATTTGGTAAACGGTCTCGTATCCAAGGCCGGCAACTCTGAACAACTCCTCACCGGGGAAATACAGCAATATTTGACCCGGCATGACCCCAAACGGTTTGTGGAAGCAACCTATCGGTCCCAAAAAACCTACCATGCCCTGGTGTTTGAAAAGGAAGATACGTTGAATTTCCTTTACCGGATGGATTCAGAGCCCGAAGGCTACGATTACACCCGGCACATAATCCGGGGCATTCCCATTGAAAAAGCCCGAAGACTTCCGGTGGGTGACCGAATTGGGAATACCTATTTTGAGCTGTTGTCCGCTTCGGTAGGTGCTGGAAGCGCTAATTTCCCTCAGGATGAGGATGGAATAATTCGTCGGGCACCCACCGCCATCTTTTTTGAAGGCCCGGAACACGTCTATCCCAGTTTGACCATGGCAGCGATTATCAATATCCTGGGGATAAAAAAAGACGGTGGCTTTGACTATGATTTTGAAAATCATGTATTACGACTGATCGACACAACCGATACGGTAGTTCGGGAAATCCCCATTGATGATCATGGCAGGATGTATGTGAACTACTTTGGCCCTTTTAAAACATTTTACTATTTACCCTATATGTACTGCTTTGACCCTGAAATGCTCCCGCCTGAATATTGGAAGGACCGGGTAGCGTTTGTAGGAGCTTCTTTGCCAGGACTGATGGATTTGCGGAATACACCGGTTCAGGAAACATTCGCTGGAGTGGAAATCCATGCCAATGTCATGTACAGTATTTTGCAGAATAAATTTATTCGGCCCACCGACGCCAAAACCAATTTATGGGTCATTTTTCTGGTGTGCTTGATTGGAGGAGGGCTGGTAAGTTTGCCCCCTAAACCTCTGTACACCCTGCTCATTCCGGTCTTTGGAATTATCGGGTGGGTGATCTTTACTTACAGTCAGTTTTTATCCCATCTGATCATGTGGGAGGTGGTGCGGCCAGCCCTGGCCATTGCCGGGACATACCTGGGAATTTTCCTCTACAACTTCCTGGTGGTGGAAAAAGACAAACGTTTCCTGAAAAATACCTTCGGAACCTACATATCACCTGAATTAATTGATCAGATTTATGAGGAGAAACAGGAGCCGAAACTGGGTGGGGACTCCGGTGTTAAAACAGCCTACTTCACCGATATCCAGAGTTTTTCCAGCTTCTCTGAAATCCTGACCGCAACCCAGTTGGTGGAATTACTCAATGAATATCTCACGGCCATGACCGATGTCCTGCTGGAGCAATCCGGGACCCTGGATAAATATGAGGGAGATGCCATCGTCGCCTTTTTCGGAGCGCCTCTTCCCATGGAAGATCACGCCTACCGGGCCTGTCTGACAGCCCTTGGAATGCAGAAAGAACTGGCTGCTTTGAGAGAAAAATGGGCCCAGGAGGGTTCCAAATGGCCCGATCTGGTCTATCAAATGCGGATGCGCATCGGTATCAATTCCGGTGATATTGTTACGGGGAATATGGGCAGTAAAACACGCATGAATTACACTATGATGGGGGATGTGGTGAATACCGCTGCCCGGCTGGAGGCCTCCGCCAAGCAATACGGTATTTATATTCAGATGACCAAAGAAACCTTACGTTTAGCGGGTCCGGATCAACTGGAGGTCCGTGAAATTGACCGGGTACGGGTAGTGGGTAAATCGGAGGCGGTGGAGAGCTTTGAACTCATGGGATTGAAAGGGGATTTGACTCCACAGCAGGAAGAAATGCGGGGCATTTATTACGAAGGTCTTCAACTTTACCGTGAACAACGATGGGGCGAGGCCAAAGCAAAGTTTGCACAGTCCGATCAGCTGGAGGAGATGTTTGCAAACCGGCCCACCAATCCCAGCCGTGTCTACATGGATCGCTGTGATTTCTTTAAGAAGAATCCACCTGGCGATGACTGGGACGGCGTCTGGACCCTGACTTCGAAGTAATTCTCATTCCAATGGCGAACCGGAGTACCCATGATTTTCAACCGGATCCCCGAAATGAGCATATTCTCATTTATGTCAATGGAGTAATTGTCCCCCGGGCCGAAGCCAAAGTATCCGTATTTGACAGCGGTTTTCTGCTAGGTGACGGTGTCTGGGAGGGGATTCGTTTCCATAACGGTCATCTGGTTTTCTGGGAGGCGCACATCAAACGACTCTTTGCCGGCGCCCGGGCCCTGGATCTGGATATTGGTGTTACTCCGGATGAACTCCGACAGATCGTTTTAAAAACCCTAAAGGCCAATCAAATGGAAAGTGACGTCCATTTGCGTCTAATTGTCTCCCGGGGCCTGAAACGAACGCCATTTCAACATCCCGATGCCAATGTGGGCCCTGCCACGATTGTGGTGATTCCAGAGTACAAGATTCCCGATCAGCAAATCATGGAAAAAGGCATTAGACTCCACACCGTCCACGTGCGGCGTGGTACACCGGATGTACAGGATCCGAAACTGAATACCCTGAGCAAATTGAATTGTATTACGGCCTGTATTCAGGCCGCAAAAGCAGGGGCGGACGAAGCCCTGATGCTGGATGTGCAGGGATTTGTATCTACCTGTAATTCCACCAATTTTTTCATTGTCAGACAGGGAGAAGTCTGGACTTCCACCGGGGAATATTGCCTGAACGGAGTCACGCGGGGTACGATCATTACTATTTGTCGTGAACAGGGTTATCCTGTCTTTGAAAAGGATTTCAATCTCGTGGATGTTTACAGTGCAGATGAAGCCTTTGTAACCGGCACATTTGCCGGTGTGATCCCTGTCATTGAAGTAGATGGTCGCCCTCTCTCCCGGGGGAAAAGAGGACCACTGACACAACGCATCCAGAACTGGTATTTCAAAAAGATTCAGTCCCTTTACCCGCCACCACTGAATTAAGTCATGGACCCGATTCGTATTGCCATGTGGTCCGGACCACGGAACATTTCCACGGCAATGATGCGTAGTTTCGGGAGTCGAAACGATACCTTCGTTACAGACGAACCCCTGTATGCTCTTTATTTGGTGGAAACCGGTCTCCAGCACCCGGGACGGGATGAAATTATCCGCTCCCAGTCTACAGACTGGAACTTTTTAACATCCTGGTTGACGGGACCGATTCCTGACGGGAAGCGCATCTGGTATCAGAAACATATGGCTCATCATCTTCTTCCGGATCGGGATTTGGATTGGACCCTGAATCTGGTCAATTGTTTTTTAATCCGTCATCCCCGGGATGTGATTGTCTCCTATCTTAAAGTGAATAAACTGGAAAAAGCCCATGAATTGGGGTTCCCCCAACAAAAGGCATTGTTTGATTTTTTAAGGCATAACGGAGAGGATTCCATTATTATTCTGGATTCAGATGAGGTTCTTGACCGTCCCCGGGAAGCACTGAAAGCCCTGTGCCGTTCCGTTGGAATTTCCTTTCACGAGGCAATGCTTACCTGGCCACGGGGAATTCAACCCGGCGATGGCGTTTGGGCCAAGTACTGGTACGGGAATCTGATTAATTCCACCACGTTTCTCCCCAGAAGGCCAGTGAAAGCAAAAGTTCCTTCCCCGTTTCGTGGAATATTTCACGAATGTCTGCCTTTTTATGAGGAATTGCATTCCCATCGGTTGCAATTTTAATTCAACCCATGGGCACTCCTATCATTGAAATTGACCATATCACCAAGTCCTTCGGGAAACGGGTAGCCGTTAATGATTTATCTCTCATGGTCCCGGAAGGCGCTGTGTTTGGTTTCCTTGGACCAAATGGGAGTGGGAAGTCCACCACCATTCGTGTCATGACAGGACTGGTTCGCCCTGATAAGGGGGAGGTGAGGATTCGCGGTCGTTCGGTACAGAAAGAGGGTAACCGGGCGCTGGCAGGTGTGGGTGCTTTAATTGAAAGGGCGGATTTTTACAAGCACCTTTCGGCCCGTACCAATCTGGAGATGCTGGCCCGGATGGATGGCATTGATTTCAGCCGGATCGATACTGTATTAAAGCGGGTGGATCTGGAGGACCGGGCTGAAGACCGGGTGAAGCACTATTCCCAGGGCATGCGCCAGCGGTTGGGTATTGCCCAGGCGCTCCTTGCAAATCCGGGCCTGCTAATCCTGGATGAACCTACCAACGGCTTGGACCCTCAGGGGATGAAAGATGTACGGGATCTCATTCGGGAATTGAACCAGGAAGGCATTACGATTTTCCTCTCCTTGCACCTGCTGGATGAAGTGCAAAAAATTTGCAGCCATGTGGGCATCATCCATCGAGGGGAATTAATTACCGTCGGGCCGCTGGAGGACCTGTTGGCGGATACGGAGCTGTTTACCACGGAAATTCGGGCATATCCGCTGAATAAGAGTTATGACACACTCCGGGTGCTTCCCTGGGTCCAGCAATGCCGTTTAAATAATGATTCTATTGTGGTCAGCGTTGAACGGGATCGGCTTCCGGCTATAGTCCAGATTCTTGTGGAACACGATTTGAAGGTAGAGGAGGTCGTCCCCCGCATGAATCTGGAAGATGTGTTCCTGGACAAGACGGGAGACGCGTCATGACCGGGTTGATCTACAATGAACTGTTGAAAATTACGGGCCGTTGGCGCAGTTATATCGGGTTTATTGGAATCGCCATTCTCATGCCTCTGGTGCTGTGGGGCTTCTCCTACGGTGGGGGGAAAATTCACGCCGATTATGCCCGGCAACTGGGTAGTGCCTTTGTGGTTGTAGGCACGATTTTCAATGGTTTTCTTGCCACTTATATTGTGATGAATTCGCTCTGGATCCATATCCCCTTTCTGGTTTCTCTAGCGGCAGGGGATGCCGTGGCTGCGGAAGGCAGTAACGGAACCTTCCGCCTGATTTTACCCCGGACGGTGGGACGCCTGAAGCTGCTGATGGCGAAATTACTGGCCACCTATATTTACACCACCGTCTTAATTCTGTTCCTAGCTCTCATGAGCCTGGGATTGGGTTCCCTTTGGCTGGGGACCGGTGACCTGTTTGTCTTCGACAGGGGTATCCTGATTCTGCCGGCGGCGGAGGCCTGGATTCGTATGGCCCTGGCTTTTGGACTGGCAATCCTGGTCATGTGGGTCGTCGCCACCCTCTGTTTCATGTTTTCAGCCATGGTAAATAATGGTATTGGACCCATTATCGGAGCCATGTTTGTGATCGTCATCGGTTACATTATCATGGCCATCCCCCTGGAACTGTTTGAAAAAATTAGGCCCTACATTTTTGTGACTTACTTCGATGTGTGGCAACTGGCCTTTAAAGATCCCATTCCTTGGGATCGCATTGTCCGGAGCCTCATGGTGCTGGGAATATATACTACCGGGTTTATTGGCGTAGCGATCGCTGTTTTTCTTCGCCGGGACATTAAGACATGAGATTATTCTTAATCGTTGTGTTTATGCTGAACGGGCTCTGGGGCGGGGAGCCCTCCGTCCGAACGGTTCGGGACAGTCTGGTTGCCCAGTTCCTACGGATTGAAGATTATTCGGTCCGGGTAAAAATTTCCGTCAATATGACTGGTCTGAGAATGCCCAGAAAAAAGATTAAGCTTTATTTCAAATCACCGGATAAAATTAAAGTGGAAGCGGATGGATTTGCCATTGTACCCAGAACAGGTCTGGGTGGTTCTCCCCTCCATTTTCTGAAAATGCTGAGCGACCTCCGGGTCGAAGGACTGGATACCCTCCATTCCCAGCCCCACTGGAGGCTGTCCGGGGGTGTCATCCCCGATTCCTTGCAACTGCCGATTGAATCGGATCGTGAAATTCCGGAGATCCGGATGACTCTATGGGTGGATACAACGCATTGGATTATATCACGGGTGGAGACAGAGATGGATTCGACGAAAATATTTTCCATGGAGAGTCAATATAAACAATTTGACGGTTTTTATCTCCCTGCCAAAACAGAGGTAAAACTGGGATTTAAAGGACTGGGGAAATGGGCCATGCGTGATCCCATGAGCGGCCCCCTCGTAGATGAGCAAGATTTCAATCAGGTGGCAACAGAAGCAGGAACTAAACCGAAACAGCGGGAATTCGCCGGGACCATTACCATGGAATTCAGCAAGTATAAAATTAATCGTGGGCTAAAAGATAAACTGTTCGAGGACAGTGATTATTAGCTTTTTCGGCTAATCCTTGTATTCCATGAGCGCCTGGATCGCCTCCAGGTACCCCTGTTTCCCCCGACCGTAGATCTGTTTCAGGCAGACATCCTTAATCACCGATCTTTTCCGGAAAGCCTCCCGGGAGTGAATGTTGCTTAAATGAACTTCCACTACGGGGATTGTAATGGCGGCAATAGCATCCCTCAGGGCGTAGGAGTAATGGGTCAGGGCGCCGGGATTAATGATAATACCGTCCATTTTTCCAGGCGCGGCATGAATCTGATCGATCAAATCACCTTCATGGTTGGACTGGTACCAGCTCAGGTGATGATCTTTCACTTCCGGCCGTTCGGTGAGCCATTTTTGAATATCCTCCAGGCTTTCCTTCCCGTAGATGCTGATTTCCCGCATACCCAAGAGATTGAGATTGGGACCGTTTAAAATGAGAATGTTCATAGAATGACTTTCAGAGATTCGGCAATCAAGGACATGGAAATCTGGTTGGAAATTACGGCATTCCCCAAACCGCTCAATAGAATATAGTTTAAACTGCCATCCCGGTATTTTTTGTCGCTGCTGATGTAATGCAATACATCGGTAGGGTCAAGATCCGGAAGGGAAGGCAACGGTAATTTTGAGATGGTCTCCTCCAGGAACTGACGTTCCTCTGAACTTAGCAGCCCTGTCTGTTCCGAAATCCACCCGGCGCACAACATTCCGTAAGATACGGCTTCCCCATGACGGAGGCCTCCATATTGAAGATGGGCCTCCAGCGCGTGCCCGATCGTGTGACCAAAATTGAGAATCATTCGTAATCGATCCTCCTGTTCGTCTTTCGCTACTATTTCACTCTTGATTTCACAAGAACGTTCGATCGCTTTCGTAAAAGGAAAAGTGTCCAGGTTATCCAGCCAGGTGGCAAGGGTCTGTAGAAACCGGGCATCACGAATGGCACCGTATTTAATGATTTCACCAATTCCGGAGATTACTTCCTCCCGAGGGAGAGAAGTTAAGAGATCCGGGTCAATCCAAACGCTTTTGGGTTGATAAAAACTTCCAACCAGGTTTTTCCCTGCTGTCAAATTGATGCCCGTTTTGCCCCCAATGGAAGAATCGACCATTGCCAACAGCGTGGTAGGAATTTGAAAATAATCCACACCCCGCATATAGGTGGCGGCTACAAAACCGGTCAGGTCGCCGGTGACGCCGCCCCCCAACGCCAGCAGAGTGGTGGAACGGTCACACCCGGCCTGGACCATTGCTTCAATAATTTCCTGGTACTGATTGAAACTTTTGGCTGACTCACCATTGGGGATGGGAATAATGGAACAGTAAAAACCACTCTGCAATAAGTGATTCTGCAGCTCATCGCCGATCATTTGGATAATGTCCGGTTGGGAGAGGATGATCCACTGCTGCCCCTTGTTAAAGGAAGCCAGGTGTTCCGGCAGTGTTTTTAACAGGCCCGGTTCAATGTGGATGTCATAGCTTCGGGAACCGAGTTTGACAGGAATGATCTTCATTTTATCCCCGTAATAGTTTGGATAATTTCATTCACTACCTTGGATGGGGATTTCTTCCCTGTTTTTACAATATAATGGGCTGTTTTTTCGTAAAACGGTAACCGTTGGTGAAAAAGGTGTGTCAACCGGCTTCTGGGATCACCGCCGTTCATCAACGGTCGGTTACTGTTTCCGGATTGTTCTGCCCTCCAGATGAGGGTTTCCAGATCAGCATGGAGGAAGACGACGGTCCCTGATTCCCGCATCAGGGTACGGTTTTCTTCGGAGAGAACAATGCCCCCACCGGTGGCAATGACCAGATCCGGATTCGTGCAGGATTGCTTCAGGGATTCGGTTTCTAGCTTACGGAAATCTTCCTCACCCCGCGTTTGAAAAAGATCCGCAATCGTCAGTTGGCTGTGTTCTTCGATGGCTTTGTCCAGGTCCAGGAAACGCCACCCCAGTTTTTCGCTCAACAGGGGGCCGACAGTTGATTTACCTGAAAACATCATTCCGATTAAAAAAATTCTCCGGGGGTTAGGCATAAATCAATATTGGGCCGAAAAGGCTATGTGTCCCTTGAGCTGTTCCATGGAATCACCACCGAATTTTTCCAGCAGGGCATCTGCCAGAACAAGGCAGAGCATACTTTCGGCAATTACAGAGGCAGCCGGTACGGCACAGACATCTGCCCGTTCCTTGTGGGCTTTGACGGCCTTTTTTGTCTTCAGGTCAACCGAATCGAGTGGTTTTCTCAGCGTGGGGATCGGCTTCATAACCATCCTTAATACAATCGGCTGAGCATTACTCATGCCGCCTTCAATCCCTCCGGCATGGTTGGTGGGGCGGGTGTATTTACCCTCTTTCCACTGGATGGCATCATGAACGGCGCTTCCGGAGCGTCCTGCCAGTCCAAAGCCAAGGCCAATTTCCAGTCCCTTGAAAGCATTAATGCTCATCATGGCAGCAGCGATGCGCGTGTTCAGTTTCCGGTCCCAATGGGTATAGGATCCCAGCCCATAAGGAAGACCAGTCGCCATGACTTCAAATACTCCGCCAACTGAATCACCTTCTTCGCGGGCAGCTTCAATCGTGGCAATCATTCCCGCTTCGGCAGCGGAATTGAGGCACCGGACGGGTGAGGCATCAGCTTTCTGACTGATGTGTTCCGGGTCTGGGTCCGATGGCAGGGGCGTGTCATCCTGGGCGGTGTGGATCTGAATGACGCGGCTCCCCACAGAGATTCCTGTTTCACGGAGTAGTTTTCGGCAGACCGATGCCAATGCGACCCTCATGGTCGTTTCCCGGGCGCTGGAGCGTTCCAAAACATTCCGGATATCGTCAAACCCGAATTTTTGAATGCCTGCTAGGTCGGCATGCCCAGGACGCGGAATAGTTATCTTGGAGGGGGGATCAGAGACATGTTCCAAGGCCATTTTGTTGGACCAGTTTTTCCAATCCTTATTTTTAATAGTCATCCCAATGGGGGAGCCCAGAGTTTTCCCATAGCGGACACCGGACCAGATTTCCACCTGGTCCTGCTCAATTTTCATGCGGCCCCCGCGACCAAACCCTTTCTGTCGTCTGGCCAGCTGGACGTTAATATCTTCTGCTGACAGCTTAAGACCGGCTGGGATTCCTTCCAAGATCCCTACCAGGCCTCTCCCGTGGGATTCTCCGGCAGTGAGATAATTAATTCGGCTCATCATTGCAGTGATATTAAGACTTTTCTCATTTGATTGAGGTCGATTTTTTCGAGCCTTTCGGGACCAAACCACAGACGATCAGAGGCGAGACCCTGGGCAATAAACATCTCCAGACCACCCAGAACTTTACAGCCTCTTTCTTTGCCCTCCTTTAACCAGTGGGTTTCCGGCGGGTTGTAAATGACATCGATTAATACAGTACCCTCCTTCATGAATCGGGGATTTAAGGGCCTTTCTTCCACGCGGGGCCACATTCCAAGAGGTGTCGTATTAATGAGAGCCAGTGGAGATAGTTCCTTTAATATTGTGGGAACCTGGTTCCATCCTAACGTATGGGCAGAAGTTGAGAGGGCTTCGTTGAGCCAGAGAACCAGACGGTCCGCTTTGTGGCGGCTGCGGCTGGCAATTCGAATGGAATACAACGGCAGTTGGGCCAGGCTGTAGGCTACTGCCTTTGCGGCTCCACCCGCTCCTAAAATAATAACGTGATAACCGGCGAGGTTTAGGCCTCCACCCTCAAGAGCCTGTTTGAAACCAATCCAGTCCGTATTGTAACCGACCTGCTTCCCGTTTTCCCGAACGACACAATTAACGGCCTGGAGCAGCTCTGCGTGGTAATCGAGGGTATCTAAATGGGGAATAATCGTTTCCTTGTGGGGGATGGTTACATTGTAACCCTCCAGGGAATTATCGTGCACAAAGTCAGCCAGTTGTTCCGGAAGGACCTCTATCTTTCGATAATCGGCCTTCATGCTGATTTGTCTAAAAACAGCGCGGTGAAGCTCCGGGCTCCAGCTGTGTTCAACCGGGTGACCTATGACAGCGAATGTTTTCAAGTGGTAACCGATTGCAAATAAGTATCAAAATGAGGAAAGGAAACAGCAATGCATTGGGTATCGTCTAGGGTTGTGGTTCCCGAAGCAATCAAACCGGCAATTGAAAAGGCCATGGCGATACGGTGGTCCCCGGACGTTTCAATCCGGGCTCCTCGCAGGGGAGTGGGCCCTTTAATGGTAAAGCCATCTTCATGTTCGGTAATATGGGCGCCCATTTGGGTAAGATTTTTACAAATGCTGTCAATACGGTCCGATTCTTTGACCCGTAATTCTCCTGCCCCTTCAACATGAGTAGTTCCTTCAGCCTGGGTCGCAATAACCGATAAAATGGGCAATTCATCAATCAACCTGGGAATGGTTTCCGGTTTAATGGTAATTCCCTGAAGGGAATGGTAGCGGACAATTAAATCACCACATGGTTCTCCCAACTGGCTACGGGAATGATCGAATTCAATATTCGCTCCCATAGATTTCAAAGCCTGGTAAAACCCCAGCCGTGTGGGATTCAACAGCACATTTTTAAGCGTCAATTCTGATTCCGGGACCAGGATGGCAGCTGCCGTAAAAAAAGCGGCTGAAGAAGGATCCCCCGGAACCGTGAGCTGAAAATTTTCCAAAGGACCGGCCAGCGGTGCCACGGAGATTGAATGATCGTGCGCTGTGATAGAAGCCCCCAGCTCCCGGAGCATAATTTCTGTATGATCCCGAGTAGGGATCGTTTCAGTAACGGTGGTTTTACCATGGGCGCCTAATCCCGCCAGTAACAGGGCCGATTTCACCTGGGCACTGGCCACGGGTGGTGAATATTGGATCCCTTTCAGAGGACTTTTCTTGATGGTAACGGGTAAATGATCCCTTTGGCTTTTGTAGTGCAATCCCATTTCGGATAATGGTTTCAATACCCGTTTCATGGGGCGTTGTGACAGAGAGGCATCTCCTGTAAAAGTAGCTGCAATTTCCTGTCCGGCCAGAAGACCCAGAAGCAGCCGGGTAGTGGTGCCTGAGTTTCGGCAGTCCAGTGGTTGCAGGGGGTCAGAGAGGGGATTGGGGTGGACGGTCCACATCCCGTCGGCATGTTGCGTGAAATCGATTCCGCAGGCGGTCAGGCACTCTTTCGTTGCTGAGACATCCAGCCCGGGGGAGAGGTTGTGGATCCTGGAAACCCCTTTAGCCAGACTGGCCAGCATCAGGGCGCGATGGGAAATGGATTTATCTCCAGGGAAAGCCAGGGTTCCCTTAATGGCCATAGATGGAATTATTTTTTTTCAATTCATCGGCGATGAGGAAGGCCATTTCAATGGCCTGATTGGCATTCAGGCGGGGGTCACAATGGGTGTGGTATCGATCTGCCAGGTTTTTTTCGGAAATATCCGCCATACCCCCGGTGCATTCAGTTACATTCTGGCCCGTCATTTCCAGGTGGATTCCGCCGGCATGGGTTCCTTCCGATCGGTGAATCTCCAGATTCGCTTTCACCTCTTCCAGGATGTGATTAAAGGGACGGGTTTTAAGTCCGTCCTTACTTTTAATGGTATTTCCATGCATGGGATCACAGGACCAGATGACGACACGGCCCTCCTGTTGAATACGCTGAATCAGAGGAGGTAAATATTCATGAATTTTCTGGTAACCGAAGCGGGTGATGAGTGTGATCCTCCCGGGGCGGTTTTCCGGATCCAGAACGTCCAGAATCCGGAGCAATTCATCCACATCCAGCCCGGGACCGCATTTAATTCCCAGAGGATTCCCAATCCCCCGGCAAAATTCAACATGGCCGCTTTCCAGGTACCGGGTTCGGTCTCCAATCCAGAGGAAGTGGGCCGATGTGTCGTACATTTCGCCACTGGTGGAATCTTCCCGCGTCAGCGCTTCCTCGTAAGGCAGGAGCAGCGCTTCGTGACTGGTGTAGAAATCCACTTTTCGCAGTTGGGGGGTATTGTGGGAGTTGAGACCGAGGGCTTCCATGAAATTCAGGGTGGACTGTATCTGGTCAGCCAGGTGATGGTACCGGTTTCCCTGCTCTCCGCTCTGGACAAAGCCCATGTTCCAGGAGTGAACATGATTCAGGTCAGCATAGCCGCCCTCCGCAAACGCCCGCAACAGATTCAGGGTGGAGGCGGACTGGGAATAGGCTTTCAACATTCGGGACGGATCCGGTGTCCGCTCTTTCGGATCAAATTGAATCCCGTTAATAATATCCCCTTTGTAGCTCGGGAGGGTTACGCCATTCTGTGTCTCGGTGGGGTTGGTCCGCGGTTTGGCAAACTGTCCTGCCATGCGTCCGATCTTCACCACCGGCAGGTTGGTCCCCGCCGTAAGAATTACGGCCATCTGCAGCAGTACCCTGAAAGTGTCGCGAATATTGTCAGCGTTGAACTCCGTAAAACTTTCAGCGCAGTCACCACCCTGGAGGATGAAAGCCTGACCTTCCGCAACCCGACTGAGTGTTTTCATTAATGACCGCACTTCCCCGGCGAAAACCAATGGTGGGAAACCCTGAAGGGTCCGTTCCACCGTTTCCAGCTGATCCGGATGGGGATAATCGGGTACGTGCCGGAGGGAGCAGGCCCTCCAGCTTGAAGGACGCCAGTTATGCATGATGGTGATCTAATTTTTCAGACATTAATTCAACCGATTGCTTCAATTCCTGGATTATGGCTTTGGTGTAGGGATTGAAACCCTGCAGATCGGTATACAGCTCCCAACTGTCGTTACAGGTCTGGTTTACCAGGTCCAGCAGGTCTCTGAATCCCTGAGTGTCCAGCGCCGTCCGGCGGATACCGTATTCCTTTAATACCCGGCCCAGAAAGTGGGTTACCCCCTGCGTCCGGGCTGCCTGCTGGTCGTGCTGGTCGGGACTCATGACCAGAATTTCTATGCCCTGGCTGGAAAAAAAGTTCTGCCAGAAGTTAAACTGATTATGAAGATCACGGGTAGGGTTCATCATCATTTTCAGGTGGGTGGAGGAGGTGAAGGAGTCGGGGCCGAAGAGGGGGTGGGTGGCTATAATTCCGGCGGAGGCAGGGAGATATTTTTCCATTACAGCTACAGGGTATTTTTTCACGGAACACACATCCAGGATGGTTGTTTCATCCGAGAGAGCGGAGGAAATGTCCTTTATGACCGATTCAAAGGCACGAATGGGAACTGCAATAAAAATATTGGTTTCCCTGAGGACCTCCGGCAGATCGGTCAATTCCACACCGGAGGGCAGGGTATGGGAAACCGGGTCGTAGGCACGGACTTCAAATCCCTTGCGTAAAATATTGGCCAGAACTTTCCCGAATCGGCCCAGTCCAATTAATCCGATACTGTTCATGGTTTTCTTTCTCTGTTTTTGTTCATGGTGGCTCCGATGGATCTCCTGAAAACAAAAAACCCCGATGGTCTATCGGGGTTGGAGTGATCAGGGTACACGGCGGTACCGCAGGGCGTTACTCCAACCCTCCTGAGCCATAATACCAGTAAAAGATTGTGAATTGTTCTGCAGTTAATTTGATCATCGCCGGGAATATTAAGAATCTGAATGGTTCACTACAAGCGGATTCCGGTTAAGAGGAAAATTTTATTCGTTCATCCGGACGGGCCGGATTCAGGGCAGCTGGTAATGCTTCATGATCAGCCAGTCAAAAACCCGGTTGGGCAGTAGCGCCTTCAGGCTGACAGATAATTTTTGAGTGAAAGCACCCACCCGGTAGCGAAGACGGGGATCGGAGGTCTCCAGAATACGCTGGACCAGCTTGGCGATTTGCTGGGGGTCACAACCCTGTGTTTCGTCCCGTTCCATGGTGGCCAGTGCCCGGTTGAATGTTTCACGATAAGGTGAATCCCCTTTGGATTCGGTCGTGGTCCTGCGGTTGGAGGTGAAAGCGGTCTTGAAATCGCCGGGTTCAATCAATACGATATGAATACCACTGGAGCGAACTTCTTTGTACAACCCTTCGGAGAGACCCTCCATGGCAAACTTGGAGGCGCTGTACAGGGCCTGGAAGGGTAGCCCAATCAGGCCCCCCAGAGAACTGATGTTAATAATAGTTCCGTGGCCCTGTTTGCGCATGAGTGGTAATACTTTTCGAATGATGCGCAAAATGCCGAAAAAGTTCACCTCAAACTGCTCCTTCGCTTCTTCCAGGGAGGTTTCCTCGATGGCGCCTGCAATCCCGAAGCCGGCATTATTGACCACCGCATCCAGATGTCCTTCCTGATTTACGATGGTGTCAATGCAGTGATCCACAGAAGCATCATCTTTAACGTCCAGGGGTAAGAGACGCCCGTTCCCTGTTTGATCGCCGGACTCGTCCGGGTGGCGGCTGGTCCCGTAAACCGTATAACCCTGGGTGGAGAGAAAGGAAGCACAGGCCTGCCCGATCCCGGAGGAAGCTCCGGTAATGAGAACGACTTTATTGTGAGGGGTGGAAGTCATAAGGATGGATGAGTAGGGTCCTTAATCCTGCAGATTAAATGACATGGTGCTTTTTCCCAAAACGTTGAAACTGCTCCAGGCAGAAATCCAGCTGGGAACGGGTATGGGTGGCCATATAGCTGGTACGCAGGAGGGATCGTCCCCGGGGGACGGCATTGGGTATAATGGGATTGGTGTACACCCCGGCGGCCAGCAGATCCTTCCAAAGGCTGAATGTTTTCATTTCTTCACCAATGACAATCGGCACAATGGGTGAAACACTGGCTCCGATGTCAAACCCCAGGATCTTTAATTCTTCCCGAATGTAGTGGGCGTTATTTAACAGGCGCTGGCGCCGTTCCGGCTCCTTTTTTATGATCTCCAGTGCTTTGAGTACCGTCGCCACGTTTGCCGGGGGAAGGGCGGCGGTGAAAATCATGGTACGGGTGTGATGTTGCAGGTAGTCGATGACAGCTTCTTCCCCGGCGATAAAGCCTCCGACCCCGGCCAGGGACTTGCTGAAGGTCCCCATGATCAAATCCACCTGATCTGTGAGGTTGAAATGGGCGGCGGTGCCTTGGCCGTCCGGACCAATCACTCCCAGGGCGTGGGCATCATCCACCATGACCCGTGCCCGGTATTTCCGGGCGGCTTTCACCAGCCCGGGAAGGTCCACCACGTCCCCCTCCATACTGAAAATTCCGTCTGTAACAATAAAGCGGGCCTGTTTGGGATCCGATTGGGCCAGTTTCTGATCCAGATCGGTCATGTCATTGTGGCGATAGCGGGTAATTTTTACCCGGGAAAAGCGCGCACCGTCAATAATAGAGGCGTGGTTGTATTCATCATTAAATAGATGGTCGGAGGAATCCACCGTTGCGGCAATAACCCCCAGGTTGACACCGAATCCGGTGGAAAAGACCAAAGCCCGATCCTTGCCCACAAACTCCGCTAGCTCTGCCTCCAGCTGTTCATGGAGCATCAGGTTGCCGTTCAGAAAGCGGCTTCCCGTCAGTCCGGCACCGTATTTTTTCAGCGCCTGGACCCCCGCTTCAATGACTTCCGGATGATTGGTCAAGCCCAGGTAATTATTGGAGCCCAGCATGATTTTCCGCTCACCACTAATGGTGACTTCGGTGGCGTTTGTATTTTCAATTTGGGGGAAGTAGGGATAATAGCCCAGGGCACGGGCTGTTTTGGCGCGGGTAAAGGCGTACATCTTGGTAAAGACATCGGGAATGGAACTGAAATGCCGCTTACTCCCCGCAATGATTTTCTGCTTGGCGATGTCTTTAAATTCAATGAACATGGGACAACCTCTTGTTCCTAAAAGTATGAAATCCCCATGGTTGTTTCTACTTTTGGTTAAGGGTGTGGTACGATTGAAAGAAATTAACCCTTGTTGAGGGATTTACAAAGAAAGGGTGGACAGCGTACGATGATCAAGGTTCTTGAAACAGGAGGGTAAAGGGGCGAAATTCGGCCCCGTCTTATGGCCAGTTTAGAAGGAACAGAAACCGTGCTTGAATTGACACCCGTATCCGCCCCGGCAGAATTTTCCGCCGGTCGTATTGCTTTTCATACCCTGGGCTGCAAACTGAATTTTGCTGAAACGGGTACGATTGCCCGGAGCTGCTGTGAAGGGGGTTGGAGTCTGGTGGATTTCCGGGAGCCGGCGGACGTGTATGTGATCAATACCTGTTCGGTGACAGAGCGGGCGGATAAGGATTGCCGGAAACTGGTTCGCCAGATTCGGCGGCGGTCCCCCGGAGCCGAGATTGTCCTCATGGGCTGTTATGCCCAGCTGAAACCGGAAGAGGCCCGGGAGCAGCTGGGGGTCGATCTGATTTTGGGAACGGATGAAAAATTTGATTTGCTGACCTACCTGAATCAAACTGGAAACGGTCACGAACAGGTCATTTCCACGGGACCCATTGATCGGTTGGAAACCTTCCGGCCTTCTCTCTCCATCAAGGAACGGACCCGGGCCTATTTGAAGGTTCAGGATGGGTGCGATTACAGTTGCACCTATTGCAGCATTCCCCGCTCCCGGGGACGAAGTCGGAATCTCTCCGTGGAGGAAACACTCGCCCAGGCAAAACTGATTTCTGACAGTCCCGCCCGTGAACTGGTGCTGACGGGTGTCAATATCGGTGATTTTGGCCAGCAGGGGGAGACATCATTTCTGGATCTGCTGGTGGCTCTGGAAAACCTCCCGGGAATTGAGCGGATCCGGATCTCTTCGATCGAGCCCAATCTCCTGACGGATGCAATCATTGACCAGGTGGCCCGGTCCGCTAAATTGCTTCCCCATTTTCATATTCCTCTTCAATCCGGTTCCAACAAAATCCTGAAAGCCATGGCACGGCGCTATCAGCGGGATCTGTATGCGGAGCGCGTCTCAGCCGTAAAGGCAGTGCTTCCGGACTGCAGTATCGGCGCTGACGTGATTGTGGGCTTCCCCGGAGAGGCGGAGGCCGATTTTGAAGAAACCTATCAATTCCTGCAGGATCTGGAGGTTTCTTACCTCCATGTTTTCAGTTACTCCCGCCGACCTTTTACGGCCGCCGCCGATTTTCCGGACCAGGTAGCGCCGGAAGAACGATCCCGCCGCAGCCGGAAACTGCGGGAGTTATCGGACCTGAAGAGACGGTCTTTCCAGCGCCAATTTTTAGGAACCGTCCGACCTGTCCTGTTTGAAACTGTTTCCAACGGATTTGTGAGCGGCTATACGGATAATTATATCCGTGTTTTGGCCCCAGGAACGGAAGCGTGGCTAAACGACATAAAAAAGGTAGAATTAACCGGCCCGCAGGATTTGGAATTAAAAGGCCGGGTTGTTTCTTAGAATATAATTATTGGCTTTGCTGTCAGGAATCAGAGTAATCTGAAATTGGGGGACAGGAGCAAATCAGGTTACGATCGCCGTAAGCGTTGTCGATCCGGCTGACGGGAGGCCAGAACTTATTTTCCTTTAGCCAGGGGGCTGGATAAGCTGCTTCCTCCCGGCTGTAAGGGTGATTCCAATCCG
>CAZIIM010000029.1:20277-23422 GCA_964539305.1 uncultured bacterium | reverse complement strand
GTATTGTTGGCGTTTATGAAGATCCAGCGCCCGTCGGGAACCCCATCCGTCTGTGATAATTCCGGATGATGGGCATCATCCCAAGGCAGGAACCCCCGTGAAGTTTGCAGCATATTCTTGGTTTCTTCCGTGAACCCGTAACCGTTTTCGGGATTGACGGAAAAGACCGGAATGATCTTGAATAACCGTCCCGACGGTAAACCGTAAACCGACAGCTGACCGCTAAAGCCCCCGGACATAAAACTGTAGAATTCGTCATATTCGCCCGGTGCTACGTACACTTTGGACGCAGCTTCCGCATTTCCAATCACCTCGCGGTTACTGTTGCAACCGGCCAGCACCAGAATCAGGGCCGTGACCAGCGCATAAACCGCGTGATTGTGGTTTATTCTGTTCATTTGTCCTCCTGTTTGTTTCGCTCGTTGAAAATCGTTTTCAACTCTTTCTCAGGGTCCTCAGTCCCCCTGCTCAACGCTTCGTAAATATTCCAGAATCGCCCGGGCATCTTCCTGGGTAATATTCTGGAACGTCATGGGGACGAAATATTCCCCCAGCAATTTTTTCACCACCGGATGTTTCTTCACCATTTCATCCGGGTTCAGCATCATATTCATGATAAACTCAGGCCGACGGCGCTGGGTCACGCCCCGCAACGGGGGTCCCACCAGTCTTTCATCCAGCTTGTGGCAGGCGGAGCATTTTAACACAAACTTCTCCTGCCCTTTCTTGGCCAGTTCTGGATTAAGAGCACCCAGGGTTACCGATTCAATCGGACCGATACCGTACTCAATCTGTTTTTCAGTGAGGCCGTCCGGCCGGACCGCCGTTTTGGTTTCAGGGGCTTTTTCCTTGCCGCAGCCGGTCACCAACAGTGCCAGCAGGAAGGTTGCCCATAATGTTTTCTTCATCGATAATTCCTTTTCTTACTTAAGTGATAAACGTCCCATGGGATTATTCTCACGGATTTCCTCCAGGGTGGTATCCTGAAAGAGCTGATTCAAGCGTATTTTAATCTCCTCCCAGTAGGAATGAACCGGGCAGGGATCTTCCCGACCACATTCATTCAAACCGAGAACACAACGGTCAAAGAAGTCCTCTCCTTCAATCGGTGCCACCACATCAACCAGCCGGATCCGGTTGGAATCGCTGCTGAGCGCAATCCCCCCATTGGGTCCGGTGTAGGAAATCAAAACGCCCGCCTGGATTAATTTTTGAGCGACTTTTGTCAGCTGATAAAAGGAAACACCCAGTGCATCGGCGATTTGATTGAGGCGAATATACTGATCAGTATTTCCATCGCGTAATAAATAAAACACCATCCGGATCGCGTATTCCGATGTTTTGGAAAGTAGCACTCGGCCCCCTATGAATAATGATTATTAAGATTTAAGAGTCTTAGTTCATAAATAGTTTATCCTGTTTACACAATTCAATGCAAGACCTATTTCGGATTTTTTTGTCTTTTTTTATTCACCGCTCATTTTGAAGGGTATTTTCGGTCCACGGGTGAACTCCGTTCAGGCCCCGTGTCTCCTTCTTTCAGTATATTAAAATGATGAAAACAGAACAGATTTCCGAAACTGCGGACGTCCTTATTCTGGGAGCCGGCATTAACGGGTGCGGCATTGCAGCCGAATTGTCCCATTCCGGCTTACGGGTGATTGTGCTGGAAAAAAATACCATTGGTTCCGGAACCTCCTCCAAATCATCCCGCCTGATTCATGGCGGACTCCGCTACCTGGAGCAATTCCAATTAAGTCTTGTCCACGAAGCCCTCCAGGACCGGCAGGAATTGCTTGAAAAATATCCTGACCTGGTTCAGATGAAACCGTTTTATTTACCCATATACCGCTCCAGCCCCCGGCCGGCGTGGATGATCTGGAGCGGTCTGAAGCTGTACAGCCTCCTGGCCCGGCGCCATGGAAAATACCGCTCCAGAATCGTGAGCAAAACCAGGTTCAGGACCATCGCCCCCCGACTCCGGCAGGAAGGATTGAAGGCTGTCTTCCAATATTACGATGCCAAGACAAACGATCTGGAATTAACCCGGCGGGTGGCTGCCGAGGCTCAGGAAAACGGCGCCGCGATTCACCAGTTCACGGTCATCAAATCCATTCATTTCTCTGATTCAGCCTTTCAGTTGACAACCAATCGCGGGAGGTTCTCCGCCCCTACCCTGATAAACGCCACCGGTCCCTGGATCGATGAAATCAATCAGACCTTCCACCTGCCCAGCCGATACCATATTCGTAAAATCAGCGGTATCCACGTGATTTTTAAGGGATTAATTACCCGGAATCTCATGTTTATGCAGACCAGGGGGAAACGGATCTTTTTCATTATTCCAGAACCGGAACATGATTACACGATTATTGGTACGACTGAACGGGAAGAATCAGGCTCCATGGATTCCATCCAGATTAACCCGGAAGATGTGGATTATTTACTCCACCAGCTCAATGAATACCTGGAACCGGACTGGCAGGTTACACCGGACGATATCAAGACTTCTTACATTGGTGTCCGGCCCCTGATCGCCCAACAGACGAATCCAACGGACCTATCCCGGGAATATGTCCTGGAGCTGCACGAAACAGGGAATACACGCCTGTTGCACGTCTTCGGAGGAAAATTGACCACTTACTTGTCCCTGGCACGGAAAGTCAGGAAGCTCCTGGAATGATTCCGGCTCTAATTAATCTTAATGCACTACCAATTTGTTCCATCCCAGTAGGGGTTAACACTAGAATACATTAAATGAATTGCTGTAAGTCCCAAAATAAGAATGAGAAAAAACTATTTTTAACCCTTTTGAACCATGGGGAAGAAATTGATGCAGTGAGCCAAGTTGTTCTTGTTGGGTCGTAGTACGGGTCAAAGGCACGCCCAAGGTGTTAAACCAGTGGTAAAATATTGTCTTTGGAACATTTATTCTAGTCTTTAACCGCATTTTAAGATCATATCGAAATAACATCATTATAAGAAAAGAGTTTCAATCAAGGTGTATTTTAAAATTTAACCTACATGGATCAGAAGCCAGTATGTTTAATTTCAGTATTCTTTTACACCAGCCTGGAAAACCGCCTGTCGGATCGCGGGAAATCAATTCCTGTCAGGAAGACGCTTAAAAGACCGGCCATGACTG
>CAZIIM010000029.1:18493-20177 GCA_964539305.1 uncultured bacterium | reverse complement strand
TTCTGCCGGAATCAGGCTGATCAAAACCCAAATGACCGGATAAGCCGGGAAGTGGGTGTAAAACGTTCTGCCAAAATGAAGATACGTCACAGTGACATAGGGGTAGAGTGTAAAGATGAAAAGTGAGGCTGCTGCTGCGAGCAGGCCTGAAACCACAAATTGCCTCAAGTCGCGCTTCTTATCCGCAAGCAGGGGTGCAAGCAGGACCGGGATCAAGGCCAATAAATAAATGCCGGTACTGATTTTCGATAGAAGATGAAATGAACTACTTAACCAGGAACTATTTGAACTATTTTTATGAACACCGAAAATAGTCGTAATGCCGTATACTAAAATCCATGGAAAATAAACGAATAAATAGGCCGAAACCCTGTCCCAAAAAGAAGGCGCCTCATCCCTGGATTCAGGGAACGTAATTAACGGACGGTAATTCAGACCTGGGAAACGGCGTTGTGTCGCTTCATGTTCATACCCCATCACAAAAGAAACACAACTCATCATCAGCACCGGTGAAACCAACCAAAGTCCTGCGGCGGAGCGGGTGTAAATCGAAAGGCCGATGGACAGCAAGGACGTACCGATGTAAATAGGATGAGATACATACCTGTAAATCCAGGTGGTAACAAACTTTGTCGGTGGGCAGGGACTCATGGGAAGTCCTTGTCCCTTGAACCAGAGGGCTGCCATTCCAGCGATCATCATGGCGAAACCGGCTACACTGAGGAAGAGTCCTAACCCGGGATTATCCCAGCGGGGGAGCGCCAGTACGTCATCAGCCTGAAGCGCCCATACGATTAATACTGCAGGGAGAACAATCATAAACAAAGCGCTGTACAAACCCTTCCCCACAGTTGACTTCATGCTTATTTCCATTTGACAACCTCATGAATAGCCCAGCCTGTGCCAAGCGTATTTTCTCCTGTTTTCAGGGTTCCCCTGCTCCGCCATTTATTTTCAAAAGTACGTGCAACTTTCCCGGGGAACAATTTCGCCACCCTGGTTAAACGTGAAAAGGCGGTATCATTCAACGACCCTTTGCGGAGATCGATGGTATCGGTGAAGTTCAGGTGGCTTAAACCCTGGTTGAATTGCACCTCACTTTCACAGACAATTGCATCGGAAAAGGATTTTCCATTGTGAAAAAGGACAGAGAAGTCTTCATCTCCGGTCCAGGTGATCCATATAATGGTGTCCGTTTCCGATAAATAGCGACCCCAGTGCAGTTCATGGAAGGGCAGATTCCAGGGTTTGATCGTCAGTTCCAGTTTTTCGGCGTAACCCAGTCCTCGAACCAGTTTTCCATCGATAGTTACATTAGACTGAGCCTTGGGTAAATGACAATTCCATCGGATAAAACCTGAATCATTTTCCAGTAATTTGCTGGATATAGGGGGATCAATCCGGTCCCAGGAAGCATGAATATTCCAGGTGGGAACCGTCCAGGTCAGTCGATTGGAATTCGAAACGGGTACCGGAAATTGCCTGAGCGATTTTTGTTCTTTTACATCGGAATTGTGGAAATGAACCAGGCTGTTGGAATAGCGAATTCGAATCCGGTTCCATTCTAAATCAGCCGAGTAGCCAATGAACAGATTGCCGTCAGGATCGACGCAATCCAGATACCATTTCGAAAGCAAAAAACCGGTCTCAGGTTGATTTAACAAGGCAAACCCCTGATATTCAA
>CAZIIM010000029.1:0-18393 GCA_964539305.1 uncultured bacterium | reverse complement strand
GAAAGCAAAAAACCGGTCTCAGGTTGATTTAACAAGGCAAACCCCTGATATTCAATTGAATTTACAATGTAATTTTGTGGGAATACAAAACGGAACAGGGTACGAACTAAACCAGAATCAGGGGATGAATCACTCTGAAATTTCCTCCCCGGGTTGGACTCCCCGCCTGACTGAAGTCATTCGGGCAGGGAACCGACAATTCGTAGTGAGTATTTTAAATTTTAATAAATATTATCGAATATAGAATTATTTGTTTACTCGGATTTAAAGACTCGCCGTAGGCTGTAGCCCACGGCTACGCCGAGGACCGTACGTCCGCATTGGACGAGGTTTATCGGGGTATAAAATGAATAAAAAATACTAAAAATTGTACCCGGGGTCGGACTCCCCGCCTGACTAACGTCATTCGGGCAGGGAACCGACAATCAGTTGTTTATAGTCTAATCTCCAGCAAAAAAGGCATTTGTTCAATAATGAACGGTGTACCCGGGGTCGGACTCGAACCGACACGTCCGCATTGGACGAGGGATTTTAAGTCCCTTGTGTCTACCAATTCCACCACCCGGGCTGAGGGGGTAAATTAATGGAATGAGGCGTCGGCCGGATTCGAACCGGCGAATAACGGTTTTGCAGACCGCTCCCTTAGACCGCTTGGGTACGACGCCGAAATTGCTGTTAAAAAGCGGGCAAATTTACGCCCTTAAACCAACCGGTACAATCAGGCAAAACGAAATAACAGTTCCCGGACCGATTCCATTTTGACCTTTAACTCGTTCAGGGTCTGCCCCTGCAGCCAGATCTGGGCTGAAAGGGACAAAAAACCGACGATGACCAGGATATATAAGATGCGGATATGTTTGTCCATGGAGGATCTCCTTTCGACTGGTACGGAAAAATCCGTATTATCTTGCATGAAATTTATGAAGTTAAATATGTACCAGTGCCTGCGGGATTTTCACGTTCCCGCACCAGTACTGGATGAAATCTTTGCCAACGAACAGGATGTGAATATCCTGGAAACGGCCTGGAATGAAATGGACGAAGCGGGCCTCACTCACGATGAAATCGCGCGGGAAGTGGCCGACCTGATTATGGCGGAAGTCAATCGCAGTTCCGATCAATCCACGGCAGAAAAATAGTAAACCGTAACATTTGACTTTTTCTCCACCGGGTACTTACGATTGTACCGGATTTGCTTCAGTTTCACCGCGGCCTGTTTTAACCGAACCACCTCTTTCCTGATGACCGGGGCTGGAACCGGCTGCTGATCCAGCAAATCCAGCAGACAGTCACACTCCTCCACAAGAACACGCATGCCGGCGGAAACAGGTTCATCCAGGTAATAGCGGGGATCCTGTTCCACGGTTAATTTCAACCGCAGGGTGGAGATACGCAGTTGCTGAACCGGATCTTCCGGTGCCTGGGAAAGCTCCTTCCCTGCCGCCAGTGTAACCACGCCTGCCAGAATCAGGTGAAAAAGAAAACCTTTCAAATCCCCAGACTCTCCACCAGGGCTTGACTATTGGGTTCACGGCCAAGGAAATCCTTTACCAGTTCCATCGGGTCTTTCGATCCGCCCGGTGCCAGTACCTGCCGGCGGAACCTTAATCCTGTCTCCCGATCTAATATCCCATTTTTCTTAAAAACGGAAAACATATCCTGTGCCAAAACCCGGGACCAGGCGTAGCCGTAATAACTGGCGGCATAGCCGTTCAAATGGCCGAAACTGGTCACCCGGGCCGTATTGGGAGTTTCCTTCCACAAAAGAATTTCATTGTGTAAGCGGCGGGCCACATCCAGTACCGATTCGTCCCCATTCGGATCCCACCGATCGTAAAGGGTCATATCCAGGGAACCGAGAAAAACCTGGAAGGAATAATCATTCCCCGATGAACGGTTTTTGGCTGCCAGCATTCGATCCAACAATTCATCCGGAATGGGTTCACCCGTCTGATAATGCTTGGCGAACAGCTTGACCGATTCCTTTTCCCAGATCCAGTTTTCAAAAATCTGGGAGGGGGCCTCCACAAAATCCCGATCGACCGATGTCCCGGAATAGGTCCAATAGGGCACGTTCGTTACCATGCCATGGAGCAGATGGCCGAATTCATGGAAAAATGTTTCCACATTTCCGTTGGGTCCATGGCGTAGCAGCGAAGGACGGTCTGGAGAGGGTTTCGGGAAATTGGTCACCAGGGCTGCCACCGGATATTCGTACCCGTCTTTGGTCAGTTTTCCTTTTGAAATGCCAAAGTGAGCGGCATGACTGTACTTGCCCTCCCGCGGGTACAGATCCAGGTAGAAATACCCCAGGCGCTGCCCCGTTTCTGCATCGGTTACTTCATAGAGAGAAACGTCGGGGTGCCAGACACTGGGATTCGGCACCTGTTTGTATTCCAGTCCCAGAATCCTTCCGGTAATTTCGAACATACCCTGGAGTACATTCTCCAGGGAAAAATAGGCCTTCATTTCTTCATCATTAAGCCGGTATTTCTGTTCATCCAGAATATTTTGGTAATAAAACATATTCCAGTAATTGATGACGCTATCTTCAATTCCAGTGACTTCCTTTTTCACTTTCAGGAGTTCTGCAAATTCTGCTTCAGCCTTGGGACGGAGGTTGGCCTTCAGGTCGTTTTCAAAGGCCCACACTGTTTCCGGCTTTTTCGGCATCCGGTCCTCCAGTAAATACTCAGCATAGGAGCGGTAACCGAGCAGGTGGGCCATATTATCATGTTCTTCCACCAGTTTGGGGATCACGTCCAGGTTGGCTCTTCCCCGGTTCAGATATTTTTCCGTCAGCGCTTTCCGGGCAGTTTCTGATTTGGAATATTTCATGAACATGGACCGGGAGGGATAGCTGATATCGATTTTATAGGTTCCATCCTCAGCCCGCATCTTGTCTTTATACCACTGGGGTAACCCTTCCATTTCTTTTTCGGTGACGGTCAAGGTGTCCGTGTACTCCGTAATATTCTTGTCAAATTCCAGGCCAATTTCACTGATGCGGTTTTTAATCGCTTTCAATTCATCCCGTTTTTCCTTGGGGAGATCAAATCCCAGGCGGCGGTAATCTTTTAAGACATCCGTCAGATATTTATTCTTCAGACCGGTGAGGGTGGCCGCTTCCGGTCGAGCCGCATACGCCTTGACAGCCCGGTACAAATCTTCATTCAAAATCAAATCGTTATGCCACTTTTCATACCGGATAATCGCCGAGTCACAGATCGTCCTTACCTCTTTGTCCGGATGAACTTCACTCATCAGGTAGATCGGATTAATAATGCGCCCTGTCACGGCTTCAATATTGTCCTGTTCCTCAATCGTATTCTCAAACGTCCGCTCACTGTCAGGAACGGCCAGAATCCGGTTCAGGATGGAATCGCCTGCCCCCAGGGCATAGTCCATGGCAGCAGGGACATGTTCCGTTTTTAAATGGGCAAAATCATTTAACTGATTAAAACCTACAATGAGGGGATTGGTGGCGGTAGCCGGTGCTGCAACAGCCGGTGTCACGACCTGTTTCACGGGCTTTACCGTTTCCGCCGGTGCGGGAACCGGTTTTTGTACCGTGCAACTAGTAAGGAGTAATCCCAGTATCGTCACTAACAGATAAAATCGTTTCATGCGATTTATTCCTTTCAATGGGCGTTCAATGTCAAACCAGAATCAGGTAAAGAATGAGGGCAATGGTACAATAGGCACACCCGGACGTAAAACCCTGCATGGTACGGGCATTTTCAGCATCTTCACTCAACTGGTGTGATTCGTTGTACTGGCGAATACGTTTCGCCAGCGTTTGATTTTTACAGCTTTTAAGCGCTTTGTAATATTGGAGGACTTCAGAAAGTTTCAGAGAGCGTAAGCCCTGCTCCCGGACTTTTAATAACAGCTCCGAATCACAGGGTGCTTTTACGGGCCGCTCCTGGGCCCACACCCCTGCGCTGAATAGAAGCGTAAGAAGGATGACCCGTTTCACCAGCCCAACACTACATGAACGGTATAGACCGGTATTTTATTAATTTTTAGCTCCGGTCCCGTGATTTTTTTCTTTCCCAGTTTCCAGTTATTCTTATTGTAGTAATTCTGAAAAAAGCCCACCTTGCCATCCACCGACAACCAGGAGAAGATATAATAACGAAAACCAATGGTACTTCCCAGACCAAACCAGCGTTTTACCATGGAACCGCCTGCATTCACTGGAACAGAGCCATTGCCGTAACTTGCCAGTAAATTGTCCCAGTCATCGGTGGGTGTACTGGCGGTGAGGGAAATTTTGCCCTTATTCCACATGGGCGCGAGGGTAAAATTCAGTTCCATCCGCTTTCGAAGAAAGAAGAATGTTTCCAGGGTCACCATCCGGTAGGACAGAAGCCGGAAATAATCCGAATTGCCGATTTTTCCGCTGTGAATCGAATGGAACATACTGAGTCCGATACGGGCATTGGGGTAAAACTGATATTGAAATCCCCAGTCCAGGAGGATGTTCCTGGCGAGGGTGCCGGTGCTGGGAATCACGGAATTAGAATCGGAATCCAATCCGACCAGAGAAGGACTGTACAAACCCATACCGGCATATCCGGCGACCCGGGGCTGGGACTGCCCCAGGGACAGCAGGAAACAGGTTCCAATAATGATTCGATTTAACAAAGGCTGTTTTTATCCAAGTAAGAAGGTAAAATTACAATGGATAAAGTGGATTTGCAGGTATTCTCACAGGGTGTTTCATTCATGCTTCATGGTTTAAATTCATTCGTCCTCTTTTAATGACCATGCGAAACTACATTCAGTCAACCCTGCTGCTGTTCCTTTTTCTTGCGGTGTCAGTAGCTCAAATCGCTCCCAATGGATTTACGGTGAAAGGGACCGCTTTCTACGCCAGTGAGGAAAAACTGGAAAATGCCAAAGCGGTTCTGCTGGACAGCACCAACCGCGTGGTCCAACAGACATGGACCAGTAAAAAACGATTTAAGCGCTTCGGTGGTGGTACCTTTACCTTCACGAATGTACCACCGGGTGAATACACCCTGAAAATCTCCACCGGTGGACCCGTGGATATCCAAAAGAAAATCCAGGTCAAGGATCGTTCCCTGAACCTGGGATGGCTACGCCCCATCAAGGAATTCCCCAAATATGAAATCCAGGAGTACCCCGATTCCCTGGTCTTCCGCATGCGATCCATTCCCACTGATTTTGACGTCCGGGACACGACGAATATTAAGCATATTCTCATTTATCTCGACGGCACCTCACAGGTCACGCGGATTGATTCTGTAAAAGCAGATTCCCTTTACTACGGCGCCTCCGATTCGACCGCTGATGATACGGTTTTTCTCCGGAATCTCTATCTGGCCTATAATGACTACGGCCGACTCCTGTACCGGAGCCGCAGCCTGGAGGATCGCTGGCGGGATCTGGAACGGCGCGGCGGCACCATCATAACGGTTTCGGGCGATACCATCCTTTATGACCGGATCCTGTTTGAAAAGACCATGATCGACCCCCAAATCGCCATCTTCAGGGGTACGGACCCGGTACCTGAATTCTTCCCCTTTTTGAAGGTGCATTTGATCCGCACCGATGAAGGGTATATTGAAAATTCCATCCGCAAGGGATTTTGGACCGGCGTGGGAGTGGTATCCGGTTATATGGCCTGGCGCATCCTCAGAGAAAAATCCCTGAAACCGGTTACCAGCATTCTGCCAAAGCCGTTAGTCGCCTCCACCGGGAACCAATTCCAGACGGCGATTGTTACCTTTCCCCTGTTGACGATCGGCTGGACGGTTTACGACTATGTAAAAGACAAGCGCTCGAATTATTTTATTCCCCAGTACCAGGGAAAACACTTTCCCCACTCCATGTTTGTGTTTTCGGTCCGGGAATGGATAGGGGACAAAATGGCGCCCGTCACCAGGGTAATAAAGAAAAGCGGGCTTTTGAAACGCTTTAAACGGAAAAAGACCTAAGATTCAGCGCGTTTTTTACTCATAGCAACGACGCCGAACTTTTTCACAACCCAGTCCCCCACCTTCGGGAACAGCTGATTCAAGGCCAGCAAGGGCCGGATAGGACCGGGATTCACAATCAATTCAGTCGATCCTGTTTCCAGAGCCTGGATAACCGCCTCTGCCACTTTCTGAGGTTTGGACATTCCCAGGAGCGGAGGCGGCTTCCCTCCCGAGTCGTAAAACATTCCTGTTTCAGCAATGTACCCGGGACAAATGACTGAAATATGGACCGGCGTTCCCGCCAGTTCCTGCCTTAAACCGTCCGTCCACAGGACAAGACCGCCCTTACTGGCAGAATAAATGCTGTTGTAAGCCACCCCCTTCTTCCCGGCCAGGGAAGCGATATTGACCACATGACCTCGCCCCTGCTCTATCATTTCCGGTAGTACTAGACGTGTTAATTCCATGGGGGCCAGTAAATTGGTTCGCAGGATAAATTGTAACTCCTCCGCTTCCACGTGTTGATAATGACGGTACCGTTCCAGACCGGCATTGTTAATGAGAAAATCAATACGCCCCAACTGATCCCGAATGGCGGACACCAGTTCCGGAAGTTTTTCTGTTTCTCTCAGGTCAAAGGGGAAAGGATAGAAATTTGAACCGTTCTGCGTCAGAAGGTCCCGGGTTTGTTTCAAGCCGTCGACACTCCGGGCAACCCCGGCGATGGTTACACCCCGCTGGGAAAGGGCCTGAGCGATGTGGACACCTATTCCCCGGGAAGCACCCGTCAGAATGGCTGTTTTACCGCTCCAGTCCACTCCCTTAACCAGAATTCAAGTTTAGAAGGATCCGGAGAGAGACTGGAGGGCGGCCAATAACAGGCGGGGATCGGTGGAATGGGGGGCATTGTCCGGATCCAGGGTGTCCAGATCCTTGGCCGCATTGACGAAATCACCGGTATTGTAATACGCCTGGGCCCGCGCCAGGAGAATATCCAGATGATCGATGGAGGTTTTGTACTGGAAAACGTAGTTGGGACTGGTGGTCAGCACAAACGTGGCGTGATCGATCACTTTGGTGTACTTCCCGCGCAGATTTTCAATAATGGCCAGTCCGGCACGACAATCCACCAGTGTTCCACTTGCGATGGTAGTATGATTCTGGTAACTGTCCGTGAAATCGGACTGGGCCAGATTGTACGATCTCAGGTAGGCATGACTCCAGCCGCTTCCCAGCAAGGCCTCCGCTTCCAGGCTGTCGTAGAGCACATTACTGGCAGTGATGGTCTGGGCGGATACAAAGTCGGAAAGGGCACCGGAATAATCGCCTGATTGAAATTTGGTCCAGCCGTTTTGAATGTCCGTAATAATATCCCCGGACTGGTCTTTCGTACCGGATAATTCAATGGTTACCGGGTTATTACCCAGGGAAGAATTATGGTGAATTTCCAGGCTTCCGGAAGCAGACAACTGGGATGGGGTATAGCGGACTGGAATATCGATTGAACTCCCGATTGCAATGGTGTAGCTAGTCTTACCCTCAGGAAGGGAAAAATCTCCCGAAATGCCCAGCAGTGTAATTTCCAGATCGAAACCGGAATTCACAGCGTTTTGGACCGTTACATTCAAATCTTTATGCTCCCCTGGTTTTACCAGACCGAAAACTAATTTTGTGGTTGGAATTGAAAACCGCACCGGTCCGGCGCCAGTACCGGTAATGGGCATTTCATAGAAAAAATCAGGATTCAGATCAGATCGAATAATGGTAAAACGACCGATGTAATCCTGGAGGGCCTGGGGCTCAAAAGTCAAGGTAATGTCAATGGATTCTCCCTTTTCCAGTGTAATCTCCTTGCTGGAATTAAAAGAATAACCGTTAGTATCCATGATCTTTAATATGCCGGTAAAAGCACCCGAAGAGGTGCTTTCATTAGTCAGGGTAACCACCGTATCCACACTGGTGTAAATCTCCACCTTACCAAAGTTCACTTCAGCGGGCTGGAAGGTCAGGTCAAACACGGTTTTAGCGTTCTTGTCTTCGCAACCAATGGCCAGAAGCAGAATCAGGAAAGACAGTAAATAAATTCGTTTCATCGGGTTAACGGGCTAATATCATTTTTTTCGTGTTCCTGAATCCATTCACGTTCAATTGGTAGAAGTAAAGACCGCTTACCACCTGCTTCCCCTGGGCATTACGCCCGTTCCAAACCACCTGATGATGACCAGCCGGCATATAACCCCGCTGCAGGGTAACCACTTCCCGTCCGAGAATATCGTAAACCACCAGGCGCACCACTCCGCTGGTCGGCAAGTCGTATTGAATGAGAGTTTCCGGGTTAAAGGGATTGGGATAATTCTGAGCCAAAGCATATTCAGTGGGCAGAAGATCTGAAATGGATTCCATGGGTACACCATTACCCCGTTTCAGGATGGTAAACCGGCCCAGGTTCAAACTGTAACCCAGGAGCGTATTCGGCAGGAAATCAACCTCGGTAGGCAGTTCACGCCAATTTTTTCCATCCCAATAACCCACGACGAGCGAGTCACGCGCAAGGCCCTGATATATTTCGGGGATGTCAATCGTGACACTAATCGGTTGTTTCATTTTTTTACCGAGGGGACTCACGGTGTACACGGGTAATTCAGGATGTGCCAGTGCCGATATAAAATCGGTCGATCCCGGTGAAGCCACATCACGGCCGGCGATTAAATAAGTATCCTCCTTTAGAGCCCCTTTTGGAATCAAAACCTTGAATTCGCCGTTCCCGGCTGCCAGTTGCCCCCCACTCTTTGCCAGGGTGTAGTTCACATTGAAGGTGAAAGTCGTATCTTCAATAATGGTACCGTACCGCAGGGAGCCTTTCACATGAAAATCCAGCTGACCGGAGGAGGATAATCGATACTGGTTGGCGACCAGTATACTGTCGTTCCCTGCCAGAACCTGGGTGTTGAGGGCGGTGGTATCACTCCCCTGGATAGCAGTAACATCCAGTGTACCGGGCCCCAACAGCGAATTCCCCAAAACAAAGAGATCCAACTCATCGGTAAAAACAGGATTCTGGAAAAAACCGGCGGAAAATTTTGGTTGGGTAGTATCGGAATAAAAGAAAGTGGCCCTCATCATGTAATTCCACCCTGCCAGGGAGGCGCCACCGACATTGAAATTAGCCATGGAATCCAGTTTTCCGTCCCCATCAAAATTGTAAGCGTAGGTGTAATTATCAGGAGTCGTGTTATCCATGGCAAAATAGGTGCCGATTGAATCATCCTCGACAATTCCTACGTACAACGTGGAGTAATCCTTTAATTGATCGGCATAAGAAGAAAGATCCACGACTAAAAACTCATTCGACAAGCTGGGACGCTGCGTGGAGAAAATAAATGGTGTAATGACATCCTCTACACTGCCGTCGGTTCCTACCGGTTTCCAGATATGAACCTCAAAATCCTTGTCCGCGTTCGCCGGTGTGGATGAATTACTGAACTCCTGGTCGAAGCCAGCCATCACCTTGAATTCCACCAGTTGGTTCTGGGGCATGACCGGATCAAAGCGCATGGCCCATCCTCTGCCCTGATTCCCATTGCCGAATCCCAGCCAACCGAAACTGCCACCATCGTAGGTGAAAATATCCGGTTCACCATCGTCATAGGCAATCTCATCATAAACGGGGTATTCAGAGACGTCTTGACCGGTGGACTCGAAATTATATTCGATATTCAAGTCACTCGTATTTGCGACAAGAAATACGGCCTTATGAACCTTCTCAACATCGTCATCCACCAGGTAAGTCTGACCATCTGTTAAGAAATTAACCGATTTGCTGGAGTCCATGAATTCCATGGAAACGTATTCCGGTTTACTTAAGGTTGTGGCATTAAAGGTAATCTCCATGGAATCGGCGGATATGGTGAATTCCCAGTATTGACTGGAGTACCCATTAATTTTATTTCCATTGGATTGGACATTTGCCGTAAGAATTGGCCCTGATGTCTTGGCTCGCATGGGCATCCACATATCATACCCATAACGTGAATCGAATGTCTTGTCATCAAAGTAATTGGCAATAAACCAGTTTTTCAAAAACCCGGAAAACTGCAAGCCCGTACCTTCATTGGCAAGGAGGGTATTAAAGGCCGTGATGCCACGGAGAGGATTGCTGCCTGATTTCAATGTGATAAATTGTTTAATCACATCCAGCCCGAACTGTTCGACGTAGTATACTGTAAAAAGGGAAGCCATGGCATAGTGTTCAATATCGCTTTCCCAGCGCCAGCTGATTTCTGGATTTCGAAGATAGTAGGCGTGGGAAATGTATTCACCACCGCAGACGATGGTCGCCATCTCGCTTAACCCTTCATTGAATTCAGTGCTTTCGTTCGGATCATAGTTAAAATGAATTAAATGCTGGAATTCATGGCTCAGGGTGGCCTCCGTGTAGGAAACAGAGGAGCTGTTATCAATATAGACAATATCCCGTCGGTTACTTCCAGTTTGATCGGTTTGATCCAGACCTGAGAAGTATCCCGACACACCGGAATACAAATCGGAAAAGAGAAAATCGACGATCCCGTCCCCGTCTTTATTCGGGGGTTCACCAAAGTACTGCAGTTCCAAATCATAGACTCCCAGGGTGGAATCGACGGAAAAAGACGGCGTCCCGTCTTCCAGCAAGCTCAGGTATTGCTGTGCCAGGGATTCGGAAATATTATTGGAAGAATAAAGAACCAGGGTATCGACCCAAATAGCTGTATGAGTACCCTGGGCCACCAGTTTAGCCCCTACTTGAACCCGGGAAATTTGACCGGAATCATCGTCCTGGAGGACCCAGAAAGTGGCTGTGTCCCCCACGGCATAAGACCGCTTCAGAACAGGTGGCATCTGCATTTTACGGTAAATATCAGGATGATGAATACGCATGTACTCATTTATGGCCTGTTCCCGGTCCAGATCAATTTCAGGAACGCCGCAGATCGAGCGCGTTACCGGCAGCTGCTCTGGAAAATCGATTGTCATTCCCTGACCGATGGTGGCTTTGGAATTCACTCCGGCTTGCAGCAAGGTTACCGCTGTTAGGATGATAATAAATCTTTTCATGGATGTAGTGTAATGTCTTCCTCAGAATGAGGAAGGGGATATTCCCTCAAAATGCAGACATCCTGCAAGCAGAATTAATAAAAAGATCGGGACCAAGACAAGTGCGTAGAGTCAATTCGACGATCCGATGGGAATCCAATGGTCTATAAACCCGTTATTGCCGAGGATCTTTTTGTGTTAGTCCCGGGGTAAACGCTGGGGCATATCCGCAATGACGTAAGCCATGACTGCCAGAGCAGCCACACAACGGTTAAACTCATCCCGGTCTAATTTATCCCACGTGTCGGCATTCGTATGATGGTACCAGAAATAGCGCTGCGTATCTACCTTCAGGCCCATTCCCGGTACACCGGCCTGCATGATGGGACCAATATCGGCGCCGCCTCCTTCCGAAAAAATTGAATCAGCCTGTATTGAATTCAGAAGCGGAGCAATTCCACGAATCCAGGCCCGGGCCCGGTCCGACCCCGTAAAACCAAATCCCTTGGGAGCGAACACGCCATTATCCGTTTCAATCGCCGCCACATGTTGCTCCAGTTCTTTTTCGTGATCTTTGCGATAGGTTTTTCCACCCTGCAACCCGTTTTCTTCATTCGTCCAGAATAGCACGCGGATTGTCCGCCGCGGTCGAAGATTCAGATCTTTCAGCAGTTTTACAGCCCGCCAGGAGGCAATACAACCTCCACCGTCGTCCATGGCACCCTGGCCCACATCCCAGGAATCAAAATGACCGCTGAGGATTACCACTTCTTCCGGAGAATCGTAACCCTTGAATTCTGCTACCACATTCCGGGACGGAACATCCTCCAGCGTTTTCGCTTCCATTTTTAATTGTACTTTTATTTTTACACCCCGATCCGCCAGTCGGTGTAACATCGCTGCATCTTCCACAGTAATCGCCGCATGAGGAATTTTTCTTACACCCTCTTCATAGTGCATGGCACCGGTGTGTGGCGTATTCATGGAAAAAGGTCCGACCGATCGAATGAGGCTGGCGACAGCCCCTGCCTTGGCAGCGGCACTGGCGCCGCCGTAACGGTATCGAACCGTTTTCCCGTAAGTCGTAAAAGGCACATCAAACAGAACAATTTTTCCTTTTGCCTCTTTCGCCCGACGCTCCAGCTCTTCAAAGCTTCCCACTACCAGGACTTCAGCCGTTATCCCTTCCGGTGGAGTCGCAATGCTGCCTCCCAAGCCTAACATGGCCAGGGACTTTTTCCACGGTTCCAATAATGTGGCCGACTCGGTTCCCCGCACCCACCGGGGGACCATCACCGGTTCCACATGAACATTTTCGAATCCATCCTTCTTCAACCCGGCCAGGGCCCAGTCAATCGCCTGTTCCAGATTCTCGGTCCCGCTGAAACGAGGACCAAAGGTATCGCAGAGTTCCGCCAGTTGATTGAATCCTGCCGAATCAACCAGGGCCGCTTCAATGATTTGATCTGCCCGGGCTCCATATTGATCCGCCAGCGTTTCCGGCGTCAACGCAGGTTCCTGGGCCAGCACCAAAACAACAGAGGTCATAAAACACAACACGGGTATTGGGGAACGACTAATCATGGGTATGTACTCCTGGAATGGTTCGATTAATTTCTAAAATATAATCCGGAAAAGGGGGATAAACCAAAAAGAGGTCTTAAAAAGTAAAAAGCCCTGCAGAACAGAGCTTTTTCGAGCGAGAGACGGGGTTCGAACCCGCGACCCCAACCTTGGCAAGGTTGTGCTCTACCAGCTGAGCTACTCTCGCAAACGGGGTGTTTAATTTAAGGCATTCTCTTTAGAGTGTTCAATCGGATTTTGGAAAGAATTCCAACCAGCGTTCTTTCCGGTTCAGAATAATCAGTGCCAGCCCCAGATAAATAAAATCTTCAAACAGACGCAGAAAACCTACCTTGGCCCCTCCCGGTTCAGAAACGGAAAAACAACCACATTCTATGTCGATTCCCCGGGCCATGGCTTGGGAAATTGCCAGAATAAAGACGATCATCATGAGTGTAATCACCAGAACGGAACCATCCACCATCACTCCAACGATGAGACCAATCCCCGCCAACAGTTCCACCCAGGGTAGAATCAACCCCATTAAATTTTCGAGTCCCCAGGGCAGCATGTGGTAATTTCCCACCGCTTCCGCAAAAGCCGCCGGATGGGCGATTTTATCCACACTGGCGTAGATAAAGACAGAGCCCAATAAAAGACGACTCACCACAACGATCCATGTTTTCCAGTCTTTTTTCATGCCTTACTCCGTGGGGTACCCGGCTTGGACCCATTCCTGCCATCCGCCCTTGAAAACGTAAATGCGCGTAAATCCCTGGGCCTGGAGATCGTAAGCCATGTCTTCGCTGTCGCCGCAGCCGTCATCGCTGCAATAGACCACAATGGGTCCATCCTTCCCCTGTTTTTCTTCCAGGTTATACGCCAGTTCCAGAAGAAATCCACCCTTCCAGGCACCTGCAATATGACCTTCATCGTAATATTCTTCGCTCCGGGCATCAATGAAAATAACCCCATCGTCGTACAGTTGCTTGGCCTGGGCCAGGTTTACGGCCACCAGAATCGGGCCTGCTGCCGGTTCCTCCAGGGTTGTGGTTTCTTCCAGCTGCTTTGCCAGCAAGGGAATGGAATCGGACCGCACTGCATTGAGACCGAGTCCAATAATAACGGAAACTGCGGCCAGGATAATGGCCTGACCGATCGGTGTCAGAAGGCGCTGCATTCTAAAGCTTTCCTGAAAGGGCCTGCTTGTCAAGGTCAGAGCAGGTTTTCAGTGTCTGATCTACGTAAGTCAGCAGGGACGGCTCACTTTCAATCTTGCTGCTCAGAGGAACAAGGGTGTAGGTGGACGTATTCAGGGCCTGATTCAGGGTAGATTGGGATTCACTTAATTTTTCCCGATAAGAGGAAATCATTTTCAGGATGTTGGGCTTGTCTTTGTAAATATCTTCCAAAGATCTGTTGGGATCCCGTTTCTGCAGATTTTCGAGCCGTTTGGTCACCATGGTGTAAGCAAGCCGGGCACTGGTCACGTCTCTTAAAGGATTTTGTGGATTATTTATAACGATGTCAAACCGTCCCAGGTATTTCCCCTGAATATTGAATGAATACAGTAAGGGTCCTTCCTTCGACTGGGGCAATTCCGGACGGGTCCGGCTGGTTTCACGACTGGCGAAAATATAGTTGGCATTTTTAAAGGCTTTCTGAGCCTTCATCACCTCTACCCGCGGTGCATTTAACAGGACAACAACAATATCCGCCTGTTTCGCTAGTGTATCCACCTCTGCCTGCCCCCGGGCCAGGAAATCTTTTATTTCCAACTCTTTCACGGCAGAGGGAATCGCCGTCGTCAGACCCGTGATGCCGATCTTAATACCGTTACGTTCCAGGATGATATGGGGTTTAAAATAAAGTTGGTCGGTACCAGCATTGTAAATATTAGCCGAAATAAACTGGGCTTTTGTTGAATCCTGGAGCTGATTTAAAAAGTTCAAACCGGCGGCGAGATCGTATCGTCCCACATTGAAAATGTTGTAGCCCATGGTGTCGCAGCCATTTAAAACAGCCCAGGCTTTCAGTTTGGCAGAGGCTTCCCTTCCGGGAATCAGAAAATAATTGTCAAAAAAAGCATCGCCTGCATCCAGGATCACGGGGTCAATCCCCTCCTTTCGAAGGTTCTGAATGTAAGTGGCTCGTCTGGGCAGACCGCCCAGGGGGTGAGACTTTCACCCACAGGGGTCTAACTGACCCCTCACATTACTGGTTACGAGCAGGGTAACCTTTTTAGGGACACTGTCCTTGGAACAGGACCAGAACCCGGCCACCAGGAGTAAAGGGATGAGAAAACGCAGCTTTTTCATACCGGAATTTATTCTCTCTTGCGGATCAACCCAACCGATCAAATTCAGCCTCCCGCCTTTTTTACCCGAAATTGTTTCTGTCGTAAATATTCCATGGTTTGATCCCGTACGGCGCCCTGGATCAGGATTTCCCCATTTTTAACGCTGCCGCCCGTACCTAAATACTTTTTCAAGGACCGTGCCAGGTCAAGCAGGTCCTGCGATGATCCCTGAAAACCGCGGATGATGGTGACCACCTTCCCGCCCCCACGACGATCCAAATGAAGACGCAATTCCTGTCGATCCGGTGATACATCAGGTGGTTCCGGTTCGGAAACGTCTGGACGAAAATCCGGATCCGTTGAATAAACAATGGAACTGGTTTTAGGGTTTATCCTTGGCAAAACTTTCTCTTTTCAGGGTTTCAGATACATTACACGTTCTTAAAAGTTCCCAACAGAAGTTGAGTTCTGTTCAGTTCTGGTTCAGATTGAGGGATCCTTTCTTAGTCCAGGTTTTCAGATCTTCAGAAATGTAATAATTGCCGGAGGCGGTCATGGCCAGAAAAAATTCCTTCGTACCCTCGGCACCCTGAAGAATACTCAGTGAAATAAAATCATCTTTATCGTCAATCCGGGTTAAATATTTAAATGTATCGCCAACGATGAGGGGATTTTTATTCTCCATCGTATAGAGTTTACCCCTGGCGGTGAGGGCAGCAAATCCCATCACTGGAGGTGCAATTCCGAAGGTGAAATAAACCGAACTGACAATTCGGTCTTTTTGGGACGGGGGCGTCTTTTCCGCGAGCTTCTGTTCCAGGCGTCGCACCTGTTCTTTTAATTGATTCAGCATCGTGGTATCTGCGCTTATCCCCGGAGGGCCAGGCGGACCCGGTTCCCCTGGGGGCCCCGGAGGCCCGACGGGCCCCGGTTGTCCCGGTGGACCTTCAGGTCCTGGAACGGATTGTGGCAGGCATCCCGCCAATCCAAGGCAAAGAATGAACAAAAGGATGCGCATCAGTGGGGGAATAAATAAGGTAATGCCCGGGCCCAGGCCATGGACATGATAATGAGCAGTTCGGAGATAATGGCAGTGGCAAAAAAGACGATCGCCCGTTTCAGCGCTTTATTTTTATAGCTGTTAATCTGGCCCAATGCATACAGCTGGGTGGCAAACATTTGGTAGATCTTTTTTGGGTCGGTGGAGATGTCCTCCAGGTAATCGGCATATTCTGTCGGAGATTTGAACTGACTGATGCCGGAGAAAAATGTGGCATTGATTTCTTTGGTTTCTCCTGAAGGTGCTTCCTTCCGGACACGTGGAACGATCACCATGACAAGGTTAATGATGGCAATCAGGGCGGAAGAAAAATAAATCAAAACCATCACAAACTTGAACCAGTCCATCTGAACCTTCAGGAAATGGACAATAAAAAACACCATGAAGACACCCAGGATGGACATGAGCGTGAAAGCTTTCTGATCCGTGCGCTGCAGAATCTGCTGTTCACTGGCCAGAATTTGAAACAGGGGTGCCGCGTTGTTTTTGTCTTGAATTGTCTTCGTTTGTTTTTCAGCCATAGTATTCCCGCACTAATAATTCAGGAGGCCAGAAGTTACACTCTTTTCTCTTTATTCACAGCTTTTAGGAAAGGAATTATATTTTAAGGAAAAAGGGCAGTGCCATCAGAATCGCCCCCAGAAGGACCAATCCAAAAACATTGGAAATAAAGTAGGACATGCCAATGAGGGCCACTCCCGCCAAAAAGGCAATCGCCCGCTTTTGACGTTTGCCATAGACCATATACCCCAGACCAATCGCACCGAAGATTAGTCCCCATACCAGTAATGATGTATCATCCATTTACTACTTCCAGGAAAATTTAGGTTTGTATTTGAAATTGGTGGCAGGAAAGCTACACTGGAATAAATAAAAACCGCCAGATCTGTATTCACTAATCCGGCGGTTTCTAATCCATTAGGTTATAGGAATCAAATTCCATTCATAGAATCATTTCCCCGACGATCCCAACTCTACTTCGTTTTAAGGAAGATTCCGATGCAGGTTAAACCCTGTACCAAGATATTTATAAAGATCGGGGGTCCGGAAAACCCCTGGATCAAGTGATACAGCGTTATCAATGTAATCAGTAATGCGGTGATCATTATACCCTTTGCTGGTCCTATTAAGTTCTCGTCAGAATCGGCATTTCGCAGACTGAAAGCAATGAAACCTAGTCCCAGAATATATGTACCCCAGGCCTGCTGAGTCGCGATGAGTCCTGAGTTCGGTTCAAGCCCGGCACCTTGAATCACCAGCGCAGGAATGAAGACAAAAGCGGCACCCATTAAAATGCTGTACCCTCCGTAGATTGTGAAAATGAGTTTCAGGTTCATTTAACCCTCCTTTTTTTATTGGTTGCTCGGTACAAGTTAGAATACCGGAGTACAACCTCCTAATTATATTAATGGTGGAATGACCTTGCCGTACTAATAAAAGTGAATTATTAATACATCGTTCTATCGGAGAGAACCGATCGCAATAATTAAATCAATGTAACGCAACTATCACCCTGGTAAATAGAGGTGGTATCTTCGAAGCATTTAATAATATCGATGAAGTCACTTAATGGATTAGTGAATAAAATAGTTTTTCCAGTACTATGCACCGGAATAGGGTTTAATCCGGTCATCTAGCACTATGATATAAGCAAAAAGAGCTTAGATCGTACGATGGTAATACTTCTAAGCTCTTTTATATAAGGCAGTTACGCCTTGTGGAGCCGGACGGGATCGAACCGACGACCTCTTGAATGCCATTCAAGCGCTCTCCCAACTGAGCTACGGCCCCAAATTTTTTAATGATCTTGATCATATTGCCGTAGCGAAGTTGCTTGTCCCGTACCCTGGACACGAAGTGTCAGGGTCGGAAGCTACGGCCCCAATAAAACGGGGCTGAAATTACAACAGGTACACCCCGGTGACAATACCGGGAATTAAAGATGCTCCTGAAAATAGGAGAACATCTTTTCAAAGAGGTGTCTGCGGGCATTCCCTTTTCCTCCGCCCATCCCATGGTTCCGGTTAGGATAGAGAAACATATCCAGTGGTTTGTCCGCCTTAATGAACTCTTCCACCAGCTGCATCGTATTCTGGTAGTGGACGTTGTCATCGCCTGTCCCGTGCAACACCAGGAGTTTTCCCTTGAATTGGTTTACGTACGTGAATACCGATGTAGAATCGTAACCATCCTTGTTTTCACTAGGCAATCCCATGGTGCGTTCCGTATAGATTGTATCGTACAGTCGAAAATCCATTACCGGCGCCACGGCCACGCCCACCTGAAAATAATCGGTGTTTTTTGTGAGCATTAGACCGGTAAAGTAACCTCCACCACTCCAACCCCAGGCGCCGATACGGTCAGGGTCGGCATAACCGGCCTGAATCAAATATTCCACACCGGCTACCTGATCCGGTGCCAAGAACCGGGCCATGTTGTGGTAACTCAGA
>CAZIIM010000028.1:0-25539 GCA_964539305.1 uncultured bacterium | reverse complement strand
ATGCGGTAGGGGTGAATGCATCACACCAGATTATTTTTCAATCCGGTGATCCGGAATATCGAACCTGTGTTCGTTCTACCCTGAAACCGTTTCAGGCAGCGGCCAGTGTTCAGTCAGGGGCCGTGGATGAAGCCGGTTTCACTCCAAAAGAATTAGCTCTCATGTGTGGATCCCATAACGGCGAACCGATTCATGTGGAGACGGCTCAATCCATGCTGAAAAAACTGGGCTTCGGCCTGGAGCAATACGAATGTGGAGCCCATTTTCCCTTTGACCGGGAGACCCGAAAAGCACTTATTCAACAGCAGGAGGGTCCATCTCCCCTTCACAATAATTGCAGCGGTAAACATGCGGGGATGCTCTGTCTGGCAAAACAGCTTAGGGTAGACCCAAAAGGATACGTGGACCAGGATCATCCTGTCCAGCAGAAAATCATGCAAACCGTTAAACATTACGCCGGGGTGGAAAAATTGGATCTGGCGATTGACGGCTGTAGCGCACCCACACCATTCTTGCCTCTGGTCTCTATCGCCCGGATGTTTCGGCAACTGGCTGCCGGTGATGATCCAGTGCTGGATCGTATTTACACCGCCATGACAACCAACCCCTATCTGGTGGCCGGAAAGAAACGGTTCGATACGGATTTTATGACTGTTTTAAAAGGACGCGCTGTAACCAAGGTTGGTGGGGAAGGGGTCCGGGGAATTGGTATCCGGACCAAAGAAGGAGAAGTTTTAGGGTTCGCCGTGAAAATTCTGGACGGGAATCAGCGGGTTTCCGCCCCGGCTACGATGGCGATTCTGAACCACCTGGATCTATTAACCCCTGCGGAACGAGACGAATTGAAAGGTTACGAACACCCCCTCCTGAAAAATCACCGGGGAATTCAGGTGGGTAAAATCAAAATTCAGTTGACTTCCTCAATGGGATTGGAACCCTAAACATGGAAATAAGGCAAAATCCTTGGTTCTTGAAGTTAAGGTCTGGATTACTTCGTTTCCTGACGATCATCTGGGTTTTAAAGCCCGCTCTTGCCCAGGACACCTTAACGGTGATGACCTATAATTTGCTGCATTTTTCCGGCGGTGAGAGCCGGGTCCAGTATTTTAAGACCATCTTCGATTATGTACAACCGGATCTGATCCTGTTGAATGAGTTGGAGGACGAGAGCGGTTTGCAGCATCTTCTGGACAAGGCCTTGAACACCTCCGGGACGGAATTTGCTGCTGCACCCCTGCCGTCTTCCCAGTACATGAAAAACGGGCTGATTTACCGTAAAGATGCTTTTTCCCTGGTGGATCACGTTTTTATCAGCACTTATTTACGGGCCATCAGCGGTTACACCCTGGCCCTGAACCACGCCCATCAGAATGTGCCATCCTTTTCCATATTCACCATGCATCTGAAAGCGAGCGACGGAACCACCAATGCGGACCAGCGCTGGGAAGAAGCCCGGCGCCTGGCGGATTATATCGATCAGCAGGGCAGTGACTTCCAGTATATTGTGGGTGGTGATTTCAATCTGTATGGTCCCGACGAAAAAGCCTATAAACTGCTGACGGACAGTATGAACATTGATCTGGTGGATCCGGTCGGATACTGGCAGCGCAATGACGGTACGTTTGCAGATAAATACACCCAATCAACCCGGGATGGGTATTTGAGCGACGGCGGCTCTACGGGGGGACTGGATGACCGGTTTGATTTCCTGCTCTTCTCCCATCAGTTCATTTCCACGAATCCGGACCTGCGCTATTTAGAGGGATCGTATCAGTCCGTTGGAAACGATGGCCAGCATTTCAACCAGTCCATTAATAATGGCAATAATCTGATTGTCCCCGACAATATTGCGGATGCGCTTTACTATGCGTCGGATCATTTACCGGTGATAGCCAAGATTATTTACACGACCAAAACTACTACCAGTCCCGTGGCCTATGCCGGCGCTGACCAGACCGCTTCCATTGGAAGTGTTGTAACGCTGTCCGCAGACCAAAGTTATGACCCGAATGGTACTATTGTAAGTTACCTCTGGGAGCAGACAGCCGGACCTGCCGTTTCTTTGAGCGGGGCCTCCAGCTCCCAGGCCACTTTTACCGTTCCGGAAGTGCAGCGAACCACCACATGGACCTTCAAACTAACGGTTACCGATAACGACGGTGAAACAGGCATGGATTATGTCAATGTAACCGTTCCCATTACCGGTGCCATCGACCTCAGCGAAATTCAGTACACAACCGACCCTGGGATCGGCAATGATTGTTTTCCCTCCCCTCTGGCCGGGCAGGTAGTGGAAGTAGAGGGTGTGGTTACGGGGGTACGGCCTAACCCCGACTATCCCAATTTTTTCATCCAGGATCCTGAAAGGCAATCCTGGGGGGGGTTGTACGTGTACGTAACCAAGGGATACCCGGCGCCACAGCGGGGGGACCGGTTAAGCCTGAAAGGGAATCTTTCCGAGTATTACGGATTAACAGAATTAAAGAATATTCAGTCATCAGAGGTGCTGGCCACGGATCAACTGGTGGAGCCGGTTACCATTACAGCCAGTACCCTGGCAGGAGGGTGTACCTCCTGGGGGGAACCGCTGGAAGGGATGTTGGTGCGGCTGATTCAGGTGGATGTAACTGTTCCCTCCAATCAATATGGGGAGTGGCAGGTGTCGGACTGGAGTGGCACCTGTATGGTGGATGATTATTTATACTCCGGAGATTGGCCCACACCTAGCGTGGGCGAGCATTTCACCAGCCTGAAGGGAGTGGTAACCTACTCCTATGGTGAGTATAAAATTCTGCCACGGGATACGAATGATTTTCATCTTAATGACTCGTTAGCAGTGGTGCCTGATATTCCCCAAAATTTTAAAATACTCTCAAATTATCCCAATCCCTTCAATCCCGTTACAACCATTGAATTCCAGCTGGATCGGACCACCACCGGGGAGCTGGTGATCTATGATTTATCCGGTCGTCGGCTTGTTCAGCTTTGGAATGGACCCATCAATCGGGGGATCATGAATCAGGTGCAATGGACAGGTCGCGATGGTGAGGGGAATTTACTGCCGGGTGGAATTTATTTTGCCCGATTGAAAGCAGGTTCAATTATTTTGAATCGAAAAATGGTATTATTAAAATAGTAAGTTCAGACCGGAAAAGAATTAATAAAAGAGGCACCATGTTAAACGTAGGCAACCAGGCACCGGAGTTTGAATTACCCGATGCAGATGAAAATCTCGTTAAACTGAGCGATTTCAGGGGAAAGAAGGTGATTCTCTGGTTTTTCCCCAAAGCCAATACACCTGGCTGAATTATCGAAGGACAGGGATTCCGTGATGAATTCCAAAAATTCCAGGAAAAGAATACAGTCATCCTCGGTATGAGTCCCGATTCACCGAAAGCCCAGAAAAAATTCTCCGAGCGATTCGGATTTCAATTTCCCCTTTTGTCCGATCAGAGTAAGGAGACCCTAATAGCCTATGAAGCCTGGGGTCGGAAGAAATTCATGGGAAAAGAATACGATGGCGTTCACCGCATTTCTTATTTAATTGATGAGCAGGGTGTTATTGAAAAAACCTATCCCAAAGTAAAAACCAAAACCCACGCCAGGGAGGTATTGGCTGATATCGGGTAACGACGGGACTAGATCTTTAGCCAACCTTCCTGAAAGACCCGATCGTTCAGGCGATCGTCCAGATAACCCATCATAACGGAATGGCCCTGAATATGATGGGGTCGGTTTTCTCCCCGGATGGCAGTCAAATGAAGGGGTGCCCGGTTGAGCGCCAAAAAGGCCGTATTTTCCGGTTTTACGTACAGGCGGGGAGGATCTGATTCCTCCAGTTCGGTCCAGTGGAAATCTACAATAATATCGGGCTGTGCTTTCGAGTGAAGCAGTGCAATGTAAACATCAGGCTTTTCCCGGTTGAAAACGGCGCCACTGTAGAAGGGGAGTAACAGCTGTAATACAACCCAGGCGGTGGAAACCGGTGGTAGTTCTGCGAAGAAAGACTGGTCGTGATCCAGGTTTAAGGCGTGCATAACACCATTGGTATTTACCAGCAAGTTGTAATGGCTCAGACGGATTCCGACACCTTCCTGGCAGAAAATCAGGGCTTCATCGTTTAAGGATGGATTGTAGGCGGGACTGAAACTCTCCTGCTGGTGGGTGATTTTTTCCCGAAAGTGAATGGAATCAGATACTGTCATCACCGGTGAGGTGAGAGAAGTAGCTGTGGAGTAATCTTCATCCCCAGTTAGCACGATTGTTCCGCCTAAACTCCAAATGCCGAAAGCAAGAAAAACACTGTCAGGAAAAGGTAACGGTTTGAACAATACCCGCTGGCCCGGTCGCAGGTTTTTGGCCTTGAGCCAGTTAGCCGTTTGCTGAACCAGACGGTGGACCTCATGATTCGTTAATCCGTACTCGGGATAGACCTGTTTGTCGCCGTATTTGATGGTCTGACCCTCTACCAGGGAAGCCAGATTAGGATAGGGAACCATGTATTCGGAGGAACTTACGTTTCCGATCGCCTGGGCCGCTGAAATTCGTTTTTCCAGAGGAACCTTTACTTTAGCCATAGCGGAATTAAGAGTAGAGGATGAGAGGAAGTGAATCAGTCCGGTCTGATTTTCCGGACGATTTTGAAGATCCGTTCCGGTACGGTATAATAATTGCCTCCCAGGCGTGCCACGGGCTGTAATTTTTCGGCATTAATGTAGCCGTCCTTCATGACATCATCCGCCACGTGGAATAATACGATGGTGCCCAGGACTGCAAAACCACTACCCGGATTTTGATTTCCGATTTCAATGATTTGATTCAGAACACATTCAAAACTGATCTTGGCTTCCTTCACCCTGGGTGGTTTTACCTTTAAACTAGGAACGGGGGTTAATCCGGAGACCTCAAATTCATTCACATCCGGGTCAAAGTCCGTGGCGCAGGCCACCATTGCTTCCGCAAATTCTTCTGAAACGATGTTGACGACGAAAGTACCCGTGTCACGTATATTCCGGAGAGTGTCCTTAAGTTTGCCATCGTACGGCCTCCGGGCGGGGGCAAACATGAGGGTGGGTGGATCAGAGCAGACACCATTAAAAAAGGAGAAGGGTGCCAGATTCGGTATCCCCTCTTTTGACAGGGAAGAAACGAAGGCAATCGGCCGGGGGATAATGGAACCGATCATTAATTTATAGTTTTCCTTAAACGTCTGTTTATCCGGGTCAAAAATCATTTCTCTTGAACAGGTTAACGTGAATTAATGCAACGCTTCCAGCGCTTTAATGAAGCGAATATTTTCCTGCCCCAGGCCTACAGAAATACGGATGCAGTTGGGCCAGCCAAACGATTTTAAATGCCGTACAATGATGCCGGCCTCCAGTAATTTTTGGGTTACGCGGGTAGCCATTTCCTCCGATTCCCACACGGTGGTGATAAAATTGGCGGCAGAGGGAATGTAATGAATGGAGAGGCGATCCATCTCACCGGTTAAAAATTCCATGCCCTTCCGGTTTACTTTAATGGTTCGTTCCAGAAATTTCTCATCATCCAGTGCAGCAAAACCACCCACCTGAGCGGGGAAGGAGGGTTCAAAGGGTACTTTTACTTTCATGAGATTTTTTACCAGGTCTTCGTGGGCAAACCCGTAGCCGATCCGGGCCCCGGCCAGACCGTAAGCCTTGGAGAACGTGCGAAGCGTAATCACATTGTCAAAGCGGTACGTCATGGAATCGGGGTAATCGGGCAGTTCCCGGCAATATTCAAAATAAGCCTCGTCCAGAATAATGAGCACCCGCTCCGGAACATGCTGGTAGAAAGCTTCAAATTCCTCCCGCGTAACATAGGTCCCCATGGGATTATCGGGATTGGCAATGTAGATGATTTTAGTGTATTCATTAATATGATCGGCCATGGCCTCCAGGTCATAGCGGTGATCTCGCATGGGGATCCAGTGGACTTTCCTTCCTGAGGCATCCGCCAAAACCTTGAAACCAATGAAAGAATTGGCGGCTGAAATGATTTCGTCATCGCTGAGAAGGAACGTCCGCATGATGGTGGACATGATGCCTTCACTGCCGGCCCCCAGAATCACATTGTCTGGTTTGACCTGGAACCGTTTTGCCAGTTTGGATCGCAGATTCAGACCGGAGGCATCCGGATAACGGTGAACAGTTGTCATGGCCCTTTTCATGGCTGCCACCGCCCGGGGGGAGGGGCCCAGTGCATTTTCATTGGAGGCGAGTTTAATCATGGCGTCCAGTTTCAATGTCCGTTGGACCTCTTCCGCTGACTGGCCGGGGGCATACGGGGCGAGTTTTTTAATATAGGCAGGAACCAGAGGCATGGATTACATCACCGACGGTTAGAACAGTTCATTATTAGAACCGGTCCGAATTTCAGGTTTGAGTACCAAAAATAATCATTATTATTCAGGTCAAATTTACAGCCGATTGATGGAAGTTGGGTGAAAAGGATCGGTAAACTTTCAGGAGACGGAATGAAAATAGCAGGTCCATTGTTCAAAGGGTATTTTCGGGAGCGACCCAATCGTTTCCTGACCAAGGTGGACCTGGAAGGGAAAATCGTTTCCAGCCATCTGCCGGATCCGGGCCGTTTAAAGGAATTACTCATGCCCGGTGCAGAGGTTTATTTACGGAAGGCACCGCCTGGCTCGAGCCGGAAAACGCCCTACACGATAGTCATGGTTAAAAAAGAAGGGGTGCTGGTTTCCCTTGTATCAGCCCTCCCGAACCAGTTTGTTCAGGAGTGTCTGGAACAGGGCCAATTATTATTCCTGAAAAATTACAAATTTGTCCGCCGGGAAGTTCCATTCAAACATCACCGGTTTGATTTTCTGTTGCAGGATAAAGAAGCACGTCCTTTTTATCTGGAAGTAAAATCGGTCACCTTTGTGAAAAATGGTGTGGCTCAATTCCCGGATGCGGTTACCGATCGCGGTGCCCGTCATGCTCATGCACTGGGGGAATTGGCTCAACAAGGGAAAGGGGCGGGCATTTTATTTGTGTGTCAGCGCCCCGATGCCCGCATGTTTCGTCCCATGTGGGAACGGGATCCCAAATTCGGCCATGCCCTGTGGAAGGCAAACCAGCAGGGAGTCCAGGTATGGTGCATTACAGCCAGGGTTACGGAAATGGAAATGACATATTCGCGTGAAATACCCGTAAATTTGACTCCTGTGAAGCAGAAACAGAGCATCCATGTCCCGGATTAACCTTCGATCGGCTATTCTTTTCTTTCTCCTGGCATTTTTAGGATGGAAGTGTGCCGCTGTGGCGCCTCCGGGAGGGGGACCGGTTGATAAAATCCCGCCAGAACTGCTTGGCGTCACACCTCCAAATGGCACCCTGGGATTTGAAGGGGGAACCATTCAGCTCGAATTTTCTGAATATATGGATGAAAAATCGGTAACCAGGGCATTTCGGGTAAGTCCGAGAATGAAAGCACCGATACCCGTCACCTATAAAGGTAAAATTCTGGAATTTGACTTCCCCCGCAAGTTGACCCCCAATCAGACCTATGTCCTGACCCTGAGCAGGGAATTAAAAGATGAACACGGTGTTCCGATCAAACAACCGATTCAGATTGCCTATAGTACTGGCACCTCGATCGATGGTGGTACTATCGGTGGCAGAGTATATGGACCCCGTGTTTATACGGTCCATCTATGGAAAACCGTACCGGATGACAGCCTGTTTGCCCGGCCGCCGTTGTATTTGACGGATACAAATGATCAGGGTGTTTTCCAGTTCAAATATTTGCCCACCGGTGATTTTTCCCTGGTGGTTGTGGAACGCTCTTTTGCAGGGTTGGCTTTGAATACAGAACGGACTGCCTACGGCGTTCCCCAGCAATGGCGTTACCACTTGGAAACGGATGGAAACATTGACCATCTACGAATCCGTCCCTGGAATGAACCGCCTCCTTTAAGACTGGACCGGGGTGAATGGATAGGGAATCGCTGGGGCTGGCTCTACTTTAACCGCGCTCTGGAGGATTCCGAAAAATGGGATTCCTTATCACTTACTTTAAAAGATGGGACGGTCGTCAAAGCACGCTCTTTCGCTGATCAGACGAAACGATTACAATACCTGATTCTTTCAGAAGATAGTCTTCCACCAGGGAAAATGATGGTGAGAGTAGGTCCGGTATATTCGGGAGAACATTTGGTGACGGAACCATCGGCGTTGGATATCCGCGTTCCGGAAGAACCGGATACCAGTTATTTAGCGTTGATCCGCCCGGACAGCATCCTTTCCCTCCGGCCAGATGGAAAGGGAGGGCCTCCATTGAAAATGGTATTTTCGAAACCGGTGACAGGGGTGAACCCCATTGCATTTTCCATGATGATAGAGGATTCAAACCTTGTGGATATCCAGTGGAGTCAGTCGACACCGATGGGGCTGGAGATCCGGCCGGTGAAGGGTTGGTTACCCAAAACGGAATATAAATTCACGATTAGGACAGATTTAATTCAACCGATGGAAGGTCGTTCCTTCCGGGATTCGGTGGTGACTATCCTGGTTCATAGCGGGAAGGAAATCGGCTACGGCGGTCTTGAAGGAACAGTTGTGGATTCAACCCATCGCCATCTGGTGACGGTGTTGACCCCATTGAAAAAACCACCCCGCCAATACACAGCTTTTGTAAATTCGGGTCTGCAATTTCAGTATAAGGAAATACCTGAAGGACTCTACCAATTCATGTTGTTTGATGATACGGATCAGAACGGAACTTACACCTATGGCAGGGCCTATCCGTTTCAACCGAGTGAATGGTTTTATATGCTTCCGGACACCATCTCAATTCGGGCGAACTGGGATATTGAAATGAGTCCCATTCAAATTCAGGAGCCCGCTTTCTAAATGTATTGTGTGATCATGGCCGGGGGACGGGGAACCCGGTTCTGGCCTTCCAGCCGGCGGCAACGCCCTAAACAAATGCTGGATATTATCGGTTCCAAGCCAATGTTGCAGGTTACGGTTGACCGGCTAAAAAAAATCAAGTGTGTCGAAGACATTTTTATTATTGCAGGCCCGGAATTGACCCAGGTTATCCGGGATGAAATTGAAGGAATCAATCCTGATAATGTTCTGACTGAACCCAGTGGGAAAAATACGGCCCCCTGTATTGGACTGGCAGCGCTCCACCTTCAAAACCTGAAACCGGATGCTGTAATGGGAGTTTTCCCGGCCGATCACATGATTGTGGGCCACCGGAAATTTGAGAAATCCCTCCATACGGCCAAACATCTGGCGCGGAAGAATCCTTTCCTGGTTACCATTGGCATTGAACCGACTTACCCTGCCACCGGTTACGGTTATATTCAATTTGATCCCAACAGTGCCGAGGATTATCTCAACGCTTTCAAAGTGAAAACATTCGCCGAGAAACCCCACCTTGAACTGGCCAAACGATTTTTAAAAAGTAAGGACTTCCTCTGGAACGGCGGCATTTTCGTCTGGAATGTGGCAACATTTTTTGACCAGATTCATCTCCATATGCCCGACCTGGCGGATCAATTAAAACGAATCGGAAAACGGTTGGCCAAAGGTCAGTCTATCGATACAATCTGGAACCAGGTCAATCCCGAATCCATTGATTACGGACTGATGGAGAAAAGTGACCGTATTTATGTGGTGAAGGCGGAATTCCGGTGGAGTGATCTGGGTTCCTGGGATGCGGTTTATGATATTTCTCCCAAATCGAAGGGCAATAATGTGGTCAGAGGGTCAGGACTGGTTCTGGACGGGGAAAATAATTTTATTCAATCCAACGGCCGATTTACGGCGATTCTGGGCGCCGATAACCTGGTGGTGGTTAATACGGAAGATGCCACCCTGGTTGTACCAAGGGATCAGGTGGAGAACGTGAAAAAGCTGGTGGAGTATCTGGAAAAACACAATCGAAAGGATTTGTTATAACCTGATGGCAGAACCGACCGATGGGTTGTACGAATTGTTTGAGGAACTGGCGGAACGACTGGATGTAAATCTGGTTCAGGGGAAAGGGGATTTCACCGGTGGGCTCTGCTCCGTGAACGATGAAACCTATATCGTCCTGAATAAAGTTCGCCCCCTGGGTCAACGCTTGCGCATTCTGGCCCGGGAATTTGCAGGAATGGACCTGTCGGATGTGTATCTGGTCCCAAAACTGCGAACCTATATTGAGGAAGTTGGGATGGCCTTGCGACAGGGAAAAGTAGTTTAATTCGCTTGTTTCAAATCCCGCCCTGGGGTTACAATTGAACTCTTTATCCTGTCCCTGACAGAAAAAACTAAGCATAGAATGACTGAACTAAAGGGGAACAATAATGAAAGAATTTCTCTCTGCTGACATTCGGAATTTTGCGATGGTGGGACATGGAGCTTCCGGGAAAACAATCCTCAGTGAAGCCATGTTGGCCTGTGGTGGAGAAGTGAATCGGATTGGCTCGGTGGAGGCGGGGACGACCGTTTCAGATTATCACCATGATGAACATGATCGCCAAATTTCTATCCATTCCACGCCGCTTCACGTAGAATGGCTGGAAAAAAAGTTTAATTTTATTGACACTCCGGGGTATGCTGACTTTACCGGTGAAGCTCTTTCCTCCATCTCCGTTTCTGATATGGTTGTGGTTGTGGTCCACGCCGTTAACGGGATTGAAGTGGGAACCGAACGGGTCTGGCGCTTTGCCGATCAATTTAATCTGCCGCGGGTTCTGGTGGTGAACGGCATGGACCGGGAACACACCAAATTCGATGAAATTCTGGAAAACGCCAAAAATCATTTTGGCAATAATGTACTTCCCATGCAGTTACCGGTTAATGCCGGTCCGGGATTTAATCAGGTGATCGATGTCTTGCGCCAAAAACTCATGACTTTCTCCACCGACGGGAGTGGGAAATATACCGAGTCTGACCTTCCAGAGGCGTGGAAGGATAAAGTGAATCAGCTTCATGAGGCTTTAATAGAATATGTGGCTGAATCGGATGATACCCTGTTAGAAAAGTTTTTCGACCAGGGGAATTTATCGGAAGAAGAAATGCGGGGTGGGTTACACCATGCGCTTCAGAATCAAAGTTTCATTCCCTTGTTTTGTACAGCGGCCATCCAGAATGTAGGTGTTTCGCGCTTGATGGACTTTATTGCCAAATACGGCGCCTCACCCGTGGACCGAAAGGCTGTCAAGGCCCGGGCGATTCCCTCCGGTGAAGAAGTGGAACTCGCCCTGGACAGCAAAGACCCTGTCGTTTATATCTTCAAAACCATCAGTGAACCCCATGTGGGTGATCTCTCCTTTTTCCGGATCTACTCCGGTAAAGTCACGGCCGGGATGGACCTGTACAACAGTTCCCGGGGGAAAAGTGAACGGTTTGGTCAGATGTTTCTCATGAATGGAAAAAACAGAATCAGTATTAATTCCATGAATGCGGGCGATATCGGGGCAGTGGTGAAACTGAAAGATACCCATACCGGGAATACCCTCTGCTCCCAGAGCCGCCAGGTGGAAATTCCAGGGGTTCAGTACCCCAATTCCAATATTCATATTGGTATACGTTCCAAGGCCAAAGGAGATGAAGAAAAAATTGCCACGGGTCTGGCAACGTTACACGAAGAAGATCCGACGTTTGTTTATCATGTGGATCCGGAATTAAAACAGACAGTCATATCCGGTCAGGGGGAATTACATCTCCAGGTAAGTCTCTCCCGTCTAAAGCGCCGCTTTAACGTGGATGTGGAAACCTTTAAACCCCGAATTCCCTACCGGGAAACCATCAAGAAAAAGGGTTCCTCCAAATATCGTCATAAGAAGCAGTCCGGGGGCGCCGGTCAGTTTGCAGAAGTCTGGATGCGGGTAGAACCGAAAAAACGGGGGGAAGGGGTGGAATTTACTGAATCCTTGGTTGGACAAAATGTGGATCGGGTTTTCGTCCCTTCCGTGGAAAAAGGGGTTAATGCAGCCTGTGAGGAAGGCATTCTGGCAGGTTACAGGGTAGTAGACCTGAAAGTGGAATTCTACGATGGAAAACAGCATCCGGTTGATTCCAAGGACATTGCCTTTCAAATTGCGGGAAAAGAGGCCTTCAAGGAAGCTTTTTTGTCAGCCCAGCCCTGCCTGTTGGAACCGATCCTGAATGTGGAAGTGCGGGTCCCGGAAGAATACATGGGCGATGTTATGGGAGATATTTCCAGCCGCCGGGGGAAGATCATGGGTATGAGTACGGAAGGATCTTTCCAGGTCATCCGGGCTCAGCTACCTCAGAGCGAACTATACCAGTATTCTACAACCATCCGGTCGCTCACAGGGGGCCGCGGTATCCATTCCGAATCGTTCAGCCACTATGAGGAAGTGCCGCGGGATATGGAACAAAAAATTATTGCTGAAAGTAAAGCAGCCAAGGAAGAAGATTAAAGGCAGCCTTTTACGTGGGTGAATTATCCAAACTCTGGGCCCCCTGGCGGATTGAGTACATCCGGGCCGATAAGGAAAAAGAGTGTATCTTCTGTGTTAAGAGTCAAGATACGAAAGACCGGGATAATCTCGTCCTTTACCGTGGGAAGCAAGCTTTTGTTCTCATGAATCTTTTTCCCTACAACAACGGGCATCTCATGATTGCACCTTACGAACATGTGGATCGGACGGGGGATTTGAAAGCGGAGTGCCTTCAGGAGATTATGGTATTGGCCGATTTCAGCATGGCGGTGATTGAGAAGGAAATGCGGGCTCAGGGGTTTAACTTCGGAGCCAATATTGGCAGTGTCGCCGGGGCGGGAATCGAAGAACATATTCATTTCCACCTGGTTCCCCGGTGGACGGGAGATACGAATTTCATGCCCGTCATCGGTCATGCAAAAGTCCAGGTAGAAGGCTTACAGGAATGCTACGACAGCCTGAAACCACACTTCGATAAATTTCAACTAGGAGACAAATCTTAATGTTACCCTTTGAACATGCCTGGCTCCCGTTTATTTATCTTTATGGTCTGGGAGGCATTCTCTTCCTGTTGGGTATCCTGATTACCCGGCGGGCCAATGCACTGGACCTTTCCCGTCCCAAGCACCGAATGTGGATGGTGATTCTGGTGTTTGGCTTTGTCTGGTATTTTTCCATTCATGGGCTCCTGAATCTGGCGGCCATGGATTATATCCAGCCCCGTACCGTTTTATTCATCCTGATTGTGATTGCCGGTAGTTTCGCCATTTATTTAAAGGTGGTCCTGGCAAAACTGCGGAAGGGGGCATGATGGAAGGCGTCGCTATGCACCAAACATTCCATTCCATTGGATCCTCTACCGACTGGATTGTCATGGTGGTCTATTTTATTGCCATCATGCTGTTCGGCAGTTATTTCGGCCGGTATACTCGCACCACATCGGATTTTTTCTTTGGAGGACGGCGATTCGCTTGGTGGTTGATCACCATGTCCATCGTTGCCACCGGTGTGGGTAGCCATAGCTTTGTCAAGTATTCGGCCAAAGGGTTTGAACACGGTATCTCCTCTACCATGACCTATATGAATGACTGGTTTTTTGTTCCGTTCTTCATGTTTGGGTGGCTACCGATTGTGGTGTATTCCCGGGTGCGATCGATTCCGGAATATTTTGAAAAACGATTTAGCCCGTCGGCACGATTTTTAGCGACGATTTTGCTTCTTTTTTACATGATCGGTTACATCGGTATTGGGTTCCTCACCCTGGGAAAGGCTTTAATTCCCATGTTACCCGAATCGTTTCAGTTCTGGGGATCCACAATCGATGTCACCCTCATGCGTGCCATTATTGTTATTGCCATCATTACCGGTATTTATATCACTTTCGGTGGACAGACCGCTGTTATCTTTACCGACCTGTTGCAGGGCTTTATTTTGTTATTTGCCGGTTTAATGTTATTTGCGCTGGGGCTGGCCTATCTGGGAGGGTTTGATACATTCTGGAGCCTCTTGCCTACGGCATGGAAACTCCCCCTGGCGGATTTCAATAAACCGCCCGATTTTAATTTTGTAGGTATTTTCTGGCAGGATGCCATTGCCGGTTCCATTGGGTTTTTATTCATGAATCAGGGGCTGCTGATGCGCTTTATGGCTTGCCGGAGCGTAAATGAGGGCCGGAAAGCCGCTGCTGTCAATATTCTGGTGGTGTTACCGATCTCCGCCATCGTCGTGGGGAATGCGGGATGGCTGGGGAAGGCTATTTCCATAGCCAGTCCTTCGATTATACCCCCCAACACTTCCCCCGATCAGATTTTTGTGGTAGTGGCGAACGTGGTGGCGCACCCGGGAGTTTTCGGTTTCATCATGGCTGCTCTGACGGCCGCCCTCATGAGTACGGTGGATACGTTGATCAACGCGACCGCTGCCATCTTCATTAATGATGTCTATCGTCCTATTAAACTCTTCCTGAAACGCACCGCCGGGAAACCGGAAGAGGTGGACCACCGGGAGCTGGTAATGGCCCGATTCAGTTCCGTGGCGATTACGGCCTTAGGTGTATTAGCTGTCTTGGCATTTAAGAATTTCCCCACGGTATACGAAGCACATGGCTATTTCCATTCCACGTTGACCCCCCCATTGGTGGTGGCCATTTTTCTGGGGATTTTCTGGAAACGCTTTACCCCTGCCGCTGTTATTACCACCTTTTTGGGTGGAGTCGGGCTCATGGTATTGGGAGCCCGGTACCCGGGTGTTTTGATTGCACCATTCGATCATGGTATCACCATGAACCCGGTTCATCCCTACTCCTATATCCGGGCTCTTTACAATATGCTGGTATGCAGCGGTGTAGGTGTTTTTGTGGGCCTGACCACATCCTGGCAGCGATCGGTGGTAGGTCGATTTGAGCGGTCCTCCTCCTCCAATTCAATTTTTATTTTCCTCACAACTGTAGCAGGGCTGTTATTTCTTCTACCCCTGTTTAATGTGGCAGGACTTTCGACTCAGATGATCATGATTCTCGCTTTAATCCTGATCCTGCCGCTGGTAGTGACCCATTATGTAGAATATGATGAAGAGAAAGCCACGGATGGTTTGATTACGGCGACCATTACGAATGCACGCCGGGCATTTAAGGGCGGCGAGCCCAATGACGAAGTAGGTGAAAAGGTACCAGTGGAATGGAGACTGCGGGAAGGGGATGAGGATGTTATTCATTTAGCCTCTGAAGATTTAAAGCGAATGAAAGCAAACCCAGGTGATCTGGTCTATTTATATGATAAACGCAGCTGGCTGGGGGGACTTAAATCTATTCATTCGCGGATTGGAGAACCCCACGAGGAACCGGGGGTTGTGTACATTACCCAGAATCAGGTGTTAAGTGGAATGTTTGTCAAAAACCGTCTATTACTGGCCGATAAAGAATTGTAGCTTTTTGAATCGAACCTTTTTATACTAAATTCGCCGCGCTTTTCAGACTGGTATTGACGTAATCCGGAGTAGCTCAATGGTAGAGCGGGTGGCTGTTAACCACTAGGTTGGGGGTTCGAGTCCCTCCTCCGGAGCTCATAAAAAAGCCCTGACATAATCAGGGCTTTTTTCATGGCAACTGGGTAAAATAAAGGTAGAAATAAATGTTCAACCTGGTCTTCAGGTATTTCGCGTGATTACTGTATCACTTGCCATACGCTCATAGATGGATCCCATTGTTATTTCTAATCCAATTCTAACAATGTGCTTCTAAATTCGATGGAATGAATGAACCTATGGTTGAAGAGTTGGTCCTGGTTAAGTGAAATGAATCGCCTGCCAAAATCATAGTACGCGTCCAGCGGACAAATTAAAAGAAAATGGAACGGAAATGTCTCGAAATGAGATATATTATACCCTTCTTTTTCGGAGAAAAACAAGATGGCAGAAGTACAAAAGGGTTATTTCATTATTACGGATATTTCCGGTTATACCATTTTCCTGACAAAGTCAGAACTGGACCACGCCCAGCACATTATTGAAGCTTTATTTGAAGCTCAATTGGCCTCCATTTCAAAACCACTGCAGATTTCCAATTTTCAAGGTGATGCCATTCTCTGTTTTGTGGCAGAAAAGGATGTCTCCAATAAAAAGGATCTCCTGGCTCAAATCAAGAAACTGTACCAGGCCTTTTCCGATGAAATGGCAGCAATGCAGATCGATCCTCCCTGTGGGTGTACTGCTTGTGCCAATGTATCCAGCTTGGATCTTAAAATTTTTCTCCATTACGGTGAATTCATCCTTCGACAGTTTGGGGATCGGAGTGAGATTTTGGGACCGGATGTAATCTTGGCACACCGGATGATGAAGAATCGGGTGCGGGAGGCCACAGGAATAACATCTTATTTATTGCTGAGTCGTCAGGCCTACGACCGTTTAAAGATAGGTCCGGAGGATTTTAAGGTCGTTCCACACACAGAGACGTATGAACATATCGGGGCGGTGGAGATGTTCGTGGGATCCCTGGTCGCTAGTTAGTTATATCGCATAAACAAAAAAAGCAGATGTAAAAAGAAAACCCCTTGTTAAAAGGGGTTTTCTTTTTACGGATGGGTCAGTGCTGAAATTTATTTCAGTAATGTCATTTTCTTTACGCTACGTTTGTTCTCGGATGTCAATACCACTAGGTAGGTACCACTGCTGAGGCGGGATCCATCAAATTGGATGGTATACCGTCCGGCGGGCTGGTACTGATTGACGATGGTGGCAATTTCACGTCCGGTCAAATCGTAAACCGTCAACCGCACGGGACCATTGTCCCCCAACTCGTAGGAGAGGGTCGTTGTGGGGTTAAACGGATTTGGATAGTTTTGGTGTAACGTGAAGTTGGAAGGAATCGAAAGATCCTCAATGACGGCCGGTTCTTCCCAGGTAGCGATGCGGGCCAGCATAACGCCACTGCCACTGCCGAAGTAGCTATCCAGAGTCAGGGTAGCTTCCTTGTCGACGTGTACCTTCTTGCCGTACAACGCTCCGGTGAAATCCACTTCTTTTTTGAGCTTGATTTCACTGGTAGGAGCATAAACAGTGGCAAAAACCTGGCTCCGCTCACCAAACTCAACCTCGTCTTTATCTTCGCCTGCGACGTAGAATATAATTCCAGAAGCATCGATCAGGGCTCCGTCAGCAGGACCCACATAGCTCTGTTTCTCAGCCTTAAATTTGTCTACGACTGTGACTTGAGAAGCCGCTTCAAAACGAAGCCGCGCTTTTTTCTTGAGCTTGATGGATTTGAAGTGATATTCCCCACCTGTAAGATTCAGGCGACCGTTTTCACCCACTTCCACTTTTCCGTAATCGCCCGGTACGAGCGTCACTGTTTTATTTTTCTTCACCTTTACTTCTGTGGCTCCTCCTGGGAACATTTTGAAAGGAGGTAAATTGCTGAACACGGGTAGGGTCACGGGACTGTATTCAGCTCCGAGAATGTCACCTTTATTATCCAGTACATTGGCAAATACATCACCGCCAATCTGGGCATCTTTCTTAATCTGAACGCCATTGGCTTTCAGGAAATATCCCGCTGCTGTAGTGACTTCTTTGTCCAGTTTCAGTTCGTAATGGACTTTATTATGGTCATCATGGTCGTCATCCTCTTCATCGTCAGAATCACCATGGTCATCATCATCCGCATAGGTGTTGTTGACGACCAGGTTTCCGGAGACAACGTCCGTTTCCTTCTTGAGTTCTGCCTGGCTCAGGGCAAAGACCACCGAACCTGCCAGATCCTCCGTCACATTCACGGTAACAGTAAACTGGGTTGTCACTGATCCGCCACAGGCATCGGTCGCACCAATGTTAACGGTTCCGCTGCCCAGATCAAGAGCGCTCACTGTCACTACGGTACCGTCAAAGGTCATAGCGACGGCATCGGTCGAGTCCAACCCGGCACTGAAAGTCATGCTGTGCCCGTCAGGATCGGAAAAGATGGCGCTCAAATCAACCGTCGCGCTGAGATCCGCTTCCCCGTAGCTCAGGACCACCTCCGCCGGAGGATTGCTCACGACCGGATCATGATTAATCACGTCCACGGTCCGAGTAATGCTGGCGCTGTTGCCACTGGCATCGGTAGCGGTGTAAGTGACTTCATAACTGCCGACGGCGTTGGTATCCACGGTGGACGTCACGGTTACAGTAGGATTCAGATCACAATTATCCGAAACGGTCACGCCGGGATCGGTATAACTGTACAGACAAATCGTCTGAATAGGATTATTACCGGTCAAGGTTAGAACCGGAGGCTCCGTGTCGCCGTTAACGGCGATGACCACTTGATCGGATGCACTGAATTCACCATCCGACACTGTCAGTGTCAGGGTGTGGTCACCGATACCCAGGGATACCACGGGATTGGAACCGGTTGCCAATTGGGTACTGCCTTCAGTCCAGACATAGGTCAAAGCGTCCCCTTCGGGATCGGAAGAACCGGATCCGTCCAGTTGAACATTCTGGGCGCTCACAACACAATCGAAACTCTGATCCACACCGGCGTCGGCTGTTGGAGCTGTATTGTAGCTCACGGAGGCACCGTTCAGGGTAATTTGCGCATAGGCAAGGGTGTTTCCGCCCGGGCAATCGTCTACCTGGGTTACCACGATACGGTTTACACCTTCCGTGACATAGCTAGCCAGATTGGCCGTAGCAGATCCGCCCAAATAGACATAACTACCGGGATCGACAATACCACCAGGATAGGTTGAATTATAAATGGTGATCCGGCTGCCGTCATCCATCCCATTGAAATTGATGGAGAATTGAGTGACAGAAGTATTGGCCGGAACGTTTACAAACGTCTGGAAGTAGGTAAAGTCCACTGCCGTCTGACAGCTGTAACCGGCATCATCAATCAAAGATGGTGTACCAGGTGATCCTTCTCCGTAGAATCCAATCGTGTTTCCATCAGGTGCCGGTCCCCAGCCTTGATTCGTAGCGCCCGGAACGGTGGATACTGCATATTCGCCTTCCCAGCCATGTTGATGTCCGGAAGAGTTGAATGGTACCACACCGTAAGGATAGCCGTTGGCTTCTTCCAGCCCGGAATGTTTTTCCCACGGCGTACGTGCCAGTGCATTCGGATCCAGCCCTAATGCATACGGGTCTAGACCAGTCGATACGGTTACCAAAACATTGTCAGTTGCACTGAGCTCTCCATCAGAGACGGTTAACAGAATATCATGGGTACCGTCGGCTAAATTAACCGTGGGGTTAACGCCGATGGCAATCTCGGTACCGCCGATACTCCAGCTATAGATAAGGAGGTTGCCATCGGGATCGGAAGAACCAGATCCGTCCAGCGTAACGGCTGCTGACGTGCTGTTCTGATCAGGACCGGCATTGGCAATCGGCGGATTATTTAGCGCTGCGGCTTGACCATTGGTCAGTACAGAACCGGAAATATCTTCTGCCGAAGTCATGGTGACGTCAATGCGGTAATTGAAACCCACAATGCCGCCCCAGTCGACCATGGTCAGACGGATTTCGTTTAAGCCCGGATGCAGCGCCTGCGAAGCAATGGTCGCATCCACGGCTGGTGAACCTTGACCATCCACACTATCAATGAACGTGTCGTTGATCCAGATTAATGCCCGGTTATCTGCCTTCAGATTGAAGGTTAAAGACGGGTTCGTAAAATCGGCGGGAACCATAAAGCGGATCCGGTAGGGTGTGCGCGTATTAATCCCAACGGTGTTATCAGGATCGAAATTCACCCAGGAATTCGTATTGGGGATAAAGCCCCAGGGATGCCAACCGGTGAGATACACCGGCTGCCAGGTAGTGGCGCCGGCTGGTAGGGACTGGCTATAAGGGTCGATATCGCCCGGGTTACCGTTGGCACCATAGATGGTAAAAGTCTGTTGATGCGGGACAGCCACTGGTGGAGAATTGAATCCCCACAGGAATCCTGAATAATATTCGCCGGTGAGGACTTCCAGATCCCCATCTCCTTCGGCATCTCCTACCCAGGAAATGCTACTGATGGCGGTTGCCAGCGTGCCTGTAGTTGTTGATCCTTCCCAACCTGGGTTGAAGTTGAGTCCGCCTAGGTTTTCAAGCAGTAAAAGACGCTGACTGTTTACGGAATCCCAGGTGATTCCTGTGGTTGTCACCAGATCCATGTCACCATCAGAGTCAAAATCGGCTGCACGAACACCACCCAGCGTCATTCCGGTCTGGTCGTAAATCTGATGCCGGGTAAAGGTGAAATTGCCGGTATTTTCATAAATCAGCACACCTTGAAAACCATTGCCCAGCGACCCTTGCGCAACGATGTCGATATCGCCATCGCCATCCAGGTCTGCGGCTGAACCATCCCGGGTCCAGAGACCGACACCAGGTGATGGCTCAGTATAGGCGGCCTGGAAACCAGAACCTGTATTCTGCCAGACCATGGGTAAGGGCTGGTTGGCATCCCAGGATTGAATCAGAATCATAAAATCGAGCAGACCATCTCCGTTAAAATCCGCCCATACAGCTTCATTGGCATCATTGGTCTGGCCATTTCCCCAACTCACCTTGGCGGCCTCGGTAAAATTCCCGCTGCCGTCATTTTGGAGCACAACAGCATTTTGATTGGAGCGACTTCCGGCTAGTAGTAAATCTTCATCACCATCATTATCATAATCGCCAACGGCAATACTATTCATGCCAAGGAGACTGGTACCAAGATCGGTAGCACTCATCGTGCTGAGATGCGTAAAGCCGCCTGCCTGGTTATTCTGCCTGAACTGAAGGCCATGGGTACCGACTCCGCCGTAATTATAAATGTTCACAATATCCGCGAAGCCATCACCGTCAAAATCGATGAATTTCCCATCACTGACATAATTCGTGATATACCCATTCACCAATCCATTCGCACCGTCGTTACGTGTGAAATGGAAGTGACCGAAATAGGTCTGGGAGGTGATGAAATCGAGATCGCCGTCATGATCAATATCAGCGGCATCACCGTTAACGGTTTTGACACCGAAATTGTAGCTATCCAGCGCTAAACCTGGAAACGATCCCATCGATTGGGCAGCTACAAATACCGTGAGCAAAAGACCTTGTATGATCTTACTTATATATTTATTTGCTTTCATTTTCTTCTCCTTTATCAATTTCACGTGCTCTTTGAATTCTTAAGCGGATAGGTGTTTTTGTTTTAACTGAATCACCCGTCATTTCCCCTGAATTTTCCTTTAAATACTTTTTTAATATTTTAAATTGGACCTTTAATTGCTCTAAATCTCCGCTTTCTGGCTTCTCAGGCGGTTCCCCAGTCGAATTGTCCGTCGAGGGCAAAGAATTTTTACGTGGTAATTCGGGTTTCATGAGTCTGTCTGTGGCCCTAAACTATGACCGGCAATTATATGTAACACCTTAGCAAAACCTCTATTGACCTTAACAAAACCTCTATTTTGTCCGTTTTTTAGGACTTTATTAAAGGAGATTGGAAGATGCGAATATCGCTTTAATCGTACATATCATTGAATAGAAGGAGGCCATATTCCTTCCCTGGCACACACCAAGTTGGAGTGAGCGGAATATTATATTTGATTAATAAAGTTGATCAGATTTTCACCTGTGGGGACACCGAGGCGTTTTCGGATTCTGGATCGGTAGACTTCAATGGATTTGGCAGACAGGTTTGTCAGGCTGGCGATTTCCTTCGTGTTCAATTTCAGTTTGAGAAAAGCACATATTTTTAATTCACGGGTCGTTAGATCTGGTACCCGTTGTATTAAACGGTCATAAAAATTCTTATGGACTTCCTTGAACCAGGTTTCAAATTCATCCCACTCCGTTCCCGGAGAAAGCTGTGATTTAAGGCTGGTTTCAATGTTCCGGATAAGGGTAGAATCGATTCCAGAACTGGATTTTCTTAATTGATCCAGTTCTTTTAGGACAGCCATAGTAGATTCATGATCACGGGCCATCTTCATGGCTTGAGTCGTAAGTTCGCGATTTCTTGCCTCCAGATTATCTTTCAGGGATAGTTCCAACCGCACACGGTCGCTGATATCGATATAATATTCAATAATTTGGTCAATCTCCCCCGCTTCATTAAAAATGGGGTGGGAATGAATTTCAATGTGCCTTTCCTTCCCTTCAAAATCCACGATTGACTCACGTTTTATATGATGATCTTTAAAGCGTTTCAGATTCCGCAGGGGACAGTCCTGCCCTTCGCAGGGTTTATTCTGATCGGCCTTCAGGGCATAGCAAGTGTTGGCATCGGTTTTTCCCCAGGCACGGGCAGCAGAGTTCGCCATAACCAGTTTGTAAGTCTTGACCTCCACCACATAAAAGGGATAGGTGAGAGATTCGATAACAGTTTCAAGAAAGGCATTCTGTTCCTGCAGCTTCTTCTCATTGGATTGAATTTCAGCGGTCCGTTCCGCCACCTGCCGTTCCAGTTCGGCGGTTCGTTGGCGGGCCTGTCGCAGGCGCAGGCGAATGAAGGTAAATATGGATAAACTGAGGATAAGGATATAAATGAGAATGGCCCACCAAGTTTTCCAGGGAGCTGATTGAACATGCATTACCAATCGTTTGCTGTTTTGATTCCAGATACCGGTGGCGTTGGCTGCCTGGATTTCCAAAGTGTAACGTCCTGAGGGTAAATGGGTTAATGTGATGACCCGTTGCGTCGCCGAAATGCTGAGCCACTCGTCCAGAATACCCTTCAACCGGTAACGGTAGCGATTATGCAGAGGATCCAAAAAACTGAGGGCGGAGAATTCCAGGGTGGTCGATAGTGCTTTATAGTTTAAAGTAATTCCCGATAAATAATTGGCGGTCTGATTAATAAGAATACCCTCCGGTGAGGCAATGCCGGGTTTTAAGGACTGATTTAAAATTTTAATATTGGTTAAAACGATAATGGGTGGTGCAATATTTTTATCGATTTCTGCAGGGAAAAAACTGTTTAAGCCACGAATCCCACCGAAAAACAGTTCACCGTTCCAACCACGATGCCAGGCACCGCGGTTAAATTCCCGACTCTGCTGACCATAAATCAATGGAAATTCTTTAAAGGTTTGTGACTCAGGATTAAAACGAATAATCCCCCAGTTAGTACTCAGCCACAAGTTTCCCTGATCATCTTTTAGGATCCCATACACCACATCGTTCGGCAAGCCATCCTGCTTGTTGTAATGGTCGAACTTGGATCGTCCAGGATTAAGCGCATCATAGTCATCATACTTCAATTGGTCCAAGCCGCCGCCCTTCAGACCAATCCAGATAGAACCTGTTTTCTCAGGCAGGATACAGAGAATCCGGTTATCACTCAATGAATTTGGAACCGTTGGATCGTGACGGATAGCCCGGAAACGGTGGTCCTTTTTATTCAGGATACCTATACCGGAAGACTCAGTCCCGACCCAGAGATTACCAAATGGGTCTTCAATGATACAGGATACGATTGGCCCGGGCAGCCCTGAATTTTCGGGCGTATAATGGTTGAATTTCCCCAGGGAACGATTCTTTTTTAATAATTGTGACAGGCCTTTATTTGTTCCGATCCATAGGTCTTCTTTTGAATCAAAAAACAAGGAAAAAACGAATTTTCCTGGCAGACCATAGGGATCATTTTTCCTGACGGGGTAATGGGTGATATTCCCGGTTTGTCGGTCCAGTCGGACCAGTCCATCTCCTTCCGTTCCGATCCAGATATTTCCATGTTCATCCTCTGCCAGGGCGTAAACAAAAGGAATGGGAAGCGAGGTTGTATCCCCTGGCGTATATTGATAATGAATGGTGGTGCCGGTTTTACGATTGAAAGCATCCAATCCGTTGTAGCCCCCAACCCAGAGTATGGAGTCCCGATCCAGTAAAATAGATCGGATGCTGGGATCACTAAGGCTGTTTTGATCCCCCGGGATAGAAGGATAATAGTGAAAAGGTTGTTGAGAATTCAGTACGTTCACTCCCATTCCCTGTGTGCCAATCCATAGCAGGTTATCCCGGTCAACAAGGAGGTCATAAAATCCGCTGGGACTTAAACCCTGCGAATTCGATTCGTCCAGGGGAAGGTGAAACTGAGTATTTGTTTCAGGGTCGTAGCGAAAGAGTCCCTTTCGGGTAGTTGCCAGCCAGAGACGGTGGTCGGGTGTTCCTATTATTGCGGTAATTTCCGGAGGTTTGGCCTCCGTTTTAATCGGGATCCGAACCATCTCCCTTGAAATAGGGTTAAACATATTCAACCCTTTTCTGGTCCCGATCCAGATCCTGCCGGCCGTGTCTTCAAAAAAATGGAATATTTTATTGGAATACAGGGAATGGGGATCGTTTTGATCGTAGACATAATGATGTAATTTGTTTTTTACAGGATCCAGCCAGAAGACACCATGAAACGTACCAATCCATAAATCATTGTTTTGATCTCTCAAAAGGGAGGTAATTCTCAAGGGCTCTTTGTTGGGAGAAAGGGAGGTGCCTGAATGAGACCATTGGAATGATTTCCGGTCAAAAAACCATAAGCCCTGATTAGTGCCGACCCACAAGCGGGTTTGGTCGTAGGGAGCTAAAGATGTAATCGTAAATGGTATTGACCGGTTCGCCTGGGAAGGTATCCCATGGTGTTTGAAGCGATCCAGATCAGGGAGATACTGGTCCAGTCCTTTCTGATCGGTTCCAATCCAGATGGTTCCATCGGGATCCTCAAAGAGGGCCTGGATTGAATTGTCGGACAATCCATCCGGATTCTCAGGATCAAAATAGTAACGTTTAAATTCATACCCATCATAACGGTTGAGCCCGTCAGGCGTTCCAAACCATAGAAAGCCGGTCTGATCCAGGAGCATGCAGCTGATCAGATTCTGAGAAAGTCCGTCATTAACCGTAAGATGGCGGACAATGAATCCGGGGGTTTGGGCACTTAAAACACTCGTAGTTACCAATAGGAATAGGCCAGTTCGGGTGCGATCGAGAACCCAGCGAATATAGAAGAAATCTATAATGGAACGATTACCGTTGGGTACACTATTATGAGGGTGAACATTGTTTGACAGTATAGTTTACTTTAGGAGAGACGATGGGGGCAAGGGTAAACCATGAAATTTTCCTTATTTTTTCAGTATCGGTGCGCTCCGTACCGGAGATAGATTTAAGAGAAATGGCTCTTTTTTGTAAAGGGATGTACTAGGACCGGGATGACTTGAACCGGTAAAGAAATAACAGCATTAAACCTGCCAGATTGGGAAACCAGACCATGGGAGTGGCCCAGGATAGTCCGCTGAAGTAAAAGTCGCTGATAGGCCAGAATAATTTGGTGGGGAAATAAGCGGCCGTGTGAAAAGGGAAATCGAGTAGAATGTGAAACGGCCAGGCCAGGAGAGCAAATCCGACTCCTTTATTCCATCGAAATACCAGTGGCAGGACGATGAGGACAGTGACAAAGCTATGGGTCAGGTCGTACACAACAAAAGTCCAGCCAGGAATCGTTTCCAGGGCCGGTTTGCCAAAGGAAATATTTCCCTCAATAATTCTTCCAACCAGCAGAATGCCAAACGAGAGTAAATCAGGCAAAGCTCCGAACAGCAGAGCCCACCAGGGTCGCCCCCGATAGCCGAACAGTCCCAACCCCCAGAAAG
>CAZIIM010000027.1:23650-26199 GCA_964539305.1 uncultured bacterium | reverse complement strand
GCCTGGGGACTCAGTTTTACCGGTGAACGGCGGAAAGCAGTAGATGTTTATGTCGGTTTCCTCCAGCGGCATACTGGTGAGACGTCCTCGCTCCTGCCGCCGAAGCACCCCTTCCAATTCACAATCGGAAAATCCTGGAAGGAAATCAAGGACCTGTTCTACCAACAGTTGTTCCAGTATCACCTGGCCCACTTTGATTCGGCGGAGCACATGTGCCAGAAACTGAAAATCAAACCAACCACTTATTACTCGCTGCGGGCCCGCCTGGCCAAGGAAGGAAAACCACTACCCCTCCGGCGCGGCCGGAAAGAAGCGGTTACAGACCCGGAATTGGCAGGGTTAAGAGACTGGATCCAGGAGCGCCGGAATCTGACCCGCCGGGAAATTGAAGCGGCATTTGATCGGGAAGCTCTGTCCTTTTTATACGAGCGTCACGGCCACCGGAAGAATGTCCTTTCAAGAGTGCTGGACCTCAGCTACCCAACGGTAGTCAATAAAACCAAATTCCTTTACCAGAAAGGATTTGATAATTTTTAATTCGGGGTTCGAAGGTTAACCGACCCCCCTCTTCACCCAGGCCCCGTTCCCCTTCCTCATTCCACCGTTCTTCAGGGGCTCTGGGCTGCCGCCCGGTAGGCACCGTAGAAATCAGCCACCCAGAATAATGCCGCTCCGGCGGCGGCCAGGAAAGCGGCCGTGGGCCGGTGATCCCTCTGGAAATAGTAAGCATTGGACCCCAACCCGGTAACCAGAATAAAACTGAAAAATCCATCCACGGGTCGACCGGCGAAGAGGCGACCCAGGCCGGGAATAATCGAGAGTGCCGCTGCCACCCCTGGCCGTTTTCTTCCATTCGTGCTGACCTGTCTTATCACCGGATCAATTAACCGTCCATCCTCAGCGTACTGCGGACTCACCTGATGGCGGTGATAGTGGCGAGCGGCGGGATTGCATCTGACCAGCCGATCGGTTCCCGTTACCAATCCCTTCAAGACTCCTTGTTCGGAAATGGCTTCCGCCATGTAGCTGGAGCAGGAAGGTTCAAACTGGCAGTCCATAAAACGGGCTGAATAGGAGAAGCGTTGCCAAAGTGTGATTGGAACAATAGCCGCCTTTTCAAGCAGATTTGTACTGGAGTTGACCAAAATACTGTCAGCAGGGTAGTCCTGCGCGGTCAAAGGTGAAACCCATATCAGGGCTGTTACCAGGATTAAATAGAAAAATCGCAGCATCAGTCAAAATGATAAGTGAAATCCAGAAGTGGGGTCGGTGCACCTCCTGATTTCAGAATAAAAATACCGCCCACGTCCACAGCAATCTTCTTCCCGAAAAATCGCACCGCCAGCGAAAGAGGGGTAGAGTCCAACCCAGTGTGAGGTAAAATCCAGTTTTCCGTCACCAGGGCCAGATTTTCAGTCATTCGCTTATTCCCCGCCAGCACGACGATGGGTCTGTTAGCCACATCCCAATTCCCTTTTTCTTCCACATAGCCCCACCCCAGAGAAACGGTTCCATGATTAAAGCGGTCTCCCACTGTGGCGGTCCCAAAGAGGAAACCCATTCCGAATCCCTGATCAAAAAGCGGTATCCGGAAATACTGCATTCCGGCGGCAAAGGCTGCTTTTTCTGTCTGCATGAGGGTAATCTTGGCCGAAGCAAACACGGGGGTTTCATCAATCGGCATGCCCGGGAACCAGATAATCCCCGCCTGGATGGACACTTGGTTGGACAGGCCATAATTAATGGAGGGAAAAACCAGGCAGAAATCCCGGCAGTACCCCTTCCCCGATTCAATGGGAAAGGCAGATGGAGCAACCAGGTAACGGCTTTTATTCGGGTCCGGGTGATAGATTTTCATACCCACTACCTTCCCTTCAAAGGATTTGATAGATTGAATAGAGGTCCTGGGAATGTCAATGCTGATTCCCGCCGGTGTCAGGATTGAAACGGTGGTCTCCGACTCTGAAGTGATGCGACCCACATATTCCGCCCCATCTACGGTCATAATAACCTTCTGTCCCTCTTGGTCTTGATTTGGTTCAGTCGTCTGCCCTTTTAACATTATCGTCGGGAGGATGAACAATGTGATCATGAGTAAATTTTTCATAGACGCCCCCTTTGTTACTGGATTTGACAGGACATAATAAATCGCAATCGTTGGTTTTACAAGTTCATTCCCCGGGATGGTATTTCCGTTCCAGATGAGCCTGGATCTCCTCCAGTTTCATCCACACCGGTTTAAGTTCATGGGCGGCAAATAGAGGGGCCTGGTCCGCAAAATGGGGGCTGGTCGAATCCAGAGTGGCAGCCCCATACTGATGAATACTGGCGGCGGAAACTGCTCCGCTTGGGCTCCATTCCACAATCTGGAAATAGCAATCGCCCGAATCGCCCACCCGGTGGCCGTCCTCCTCGTGAGTGTAGATGGCCCGCAGGACATCAGGACCGCCACTTAAGGGTAAATCCACTGACCCTCGCCGTAAGCGCTGGACCGTCCCCCACGGCACATCGATGAGCCCATAGTTCGTTTTTAAAAAAGAAATTGTCGC
>CAZIIM010000027.1:0-23550 GCA_964539305.1 uncultured bacterium | reverse complement strand
ACGCAAGGCCCGGTTGGTCTGAAAATCCTCAATCCCCAGCGATGAATCGTAGGCGGTTGAATCGGGGTTCCCGGGGCCCACGGTTGTTAGAAAGGGAGTACTATTACAACTTTCAATGAAAGCAGAGGGCGGATTGGTCACCTGGGGTAATTCATCAAAACTCAAATACTGATCCCAGAGTGTGGCTGATGTATTCCCGGGCACGATCCCCTGCCAGTGAAACCCTTCCTGGCGTCGGGGCAGTAATCCATTGTAAACGTAAAAGAGGTTTCCCTCCCGGTCTGCGTACCCCGTATTGAACATGGGGATCGCCATCAATCGCATGGCTGTTTTGAATTCCTCCAGATTGCGGGCCTTGTTCATTCGGTACCATTCCTCCACCTGCCGTACTTCATCATGCCCTGCATAACGGATAGCATAAACCCCATGGGGGCGCCTGATTACCGGACCATATACTGACCATAGTACTTCCTTTTTTACCGTCCAGTAAAACGGTCCCCAAAGTTTCACCTGGATGGGTGCCTGCCTGGCCTCCAGTTCCAGCCATCGTCCATCAAACCGGTAACGATATGGATTTTCAGGGTCCATTTCCAGTTCATAAACATCCACCAGATCGGGCATATTGACTGTATGAGACCAGCCCAGGTAGGGATTATGTCCTTTAAATACGACGGGTGATCCCGGGAAGAGGGCTCCCACAATATTCCAGCCCTCCTCGCTATGTAAATGGACCTCATACCAGGTTACGGGCCCTTCCCAGGGCTGGTGGGAATTAATGGCAATCCGCGTATAGCCATCTGCGGAGCGCTTCGGACCTACGGCAATTACATTGGAAGCCAACATGGCATAGGGATTCTCATCCCCGCTGTCATCATGGCTAAAAACCGGTTTTGATTCTGAATACAATTTTTCAAGCACCTGGTCCAGATTAAACATGAGCGGCGTTCGGAACACAAATCCAGCAACAATATCCTTTCCCTGTACCGGGAATAAACCGGGGAGAACAGCCTTTCGATGCTGGAGAGCGTAATGATTCAATCCATCCGCATACGCTTCACAAACAGCCCTGACTTCAGGAGATAGATCGGTATCGTAACGTTTATTTACTACCTCCCAGATCCGTAACAGGTGTACCAGATAATCTATAGTGGCTCCCTTTTTACCATAAATAGAAGCCCGCTGGCCCCTCACTGCCAGAAGAGTATTCTGGATTGTATTAAAATCATCTTCCGCATGGGCAAATCCCAGTCCGTAGGCTACATCAGTATCCCGTTGGCCAAAAATATGAGGTACCCCCCATGTGTCTCTGTAAATTGTCACATCGTAGTTCTGAAATTCACTCTCGGAAATCGGCTCGTTAAAAAGAGGCTGGTGGAGAAGGATACCGCCCACCACCACGATCAATACGGTCAAAACCAGTGTTACCTTGGTTCTGGACCACCGACGGTTATTCATGACCGTGTCCTCCTGAGAGCAGTTCCATATGAAATCCCATCCGATTCAAATCCTGCACCAACCGGTTGGAATCGGTAAAATGAATAGCATGCATCCCCATTTCTCTAGCGGCATTGACGTTATCGGGAATGTCATCAATAAAGATCGCCTGGGAAGCTTCTACAGCTACTTTATTCAAAGCGTATTCGAAAATTTCAGGGTCGGGTTTCCGGCAGCCTGCATCGAAGGAATAGATGGCACCGGTAATATAGTTAAGAAATGAAACCCGTAATCCCAGTTCATCCTGAATGTGCTGAGGATTGGTATTGGAAAGCAGCCAGACCGGGTACCGGTGCGACAACTGCTTTAACACCATGACGCTTCCGTTTTCCTCTCCCAGGAGCCGTTTCCACCCTTCCCAGAAATCCGCCTCCTGTATGGCATTCAATTCCGGCGCTGTCTGTTTAAAGACGGTAAAAAATTCAGACCCGGTGATTTCCCCCCGTTCATAGGCGTGAAAAGCTTCTTCAGGGAAATGCTTCTCAATAACATCTGGGGGTATACCGACAACCTCAGCCCAATAACTCATCGTCCGGTCCGGGTGTATCTCAATCAGGACTCCTCCAATATCGAAAAAAACGACCCGAATCTGATCTGCCACTGTGCTCATGTTTTACCAGGCAAAGGGTCCGTCCACCACTTTCCAGAGATACCAGGCAGCGACTGTCCGGTAAGGACGCCATTTTTCGGCGGCCTGTTCCAGGGTTTCAATGGAAGGTAATTCACTGAACCTATACAAATGTTGAAAGCCCTTGCGGACACCCAAATCCATTCCCGGGAAAACATCGGGACGGTTTAAGGAAAACATTAAAAACATATCCACCGTCCAGGGGCCGATCCCTTTAACACGCAGTAGGGTATTACGGATTTCTTCATCCTCCAGGGAATCAATATTATTCAGTTTTGCGGTGATGGGCTCCCATTTCTCGGAAAGGTCACGCACGTAGGAGGCCTTTTGACCTGAAAGACCAACCTCCCTCAATTTCTGGATATCGACCGCCAGGATGCCTTCCGGTGTAGGGAATTGGTCCGAATTAAAAAGCGCCCTGAAGCGGTTAAATATCGTCCTGGCTGCTTTACCACTGAGTTGCTGAAAAATAATCGCTCGGAGAAGAGCTCTGAAATAATTTTTCTCCGGCGTAAAGTTAGGTGGCCCATACTCTTGAATCAGGCGTTTCATCCTGGGATCAACCTGTCTCAAGTGTACCAGAGCTTCAGATATCTTCATGGTGAACACACATACAGCTGGAGGTGGCTTTCTTCATTAAACGGTTCTCCGTTGTAATCACCCCATTTTTCCTGTATGACAAACCCCGCTTCTGTCAACAACCGATCCACCGTATCGGGGAAATACATACGCATATCAAACTCATATTCCATGATTTCAAACCCTTCGCCCCGATCCAGGTACCAGTGAATATGGTTGATTTCCGTATCCACGTTATAGGTGTTTCTTTCCCTGATAATACACGGCCCGCCTTCAGGATAGTCAAATGTGAGTGTTTGATACAACCGACTCTCGTCCCGATACAGAAATTCCGGACTGGGCACAAAGATATCCAGCAAAAAACGTCCCGAACCAGACAAATGCCGGTGAATTAATGTCAGGCATTCTATGGCGCTCTCATCTGTATATAAATGGAGAAATGAATTAAACCCAATAAAAACCAAATTAAAGGATCGATTTAATTGAAAATCCTGCATATTCCCCTGGATAAACACTCCCCGATCTCCCCAATAATCGATACACCAGTGAATGAATTCAGGGCTCCGGTCCAGGCCCGTGTAATCCAGACCCTGTTCCAGCAGTGGCTTGGCCAACCGTCCCGTTCCACAGGCCAATTCCAGTATTGGTCCGGGCGTCCGTTCAGTCCAATAGCGGTAAAAAGGCAGATCGTCCCGCTTTCTGCCGTTGATAGCGTTGTAGAGGACCGGATCTTTATAAATATCAATTTTCATATAAGTAGTCTCTGGCCGGAATCGTTCTAAGAAATGGACCCAATTAAAGTTCAATCAGATCACGGGGAGTCCGGTTTAGAATTTCGCAGCCGTCCTCCTGAATTAAAATATCATCTTCAATGCGGACACCTCCCCAACCCGGTATGTACACACCCGGTTCAACCGTCACTACATTGTTCACGGCCAATACCTGTTGGCTCAGGGGACTCAACCGTGGTTGGGTATGGATCTCCAGTCCCAGCCCATGGCCCGTTCCATGGTTAAAATATTCGCCGTAGCCTCCGGCCTTAATGTAGTCCCGGGCAACCGAATCCAGATCTTTACAGGCAATCCCCGCCCGGGCTTGATCGATACAGGCTTTCTGGGCTCCTTTCACCAGTTCATAAACTTCCCGATGTCGCTCAGAAGCAGATCCAACCACGGGCGTCCGTGTCAGGTCTGCGTGATAACCGGCATACTTGGCCGCCGCATCAATTACGATAAAATCACCCGTCTGAAAGGGCCGATCCGACGGGACGGCATGGGGCAGAGCACTGTTGGGACCCCCGGCCACAATTGGAGCATAGGCTTCCCCCTCTGCCAGTTCCCGAAACCGTAGAACCAATCGGTTGGCGATCGTCTTTTCCGTTACACCCGGTTTCAGGAGCGGAATAAGTTCTTCAAAAACGACATCGGTGATCTCCACGGCCGTGCGGAGAGCCTGGAGCTCTTCCTCGTCCTTCACACTCTGTAAGGCCTCCAGCACTCCGGAGCAATCTTCCCAGACCACGGTTGGAAACTGCTCCTGCAGTTCCATATAGCGGCTCACGGGTAAATGATCCCCCTCGTATCCCAATTTCACGCCGTTGGGGATCAAATTCCTCTTTTTCGCACTCATAATTTCTATATGGGATTCACTGCTAATGACCCGCTGAAACCCGGAAACCTCCCGTCGCGATTGCTCGTCATAGCGTCCATCAGAAATAAAATACTGTTTATCCATCAACACAATACAGGTGGCCGCTGATCCGGTAAAGCCTGACAGGTACCTGATATTGGTCAGATTGGTAATTAACATTCCGTCCAGCCCCCGCCGACCCAAAAGCGTGCGCAGTTTTGTTTGTCGTTTTTGATAAATACTGCTATTCATAAGATGAATTTTTCTCTACAACAAAGTGGAATGATAAATGCGAAGAAAAAATTAGTCGCTACTCAGGGTTGAATTTCCGCCTTGATCGCCTTCCGCTCCCGGTTAATCCGGTCCAGATCCTTTCCCTGTTCCTCGAGCACATCCAGCACATCCAGAGCCTGGTGATAAAGTCCCTGATTGCGAAGCACACTCACCAACGTAAACGTAGCCAGTCGGGGACTGATGTTCATGCTCTCCAGATTTTTATCTGTACCCGAAAGGTCCGGTTTCGGAGGATGGGCAGATTTCATTTTTTCAGCAACCGTTTTCTTCTTCCCCTTCTTTGGTGTCCTTTTCCGCTTTTTCAGGAACTCCAGGGCCAGTTTATTTTCTGGATCAATTTTCAGCGCCCGCTTCCAGCTGGCCGCTAATACGGAATCAGGTCGCTCCAGTTGCTCCTGGATAACCGGTAGTGTGAGGGAGGCCGAAATGTGGTCCGGAACCGCCTTCAAAACCTGTTTCATCCATTTCTCCGCTGCTGTCAGGTTCCCCAGCGCCAGCTCGGCTTTTGCCAGAATATATTGACCCTCCACATTCTCCGGGTGATGACTGAGGCCGATCTCACAGACTTTCTTGGCCCGGATATAATCCCCTTTAGACTGGTACAGATCGGCCAGGACAGGGAACAGAACTGTATCAAAATGGTCAGCAAAATACAGTTCCAGCTCGGTCTGATTCTTCAGGTCCATTCAGCGGCGGTTTTTAGCAACCCAGTTCTGGATGTAATCTACCGTCTCCTGAACGGGTGTCCCGGGACCGAAGAGTTTACCCACCCCCATCTTTTCCAATGCTTCCACATCTTTTTTAGGGATGATTCCCCCTCCCACCAGCAGTACATCATCCAGCTGTTTTTCCTTCATTAGCTCCAGTACCCGCGGGAAAATAGTCATATGGGCATTGTTCAGGCTGGAAAGGGCAATGACATCAACGTCCTCCTGAAGGGCTGCGGAGACGATCATTTCCGGTGTTTGGCGCAACCCCAGATAAATCACTTCCATCCCCGCATCCCGGTAGGCAGCGGCCAGGACTTTAATTCCCCGATCGTGTCCGTCCAATCCCGGTTTTGCCATTAAAATTCTGATTTTTCTTTTCATATCCCTGAATACTTTTAACGATAAAAAGTTACAAATGATTCTCTTACGGAAGTAGTATCAATCGGTAAGACTGGAATGAAGGCCAAACCCCGATTATCTCACTGGTTCGTATCCAGGACAAAGGTAACGGGACCATCGTTTATCAGCTGAACTTTCATCATAGCGCCGAATTGCCCCGTTTCCACTGGAATATGGCAGTCTTTCAGACGCGCAATAAACTGGTGGTAAAGGGTCTTGCCTGTTTCAGGATCAGCCGCTTTTACAAAGCTGGGCCGCCGTCCCTTCCGCCAGTCAGCACAGAGAGTAAATTGGCTGATGACAAGAGCAGAACCATTTACATCCCGGATGGATCGATTCATCTTTTCTTCCGAATCGTTAAAAATCCTAAAACCGGATATTTTCTGAACCAGAAATTCGACTTCCTTGCTGGTATCCCCTTGGTCCACACCCAGGAAAATAACCAGTCCCGGTCCGATCTGACCTACAGTCTTACTTTCAACCGTAACCCTCGCTTCCGAGACACGTTGTAACAGGGCAATCAATCCGATACCCAAACATTACTTTTTCCGTAGGTGTCCCGAAGTTTCTTTAAAAAGGAGGGATGGGCTGACACTTTTACATTGTGGGCATAAATACGCTGTTGTTTCCCCTGAGGTGAGACCATATGGAACATGAGGCCGCAGGAGCCTTCGTGGTCCTTGGCCAGTTTAAAGAGCGCTTCCGCATCGGCCGGTGTCATTTGATCCGGTTCCACCCGGATATTGACATGCTTGGAGTACCGTTCCCGGGCCTGTTCCACACTCACAATTTCTTCTGCAATGAGTTTCAAATCCGAGAAATCAGACCCATCGGAAGGTTTACCGGTTACAAACACAATTTTATCGTTTTGTATCAAATCGCGATTTTTCGCAAAAAGGTCGCTAAACGCCAGGATCTCGGCCTGGCCTCCCAGGCACTCCAACCTGAAAAAAGCCATCTGGTTGTTCTTCCGATCAAAATGCATTTTTACGTCCCGGATCTGGCCGCCGACACGAATCTTTTCCTGCTGAACATGTTCAAGGTTATCAGAAAAATCGAAATTGCTGAATTCCTCCAGGTCTTCAGCATACTTCAATAGCGGATGTCCAGAAAGAAACATTCCCAACACTTCTTTTTCATAATTCAATCGCTGGGTTTCGGACCATTCTTCCACCTGGGGCAGTTCCGGGATCATGGTTACTTTATTCCCGGCCGAATCCAGCAACCCGCCAAATAAATCCTCCTGATTTTTCGCCCGATCCTCCTGAACCTGCTGTCCGTATTTCAGGGCCTTGTCTATGGCCTCGAACTTCTGGGCCCGATTCCCTTCCAGGGTGTCCATAGCACCGGATTTAATGAGGCTCTCCAGCACTTTTCGATTGACAGCCCGCAGGTCCACTTTGGCACAGAACTCAAAAATTGTTTTGAAGGGCCCCTGCTCTTTCCGGGCCTCCAGAATTTTTTCCAGGGCCTTGGTACCAACATTCTTGATGGCGTTTAATCCGAATGAAATGGTTTTTTTATCTACCGGCTTAAAATGAATATCCGAGACATTCACGTCCGGGGGATTCACCTTCATTTTCAATTTCCGGCACTCATTGATCAGAATCACAACCCGATCTATATTGGACATTTCGCTGGTCAGGTTGGCGCTCATAAACTCTGCGGGATAGTGGGTCTTGAGCCAGGCTGTTTGGTAAGCCACATAGGCGTAGGCGGTTGAGTGACTTTTATTGAACCCGTATTGGGCAAATTTTTCGATCAGATTGTAGATCCGCTCCGCTGTTCTCCGCGGAATATTATTTTTAATGGACCCTTCCAGAAATTTCACCTTCAATTCAGACATCATCTGGCGGTTCTTTTTCCCCATGGCCCGGCGCATGATATCCGCTTCAGCCAGACTAAAACCGGCAATATCATGGGCGATCTGCATTACCTGCTCCTGGTAGACGATAATGCCGTAGGTTTCCTTCAAGATCGGCTCCAGGGAAGGATGGCTGTATTCAATCTTCTTGCGACCCCGTTTACGGGCGATAAAATCGGCAATATTATCCATGGGCCCGGGGCGGTATAAAGCATTCATGGCGATTAAATCCTCAATCACCGTGGGATTCAGTTTCTTTAAAAATTCCCGCATGCCCGAGGATTCAAACTGAAAAACACCAATGGTCAACCCTTTGGAGAATAATTTGTACACTTCCGGATCAGCCAGAGGGATTTTCTCAATATCAATTTTTTTGCCCTGTTTATCAACCAGCTTAAGGGTATTGCTGATCACGGTCAAATTGCGGAGACCCAGGAAGTCCATTTTTAAAAGACCTAATGCCTCCAGACCTTTCATATCGTATTGGGAGGTTATATCTCCCTGGGGGGAACGATAGAGGGGTACGTAGTCTGTCAATTCTCCCGGGGCAATCACCACACCTGCCGCATGGGTGGAAGCATGTCGGTTCATTCCTTCCAGGACCAGTGACAGTTCAATGACTTCCTTATAGGGTCCTTCAGCCGCCGCCCGCAGTTCAGGGCTCTGTTCCAAGGCCTCCTCCAGGGTAATATTCAGGGTGGTGGGAATCATTTTCGCCAGGCGGTCAATTTCTCCAAAAGAGTATCCCAGCACTCTTCCCACATCCCGAACCACCTGCCGGGCTTTCATTTTCCCGAAAGTAATGATCTGGGTGACAGAATTTTCACCGTACTGGTGTTTGATATAATCAATAACCTCCCCGCGACGATCAATACAGAAATCAATATCAATATCGGGCATACTGATACGATCCGGATTCAGGAACCGTTCAAACAATAGACCGTGGCGAATGGGATCAATGGAGGTGATTCCCAGAGCATAGGATACGAGACTTCCGGCAGCGGATCCCCGACCGGGGCCTACGGGAATTTTGTGTTGGTGGGCATAATTCACAAAATCTGCCGTAATCAGGAAATAACCGGCAAAACCCATTTTTTCGATGACCTGCAGTTCGTGATTCAGTCTCTTTTCAAGGTCGGGAGTCAGGTCCCCATATCGTTTTTTCACCCCCTCCTTACAGAGTTGTTTTAAATAGTCATTAGGGTCCTGGGAGGGGGCATCGACCGGGATCGGGAAATTGGGTAAGTGGTATTCCCCCATGGGCAGTTCCAGATTTACACTTTCGGCAATTCGGCGGGAGTTCTCCAGCGCCTGAGGTACTTCCCTGAATAATTCATACATCTGATCCTGACTTTTCAGATAGAATTCAGGTGTGGCATAGCGCAACCGATTGGGGTCACTCCGCTCTTTACCCGACCCGAGGCAAATATGAACATCATGGGCCTCCCAATGTTCATGACGGGCATAATGAGCATCATTGGTACAGACCAGGGGTAGATCCAGCTCCCGGCTTAGTTTTATCATATTCTCCACATTCTGACGCTCTTCCGGTATTCCGTGACTCTGAACCTCTAAATAGAATCGATCCTGGAATAATTCAGCAAATCGCAGTGCAGCCTCCTGGGCGCCTTTCCAGTCCCCTTTCAGTATTTTTTCGGGGATTTCGCCTTTCAGGCAGGCTGAAAGACAAATTAAACCTTCGTTGTACTCTTTCAACAGTTCCAGATCAATCCGGGGGCGGTAATAAAACCCCTCCAGATAACCGAACGTTACCAGCTTCATTAAATTTTTATAGCCAGTGTAGTTCTGGGCCAATAGGATCAGATGGTTATTCCCCCAGCCCCCGTCGGCCCGGGGTTTCTTATCGAAGCGGCTCCCCACCGCTACGTAGGTCTCACAGCCGATAATAGGTTTAATCCCAGCTTTTTTAGCCGCGTTGTAGAAGGGAATGACACCAAACAAATTACCATGTTCCGTCAAAGCCACCGTATCCATTCCCAAATCAGAAACGGTGTTTACGAGCGTCTGGACCGTCTGGGCCCCGTCCAGGAGACTATAATCAGAATGGTTATGGAGATGTACGAATTCTGCTGTCATTTAAATTGAATTGCTGGTTCACAAACCAAAAACTGCCTCAGAAAATACAGCCACAATCCTAATCTGGACAGGGGGGAGTTGGTTAAAAATGAAAAAATTCAGCCCGTGAAATGAACTTTCAAAACCCGTTCGTCCCCGTTAAAATCCGGCACCAGTTCTGTTTCTTTAAACCCGGCATCGAGAAAAATATCTCTGGCACGACGGGGGTGTTCCCCCAGTCCAACTTCCATTACCAGCCATCCGCCGTGGACTAGCACCTGATCGGCCACTTGCGCCATACGGCGATAAAAAGCGAGTCCGTCCCCACGATCCGTGAGAGCGACCTTGGGTTCATATTCCCGCACATCCGGCATTAACGTTTCCATTTCCTCGGTCGGTATATAGGGTGGATTGGATACGACCAGATCAAATCGTCCTTCAGGAAGAGCAGTCAGGAAATCCAGCTGGAGCAGGTTTACATTGGCGATTCCATTCTGCTCCATATTGTACCGGGCAATTTCCAGAGCTGCCTTTGACACGTCCACCGCTGTCACATCCGCCTGGGGACATTCAGCCGCAATGGAAACGGCAACACAACCAGAGCCGGTTCCCACATCCAGTACCTTTGGAGCGTCTGCATTACTGATTAAATGGAGGGCGACATCCACCATTCGCTCTGTTTCGGGGCGCGGGATGAGGACGGCAGGAGTAACCTTAAACGGCCGGCCATAAAATTCTGTTTTCCCTGTAATATATTGCAGCGGCTCCTTTTTAATCCGTCTCTGAACCCACGTTCTCAGTCGGGAAAGGTGTTCCTTAGAAATCGGTTCTTCAAACTGTAAATACAGATCAATCCGGCGATATTCCAACAGTTCACCAAGCAGCCATTCAATTTCACGGCGGGGATGTTCGAAGTGTCGGGCGGAAAAATAATCTTCCCCCCATTGAAGAATATCAATCACCCGCCAATTTTTCCTGGTTTCGCGGGTGCTTTCACTCATGTTATTCCGTCGCCATCAAACGGGCCTGTTGGTCTGCCAGCTTTAAATTGTCAATCAATTCATCCAGCTCACCATCCAGGATTCCTTCCAGATTATAGCTGGTAAAGTTGATCCGATGATCGGTTACGCGCCCCTGGGGAAAGTTGTAGGTGCGTATTTTGGCAGAACGATCTCCTGTGGAAACCATTGATTTCCGTTCAACCGCCCGTTCCCGGGCAATCCGCTCTTCTTCCAGTGCCAAAAGACGGGAGCGCAATACTTTCATGGCAGCCACCTTATTCTTGTGCTGGGATTTTTCATCCTGACAGGTGACCACCAGACCGGTAGGAATATGGGTAATCCGGATGGCAGATTCCGTCTTATTCACGTGCTGACCCCCTGCACCGCTGGCACGATAAGTATCGATTTTTAAATCTGCTTCATTCACTTCCACATCTGCTTCTTCTGCTTCCGGGAGAATGGCCACCGTAGCCGCAGACGTATGAATCCGGCCGCCGGTTTCCGTCTTTGGAACGCGCTGGACCCGATGAACACCGCTTTCGTATTTCAATTCACCGTACGCTCCATCCCCTTCCACCGAAAAAATCACTTCCTTGTATCCACCGATGCCAATTTCATTGGACTCTAAAATTTCCTGTCTCCACCCCTTCCGTTCCGCAAAACGGATATACATCCGATATAAATCCATAGCGAAGAGCGCCGCTTCATCCCCGCCGGTGCCGGCTCTGATTTCAACAATCGTATTCTTATCATCGTGGGGGTCTTTGGGCAACATGAGCAGCCGGATTTCCACTTCCATTTCATTGCGGGAATGCTCCAACTCCTCCAGTTCCGCTTCTGCCAGTTGCTTCAGGTCCGGATCATCCCCTGCCACAATTTCCTGATCCTCTTCAATCTGTTCCACCAGGGAAATATATTCCCTTGCTTTGGATACCAGTTTACTGCGACGGCGGTGTTCTTTGGCCAGTTCCGTCATTTTCGCCTGATCCCCCACCAACTCCGGATCCGCCATCTGAGCTTCCAACTCTTCAAAGCGGGCAACAATCTCTTTCAGTTTATTAATCAAGCGATTGCCTCAGCCAGGTATTCCTTTCCGACCACTTTCTCATACTGCTCCCCAAACGCCTTTTCCAGGGCAATGATAGCCACTTCCACCATATCATCCTCCGGGGTGCGGGTGGTAATGTGCTGCAGCCACAAACCCGGTGCCCGAAGAAGCCTGAAAAGGGGATTCCTACCGTTGCGGGCCGTTAATTTGATCAATTCATAGGAAACACCCATCACCAGGGGAATCAACGGCAGGTGCATCAGGATGCGGATTTTCAGACTGATGGTACCGGTCATTGCCAAGAATATAGTATCAATCAGGGCAAAAACCAGAATGGCCGACAGAAGTACAATAAAGAGAAAACTGGTCCCACAGCGTGGGTGCTGGGTGGGAAATGACTGAGCATTCTTTACAGTAATTTCTTTCCCCGATTCAAAGTTGTACACCACCCGATGTTCTGCACCATGGTACTGAAACAGGCGTCGCACATCCTTCATAAAAGATATGAGATAAAGATAAAGAACGAAAAAGCTGATTCTCAGTATCCCCGAAATGAGATTAAAGGTGACAGCTTCCTTTTCAATATCCAGCAGGCGGGTCGTAATCCACAGGGGCGCCACCATGAATAATCCCACGGCCATCAGAACTGCCAAACCGGTGGAAAGGTGATTGGCAAGCCGCGTACGACCGGTCTCCGGTTTTTCATCCGGGAGGGCAATCTGGGCAGACCACTGCAAAGTGGCCATTCCCATTTTCATTGCTTCGTATAAACTGGACATTCCCCTGAGAATTGGCCGATTCCAGAACTTGGACCGCTCCGTTACGGATTGAAACGGATGACGATCGACCTGTATGTTCCCTTCCGGATCCCGGACGGCCGTGGCATAGGCGCCCGGAACACGCATCATCACACCCTCAATCACCGCCTGTCCCCCCACCAGGATGGCCGGTTTCATGAGGGTTATTAAAAACGGAAACACAACAATTCAGCCGATTTCAAAATCAGGCGCAACGATGGAAGTATCAATTCCTTATTTGGACTGACGACCGTATTTCCGTTTGAACTGCTCAATCCGTCCAGCCGTATCCACCAGTTTCTGCTTCCCCGTGTAGAAGGGATGGCATTCGGAACAAATCTCTACCCGTTGGTCCCCAACGGTGCTGTAGACCTGAAAAGTATGCCCACAGGAACAGTGAACAGTACCCAGTTTATAGTCGGGATGTATTCCTTCTTTCATCACAAAACTCCATTCTTTAAGTTAATTTTTTTAGGCTTCTCCGGGTACGCCGGAGACCTTCTTCAATCGTTTTTGTATCGGTAGCATACGAGAAGCGTACATACCCGGGGGCGCCAAACCCATCCCCCGGAACTGTCACTACGCGAGCATCATTTAATAAATAGTCACTCAGGTCGAATGTATCCTTCAACGGTTTCCCGTTAGCCCGCTTCCCCAAATAAAAGGACATATCCGGGAAGGCATAAAAGGCGCCGCCCGGGAGTGCACATTGAACCCCTGGGATTTCATTTAACAGCTGCACCATCAAGTCACGGCGCTGTTTGAACGCCTGGCGCATTTCCTCCACGGGAGACTGATCCCCCGTCAAGGCAGCTACGGCCGCTTTCTGACCAATGGCATTGGCACAGGAAGTCATTTGGCCCTGAAGCTTTGACATCCCACGAATAATCTCTTTCTCCCCGAAAGCATAGCCGATTCTCCAGCCTGTCATGGCGTAGGTTTTCGAAAGACTCATGCAGGTCAATACTTCAGCCCCGATCCGGTGTTCCCGATTTAATCTTTCCATGCTGATGAATTCACCATCAAAGACCAGCCGCTCGTAACATTCATCTGAAATAACAATCCACCCGTGTAATTTTGCCAACCGCAGCAGTTCAAGAAGAGCTGATTCGGACCAGACACCCCCGGTGGGATTGGAAGGGGAGTTGACAATCACCCCTTTCACCTGATTACTGACACCCTTTTCAAGAACAGCAAAGTCCGGTTCATAATTCCGTTCCGGAATAGTATCAATCAGCACCGGCTCCGCATCTGCCAGTTCAACGAACTCCGGGTAGGAGACCCAATAGGGTCGAAAAACCAGAACTTTGTCCCCCTTTTGGAACAGGGTCTGACAGGCAAGGGAGAGGCTTTGTTTCTCCCCGTTCGAAATCAGGACATCACCCGGATCTACCTCCAGTCTATTTTCCCGCTTCAGCTTGGTACACACCGCTTCCCTGAGTTCAAGCATGCCAGCGCCAGCAGTGTATTTCGTGTAACCGTCGTCAAGGGCCTTTTTCGCGGCCTCCCGGATATGAAGGGGAGTATTAAAATCCGGTTCCCCGGCGCTGAAATTAATGACATCGACTCCCTGGGACTTTAATTCCGCCGCCCGGGAGGTCATCTCTAACGTAAAGGAGGGTTTAACGCGCTGAACGCGTTCAGCCAGCTGGACCATGCCTAAGAGCCCGGCTATAAATTATGCTGTTTTTTATGATACTCTTCGCTATTGAATTTCGACTCATCCGTAATTTCGGGAGTTGGCCGCTTTTTATGTTTCCGGCGCGGCTTGGGCGGAGGCGGTGGAGCCACCTCCACGACGGATGTGCCTTCATCTTCAATGTCGAACTCTTCAGACAGAACTTTTTTGGACTTCTTTTTCGGTCTTTTACGATTGCTGTTTTTCCGGGGTCTGGGAACCTTGTCAATCTCAATTTCCTGCACGCCTGATTCAGCCACAATCGGAAGGGGTTCCGCCTCCCCTTCGCCTTTAACGGTCGATTCCAGGACGTGCTCATCGAACGTGAATAATTCAGGGTTAAAGAGCCCGAAAATGGTCCCATAACCACGGGTGATACCGTTCCCGATTCCAATGTAATTAGGCAGAACAAAGTTGGCCCTGAATTCTCCTTCGAAAGCACCCCAGTTGTTTTCGTCCACCGGTTTGGGGAACAGGGAGGTCAGCGTTACTTTGGTAAAGATATTTTCTTCCAGTTCCATACCCATCTCCCGGGCCATGAACACAATATTCTGACCCAAAAGCCGGTTCAGGAAATTCACCCGGTCTACATTATTCAGGAACCGATAGCGGGATCCAGTCGTCTGATTCAGGGCTACCCAGGGAGTGACGAAGCGGTAGCGAATAAGCTTTGGAACCGGATGGAACCGATCTGTGTGCTCTTCCACATCCACGTCATGCACCTGGAAAGTGATGTTTCCAAAATCAAGAATATCCAGCTTTTCCGCCATGGAGCGGATGGCATCTACCCCTTCGCCGATTCCAACCACGTAGATCTGCTCATTCAGGATTTTAACCTGTACCCTGGGGTAAAGAAAATGATCCCGGTATGTCCCGTCCAGCATTGGAACGATGGACTCTTTCGGAAAATGCCGCATAAAAACACCTTTAACCTGGTAAGGTGTTTTTCGTACGGGCTTATCAGTGATCAATCGGGCGACGATTGTCTTGACTTCAGGATACGTAAATTCCATAATTATACCTCATTAGTTGCTACACCTATAGATTCTGAAATTTACAATTATTGGCTCATGGTGTCCAGAAAATCCTCGTTTGTTTTGGTTCTCTTCATCCGATCCTGGAGAAATTCCATGGCCTCGATGACATTCATTTCATTTAACAGTTTACGTAAAATCCACATCCGGGCCAGTACTTTTTTATCCAGCAACAGTTCTTCTTTCCGGGTCCCGGAGCGAATTAAATCAAAGGAGGGGAAAATTCTCCGGTCGCTCAGACGGCGATCCAGAACCAGTTCCATGTTACCCGTTCCTTTGAATTCTTCAAAAATAACATCGTCCATCCGGCTGCCTGTGTCAATCAGAGCAGTGGCGATAATGGTTAAACTTCCGCTTTCCTCCGTATTCCGGGCGGCACCAAAAAATTGTTTTGGTTTTTTCAAGGCATTGGAGTCAATCCCACCTGAAAGGATTTTTCCACTGTGGGGCATGACTGCATTATGGGCCCGGGCCAGACGGGTAATACTATCCAGCAGAATAACCACATCGTCGCCGTACTCCACCATCCGTTTGGCTTTTTGAAGTACCATGTCTGCCACAGCCACATGTCGCTCAGGTGGTTCGTCAAAGGTTGAACTGACCACCTCCGCGTCCACATTCCGTTTCATATCCGTGACTTCTTCCGGCCGTTCGTCAATCAGTAGAATAATGATACGAACCTTGGGATGGTTCTTCAAAATAGCATTAGCGATTTTTTGCAGAAGAATAGTCTTCCCTGTCTTGGGCTGGGCCACAATCAGGCCCCGCTGGCCCATACCGATCGGCGATACCAGGTCCATAATCCGGGTAGATAAGTCACGGGGGTCATATTCCAGAATAAACCGTTCCTCCGGGTGCAGAGGAGTCAGGTTGTCGAAGAGAATGGCCTGCTTGACCTGGGCCGGCTCCTTCCCATTCACCAGATCAACCTTCAGCAGGGCATAAAAGCGCTCTTTTTCTTTGGGTGGGCGAATCTGGCCTGAAAGTTCATGGCCCGTTCTTAATCCAAACCGTTTAATCTGGGACGGACTGACGTAAATATCATCCGGACCAGGTAAATAATTAAAATCGGGGCTTCGTAAAAAACCGTAACCTTCCGGAAGTACCTCAAGTACACCCCGGGCGGTTAAAATACCTTCTTTTTCATTGTGGGCTTGCAGGACACGGACAATCAATTCCTGTTTATTTAGACCGGAGTAGCCCTGGACATCCAATTCCTGAGCGAGGGCGGTCAATTCCTTGATTTTGAGTGCCTGCAGTTCATTGACATTCATAAAAAGAGATCCTTGTTAAATAAAGTTATTCGTGTATAAAACTGCGGGGAACCCCCGGTTGGGGGGTTATAATAAATTCAGTTCGTGCGTTTCAAGTTACATTAAATTCTTCCATTCTGAAAGGAAAAATCAAACCTATCGTAAACGTCCTCCGCCACATAATGGCTGCCCACAATCAATCCGCAGGTTTCTGATTCGGCCGCCTCTTCCACTAATGTGCCCAGGGCAGTAGAAAAATCAGTGATTTCCTGAAACGACCGTTTCATCCGTTTTGAAAGTTCAATGCCTAGGGTCTGGCTATCCATCAAACCCCTGTGCTCGGCGCCGCCGATGATCAATCCCCCGGAATGACGATCCAGTTCAGAAGCAATTAAACCCAACTCCTTGTCTCCCTTCAAAACCAGCAGAATTACCGGTGCTTTCCCGTAGATACGCTGGAGGGTCCGGATCACAATACGCAATCCATGAGCGTTGTGGGCAACATCATAGAATATGGGTGGCTGGGCGTGAAGCTGCTGAAGGCGCCCCGGCCAATTGACACTTCGCAACCCCTGCCGAACTACCTCCCTCCGTAACCCGGGCACAATTCCATTTGTAATTTGAATGGCCATCCCCGCGTTGACGGCCTGATGGTAGCCCAGAAGCGGGATTTCATATCGAGACCCGTTAAAAATAAAGGTTGTTCCCTGTTCAGTGACATCTACTTTTTTAAACTGAGGCTGATCAACAGTTAAAAGGGGGGCAGATTGTTTCTGCGCTGTTGTCTCCAGCACCGCCAGAACTTCCGGCTCCTGCGGACCAAGAACCAATGGCGTACGCACCTTGATGATTCCCGCCTTTTCAGCAGCAATGACCTCAAGCTTGTCTCCCAGGATATCCCGATGGTCTAACGAGACGGGTGTAATGGCTGTTATTGCCGGCTCAAGAACATTTGTGGAATCTAATCGCCCTCCGAGGCCGGTTTCGATTACGGCAATATCCACATTTTCAGCCGCAAAACAGGAAAACGCCAGGGCAGTGGTCGTTTCGAAAAAGGTGGTCTGAATTCTTTCAACCGGATCCCGGTAGGTCTGCATAAAGTCCCCAATCCAGTCATCTTCAATGGGAATCCCATTAATGCGTATCCTCTCATTGAAGCGGATTAAATGAGGAGAGGTATAGAGACCCACTTTCATTCCGGCGGCCTGAAGGATCGATGCGCTCATTGCCGCCACGGACCCTTTACCGTTTGTACCGGAAATATGGATAGAACGGAATTGAGTCTCCGGGTTCCCGCAGCACGCCAGTAGTTCCCTTGTATGTCGAAGACCGGTTTTGATTCCCAACCGGCGGAGACCATAAAGATAGCTCAGCAGTTCTTTGATATCAGTGGAGCTGGACTTCGGAGACATTGCTTACGGGGGCCCCCAGGAAACGCTGGGCCACCTGTTCAAACCGCAAGGGCAGGTCACTTACAAAACAATCCAATTCACCTGGGGAAGCGGCATCGGCTAATAATTCAGATTGGATTAACACTTTTTCCGTTTCGAGGGCAGTGGTTTCAGCCGAATCCACCAAGGTAACAGCTGAAGTCATGACTTTCCCAATAACCCCCGTCAACAGCGGATAATGAGTACAGCCGAGGATCAGGGTATCTACCCCATCCGAACGGATTGAAGTAAGGTAGGTTCTGGCGACCCGTTCCGGAATATCGCCTTCGGTCCACCCCTCCTCCACCAGGGGAACAAATAAGGGACAGGCTTTACTGGTAATTTTCACCGAAGGAAGGTGCTTCACCAGGGCCTTTTCATAAGCACCCGAGCGCACGGTCGCCAAAGTCCCGATAACACCCACATGCCCTGTTTGAGTTGCTTTTACAGCCGCTTCCGCCCCTGGTTCAATAACGCCGATGATGGGCACCTGGAAGGTTTCTCGCAGTTCTTCCAGTGCCAATGCAGATGCGGTATTACAGGCAACAACAATTAATTTGGCCCCTTTTTCAATTAAAAATTCGGATATTTCCCGACTGTACTGTCTAACCAGCGTGGGACTCTTATTCCCATAGGGCACACGGGCGCTGTCTCCAAAATAGACGATAGTTTCGCGAGGTAATTTCCGGCGCAGGGCCCGAACGACCGTCAGTCCCCCCAAACCGGAATCAAAAACACCAATGGGGCCGGAAGCTGCCAATCAACCCTCTGCCAGAACCTGTTCCCGGGAGTAACGGAATTTGACAATGGCCCGGTAAATGGCTTCCGCCAGCTGTTGCCGATAGGCCGCTTTCCTGAGATTTTTTTCTTCCGTCGGATTGGTTAGATAGCCCGCCTCCACCAGCACATTCGGCATACTGGCGCCCACCAGGACATAAAAACCGGCCTGTTTCACCCCCCGGTTCTTGGATTTGACCTTTTTTCGAATCTCTTCCTGAATCATGGCCGCTAAATCTTCGCTCTCCTTCATAAACATACTCTGTGCCATAGTAGCCATAATCAGGTTTTCCCCTGCCAGGTTTTTATACTGATCTCCGGTTTGGTCTTCCAGTTTAATCACACCATTCTCGCGGGAAGCGACTTCAATGGCGTCCTCCGTTTTACCCGGTCGGAGCAAATAAGTTTCCGCGCCACTGACAGAGCGGTTCGGGCTGGAATTCAAATGAATACTGACAAAAATTTTTCCATTGGCTTCATTGGCAATTTTGGTCCGTTTCCATAGGGGGATAAATACATCCTCATCCCGGGTGTAGATCACTTTTAACTTGGTGTTCTTTTCCAGCAGCATCCCCACCCGTTTAGTAATATCCAGTGCAATATCCTTCTCTTTGGTCCCCCTGTGACCGATGGTACCAGGATCCTTACCACCGTGGCCGGCATCCAGTACGACCGTATCCAATCTCCAGCGGTCCCGGACTTCCTTAATCCGGGAAACACTTTTCGCCAACGGTGTCCGAAGTGAAACAACGATTTCACTGGGGTCGCGACTCTGGTAAACTTCATGGCTTTCCACCGGTGCACGGAGTTGAAACGCCAGTTGCGCCGTCTCCCCCAGTTGATCTGCCACCACTTTTTTAATCACACCCCGCGTATCGCTGCGCCGAATCTCGGTCGTATCGGCCAGACCCCCGGCCACCGTTAAATAAAACCAGCCATTCTCATGGGTGAAAGAACTGATATTCCCCTCGGGAAAGAGTTCCCTGGTTTTGATCCGAAGAATTGTACCGTTGGCTTTTTGACTGATATTTACGGCATAAATATTGAATTCCTTTAAATCCACATCCAGAATCTGCCGGTGGGAGTCGTAGGCAATACCTGGTAAGGAGGTGGATTTCAGAATACTAAAAAAGGACTCTGCCGGGAGAAAAATATCGTTATTGGACCAGACAGAGGGCATGGGCATCTGAAATACCTGCTCATCCACCAGGATATAGCTGGTTTGGGCCGAAACTTTGATGCGGTGGTCACCGATATACAATACCATCTTTTTTCGTTCCATATTGACAAACGGTTCCCGGTTGGCCAGGACACGGGAGATATCCCGGGAGGAGACATAGGTCCCTTCAAGCCAGTCCAGCGTCTTAATTTCGTCTTCCTGCTGGTTTACACGGTTGATCACCTTCACAGGAAAAGCAGAGGCGAGTGCAATGAGAAACAGAAAGAAATATCCCTGTTGAAGTAGGCGTTTCATGGGCGGGAAATTATCCCACTCATGACCCCAAAGCAATAAGACCTGCTCTAGAGCTCAATATTTACATAAAGTCCGGCCTGAAGCAATGATCCCTCAGACAGACGGTAGTGGGAGAACCAGAAACGGCAGCGCCCGCCGATCTGGGCGCCTCTCATTCCCTGGTACATGATCAGAAATGCGGGACCCATGCCACTGGTGGCATACATTCTACTCACCATTTCACCGGGCAGATTTACATCCCAAAAATAGAGCCGGTTCCCGTAATTCTGCACCGAGACCATTACCCAGTTGGCCTGAAAAAAGAGCTTTCCCTGTCTTCGATTCATTTGAAAATAGAGTCCTTCACCTGGGGTTTTAACTCCGTTGGTACTGACACGCGCATATTGAATTTTCCACCCTTGGTTTTTAGATCGGCAGGTAATCCGCCAGGATTGACGAATCCTCTCCCTTTCCGGTGCGGAAGTACCAAAAATAAGCTTTGGTTCGTTTTGTTTTCTTTCCTGTTTTCGTTGAATGTCAAAATCCATCCCCATGAAACGCCCTTCTGCCCTTATCCCGGTTTCAAGTCCTGACTGGTGGAAAGGATCACCGGGGCGGAGGTAACGATCTGTAAACAACGTCATTCGCAAAACCCCAGTTTTAAAACGTAACCCTTGGTAAAGACCGCTTTCGTTCCATTCCGTCCCGCCCCATTCGCTAAACGGATCAGATCGGAACCCGGTATAACCAGGCTCATATTTTCGAAGATTCAAAACATACTGGAACCCATATTTGCGGAGAGAAAGGCCCGCATAATAGGCCTCGATCCTGTTCCTGCCGAGAGCCCACTCGCTAAACACGGTTTGACCCTTCCTCCGAACCAGACCATACACCCCCCGATAATGAAATACCAACCGTTGCCCCAGAAGATCATTCCACTGTTGCTCCGCCAGTATGAATCCACCCAATCCATTCTCCGACTCATACTCCCAGTTGAAAATGGCCAGGTTCTCCGCCAAACTGCGGTCCAATTCGAGGCCGGAACCGACATGAGAACCACTGGTCAGAACGTTCACACCGCTTTTCTTATCCAAGTAACCTTCCCTCCGGTTATGGCTGAAGGAAACCGTGAATCGCCCGAGCCGGTTAGAATCGGTCCACCCCAACCCGCGATTGGACCAGGCCTCGTGGGTCGACCGGTAGGGCAGTAATCCCTGACCGGGTCTGGTAAATAAAGATAACGATGAAAATCCCTTATTGACCCTGTAAGCATGACCGGCAAGGAGTCCAAACCCGGCCACCAGCTGGTGGTCACCAAGAATCCACTCTCCATGGTCGCCCGAATGGAGGAGATAGAGGGAATAAAAATCCCCTATTTTCCGTTCCCCGGGATCGCGCTCCAGGAAAAAACCAATTGTTCCCGTTTCCAGATTGGCCCTCCCACGCCACCGGTAACGGAGACCTCTTGAAGCTGCCAGCCAATGCTTAAAAACTATGGAGGATGGTCCAGGTCTTGACTCCCTCTCAATCAGCCGTAAAAGATCCCTCAGGCGAGGGGAAAGATCAGGCGCTTTAAGGATAAGTTTTGGATTGGGCTTCCGGGCATAATATTTCAGTAATTGTATGTCCTGATCAGACAGAATGGTTAAAGCCATCAATTGTTTTAAAACGCCCGCTGAAATACCGGAAGAATGGACCAGGATTTCTTCCAGAAGAAGCAAATCCTCTTCCGGGATTGATTCCTCCGCATCCTGTCGAAACAGGCTGGGGAGTTCTGTCACCGTTTGGGGAATTACTCGACTAGGGCTTAACCAAAGGCACAGCGATACCAACCCATTGAGAATTCCCCAACTGTGGGTGGGTAACAATCGCATAGCTGATACTGAGATGTGAAATTTGAAAATTCATGGCAGCCGTAAACTGTCCGGTGCGATTACAGAAACCGGATGTCAGGGATAACCAGGGTCTGAACTGGTAAAACACTCCGTACTTCATCTCCCCCTTATAGGCTGTGTCCTGTTCCCATTCCAACTGAACATTGAGGTTCGGTTGTATTTCAATGAGAAAGCCGGAAATAATATTTTGGGGCAGTGGATCTGCGTTCAGGCCAATTCCGGGGGTATTCACATTTCGTAAAATAGTTCCCCACTCCACCTGGGGGAAAAGCCGAACATGCCAGGCCACAGTAAAGCCCACTACCGCATCGGAACCATAGTCCCGTATGGAAAGAGTATACAGGTTCGCTTCCACACCCCACCGGATACGTTCTCCCCAAGAATAGCCGCTATACAGACCAACAGTTGTTTCGGAATACGCCGGATTTCCAAACGAAGTTATCCCAATGCCAATGGGAGCTAGCCTAGTATGAAAAACAGAAATGCCACTCCAGTGTTTCAAGGCCCGAAGCCCGAATTGATACCCTCCTTGGAAAGCGAAGCCACCGCTCCGTCCCGCTGGTAGGCTGGCTGGGTCCACGTAAGTACCCGGGATACCGCCATTAAAATTCAGGGCGGCGGCCCCTTGGCCCACATTCTGCGGAGACCGAGGCAGGTGCTCAAAAGCGCCCGATAGAAAAGAAAGAAAAATGAAACAGATGACTGCTCGTTTGGGAACAATCATTCATCCAACCACCCCGTTTTAAACAAGTAGCGCCCCGCTGGGGGGCGCTACTTGATTTTGCTTGGCTTACCTTATTTTTTATACCACATGACAATCAGGATCAGAGCCAGGAGACCAGCAAATCCACCATCTCCGAATTTGCTCATCAGATCCCCGATGCCGCCAATGACACCGAAGTAGTCCTCGAATAAAACACCGACCACGATGCCGAGTACAATCAACATCTTTAGTAGCTCGGTTAAATCGCCGATCCATTTTGTCACGGTTTCAAAGGCTTTCTGCATGTATTCCTCCTAAATCATTAACGGGAGACCGGGGTCAAATTCATTGACCCCGATTATTCCATCTGTTAACCTAGGAATGAAACAAAAAGCAACAAAGCCAGCAAACCGGGGAAACCGCCCTCCAAGAAGGCATCTACCAGGTCTGTCAACCCACCGATGGGGTCGATACCGGTTGAGTATAGGATGTTGACAAACACAAAGAGTACGATCAACGCTTTGATCAGTCCAACGATTCCTTCTACGACGTTTCTTACGGTTGTGCTTACATCAGCCATGTTGTTCCTCCATGGTTTGGTTGAAATGAAGAAGGGGGAGCATATAATCTACTCCCCCCTCAATTCAAACTCGTGTTTTCGTTTTGGTATGTGGTTTTTGTTTCAGAGTTATTCTCAATCCAATTAATAGAATTTAAACAAAAATTTGGTTAATTCAATAATATTTGACTCAACCTTAATGAAGCCCCAAATTAGGAAATTCGGGGTTTATGCGGTTGTTTCTGGGAC
>CAZIIM010000026.1:0-26476 GCA_964539305.1 uncultured bacterium | reverse complement strand
GGCATCTTCAGATCCAGTAAGACCAACCGCGGTTTCAACTGCGCCACCAGCTTGAACCCTTCCGCCCCGTTGCTGGCCGTGGCCACCGTGGTCTTTTCATTAAGTGTATGGAATAAATGCACCATTAACTGTAAAAACCCCGGATCATCATCAATAATCAGAATATCCAGTGCTGCCCCGGGGTTACCAACAATCTGGGGATCCAGAGGGTAACCATACCGTTGAAGGAATTGCACGAAATCTTCCCGGACCACCCTGAAATGACCACTGGGCGTTTGAAAGGCCTTTAACGTTCCGTTCCGAATCCACCGCTTCACCGTATTCACATTAATCTGGCAATAACGGGCCACATCTCCTGTAGTAAAGAAGCGCTTTAATTCTTCCTTGTTCTTCATCGAATCGTTATTTCTCCTATGTAACGAAATGTATCTTTTATATACTTTAGATAATATAGACATTAATTCGACCGTATCAAACCTATTTTCTTGAACTGGATCAGTCCCTGTGACACGATCATTTCAACCCTCTTTATTCACGTTTCAGACGTAATTTCAGCCCCCAATTCAGGTTCAGTATTAAATGAAACCAGCCATTATCCTTCTCAGTGGAGGTCTCGACTCCACCACCTGCCTGGCAATGGCAAAAAGTCGGCATTATGCACTGTATGCCCTCACCTTCCGTTACGGCCAGCGCCATGAATATGAAATTAAAGCAGCACAGTTATTGGCCCGCCAATACGGTGTGAAGGAACATATAATTACCCGGATTGATCTTCGATCTTTCGGCGGATCCGCCCTTACCGACGATATTGACGTCCCCAAGGATCAGTCCCAGGATGAAACCGGTATCCCCGTCACCTACGTTCCTGCTCGCAATACCATTTTTCTGTCCTTTGCTCTTGCCTGGGCTGAAGTTCTTCCCGCAGCCGATATTTTCATTGGCGTCAACGCCATTGATTACAGCGGTTATCCCGATTGCCGGCCGGAGTTCATTCGCGCCTTTGAAACACTGGCGCGCTACGCAACCAGGATGGGTACGGAGGACCATCGCCCCATTACAATTCATACACCCCTCATCAGCATGACCAAGGCAGAAATCATTCAAACCGGTCTTAACCTGGGCGTGGATTACAGCCTGACCCACTCTTGTTACGATCCGGATGCCCAGGGGCGACCCTGCGGCCACTGTGACGCCTGCCGATTGCGGCGGAAAGGATTTCAGGAGGCAGGTATCCCCGATCCCCTGCCTTATCCCTCGTAGGATAAAAAAATGGCCTATTCCATAAAAGAAATTTACTACACCCTTCAAGGGGAAGGGTTCCACACGGGAAGATCCGCCGTGTTCTGCCGTTTTACGGGCTGCAACCTCTGGTCGGGCCTGGAAAGGGACCGGGCCACGGCCGTTTGCCGGTTCTGCGACACCGATTTTGTGGGAACCGATGGACCAGACGGCGGCCGCTTCACCAGCCCGGAGGCATTGGCTGAACACATTGTAAACCACTGGCCAAAGAATGTCCACACCAATCCCTTCCTGGTGTGTACCGGCGGGGAGCCTCTGCTTCAGCTCGATATCCCTCTGATCACCGCCCTGCATACCTTGAAGGTGGAGATCGCCGTTGAAACCAATGGAACGATTCCAGTGCCGAAAGAAGTGGACTGGATCTGCGTCAGCCCCAAAGCAGGCGCCCCTTTGAAACAGACCACAGGCGATGAATTAAAACTGGTCTACCCCCAGGAAGCGTTGGATCCGGAATCTTTCACGAAGCTGGACTTTTCCTACTTCTACCTGCAACCCATGGATGGCCCCCAGCGGGATCAAAACACACGCCTGGCGTTGGATTACTGCCGGAAACATCCCCATTGGAGACTGAGCCTCCAAACCCATAAATTTTTAGGCATTCCTTAATACCCCTATGGAGATTTACAAAGATATCACCTTCGAAGCGGCCCACACGCTGCCCCACATGCCGGAGGGACATAAGTGCCGTCGGCTCCACGGTCATTCCTACACCCTGCGCATTTATATTAATGGCCCGATCGACCCCCACACGGGCTGGGTCATGGATTATGCCGACATTAAAACCGCCTGCGCTCCTCTTTTGGAACGGTTGGACCACCATTATTTAAACGACATCGAGGGGCTGGAAAATCCTACCAGCGAAATCCTGGTCCAGTGGGTCTGGAAGCAGTTGAAACCTGCTTTGCCTCCCCTCTCGGCGGTGGAAGTGAAGGAAACCTGCACCACCGGGTGCATCTACCGGGGAGAAGCGACATGACGGTTGCAGAAGGACGAAAATTCAGTTTTGAAGGAGAGAACAAGATCAGACCGGAGTATCTGGAGACTTTCCCTTTTGACAGTCCGGACCAATACATCTGCACGGAGACCAATGAATTTAGTGCCGTTTGCCCTTTCAGCGGACTTCCTGATCTGGCCCGGGTGAAAATCGAATACTATCCGGAAGGTGGGAAATGCATTGAACTGAAAAGTCTGAAATACTATTTCATCAGCTTCCGGAATGTGGGAATATACCAGGAAGATGTTACCAAACGGATATACCAGGACCTGAAACAGAAATTGGAGACCAACCGGTTGAAAGTGACTACTATCTACAACACCCGGGGTGGCTTTGACACAACCTGTGTTGAAGGCTCCCTGGATCGTTCCGTCTGACTATCCCGGCGACCTTTTGCTGTGATTCGCCCGACTTTGTTCTTAATTTTGCCACCGCTTTTTCCGGCCCCGTAGCTCAGCTGGTAGAGCAGCGGCCTTTTAAGCCGTTGGTCACAGGTTCGAATCCTGTCGGGGTCACTCCTGCCTCCAGTTTCCGATTCCTACCAAAATCACTAAAAATGACGTAATTTCTTTATTCAATTCAAAGAAAGGAGACGAATCATGACTGCCTTAAAAATGCAATTCTTCACCCTAGCTATTTTGTTCTTCGTGGGTATCTGGCTCACCGGCTTTGAAAATGCACACTGGTTCCTCTACGTTCCCGTCGCTCTTCTCGTCTTCGCAGGCGTAACCGGAATCTGCCCAGGGTTAATGCTCTGGAAAAAACTGGGATTTAAATAAAACAATGCTAAACAGGGGGTCGTATCCTAAAACCCGGTTTTTTGAATTAATCGAATTAAACCTATAATTAGACCGATATAAGGTTTAACTTCCCCAGTTAATAATCTGATGCCCTTGATCTGATCAAGCGTTCATCAGATCGGCAATCCAAGAGAGATTGTCAACTACCGGCTTGTTTAAGCGTTTGACAAGTCTGTAGCGTCATTCGAATAAACGCATGTTACTTGGAAGATCATCTATGAACATCTACGTAGGGAATTTGCCCTTTAAACTGAGTGAAAGCTCCTTGAAAGATACTTTTTCTGAATATGGAGAAGTTTCAAGCGTTAATATTATTACCGACCGGTTATCCGGACGGTCTAAGGGATTCGGTTTTGTTGAAATGCCGGACGACTCTGAAGCAAATGCTGCTATCCAGGCCTTAAATGGCAAGGATTTCGACGGCCGTAATATTAAAGTGAATCAGGCAAAGCCACGGGCCGAACGCCCACCCAGACCCCGGTATTAACTGTTAGTCAAAATACCTGTAAAAACCCCGTTTTCTCCGGAAGGCGGGGTTTTTTATTGCCCCCCAATTCTTTTTCCAATGGGCCAGTGTTGTTAATTTCACCCTGTGGTACCATTCATAAAGCAGATTGAGCAGTGAATCCTTTTCTCCTGGCAGCAGTAGAGGAGGCGGAAAAAAGCCTGGCAGAAGGAGGAATCCCCATCGGGTCGGTGCTGATCCACAAGGATACCATCATCGGTCGAGGCCACAATCGCCGGGTTCAAAAGGGCAGCGCCATTCTCCACGCCGAAATGGATGCCCTTGAAAATGCCGGCCGTCAACCGGCCTCCATTTACCAAAACTCGATTCTTGTTACCACCCTTTCCCCCTGCCCCATGTGCACCGGTGCCATCCTGTTATACGGAATCCCTGAAGTGATCATCGGTGAGAATATCAATTTCACCGGAGAAGAAGCACTTCTGAAAGAACGGGGAGTAACGGTAGAAGTGGTCCAGGACTCGACCTGCGTTGAATTGATGGAAACCTTTATTCGCCGGAATCCCCGCCTCTGGAATGAGGACATCGGCGTCTAGGTCCCCTCCCCTAACTTCTAATTTATTGTTTCAAACCTTTAAGAATTTTCTCCGGTGTCACCGGTAACTCCCTGATTCGCACGCCGCAGGCATGATAGATTGCGTTGACCACCGCCGGTGCCGGCCCGTTAATCGGAATTTCAGCGACGGCTTTGGCTCCAAAGGGTCCGGAAGGATCATGGGTATGAATAAATCGGGTCACAATTTCCGGCATATCTATAGCCGTGTAAATATGGTACCGATTGAAATCCCGGTTCACCACCCGTCCCCGATCATCAAAAACCATAAATTCTGACAGGGCGTAACCCAGGGATTGAGGGATAGCCCCCTCTACCTGTCCCTCCGCCATTTGAGGATTAATGACCTGACCGGCATCCGTCACCGACACAATCCGGTTTACGGTAACAAATCCTGTTTCTATGTCCACTGTAACATCGGCAAAGGTGGCATTAAACGGGGGCGGACTATCAAAGCTCATGTGAGAAGCTACCGCCTGGATCTGGCGCTGGTAGTGCGTGTAAAACGATTTCGTACAGATTTCTTCGTAAGAAATGTATTGCCCCTGGTTACTTTTTACGCTGCCATTCTCAATCTGCGCCTCCGGATCCCCCAGAAGTTTTCGACCCTGTTCCAGAATCTGCCGCCGCACTTCCTCCGCCACTTTCTTCACGGCACCCCCGGAGATAAACGTAGTACTGGAGGCATATGCTCCCGTATCAAACGGGGTTAAATCCGTATCTGAAGATCGAACCAGAATCTTTTCCACCGGCACTTCCAGTACTTCAGCCGCAATCTGCGCCAGGGCCGTATCCGATCCGGTTCCCAGATCGGTAGCCCCCATGGAAAGGTTAAAACTTCCATCTTCATTCATTTTCAAATAAACCGATCCCATGTCAACCCCTGCGATTCCGGATCCCTGGGCCGCCGTTGCCACACCGACTCCCCGCCGGAATACGCCCGGTTTTGAAGTAGTTCGGCCCGTTTTCCAGTGAATGAGCTTTTTCCCTTCTTCCAGACATTGCCGGATCCCCGTGCTCTTCAGCACCATGGGATAGCCATCTTTTCCTTCTCCCAGGACCTGGGCGATGGGGATCTTTTCGCCCTCCCGGTAATAATTTCGGAGCCGCAACTCGATGGGATCTATTCCCTGATCGGCAGCGATTTCATCCACCAGCGATTCCAGGGCAAAAAAGCCCTGGGGTGCACCGTATCCCCGGAAAGCGCCCGCCGGTGGCAGGTTGGTGTACACCGAGCGGGCCCGGACATGAATGTGGGGAGCCTTGTAAAGGGCCAGCGCCTTACTGGCCGTCACGGACATAACAGTGAGGGCATGGGGGCCATAGGCTCCTGAATTCTGGAGGATATCCATGTCAATCGCCTGGAAGGTCAAATCCCGGTCAAGACCAATTCGAAGGGAAATAATCTGCGGATGACGGGAACGGGCGGCAGTGAATTCCTCCTCCCGCGTATATTCAATGCGGGCCGGACGACCGGTTTTCCAGGTTACAGCGGCGCAGATTTCCTCATTCAAAATCTCCTGTTTACCGCCGAATCCACCACCGATACGTGGTTTAATCACGTGGATTTTCCTCACGGGCAGACCCAGAACTTCCGCCACAATCCTCCGGACATGAAATGGAACCTGAGTGGCCGTCCGGATTACCAACCGATCATTTTCATCCAGCCAGGTAAGTGTAATGTGAGGCTCCAGGGCAGCATGCTGTACATAGGGAACGGAATAACGCCCCTCGTACACATGGGCCGCTTCTTTCAGAGCTTTTTTGACATCGCCGATTTCTTCTTCAAAAGCTGCTGCAATATTCTGTTCTGCATCCGCAATCCCGGTGGGGCCCTGTTCCGGGTGGAGCACCACTTCATGCTCCAAAGCCTCCTCCGGGTCAAAGCAAGAAGGCATTTCATCGTAGTTCACCTGTATTGCTTTAAGAGCGGCTTCAGCGGCTTCAAGGGTCTCGGCAGCCACGACGGCGACCCGATCACCCACATACCGCACGGTCTGGTCCAGAATGCGCATGTCGCGGGGGGAAGGTTCCGGATATCCCTGCCCTGCCGTGGTGTAATAATGGGTTTTAAAATCCTGATGTGTCAGAATCGTGACCACCCCGTCAATTTTCAACGCGGGGGAAATATCAATCGAACGGATTCGAGCATGGGCCATGGGACTATGCAGAATCTTGACCTCCAGAAAATGTTCATGAGGAATGTCGTCACTGAAGACCGGTTTCCCTCTGGCCAGAGCCAGGCCATCAACCCGGCGGGTCTGTTTTCCTACCACCTTCAACCAGATGACCCCTTTCGTTGAGAACAATAGTTTAACACTGCTTTCACCGGCTTCACGTATCCGGTGCAGCGGCAGTACACCCCCGCCAGGGCTTCCCGGATTTCCCCTTCACTGGGGTGGGCCTTGCGCCGCAGGAGCCCTTCCACCGCCAGGATCATCCCCGGTGTGCAGTATCCGCACTGAATCGCCCCCTCATCCAGAAAAACTGTTTGCAGGGGATGAACCTCCGTCCCTTGACTGAGGGATTCAATCGTCTCCACCCGTTTACCCTCAACGGTGTGCATCAGAATCAGCCCGGCATTGAACGGCTGATCATTAATCAGAACCGTATCTGATCCGGTTTCACTCCTTTCTGAAGAAAATTTCACGCCAAACAGCCCCATCCTCCGCAGATAGTCCAGCAAAGTCAATCCAGGACGAACATCAGCCGAAGCGGTCCTGCCGTTCAAGGTGAAATGGACATTCACAGTCGATCTCCCGCCCGCCGGAGGGCCACCTCCAGCAGCTTATGTTTGTAGGACCGGGACCCGAAATGATCCCCCTGAAGCGATGGCGCCGCCTCCTGAGCCAGACGGCTCACAGCCCCACCCCCATTCCACTGGTCCGCCGGTAAAGATAAGACCTGAATTTTTGTGGCTTTGCCCCCCACAGCGAATTGAAACTGGTCCCCCAGCCGACAGCCGGCAACAATCAACACCGCCGGGGCAGAGGGAATGACAGCAAACCGCTCCAGAACAGCTACATCTCTCTCCAGTTTATTACAGATTATCTCCGTAATAATACCTTTTCCATTCCAGGCCTGAATCGATACCTGTTCGTCCTGACCGGTAAAAATCTTCAATTCAGCCGACAGAGAGTGCAACAAAACAAGAACTTCGGAATCGATTCTACCCTGGGCAATCTCGCCTCCGATAGTACGTTGATGACGGATGTTCTTGGAGGGACAGGAAAATTTCACCGCTTTGATTAAAGGAGCGGCAGATAACTCGTTTCCCAACTCCTCTACCAGATCCTGCAATGTCATTCCAGCCCCAATGCGGAGATTTTCAGGAGTGAAAGAAACACCTTTGTGAAGGAGTCCGTTTAAATCGATCAGTGTTTTTATGTTGGGATCCTGCTCCACCACCAGGTAACTCCCCCCGGAAAAAAAGACCTGGTGAGAATCACTACCGGCTTTCCAGGCCTCCTGAAGTGATTCGGGTTTAAGGATCGATTGGATAGAATGCCACATAAATCAATCCTGTTGAGTACTCCAGAAATTAAGTCCCGTTTGCCTGGCGGCCCGCGTCAGCATTTCGTCCGACATCCGGTTTTGCTGTTGAATCAACTCGTCTAGATTCACCTTCGGTACCCCGGCCTGGATCTGAAGTTTACCACTAATAATGAGATGGTCCACCGGTGAGGTACGCACGGTAAAAACCAGTGCCGCCAGCGGATCGGAAAGACTGCCGGCGTATTCAAGTCCTTGCACCGAAAAGAGGGCCAGGTCGGCTTGTTTCCCCACGGCAAGTTCCCCAATATCGTCCCGCCCCAGGACAGCAGCGCCGCCCCGGGTAGCCATCCATAATACTTCACGGGCATCGAGCCAGCAGGGCTGCTCCCGAAGGCGGGAGAGCAGCAGGGCCTGACGTATTTCTGCCAGCATGTTCCCTGAATCATTTGAAGCGGAACCATCCACTCCCAGTCCGACCCGAACCCCCTGTTCCAGCATTTCTTTCACCCGCGCAATTCCGCTTCCAAGGCGCTGGTTGGAACTGGGGCAATGACTCACACCCGTACCGGTTTCAGCCAGTCGTTTTATTTCATCATCCTGCAGGTGAACGGCGTGGGCAACCCAGGTATGATCTGTCAACCATTCCAGGGAATCCAGGTAAGCCACCGGCCGTAAACCGACCTGCCGTAAACAGAAGTTTTCCTCATCCAGGGTTTCAGCCAGGTGGGTATGCAGCTGCAGGTTACGGTCGCGGGCAAAGGCGGCCGTTGCCCGAAGCAACCTCTCCGTTACGGAAAAAGGGGAACAGGGTGCCAGGGAGATCCGAACCATGGCCCCCGGAACGGGATCGTGATATTCCACCACCAGGCGTTCCGTATCCGCCAGAATATCCGACTCGGACTGAACCACATCGTCCGGCGGCAATCCCCCGGAGGACTCCCCCAGAGACATGGATCCACGGGTGGGCTGAAATCGAATTCCCACCTGTTGCGCCGCCCGGATTTCAGCATCAATTAAGTCATGGCTCGCTTTCTCCGGAAATAGATAGAGATGGTCCGCGCTGGTAGTGGCACCGGAGCGCATTAATTCCAACAGACCCACCTGAGCGCTGATAAATACAGACTCAGCCCGGAGCTCCCGCCAGACTTCATAGTGATTCTTCAACCAGTCAAACAGGGACTGGTTCTGCATTAAAGGAATATTGCGAGTGAGGGACTGAAAAAGGTGATGATGGGTATTCACAAACCCGGGGACAATGACCATGCCCGTGGCATCCAGGATTTGATCGGCCTCTGCATTCAGGGGTTCCGGTCCCAGAGAAACAATCCGGTTATCCTCGATCAGGATATGACCCCCGCGGAACTCCTCCCTTCCATCATTCATGGTCGCCACCAGCAAGGGATTCTTAATCAGGATGCGCATTTTCAATTACCCGGTTGCTGCAAAACTGATTGGTCGCACACCTGGTCGTAGAGCAGAATCATTTCCGACATCCGTTCCAGGAGAATCTCTGTTTTACCATTCTTAAATTGAACCTGCTGGGGGATGTACGTTGTTTGGTCTGCGGAGACGTGAATATCCTTGTCCTCATATTCAATCGAGTGCCGATTCACCGTAACACGGTGTACCTGATCTTCTTCTTTGAACCAAAGGGTTGATCCTGAAAGCCAGTAGCCTGACTCTTCCCGGCGAAACGTTTCTTCACTGAGAAAAAACCGGGGTTTATCCCTGTACGGATCTCCGGCCGTCGGACAAAAGGTCGTACAATTTCCGCACTCGTTACAAAAATCACCCAGGTTTAATATTTGCGTTTTCTGTTTTAACGATAATACACCTGTTTTTTCGTAGGTGAAACCATCCTTATTCTTTGAAATTAAGTACACCGGATAATCTTTTGGTGTTGTAAAAAAAGACAGGTTTGCCAGGTTTGGACAAACACTGACACAGATATCACATACGTCATCACACAGGAGACACCGCTCTGCTTCCTTTTTTGCTTCAGACAAGGTAAGGGTTCGACTAACCAGCTTCCCCTTCAGGCGCTCCTGCGGTTCCAAATGGATTGCCACCTCCGGAAAGTCCCTCCGGGCCAGTTTATGCTGGTAGGTCTCCCGTGCCAGACGAAACGAATGCTCCCGATCTTCTGTCATTGGAACACCGGCCTGCTCACAGATCTTCCGGGCCACCCGGCGACCATCCCCCACAGCATTAATAACGGAGGAGGCACCTCGCATGGCATCTCCTCCCGTAAAGACCCCGGCAAGATTCGTTGCCCCCGTCGCGGGTTCAACCTGAAGGTCTTCTTCAATAAAGTCCAGAATTACATCCTGACCAATGGCGGGCACGACTGTATCAAAGGCCAGCTCGGTTTCCGTCCCTTTTACCGGGATCGGTCGGGCCCGACCACTGGCATCCGCCGCTCCCAGCTTCATCGCTATTGTTGTAATATTGATTGCCTTTCCCTTGCCCGGTTTAAATGCCAGCGGCGCAATTAATTCCCGGATCGTTATGCCCTCTTCCTGGGCCGCTTCAATTTCTTCCCAGTCTGCCGGCATTTCCCGCCGGGTGCGGCGGTATAAAATAGTCACTTCTGACCCGAGTCGACGGGCGGAACGGGCCACATCCAGAGCCGTATTCCCGCCTCCGATTACAGCCACTCTGGATCCGATATCCACCGTTTGACCCCGCCGTAAGCGGGATAAAAATTCCAGCGGTTCCCGAACCTGAGGAAGGGATTCTCCTTCGATCCCAAGCCGTTTATTCTTCTGAGCCCCGATTGCGAGATAAATGTAATCGTGATTTTGCTGAATTGACTTAAATCGGTCTTTATTTACTTTTTCATCAAAGTGGAAATTGACCCCCAGTCGCTGGATTCGTTTTATATCCGCCTCAATTTGGCGTTGAGGAAGACGAAACTGGGGCAGGGCCAGAGATACCATTCCTCCCAGATCGGCACTTTTTTCGTAAAGATTGACTTCAAACCCCGCCAGCGCCAGTAAAGCAGCACAACTTAGACCGGATGGCCCTCCACCAATAATGGCAACCCGGATCCCGTTCGCCGGACCCGGTTTCAAGTCAATCTCAACATCCTGCTCCACCACAAACCGTTTTATCTCCCGGATGAGAAGTGGCTCGTCCAGATTATTCCGGGTACACTTGAGTTGACACAAGTGATCACACACATAGCCAGTAATTCCAGGGAGAGGATTGGTCTTTAAAATGACTTCCAGGGCTTTCTGCGGATTCCCAACAGCCACCTGATGTAAATATTCAGGGATGTCCTGCTCCGTGGCACAGGAATCAATACAGGGGGCCGAAACACAATCGAATGGTGTCAGGGACCGGGACGTTTTAATGGACTTAAATATTTTATGCCCTTTCTGATAGGCCGGCAGGTCCGATACTTTCTGAGCGTACGTCTTTAGATTGTGAAGTCCGGCTTTCGCTACCGATCCACCAACCCCAGCCCGGCTTTGGATAAATGTGTTGAGTGAGCCCCCCCCTTCTGAGTCATCAATGTCTTGACGCAATCGATCCAGGTACTGGAGTAACCGCGTGTACCCGCCCGGTTTCAGTAAATCGGTGCAGACCGTAACCGGAGCCAGGTTTGCCGCCACCACCTCCGTTACATTGAATGCATCCACCCCGGCACAAAAAGAAAGATCCAGCGCTCCCTTGAAAGCTTCCTGTAATCGGGCAGCCAGATTAATGCTGATCGGATGAAGTGCCCGGCCACTGAGGTACATGCGTTCTTCCCGGGGTGGAAAAACAGACTTATGATTATTCACCTCCAGCGTGTTGGTTAATTTCAATCCAAACTGTACGCCCTGTTCTGCGGCAACTGCCTGTAAACGCCGTATCAATCCCAAAGCCTGATCATATTTCAGATCATGTTCAAAGGCCTCATCCGGAATAATGATGTCATTGTACCCGAGACGTTCATGCAGTATTTCACGCAGTTGCTGCGGACCTAAAAGAGTCGGATTCAGTTTAATGGTCGTATGGTAATGGCGCTCCTCAATTAAATACCGCCCGATGCGTTCGACCTCCTCCGGCGGACATCCATGCATGGTGGAAAGGGTTACGTTATCGGACAACCGTGCAGGAATATCCAGCTCCTGAATCCGGGGATACAGTGGCACCAGGGCCTGTTTCATCCGATCCAGTTCCTCTTCGCAGTTTTCCATTTTATCCAGGAATTGCTGAACATTGGGCTGGAGAATACCTGCCAGATCATATCCCACACTCATATTAAAAATGCAACCCACCCCGGCGTCGGAATTCCAGCCGAAATGGTCGCGGAGTACATGGATCAGAATCCAGGCCTTCATGTATTCGTGGAAGGACTGTTCCAGGCGCAATTCCTGGGACCATTCGCAATTATAGCCCTCATCCTCCATATCGATGCACGGTTTGGATACCTCCAGATCATCCAGGGTCTGAATGGTTTTCAGCTCCTGGTAGCGGGCACCCGTCAGCCAGGATAAAACAATATTTTGGGCCATTTGCGAATGGGGACCGGCTGCCACTCCAACAGGCGTCTCCAGCATTTGCCCATATCGTTCCATCCGGAAAGGATCATCAGCACGGGGTGTAAAAACCATATCCCGACTGATCCCAAGAATTTTCCCCCGTTCCAGATCGGATAACATCCAGTTGAGGATATGAGTAATCTCCAGCGGATAAAGCCGGTCAGACATGGAGAGACTCCACCAGATGGGAAACGATGTTTTTTAACACCTTCCGTCGATATTCAGCCGTTGCCCGGATGTCACTTATGGGGGCAATATCCTGGTCAATCAGAACCAGCGCCTCCCTCAAGGGTAAACCCTCCAGGATTGCGGTTGTAAATTGTTTTAATAACACCACCGTGGGTGCCACCGCTCCTGCTGCAATAACAAGAAACTGGAGACCGGCATCGCTCTTTCGATAAGCAACAGCCACATTCACCACGGCTATGGCCATCGCCTGCCGTAATCCCAGTTTATAGAACATGGATTGACGGTTCAATCTGGGTAAAATGATGCGGGTCAGAATCTCCCCCGGTTTTAAAAGGGTTTTCCCAGGTCCCTGAATAAATTCCCGAACTGACAACTCGCGCTTTCCTGACAACCCCAGAAGCTCCACCCGGGCGTCATGAACATAGAGGCCCGGCAGAAGATCGGCTGCAGGAGAAGCATTACAAATGTTTCCACCGACGGTAGCCCGGTGGCGAATCTGAACACCGGCGAATTGTTCCGCCGCCTGAGATAAGGCTCCAAATTCAGTTTGAATCAACGGGTGTTGCTTGATTTCCTCCACAGTTGTCAAAGCACCTATTCGAATGCTGTTTGCATCATTCTGAATACCCTTCATGAAGGGAAGCCGTTTCAAATCCACCAGATACCTGGGCAGGGACCGCCCCAGGTCCCACGCTGGTTGCAAATCGGTCCCACCCGCCAGCCAGACGGTTTGATCCAAAGGAAGGCTTTCAAGCAGATTCCTTAATTCCTGTTCATCTTCCGGTCGGGAATACTCCAATGCCTACTCCTTGGTTGTCTTGAGGACAGCAGTCACAATTTTCTGGTAACCGGTGCATCGACATATATTGCCCGCCAAAGCCTCCCGGACCTCTTCAATCCCCGGTCGAGGGTTGCTTTCCAGCAGATACTCCCCGGACATGATCATTCCCGGAATACAGTAACCACACTGGACGGCATGGTAATCCACAAACGCCTGCTGCAATTCCGTCAATTTATCTTCCAGACCCAGACCTTCAATCGTGACAATCTCACCACCATTTGCTTCAACCGTAAAGATTAGGCAGGAGTTGACTGTCTTACCGTTAAGGAATATGGTACAGGCGCCGCACTCCCCCTCACCGCAGACCTCCTTTGTGCCCGTCAGATCCAGTTCATTACGCAGGAAGTCCAGCAGGCGCTGCTGGGTGGGCACGTTCCGTTGGACCGCCTTTCCATTGACCGTCATGGAAACCGTCTGATAATGGATGGTTTCAGGCATCGGCACGGTCTTGCTCCCAGCGTTTATTAAAAGCATCAAGGTGAGCGGGGATGGCCGTAGGGACAGTAAGAACCGTTTGGGCAGCGGCAATATCTTTAAGCCCGGTTCCCGTGACAAGCAGAACGACCTGATCTTCCTGAGAAACCAGCCCCTGTTTCTCAGCCTGGACAAGCCCTGCCACGGGGGCGGCGGCAGCTGGTTCAGCAAAAATCCCGGTGGTTCGGGCCAACCGATGTTGAGCCTGTAAAATCTCCCGATCCGTAACCGTAATTCCAAACCCGCTGCTTTTTTTCAAGGCCCGCAATGCTTTTAAACCATCCCGAGGCCGGTTCACGGCAATACTGTCTGCAATGGTCTGCGCCTGGACAGGCTCCAGTTTTCCTTTCTTCCAACTTCTGACCACAGCGGCCGACCCTTCCGCCTGTACCGCAACCAACTTCGGCAGACGATCAATCCAACCCAGCTGCAACAGATCATTGAATCCTTTGAAAACACCCCCAAGAATACATCCATCTCCCACCGGCACAAAAACCAGATCAGGAGCCTGCCACTGGAGTTGTTCGGCGATTTCAAATGCCACCGTTTTCTTCCCCTCTGAAAGGACAGGGTTTATTCCCGTGCTACGGGAATACCAGCCACGATCCTTTGCAATTTTCAGAGAAAGTTCAAAGGCGTCATCATAGGAACCATCCACCGGAACCAGCCGTGCTCCGTATTGGAGGATCTGGGTCAGTTTTGCTTTCGGGGCTGAAGCGGGCACCACAATCACCGCCTCCAGGCCGTGCCAGGCAGCCAGACAGGCCAGAGAAGAACCGGCGTTCCCGGTGGAAGCCGCCACCACAACGGATTCAATCTGTTCCTGGGCATGACGTAATCCCACCTCCGTAGCCCGGTCCTTCAGTGATCCGGAGGGGTGACGCGTTTCATCCTTGATCCAGAGCTGTTTCACGCCGATTTGTTCTGATAAAATTCGGGCAGGGATTAAAGGAGTCGACCCAACCTGAATGGCACGATTCTCAGGGCCTTCCGCCACGGGCAGGAGTGGTAAATATCGCCACAGCGTCCGATCCCCGTTTGTCACCAGAGAATCCCGGCGCCAGTGTTTCTGAATAGATGGATAATCATATTGTACATCCAGGTTTTCACCGCAAGCGGTACACGTATATTGGAAGGGGCTGGGTTCTGCTTCCCAGCCACAGCTTACACACCGGTAATGGGTTAAATAGGTAACCATTATCCGCGCTTTACCAATCCGGTACGTTGATTGAATTCCCGAATCCGTTCATCCCATTCTTCCAGCGCATGGTATTGGCTTGACCAGTACGTTTCGTCATACCACTGGGCGTCCAGCTCCTCCACTGTTTTCCCCTGCTGCTCCACCCAGGTGAAATATTTCAAATTGTGGATGCGTTTTCGATCGTAATAGGACAATTCCTGAACGTAGTCAATCGTAAGACCCTGCAAACCGGCTTCAAAATCCACGGCGGCCCGGCTGGATGAATAGGTCCCTTCCTTCTCCTGAGCAGCTACCAGTCTGGACTGGTACATTTCCATTGAATCCGTTGCCACTGTAAAAACCGTGTCCCGTTCATTGAATTCATAATAACGAGCCATTTTAATGGCTCCCACCAGGTTAGCGATGCCGGAAATTCCCAATAGCGGCAACCGGCGGATGATTTCAGGATCAACCCCTTTTGTCTCCAAGAACCGGTGCCCGGTCGGCTCATTGAACAACCGCATGAGTCGCAGGGGCAGATTATCGTCGATCCCAATGACCATATCAATGTTTTTAATATTCATGATCCATGGAACATGTTTGTCCCCAATCCCTTCAATCCGGTGGGACCCGTAACCATTGTAAAGCAGGGTGGGGCACTGGAGCGCTTCTCCGGTGGCGATCTTTATTAGTGGAAACTGTTCCCTCAAATATTCCCCTGAACCCAGGGTCCCCCCTGAGCCCTGCGTAAGGAATAGTCCACTGAACCGGAGATCCGCTCCCTCCAACGTCTGAAAAACCTCCTCCATAGCCGGGCCGGTGACGGCATAATGCCAGAGCGGGTTGGCCATCTCGGCAAACTGGTTTAGGACAACCACCTCTTCCCGTTCCTGTGCCAGGGACTTGGTTTTGTCATAAATTTCTTTCACGTTACTTTCACCACCGGGAGTTTTAAACACCTCCGCCCCGATTTTTTCCAGCCAGTTAAAGCGCTCCTGACTCATGGCCTCCGGTAGAACAGCTATGGAGGGGCATCCCAATAAGGCTGCATTAAAAGCACCACCACGACAGTAATTTCCAGTGGAAGGCCATAGTGCTTTATGCCGTGTGGGGTCGAATTGCCCCTGGATGAGCCGATGGACCAGTGGTCCGAAGGTGGCCCCCACCTTGTGGGCGCCCGTGGGGAAAAAGCGTCCCAGGAGCATGACAATCCGGGCAGGAACACCCGTGATTTCAGAAGGCAGTTCTAGAAAATTTACCTTTCCAAACCCGCCATTTTTCTCCCGGGGGTCATTCTTCCAGGTAATCCGGAATAAATTCCTGGGATTCACTTCATCGATTCCAACCCCTTTCACCTCCGCAAGGATTTCAGCCGGGATTTCGTCCGGATCCCGCATCTGACGATAGGTAGGAATAATAATATTCAACTCCCGGCAACGCTGAATGGTGCGCTTTAATATTTCTTCTGCTTTTGTCATGAGTGGTGATTCCATAGGTTAAACATGATTACAACATCTAATCAGGATGAATGACGCGGGCGTCTGGCAAGCGCTTTCAGTTTGTCAAGAGGGTCCTCCAGTCGGCCTAGAGCCATCATGGCGGCGATGATGAACGGTTTGAAACTGGCCTGGCGATAGGTGGCGTTCCGATAGCGCTCGAACACTTCGCGGGCTACTTCTCCCTGGGTACAGCTCTCGCCAGTAATATCAGCAGGCAGGCAATGCATGTACAAGGCGTTGCCGGACCGGGTAAGATCCATCATGGACTGGGTGCATTCCCAGTCTGTAAAACGGGCATTCTGGGCCAGTGCTTCCTGCTCGAGCTTGTCCAAAGCGGCTGTATCCCCGGAACGGAGTAACTCTGTCCGCCGCTCCATAATGGAAAAGGGGGCCCAGGATTTGGGATAAACAATATCAGAGCCTTCAAAGGCTTCCGCCATATCATGGCTGATGACAAATGACCCTTCACTTTCCCTGCTGTTTTTACGGGCAATCTCTACCACCTCAGGAATCAAATCGTAACCTTCGGGATAAGCCAGGACCACCTCCATGCCGAACCTCGTCATAAGTCCAATAACCCCCTGTGGGACGGAGAGCGGTTTCCCATAACTGGGGGAGTAGGCCCAGGTCATTGCCAGTTTTTTCCCTTTCAATTCATCCAACGAACCGAATGTGGCCTCCAGCATGGCCAGATCCGACATGGTTTGGGTGGGATGATCCACGTCACACTGAAGATTAATAACCGTGGGGCGCTGGTGGAGAATTCCGTCCTCGAAAGCGGTTTGAAGGGCCTGGGTGACCTCCACCATATAGCTGTGACCAGCACCGAGGAACAAATCATCCCGGATCCCGATCACCTCCGCCATAAAGGAAATCATGGTGGCCGTCTCCCGGACTGTTTCACCGTGAGCGATCTGAGATTTTTCCTCGTCCAGATCAACCACCCCCAGTCCCAGTGCATTGGCAGCCGAGGCAAAACTGAACCGGGTTCGGGTGGATTTATCCCGGAAAATGGAAACGGCTAAACCGCTTTCAAATAAGTTAAAAGCCTGCCCTTCCCGATGCCAGACCCGGAATAAATCGGCCAACAACAGGGTTGCTTCTATTTGTTCCCTGGATAAATCCCATGTCAGCAATACATCTGCCGGATACGTGGATAGATTCAGTCCCTCAAGGGCAGCGATGCGCTGATCTACAGAAGTTTTCATGATACTTTCTCCTGTTCAATTGTATTCACATAGACAAGAGGAATGGCAGCATACATGGCGGCAGCTTTCACCAGGTGGTTTTTCCATGTTTTTTCATTGGGGGCATGGGCTTCCGCTTCTTTTCCCGGGCCGAATCCAATGCAGGGAATTCCATAGCGACCCATGATTGAAACACCGTTGGTGGAAAACGTCCACTTCCCCACCCGTGGTTTCTCCTTAAAAAGTCCCTCATAGGCGGTGACCAGAGCACGGGTTACGGGATGATCCTCTTCAATCAGCCAGGTGGGGAAATAGGCTTCTGTGGGGTAGGTTAATCCTTTCCAGGAAGGGCGATCGTAGGGGTAAAGTTCCACCTTGGCACCTGCCGCCTTTACAGCCGGTAACTTCCGAATTTCTTCCAGAGCCGATTCAGCCGTTTCCCCCCAGGTCAGGCGCCGGTCAATGGAAATGGAACAACTGTCGGCCACGGCACAGCGGGAGGGTGAAGTAAAAAATATTTCAGAGACCGTCAGGGTTCCTTTGCCGAGGAAATCATGGTCCCGAAGCTGATGATTTAACTCCTCAAGTTCCTGAAGAATGGGAGCCATTTTATAAATGGCATTGTCCCCCCGTTCGGGAGCGGAACCGTGGGCACTGATTCCCTCTGTGGTGACCCGGATTTCCATCCGCCCCCGCTGTCCCCGGTAAATACCTCCATCCGTCGGCTCAGTGGATACAACAAAGTCAGGTTTCAGCTTCCCCTGATCCAGAATATACTGCCAGCACAGACCGTCGCAATCCTCTTCCTGAACGGTGCCGGTTAAAACCAGGGTATAATCACCGGTTAAATCCAAATCCTTAATAATCTTTCCAGCGTATACCATCGAGGCCAGGCCTCCCTCCTGGTCCGATGTCCCCCGTCCCATGATGATTTCATCATCTTCATATCCCTGGAAGGGATCCACCTCCCAGGTTTTGGGATTCCCCACGCCCACCGTATCCACGTGAGCATCCAGAACCACCACGTGGGACCCGTTTCCCAGAAAACCGTAAATATTGCCCATCTCATCGATTTCAACTCGATCGTAGCCGACAGTTTCCAGCTCCTCTTTAATTCGCATAATAACCGGCTCTTCCTGACAGGATTCACTGGGGATCGCCACCAGCTCCCGCAGGAACTTTGACATGGGTTGACGGTATTCCTCTGCTTTGTGCAAAATATCCTGATATGGTAGTTTCATCGTCCTTCTTTCCTGAGTTTAATCATCCGTTCCCACAGACGATTGGCCTGTTCCCGGGAACGGTCATAAATGGGTTCAAGTGTTCCTCCCACCAGTTCATAATCCTTTAATCGGTATTCGCCAGCCGTGATTACATCGCAGGGCCGGGAAAGGCCATACAATAAGTGCCCTTTCCAATTCTCAGCCGTCACAGGCGTCCGGGGTTGATAATCGTAAATTGCCAGATCTGCCCGATAGGCAGGTTCCAACTTCCCAAGGGGCGTGCCAAACAGACGCGTTGCCAGCTCAGGATTATTCTTAAACAGTAATTCCAGATAATCCAGCGACCCTTGTCCGGAACCATGGCTGTTGCGGATTAAGCTCCCCTGCTGCGCCTCCTGCAATAGATTGGCCTGCATCCCATCTGTACCTAATCCGGCATTTACGGACTCTAATAATTCAGTTGACGCGAGTCCAACCTGATTATTAGCATTGGAGGCGGGATTGTGAATCAGTATTACTTCCCGTTCACGTGCAATCGTTTCGTCTTTTCCCGAAAAATGGACTCCATGGGCTACGATACTATTCTCATTCAATAAACCAAAGGAATCCAGCCGGTGTAAAACGGAGGGATTGCCTCGCTGGATGGCATCTCCTACATCCGCCCGGTCCTCTGCCCCGTGGATGTGGATTCCCCAGTTGGATTCCTTTTCCAGAGCCATGCTGATTTGCCTCAAACTGTCGTCAGACAAAGTAAAAGAAGCGTGCAATCCAATGAGGGGGCGTACAGAGGAAACCGATTCATATTCCCGGTGAAAACGTAGATTCTCTTCCAGGCTTTTCTGAAAAACTTCTTTTCCGTTCCGGTCGGAAATCTCAAAAGCACCGGAGACATTCATACCCCACTGTCGACCGTACTCCACCAGTAAATCCAGCGATCCGCGAATAAAAGCAGGGCTGGAGTGATGGTCAATAATCGTGGTTACTCCGGAGCGTAAGTGTTCCAGCAATCCCACTTCGAACGAAACACGAACACTTTCACGATCCAGAGCCCGGTCCAGAACCCACCAGACCTGTTCCAAGATTTCAATAAAATTGGAAGGCCTGTTTTCAGGCGGAGGCATCCCCAGTGCCAGGGAAGAATACAGGTGGGCATGGGCGTTAATCATACCGGGTAAAACCATCTGCCCCTGTAAATCCAGCCATTCACCCTGAGTACCATCAGGAGGATCACCTGAACCCACCTCCACGATCCTATCTCCGCCGATGACAAGGTATCCGCAGGGTATGAATTCCGGTTCCCCGTAGGGGTTAATGAGGCAAGCGTTGGCAAGTATTTTATTCACAATTGTTTACGATTTTTCCTCTTTCGGAACAATAAATTTATAAACCGCATCCAAGGGAGTCTCATATAATTGCGGACCCAAGGTATTACTCCCAGCATTCATAATAGTGACTTGTTGGAGATAATAATAGATTTTTTATTTTTCTAAGCTTCTTCATCGGGATTGAACTCTAATAAGTTATCGTAATGAATTACCTTCACGGGAATATCGGGATAGTTACTCCTGAAGAACTCATACTTTTTGGCCCTGTAAGATGATTTAGAAAACTTCACCTCGTAAGCGCGTTTCTCTTTAATGATAAAATCAATTTCCTGTTTTCCCCGCGTTCGCCAATACCGTACGTCCCAGTCAATATCGTAAAGGTCAGCAAAGAGACGGAAAACGTAATTCTCGAGTAATTCACCCCGGTCATCCCGCAATAAAACGGGATCAAAGTTGTTAGCAAAGTAGTTGCGAAGGCCTAAATCATGGAAATAGACCTTTTTCTTCTGACGTAATTCTTTTTTTACGTTCTTGTAAAAGGGTGAAACCATGGCAATATGAAAGGACTGTTGCATGAGTCTCATGTAGGAATCAACCGTTTCATTATCCAGCCTTAAGGTTTTACCAATGGCATGCGTATTCACTAACTGCCCCGTTTGATGAGCAAGGATCTTTAAAATATTCAGATAAGCCTTAGGTTTACGAATTGCCGCTTCTAAAGCATCCTTTTTCACATAAGATTGTGCAATCTCCTCTAAGACTGCTATTTTATCATTAAGTGTAGCGGCTAATACCACCTCAGGGTATCCCCCATAGATAATATACTCGGCGAGAAACATCCTTAATCTATTCTTAAAAATAAGGGGGCAATCCGATACGTGTGCATATTCCACCAATTCTCCCTGATCCTTAAAATATAGAAATTCCTTGAAACCCATGGTTGGGAGAATAAACATCCGTTTCCTGCCAGCCAGGGAATCACGAAACTTCCTGTCGATATAAAAGGCTGATGAGCCGGAAACAATTAGTTTGAGCTTCTCATGGTATAAATCAAACAAATGTTTTAAAAAATTCGATGGATCATTCAAATATTGCACTTCGTCAATGAATACGATATTCTTTTTTCCGGATCCTAACGGAGCAGTGAGTTGGAATATATTTTCAGGATCCTGATTTAGAATATCCAGGTATTTTTTAACCTCTAAAGTCAAGAAGGAACAGGTTTCCCCTTGAGACAGCATTTCATTATGCAATTGCTGTAACAAGGTCGTCTTTCCTGTTTGCCGGGCACCAACCAACAAAAGCATTTCTTTCCGGGAAACGTTTTTTAATAAAGTGTCAAATAAGAATCGCTTTTTATCCATTATTAACTATCAATATTTATTTCACCGAGAATATAATCGCAAAATGTCTCTAAATACAAGCTATATATTCGCAAATTGTCGTAAAATCAGATATTAATAATCGCAAAATATCCAAGTCTTAGAGATATCTATCCGCAAAATGTCTATTGTCCCATTTCTTACCCGATGTTTTCATCTTTAGGGGGAAAGACCATCCAGGACTGACAGGATTTTCTCCGGCGTTAAAGGAAGCGTTCCTATTTGCACCCCCACGGCATTGCTAACAGCATTCACAATAGCCGCGGCAGTAGGAATAATCGCCGGTTCTCCGATCCCTTTCGCTCCCCAGGGACCTTCTGGCTCCGGAGCCTCTACAATAACCGTGTCCACTTGGGCCACGTCCAACACTGTGGGTAATAGATAGGTGGACAAATTGGAGGTTATGACGGTTCCCTCCTGGTACTTAAACCGCTCCGTAAGCGCCCATCCTGTCCCCTGGGCTGTACCCCCTTCTACCTGCCCTTCTACACCAGCCGGGTTAATGGCCCGGCCCACATCATGGACGGCATAAAGCCGGTCGACATGAACCAGCCCGGTGATCCGATCTACCCGTACTTTCGCCACGTGGGTTGCAAAAGAGTAAGTAAAATAGGCTTCCCCTTTTCCCTGTTGTGGATCAAAATCCAGCTCCCGTACATGCCACCAGCCCAGCGCCTCCATGGAACGGTTGGTACGGTACACAAAATCCATGAGTTCCTGGAATCCAATCTGCCGATCTGAATCCATATCCAGAGCCCGATCATCCTTGAATCGAATCTGCTCCGGAGGGCATTCGAGCAATGTACCTGCCGCTTCCCTCAAAACAGGAAGTAATTTCTCTACTGCATCCCGAATGGCATTGCCGGTCATCACCACGTTCCGGCTGGCCACGGAGGGTCCGCTGTCGGGGACCTGATCACTGGTCGTGGGCAGGACGGTTACCCGCTCCGGTGCGATCCCCAATGCTTCAGCCACCATCTGGACCACCACCGTGAGGGCACCCTGACCCATCTCCACCAGTCCAAAGGCCACCGATACGGAGCCATCCCGGTGCAGTTGAATCTTTACACCGGCTCCATCCATGTACCAACCGGCGGCTCCCAGACAATTCCCGTAATGGATGGTACTGATGCCCAAACCGTTTAAAAAACGCCCCTCGTCTGGTTTTTTCCGGTGAAATCCTTTCCAGTCAGATACGGCCGCTGCTTTTTGAAGCGTTGCCTCTGCCCCGACACTCATGGTAATCCGGTGGCCGGTAATCGTTTCTTCGCCGGAGCGAAGAATATTTTTCAAACGCAGTTTAAGGGGATCCATTTTAAATTCCGTTGCAATGATATCCATCATGCGTTCATGACCAAATGCTGCCTGGGGAGAGCCAAATCCGCGGAAGGCGCCGTTCGGTGGTAGATTGGTATAATAGGATTTGGAATCTACTTTTACATGGGGAATGGCGTAGGGCCCCAGGGCCTGGGCCGCCGACCGATAAGATACAACCGTAGACAGTGTCGCATAGGCGCCTGCATTTTCTTCCAGGAGCACTTCTGCCGCCACCAAGGTGCCATCCCTGCGAACTCCTACCTTGTAGTGCATCTGGAAAGGGTGCCGTTTGCTGGTAAGTTGCACATCCTGGCGCCGGTCATATACAATTTTTACAGGCCGTTTCAATTTCCACGCCGCCAAGGCTGCCCGGGCGCACACTTCCGAAGGGACGTCCTCTTTTCCTCCAAAGGCACCGCCGGTGGGAGCCTGCTCCACCTGAACGTGGCTCAACGGTATTCCCATCGCTGTGGCAACGGCCTTCTGGACATAAAAAGGACATTGGAGTGAACCCAGTATCTTAACCTGACCATTGTTTGGGGGAAAAGCAATACACGCCTGAGGTTCCAGATAATAGTGTTCCTGGCAGGGGGTCTCGAAATCCGCTTCAATGATTCTATCCGCCTCCGAAAAACCGCGACGAATATCTCCCTTTCGCACCCGGTGTTCACAGGCAAGATTGGATTGATGAATAAAAGGACCAGCGGAATCCCGGCTGTCTGGGATGGTAAAACAGGGCTGCCAGGAATCGTAGGTAATATGGACCGCCTCTGCTGCCAACCGGGCGTGTTCGGGTGTATCTGCCATGACCAGTCCCACGGAATCACCCACAAATCGGACAATATCATCGGCAAACAGGGGTTGATCGGAAATAATGACACCAACCTGGTTTTCACCCGGGACGTCACGGGCGGAAACAAATCCCAGAAATCCCGCTTTTTCCTGAGCGGGAGACGGGTCTATCGCGAGAATTCGGCCAAAGGGGATTGAAGACACTACCGGTGCGGCATACACCATGCCATCAACCTTAATGTCCGTCAGAAAACGGGTAGCACCGGTTGTTTTATCGCGGGCATCCGGGCGAGGGTAGGACGTACCAACTGTGGTGGTTTTTTCGCGAGAATTGGTCATCGTATTCATCGTTTAATTATTACCATAATCAATTCAGCCCCATCGAACCGTCATTAAAACCCGTTTACCGTCAATTGGACAATTTCCTCGAGAATAAAGTTACGACCAAGAAAGGTCCGGATAAAAGCAGCACAACAGGATCACAAAAGAGCCTGAATCGACTCCATTTGCTCCTGTGTCCGTCGGTAACCTTCCCGGATGGATCGCTCCGCCTGATCAAAATCAAACATTTTCAAATCCCCCAACTGTGGCTGGATCAGGATGTCGGGAGCATACATTTTCAAATGGACCGCTGAAATCTGTTCCTGCATGATTCCCACCGATGAACCGATAACATCAATAATATGGGGTCGGGCATTGGTTCTGGAAAACCACTGGCGTATTTTCTGACGAACTTTCTGCTCCGCCTGACCGTACCGCTCCACCAGTTTAGCCACCACCTCCCGACGCTCGTTGTCCACTTTCCGCGAGGCTTCGATGAAAGTTGTGCTTTCTTTCGATCTCCGAGGTTTTGAAACCAGACCTGAATTCAAATCTACCGCAATCACCCTTTCCGCCCCCATTTCTCTCACCACTTGAACCGGTGTCGGATCCACCAAGCCTCCATCCACCAACCAGCGCCCGGAATGAAAATAGGGCGTCAGAACCCCCGGCACCGAAATGCTGGCCCGGATGGCCTCCACCAGACTGCCCGAATCCAGGACTACCCGTTCGCCGCTGTAAAGATCGGTGGCAATGATCTTTAGGGGGATGGAAAGATCCTCAAACGTTTTCGCTGAAGTGTGCATGGTGAACAACTCCGCCACCCGTTTCCCATCCAGAAAGCCGGACTTCGGGAAAACCACATCAATATAAGAAAGCACCTTCCGCCAGTCCATGGTCAGAGCAAACTGTTTCAAACTGGCCAGGCCGCCTCCGGCAAAGACCGCTCCCACGTAAGCGCCAATGCTGGATCCGGCAATACAGTGGATGGGGATCCGGGCCTCCTGCAAAGCTTCCAGAACACCGATGTGAGCCCAACCGCGAGCAGAACCACTGCTCAGTGCAAGTCCTACTTTTATTGTAGCCGATGTCATTTCAGACCTGAAACGTTAGTCTAACCTACTGCGTAAAAAGAGAGGTAAACTGAAACCGGTTTCCATCAAACAGACCCTTGTCGCTCAGTTTTAACTCCGGAATAACCAGCAGCGCCAAAAAAGAAAGGGTCATATAAGGTGCTGCCAGATTTGAACCCAGCTCCCGTGCCCGCTGATTTAATCGAGCGTACAGTCGCGCCACGTGGTATCCTTCCGCATCCGTCATGATACCGGCAATCGGCAGAGGTAATACCAGGGTCGAATCCCCATCTGCAAGAGCGATGCCCCCACGATGGGCAATAACCAAATTCACAGCCGTTGTCAGATCCCGATCAGACGTTCCCACAGCGACAATATTGTGGGAATCGTGCGCCACGGATGAAGCCAGAGCCCCCGATCGCAATCCGAATCCTTTCACAAACGCTACAGCCGGTGAGACGTCAGCATAACGATTAATCACCGACAATTTTAAAATATCCCTCCGGGGATCCGGAAGAACGATACCCTGTTCCACTTTGGGGTTCACCAGGCGGGTTCCCGTGATCAACTGACCATCGGTGACTTCCATGACCCGCATTTGACCCGGTTCAGCCAGCACAGTGAAATCTGATTCCTTTTTTGGTCTGGCCTTGAAATAATTTACCTGCTTTACTTTCCCGGTCTCCAGAAAAGTGACGGAGTTTTCTGCCACCAGAGTTCCGTCAATGACCGTTTTTAATACACCCATTTCCTCAAGGGAGTTCACAATAATCAAATCAGCCGGGTCTCCCACCCGCAGTAAACCAATATCCAGATGGTAATGTTCAGCAGGATTAACGGTTGCGGCTCGCAGCACATTAAAGACATCCATCCCGCCGGAAATAGCCCGACGGATCATTTCATTGATATGCCCTTCCGCCAGATCATCCGGGTGGCGATCGTCACTGCAAAGCATCACCCGATCGGGATATTCATCGATCAGGGGCATTAATTCATCAAGATTTCTGGCAGCCGATCCTTCCCGAATCTGAATGTGCATCCCGGCGCGGATTTTATCCCGGGCCTCCTCCAGGGTAGTGCATTCATGATCGGTGGAAACACCCGCCCTGGCATATTGTTCTGCCAGACTTCCTTTGTAACCGGGGGCATGACCATCCACCGATTTACCGTAGCGGTTTGCGAGGAGGATTTTTTCCAGTTCCAGGGAATCGCCGTTTACGACGCCGGGTGCATTCATCATTTCACTCAAAAAATGAATATCTTCCCGCTGAAAAAGGGTTTCCAGATCGGCGCTGGAAAACCGGGCCCCGGCCGTTTCAAAGGGGGTCGCCGGTACACAGGCGGGGGCACCGAAATAAAATTTGAATGGAACGGTTGCCCCGTTCTCGACCATAAAGTCAATACCGGGGATTCCCAATACATTAGCAATTTCGTGGGGATCAGACACGGCCGCCACCGTCCCGTGAACCACCGCCAG
>CAZIIM010000025.1:0-27291 GCA_964539305.1 uncultured bacterium | reverse complement strand
ATCCCGTATTTTTTGATGGACGCGAGGAAGAGTACCTCCAACGTCTGGCAGGCGTATCCTATGAAGAAATCGCCCGGCAGGGAGGCGGGATCCGTTCCAGTATTGAAGGTGTCCGGAACGCTTCGGAGAAAGAACTGACGGAAAGGGTGGAAAAACGGATGGATCGATTCCTCCGTCTGGGAACCACCACAGTGGAGGCTAAATCGGGATATGGGTTAAACCTGGAATCAGAACTAAAATCGCTGCATGTTTTAGAAAACGTCAACCAGTCCCATCCCATCGATATTGTACCGACTTTTTTGGGGGCGCATGCGGTACCGCCGGAATTTGAAAACGAGCCGGACCTCTATGTGGAACTCATCTCTAAAGAAATGATTCCGGCTGTCGCCGAACAGAAATTGGCCCGTTATTGCGATGTATTCTGTGAAGAAGGGTATTTTAATCCTACCCATTCAAAGAAGATTCTGGAAAGGGGCCAGGAATTCGGGTTAATTCCCCGCCTTCACGCCGATGAATTTGTGGATTCCGGCGCAGCAGCACTGGCGGCAGAAGTGGGTGCTGTTTCCGCGGATCACCTCATGGCAGTGAGTGACGCAGGCCTAAAAGCCCTGGCTGACGGAGGCGTGATCGCAACCCTGCTGCCGGGAACGACCTTTTTCCTGGGAAAACAGAGGTATGCTCCGGCCCGGAAACTTTTGGATCAGAATGTCACCGTCGCTCTGGCAACCGATTTCAATCCTGGAAGTTCTCATATCCAGTCGATGCCCTTCATTATTCATCTGTCCTGTAGTTATCTGGGAATGACAGTGGAGGAAGCCTTTGCCGCCGCCACCTACCATGCTGCCCGAACGCTACATTTAGAACACCGGATTGGCTCCCTTGAAGAAGGTAAGCAGGCGGACATTGTCATCTGGGACCTGGAACGGCTGGTGGAAATCCCTTATTATGTTTCCGATCATCCTATTTACGGTATTTTGAAAAGAGGAGAACTATTTAGGTTTAATTGACCATTTTTTTTTTTTTGAAAAGGAGGTGTAAATTGTAGAAAATGAAAAATCCTTCTTCAGGAATTATAAATTTTATTAGAACAATCGGGGAGATCTTTCGGTGTAAACAAATACTATTCCTCATGCTTGGTTTTCTTTTTATTACCTGCAGCAACCAAGATTCAATAACTGGCAATCACGATGATACGGTTCAAATGATTCCTTGGGCCCGTCCCCAGACCACCATTCCCTGGCCTTCTTTAGCCAATACGCCCTGGCCCATGGGAAAGCATGATCCCCAACTTACGGGAAGAAGCCCTTTTGCAGGCCCTGCAAATGGAACGGTGAAATGGTCTTTCCTGGATTCATCCGTCTGGTTTTCCAGCGGTATCATTTTAGGGAAGAATAATACTTTATTTTATACCAGCGGTGAAGGTGGACCCCAGGGTTCCGGTTTTGCCACCTGCCTGAATACCGCCGCCGGTACTGTAAACTGGAAGTTTGCAACGAATCCCCTTTGGAATTCAATTACACCCCTGATGTTGAATAACGGAATGACCATCTTTGGTGTTAACAAGAATTACTCTGATCGCCCTCCAAAAGTATTTGCTCTAAATCAGGAGGGAGTAAAACAGTGGGAGTATGAAATTGACAGCGATATGGAACTGGTCGGATTTAATGTGGACCTGGATGGAAATATCTACTTTACCACCAGAGACCCGCCTGTTTTGTATTCCCTTGATTTAGATGGAAACCTGCAGTTTAAAGAAAGCCTTACCGGTGGTAAGTCCTATAACGGGCTTGCCTTTTCACCGGACGGGAATACCCTGTATCTGGCTGAAGAGAAGGCCTTATTAGCCTATTCAACCGATGGCAGCCTGGTTTGGAATTTTTCTTTGGGTAATGAGAAAATAAGTTCACCACCCCTGGTGGATAATCAGGGGAATATTTATTTCGCTGCCCATGATTCCGATTCTGGCATGGTCAGTATTTATTCTGTCAGTCCCGAGAAGGAACAACGATGGAGATACCGGTTTGAATCCGGTTCCCAATATCCAGTAAAAGACCTGACCATGGATAATAATGGTTATTTGTATTTTAATGATTTGAGACATACGGTTTATTCTCTTTATTACAATGGTGGTTTACGACTCAGGAAAGAGCTGAATACGGATCAATATCCCCATGTTGATAGTGGCGTCATGTGTGATGCAGACGGGAATTTGTATATGGGTGTATCCTGGTCGGATTACATCAGTCTGACCTCCGACCTGGAAATTCGGTGGTCCATTCCGATGGTTGAATTTGGCGTCAATTCATGGGTTTTCTGGAATAATCCCTCTGCTTTAGATAATGGTATTTTATATGGAACGACCATTAAATCACCCGGTGTCATTTTCGCTATCGAATAAAATAAAAGTTATTTGGTGTCACTGATCTCTAAGTACAGGTGAGATCAAGGGTCGCTTAAACAGCTGATTTAACCTTGACTAACGAGAAACTCCCCTTGTAATATCACCCACATTTTAAAGTAACTATTGGAAGAATGATGCGAATTAAGAGATATCTGCTTGTATGTGGTCTGCTGCTTTTCGGGACCCAGTCCCTCTACGCCAATTATGCTTTTTACCGTCAGGTCACCAATACCTGTAAATACTACCGGGTGAAGGTGGACCCTTCTGATATGACTTTGACCAAGACGGGAGAAGGACAATACACTTTTTCCATTTCTTTACATAGTATGCGCAATAATTTTGAAATGGTAATGCTGGTCGGGTTTATTTCGGTTGGACAGGCTATTCAGCATCAGCGCAGACTGGCAACCAGCAATCCTGACTACTCCCCGATCGTACCGGAAAATACGGAGGTAACCGTTACGGTACCCATTTCCCGTGAAAATATGGTTATTACTGCCAGCGCCCGAGCCGATGTGATTGTGGATCTGGCTGAGGGGAAAATTAATACGGCCGAGTTTATGCGCAGGATTAAAGATTCAATTCAAACACTATAAGGAGGTTCAATGTTAGATCCGACAAGTTGGAGTGGAGTATTATCTACTTATCTGAGAGCCCTGGGGTGGTCCATTGTGGCAGCAGTAGGGTTCGCTTTCGGAGTGGGGATCGCTCTGAAAGTCTTTGACTGGCTTTCCACGGATATTGATGAATGGGAAGAAATTAAAAAAGGAAATATGGGCGTATCCCTGATCTTTATTTCCCTGATCGTCATGGTGGGTCTGCTGGTCTACAAGGTGATTTAAGCCTTTCCGTTTTACCCATAAAAAAAGGCTCCTGCGGGAGCCTTTTTTATTTTCAAACAGGTTAACGACCTTTAAAGCGTCATGATTTTTACGATTTGCTCCAGATATTTCTGATCAGATTCATCAAACGCAGCTGAGTGGGGGCTGTCCACGTCCAGGACAGCCACCAGACGATGATCGGTATACACTGGGACGACAATTTCAGAAACCGTTTCACTGTCACAGGCGATATAGCCCGGGAACTGGTTCACATCTTTCACAATGATCGTTTTCTGTTGTTCTGCCGCCGCGCCACAGACTCCCCGTCCAAATTCAATGGTGGAGCAGGCTAATACGTCCCCCTGATAAGGACCAATCTCCAGGTGATGATCAACCACCTGGTAGAACCCGCAGAATATCCACTCCATAAATTCTGCCTTCAAAATGGAGGCCACCAGCGCCATACGGGCGACCAGGGATAGGCTCCGGCCGGTTCCCAGGAGAACGGCCTTTACACTTTCCAGTACTTTTTCGTAACGATCGTGTTTATTCATCTCTTGATTCGCGGTTGAAATTACAATGCCATTAAATGAGAATTGACTGAAATCAGGGTCAGGATTAATGACGAGTCATTCTGGGGATGGGGTAGATCGGGGAGCTGCGTTCAACAGCAACCTGGTAGCGGAGGAGGGACTCGAACCCCCGACACGCGGATTATGATTCCGCTGCTCTAACCAACTGAGCTACTCCGCCCTGAAAAAAGGCACTGAAAGTATTCCAATTCCGGCACTATTTTCAAATGAAAATTCACCGTGACGAATTTTAAACACCAGCGAGAAAGAAGCGGATTAGTATGGGTATTCTCCCCTAATTTCGACGGTTCATTCGTCTTACCTAAGATGAAATTATTCATTACCTGTTAATTAAAGGAGTGTACTTACATGTACAATTCAGTTGAAGAATTTATGAATCACATGGAGACCAAGAATCCAGGTGAAAAGGAATTCCTCCAGGCCGTCCACGAAGTTGTGGAAACGCTTTGGGATTTTCTCCAGGACCATCCTGAATACATCCACAGTCGCATTCTGGAGCGGATTGCGGAACCGGAGCGGGTGATTATTTTTCGCGTTCCCTGGCGGAATGACCGGGGAGGAGTGGAAATTAACCGCGGATTCCGGGTAGAGTTCAATTCAGCCATTGGACCCTACAAAGGTGGTCTTCGCTTCCATCCCTCCGTAAACCTGAGTATCTTAAAATTTCTGGGATTTGAACAAGTATTCAAGAACAGTCTCACGACGTTACCCATGGGTGGGGGAAAAGGGGGTTCTGATTTTGATCCCAAGGGCAAATCCGATGATGAAGTAATGAGTTTCTGTCAGTCTTTTATGTCCGAACTGTTTCGTCACATTGGGCCAAATACGGATGTTCCCGCCGGTGATATCGGCGTGGGTGGTCGGGAGATCGGTTTCCTCTTCGGTCAGTACAAGCGTCTGAGGAACGAATACACCGGTGTTCTCACTGGAAAAGCTCTGAACTGGGGCGGCAGTCTTATTCGTCCCGAAGCCACCGGATACGGAGCCGTCTATTTTGCCCGGGAGATGCTGGCGGAGCAAAAGGACTCTTTTGATGGTAAAACAGTGGCTATTTCCGGTTCCGGGAATGTGGCACAATTCGCCACACAGAAAGCGACGGAATTAGGGGCCAAAGTGGTGACCTTGTCCGATTCCAACGGCAGTATTTACGATCCCGATGGCATCGATGAAGAGAAACTGGCTTTTGTCATGGAACTGAAGAATGTGAAACGGGGCCGTATCAAAGAATATGCGAAAAAATACGGTGTTCAGTTCATGGAGAACCAGCGACCCTGGTCCGTGAAATGTGATATTGCCCTGCCTTGTGCTACCCAGAATGAAATCAGTCTGGAAGATGCAAAGACACTGATCGGGAATGGCTGCAAATGCGTGGTGGAAGGAGCAAATATGCCCACCGAATTACCGGCAGTGGAATTGTTTCTGGAACAGAAGATCGTGTTTGGCCCCGGGAAGGCGGCCAATGCCGGTGGCGTGGCGGTTTCCGGTCTGGAAATGAGTCAGAACAGCATGCGCATGTCCTGGTCCCGGGAAGAAGTGGATGAAAAGTTGCAGACCATCATGAAGAATATTCATCTGGCCTGCATACAGCATGGCACCGAAAAGGATTACATCAACTATGTGAAAGGTGCCAATATTGCCGGATTCATCAAAGTGGCAGATGCCATGCTGGATCAGGGAGTGGTTTAAACGACCTTAACCGGAATTAAATTAAAAAGCCCCGCCAAGCTGACGGGGCTTTTTTAATGGGAGCCTAGATCCCGGAAGACTCCTGCTCATCCATGGTGGGCAGGGTCTTCTTCAGCGGTTTAATAATCATTCCTAAACCTGACTGGCCATCGATATTCACGAACAGGGGTTCTTTTAAATGGAACCATTTGGTGTACCGCTGTTCTTTCAGCGGCTCTTTTCCCAGCAACCAGGGTAGATCAATAGAGTCCCCTTTTTTATTGGGGTCAATCGTGAAATAACCGATCCGCATGGAAGTAACATTCTGGAAAAAATGGCTTCCGAAAGAGGGGTCGATTGGGTGGTCTTTCATTCCCAGTTCCAGGATCACCCGTGCTTTGGAGATTTGGTTCCAGTTTACGGGGATTCCAAGCCAGGGGTCGGCCGAACCCCACCGCCCCGGCCCAATCAGCAGGTAGCTCGTGGTGGTCTCCATTTTGGCATTAATTTTCCCGATTTCCTGAGCGATTTCGGTTGACTTGGCCGGGTCAAAGGTTTCCGGATTGACAAAAAGAATATCCTGAATATTGTCAATAATTCCATTCCCAAGTGCAATTTCACTTCTGCAAAAGATGTCCTGTTCCTTAAGGTTGGCATAATCGTGCACATGGTCGATTCCGCTCACGGGCATGGGTTTGATCTGCAGGAGACAAAATTCAGAGGGGCGATTTGAATTTTTATAAAGATTAACAGCGAATTCGATTTCAACGGGGCACCCGAGTGATTGCTCCCCCAGGGCTAAAAGTTCAGAAACAATTTCGGGCAGCGGAAAGAGATTCCACTTTAACAAGGAGGGGAAGGTGATCACCCGGGTCCCTTTATATTGAAGGGAATCTCTGATCTTATTATCTTCCTCACACACTACGCTGGCAGCCCATTGTAACTCCTCATCTGCTTCCGCCACCTCCAGGGGGCAGGAGACTAGGTTTTCGGAACCAATATTATTGACCAGATCCAGCTTTTGGTCCATTTTCAGGGCATAAAAGGAATTCTGGGAATTGGCAATGGTGGACTTGACTGAAAAATACTGGGGAATAATACGGGGATATTTCGGGGAAAAACGCAGTGATTTTTCCCCGTCAACGATGGTACGACCAAACCCCAAAGCGATAAAGGTGACTCCTTCTTCCCGCTTCATGTAAGAAGTCGGGTAATAATTGTAGCTCTGGGCCAACCCGCTTACGGTCGGGTAAAAACGATTTTCATGAACCTTACCCACCAGTTCCATAATAATAATTCCCATTTTTTCCTCATCCATCCGGTGGGCGGAGTTTTCAATCATGGATTTGGGTTCCTGGTAATAGGTGGATGCGTAAATCAGTTTAATCGCCTGACAGAGGGTTTTCAGCCGTTCCTTTTTCTGACGGTCACCATTGGGCAGCATGAAGGTCGCATACATACCCGCCAGGGGCTGATATTGAGAATCTTCCAGGAGACTGGAGGAGCGGACGGCAATGGGATATTTCACTTCGGATAGAAAATTAGAAAGGGTATTCTGCAGTTCCCTGGACAATTCTGCTTTCAAGAAAGCTTTTGTAATAGTGGTGTTACGCTTACTGGTGAGGGCGATTTCCCACAGGTTATTTTCGTTCATGAAGCGGTCGAATTCATCCGTTCCAATCACTGCCACCCGGGGAATTCTGATCTGAATCTGGGGATATTTCTGGCGAATACCTGATTCATCCAGCATGGAGTTGGCAAAAGCCAGTCCCCGTGCTTTTCCGCCGAGGGAGCCGGTGGAAATACGAATGAAATTGGTATTTATGTCTTTGATATCATCCGAAAACTGAACAATCTGTCCCTTGTGTTGCGCTTGAATGGCCCGGTCGATCTCAGCCAGAATAATACCTCTCAAGTCCTCCAATTGTTTGAACTGGTGCACCTTAATGGGCCGGAGCTGGGAGGCGACATCGAATTCTCCCCGCGCTGCCAGCCAGTTAGAAAAATGATTCCGTGAAGCATGGTATTCCAGCGTATCCATCGGGATCTTCTGAAGGGCTTTCTTAAGGGTAATCAGATCGGTGGCCCGGGCAATTTCGCGACCTTTCGAATCCCGGAATACAAAATCACCAAAACCGAAATTATTGACAATGAAATCTTCCAGGTCCTGCAAGAGGGTCCGGGAGTCCTTGTGCAGGAAATGGATTCCCAGTTTTTTGGCTTCCCGCGCCTGTTCCTTGTTGGTGGACTGAAGCATGATGGGCATATCCGGATCTTTTTCTTTCACAAACTTGGTGAGTTTCATCCCCGCCTCTGGATCCAGCTTGCCTTTCAGGGGATATCGCACATCAGAAATAATGCCTAATATATTGTGGCGGTATTTCTTGTAGTATTTAATCGCTTCTTCGTAGGTGGAAAGGAGAATAATTTTAGGCCGCGCTCTGAAGACCAGCAAGCGATCCGCATCCGACAGACTTTTGTTTACCAGGTTGCGGGCGTGTTTCAGGGCAATCCGGTAGATGAGAGGTAGAATAATGGAGTAATAGCGGGGATTATCTTCAAGAAAAAGAATGGCTCGAATATCGGCGATCCGGTAGTCCCGTCCCAGATTATGAATATCCTCAATGTATTTAATGATGGCCGGGAAAACATTTGCATTCCCGGACCAGATGAATACTTTATCAATGTATTTTTTCAGCCGTTCCTCGGGCAGGAGTTTGATTTCCGATTCGTCGAAAGCGAGGAGAACAACCGGTTTTTTGGGGTACTTTTTCTTAACCTTGGCACCGAAGGAAATGGGGTCCATGTCTGCAATCCGCATCATGACGATCACCAGATCGTATTTCCGGGCCGACAGACGCTCCAGGGCTTCGGTGCCATTGCGGGCATGCCAGACCCGGGGAGCATAGCTGAGATTCATTCCCAGGTATTCGTAAAGAATCTGCTGGGTTAAACGACCGTCCTCTTGAAGAATAAAGGCATCGTAGGGACTGGCAACCAGGAGGATTTCATGGATGCGATACAGCATCAAATCCTGGAAATTGGTCTGTTTTTTCTCTTCAGTAGCGATTGGATTTGCCATAATAGGTTCCGGAAAAATTAACCTAATCCCTGCCGGATTTAAATAGAATTCTCTTTAGATTTCACCCTATGGGTTACGCATCAACGCTGGGACAATTCGTTCTGAATCTGGTTTATCCCAATCACTGTCTTTATTGCCAGAGATTCATTCCGGAGGGTCTCCTTTGCAGCGAGTGTGAAAACCAACTGGAACCGGTTAAGAGAAAAAACCGGGTTCGCCAGGTCCCATTTAATACTGGGATTGACCAGGTGTATGCCTGCTGGTATTTTAATGACGTGCTCCAGTCCGTCATCCATGCACTCAAATATGAGGATCGGGCCCGCCTTGGTCGCCTGTTGGGGGAGTGGGCTGCGAATGAATTGGGTCAGGAAGTGTTCCGGGATCTGGATTGTTTAATGCCGATTCCCCTTTTCCGGGTTAAAAAGCGGAGCCGGGGATACAATCAGGCCCGCTGGATTGCCCGGGGCATGGGGACCAAATGGAATATACCTGTTTCCACAAAATTACTTGTTCGAAAGAAGGATACGGTTTCTCAAACCACGCTCCATCGTGAGGAACGGCTTCGGAATATGGAAAATGCTTTTGTAATTTCGCAGCCATTGAACGCCCGTAAAATCGGGATTATTGATGATGTTCTTACGACCGGGGCGACCATCTCCGCCGGTGCCCAAGTTCTGAAAGCCGCCGGGGCTGTGGAAATACGGGCGATTACGGTGGCAACACCAAAGATGGAAGTCTCAAACTGAAAGTGGGCCATGCTAAGATCGGTTAAATCGTTCGATTTAAAGAATAAAAAAGTGCTCCTGCGGGTGGATTTTAACGTCCCGATGAAAGGCGAAACGGTCCAGGACGATTTTCGCATCCGGGCGGCGCTTCCCACCATTCAGCATTGTCTTCGCCAGGGAGCGGCTCTTATTCTCATGTCTCACCTGGGACGACCCAAAGGAAAGGTTGTTCCTGCTCTGAGCCTGATCCCGGTAGGGGAAACGCTGGCGGATCTTCTGGAAATGCCCATAAAATTCTCTGACGACTGCGTTTCCGAGGATTCCCATGACGTCTCCCTGGGATTGAAACCGGGCGAGATTCATCTGCTTGAAAACCTGCGATTCCACTCGGAGGAAACAGCGAATGATCTCAGTTTCAGCGCAGCCTTGGCGAAACACGGTGAAATATATATTAACGATGCGTTTGGTACGGCTCATCGGGCTCATGCTTCCAACGTAGGTGTGGCAGCCAATTTCACCCAAAAGGGGGTGGGGTTGCTAATGGAGCAAGAACTTCATTTCCTCAATGATCTTACCAAAAAACCAAAGCGTCCATTCGTGGTCATCCTGGGCGGTGCCAAAATTGGCGGTAAACTTAATTTAATCCTCCGACTGATTGATCTGGCAGATACGGTTTTAATCGGCGGTGGTATGGCGTTTACTTTTTTTAAAACCATGGGGAAATCCGTGGGGAATTCTCTGGTCGATGACGATTCAATTTCTGCCGCGAAAACCATTCTGCGCAACGCGCGGAAAAAGGTTAAAATCCTTTTTCCCGAAGACGTTCGATGCGCGTCTGACCCGGACCACCGGGAGAATATTCAAATCTGTTCAACCGAAAAAATTCCCGATGATTTGATGGGGCTGGATATTGGCCCCCGGACGGTAGAGCTGTTTAAAAAAGAAATTCTGTCTGCCGGGGCCGTACTGTGGAACGGTCCCATGGGTGTTTTTGAAACGGAACCGTTTGACGCCGGGACATTAGCCATTGCTGAAGCGCTGGCAGAAGCCACTCAGGGGGGTACCCAAACAGTCGTAGGTGGAGGCGATTCTGCTGCGGCCATGAAGAAGTTTGATCTGATGGAAGCGGTGTCCCACGTCTCCACCGGGGGCGGTGCATCCCTGGAATTACTGGCAGGCAATCAATTACCGGCCATTGTGGCATTGGAGAAATAGCCTTATGAAGACACCCATTGTAGCAGGGAACTGGAAGATGCACAAGACGCCACTGGAAGGACAATCCTTCGTCGGTGAAGTGAAAAATCGGCTGTTGGATAAAGAAGAGGTCAAGGTTATATTCTGCCCGCCTTTTACGTCGCTCTTTTCCATGGTTGACATCCTGAAGAATACGCCCTTTGGGTTGGGGGCTCAAAATGTACACTGGGAACCAACCGGCGCCTTCACCGGAGAAATATCAGTCGATATGCTGAAAGCTTGTAGCGTGAATTACGTGATTGTGGGACATTCGGAGCGACGGCATGTTTTCGGCGAACCGGACGATTGGATTAATAAAAAGGTTCATGCCGTATTGAGAGGATCCATGATTCCCCTGTTCTGCATCGGTGAGACCCTGGATGAACGAAAAACCGGTCAGACGACGGCTGTATTGGCCTCCCAGCTTCGAAAAGGATTAAAAGACGTTTCTCCGGAACAAATGGAATCGGTAGTGGTAGCGTATGAACCGGTTTGGGCGATTGGCACAGGTGAAAATGCCTCGGTTCAACAGGTGCAGGAGGCTCATCAGTCCATCCGAACAATTTTGAAAACTTTGTATTCAGCTGAGTTGAGTCAGAAGATTCCCGTTTTGTACGGCGGGTCAGTCAAGCCGGGGAATACGCTGGAATTGATCCAGGCCGATGGCGTGGATGGATTTTTAATCGGCGGTGCCAGTTTAAAGGTGGATTCTTTTTGTGAAATCATTCAAACGGTTGGAAAGCATTATTTGAGGAAATAAATGGTTACATTTTTAATTACAATTCATACCCTGGTCAGTATTTTACTGGTGGCAACTGTTCTCATGCAGGCCAGTCAGGGAGGAGGTCTCTCCGGCTCGATTGGTGGACAAACGACCAACGCCATCTTTGGCGGACGGGGAGCGGCTACCATCCTGAGCAAAATTACGACCTGGCTTACAATCGCATTTATGGGATTGGCCATTCTCATTAGCCTGGTTGGATCCGCTGGTGTGGCAGCCACCAGCTCGGTGGTGGAAAAAGCAGCTGAAGAGCGGACATTGTCTCCGGCCCAGGGATTGTCGATCCCGAATCCGGCGCCTCAGGGGCTTCAGGATGAAACTCAGAAATAATCTTTGCCGAAGTGGTGGAACTGGTAGACACGCTGTCTTGAGGGGGCAGTGGGGGTAACCTCGTGCCGGTTCGAGTCCGGCCTTCGGCACCAATAAGGGAAACAGGATGATGAATACACGTTTAAAACGATTACCATTGGTACTAATCCTTCTGGTTGCTTTCGCCTTTAGCCAAGACCTGGAAAGTGGCTATCAGGCTGCGGAAGCAAAACTGGATTCCGGTGACTTTGATGGCGCCGAACAGGCTTTTAAAAGTCTTCTGGAAATAGATCCCACCTTTGCACCGGCCTTTATCGGTCTGGCCCATGTATCCCTCCGCAAGGGGGAAATGAAAGCCACCCAGGATTATTTAAAGAAAGCCATTGAAGCGGACCCGGAAAACCAGGATTTCCGGGATGAGTTTGACCGGCTGAATGAATTAAACACTCTCATGAGCAAAGGGGGCCGGGCGATGAAAAACCATGAATTGGATGAAGCTTATGAGACGTTTGCCCTGGCTCTGGAGAAATACCCCAATTTTGCTGAGGCGGCTTACAGTATGGGATTGGCCAAATTTCGCCAGGAGAAATTCTTTGAAGCCGTGAAGTTGTTCAGGAAAGCATTAGAGCTTTACCCTTATCATGAAACAGCCCGCGTGGCGATTAAGACCGTCGCCAAGAAATTCTTCAATGATGGTAATACAGCTTACCGCCGCGGCGATTTGGATGGGGCCATGGAATCGTTTAAAAAGGCCCTGGAGATTGATTCCACCTTTTTTCAGGCCCACTATCAGATCGGTGTCATTCAGTCAAAACTGGGCGACAAAGCAAAAGCGATTGTTCACTACCAAAAAGCCTTGGACATCAATCCAAAATTTTATAAAGGCTGGTTTGCCATGGGTCTGGCCAAGAGCGCCCAGAATGATATTGATGGTGCTCTGGAAGCCCTGAATACGGCGGTGGACATTTACCCCGGCTATGAAAAAGCTTATGGCGCCATGGGAGATATTTATATTCAACAAAATGATTTAGATAAAGCCCGTCAGGTATTAACGATTGCCACCCAGGTGAGTCCCACCTATGCAAAAGGGTTTGCCAAATTAGGTCTGATCGATATTAAGGAAGAAAAGTGGGAGTCGGCTGTGGCCAACCTGACCTCCGCGTCGGAACTGAACGGGAAGGATGCCATGGTTTGGTTCAACATGGCTACTGCCTATAATCACCTGGGCGAATGTGAAAAGGCGAAAAAGGCCGCCCGGACCTGCACCGAGCTAAAACAACGTTTTGGCGGAGGCTGGTATGAGCTGGGGGTTGCCGAGTGGTGCCAGGGACAGGGAAATAAAACAGCTGCCCTGAATGCACTAGAACGGTCGCGGAACGATCGCTCCTGGCGGAAAATGGCGGAGTACGAACTGGACCGTATTAATAATCCCCAGAAATACCAGGATTAGTTCTCCCGCCTGATAAACAACCATTATGATCAAAGCGATCATTTTCGACCTGGACAATACGCTCCTGGACTTTATTAAAATGAAGCAGTTTGCCGTTCAGGCTGCCATTACAGCCATGATTGAAGCGGGTTTGGAGGCGGATGAGAAAAAGTCGTACGATGCCATCATTGATTTGTATATGGAAAAAGGCTGGGAAAATCAGCAGGTTTTCAATGAATTTTTAATGGACACCATGGGGAGCGTCAGTAATAAAATTTTGGCAGCGGGCATTGTGGCTTATCGGCGGGCTCGGGAGGCCACATTACTGGTTTACCCCAATGTTAATAAAACCCTGTTCGAATTACTCAAAATGGGAATTAAACTGGCGGTGGTTTCAGATGCCCCCAGCCGAGAGGCCTGGATGCGCCTGTATTATTTAAACCTTCATCACCTGTTCGATTTGGTTCTCACATTCGACGATACCAATGTGCGAAAACCCTCCCCCAAACCCTTTCAGATGGCCATGGATCAATTAAAAATTACACCGGATGAAGCGCTCATGATTGGCGATTGGCCGGAACGAGATATGGTGGGTGCCAGCCAACTGGGGATCCGCACAATTTTCGCCCGTTACGGGGATACGTTCGGTACAGTTGAATCCGGGGCCGACTGGGACGTGAATGATATTTATGAACTGGTTGGCATTGTTCGGGAGTTGAACAACGGCTGAAATTTCGATCGGAACAGACCTTGTTTCTGTTCGACGCATGGCCAAGCTGCTAGAGGAAAACACGCCTCGATTTAAAACAAAGATCTTTACACCTGCCGAAATAAATTATTGCGAGAATAAAGCGGAACCGGCCATTCATTTCGCAGGCCGATTTGCTGCCAAAGAAGCCATCAAGAAAGCACTCCTTTCATCTAACCGTAAATTAAATGTACCTTTTAACCGGTTGGAAATTATGAATGATGAAAACGGAGCCCCGCTCGTAAAAATCCTACCGGAAAGTCAGGACAAGAACTCAATACGTGTCAGTATCTCCCATACCGAGGATTTCGCCATTGCCTTTGCCGTGTATTTTGAACCGTAAATCATGCGACTTTTAACCAAAGAACAATCCCGGGAACTGGACCGGCGCGCCCAGGACGAATTTGGAATATCTGACCAGGAATTAATGGGCAATGCGGGGCAAAAAATTGCGGAAGCGGTCGTAAAACACCTGGCGGATCAGCACGATCCTTGCATTGGTATTATTTGTGGGAAAGGGAACAATGGCGGTGATGGTTTTGCCGCAGCTGCGATTCTAAAGTCGAAGGGATTCCGTGTTCATCTATTTTACCTGGGGGATGAAAGCAGTTTATCCGGTGCGCCACGGCATTATTATGAGCAATGCATTCAGCAAGGTCTTGCCGTTGATTTTTATACTAATCTACCTGATGAATTGCCGGAGTTTAATCTGGTAATCGATTGCCTGCTGGGTACGGGCTTTAAAGCGCCGCTACGGGAAGTAATGGTTCCCTGGGTTCAATGGATAAACAGCCTTGACGCCGATGTTGTTTCTGCGGACATTCCTTCCGGAGTGGAAGCCAATACAGGGAGGTTGGATCCTGTGGCTGTCCATGCTGATCTAACTGTCACAATGGGGTTAGGAAAACTCGGCCTGTATTTGGAACCGGGAAAATCCCATGCAGGCATAATTCAGGTCGTGGATATTGGTTTTCCTGAAATCGACAAACTCGATGGAAGGCAATGGCATTTAACGACGGAACAGAATGTTCACTCCTGGCTGAAACCTCTCCAGTCCCGTACACACAAGCACGCCCAGGGAAAAGTGTTGCTGGTGGCCGGTTCCACGGGAATGACGGGAGCCGCCTATTTAGCTACCATGGGCGCTCTGAGAAGCGGAGCCGGTTTAGCCGTTGCCTGTGCCCCTGCCTCGTTGGATTCCATCTACGAAATCAAAATTACGGAGGGAATGACCGTCCCCTGTGAGGATGAGGGGCAGGGCTACTTGTCCGTCAACCATTATCCTGTCATCGAAGACTGGTTTGATTGGTGCGACGCGATTGTCATTGGACCCGGATTGGGGCAGGCGGAGGGTACCAGAGAACTGGTAAAAAAATTGATTCGTTCCGCTCCAAAGCCGCTCATACTGGATGCCGACGGCTTGCGGGCCGCCTACGAGGATCCAACCATTTTAAATGCAGCCCAATATCCGGTTGTTCTGACTCCCCACTACGGTGAATTCAGCCGGCTGGTGAATCTGTCGCCGGATAAAATACAGCAGAATCTGGTGGCAACCATCGACCGGTTTCTGGAAAAAATCAACTGTATTCTGGTATTGAAAAACGCGCCGACATGTTTGGCCTGGAACCATACGGGCTTTGTGAATTCCAGCGGAAATCCCGGTCTGGCCACTGGAGGGACGGGCGATGTGCTCTCAGGCGTGATCGGCGGATTGCTGGCCCAGGGTCATGAACCGGAAAAGGCCGCTGTTCTGGGGGTCTACCTTCATGGAAAGGCAGCAGATGAAGTCGCTGTCGAAAAAGGGCAGCGAGGACTGTTGGCTTCCGATCTTCTCAGTCATATTCCTTCCGTCCTTAAGGCCTATGAGTAAACGTAGTTATAGAATTCTTCTAGTGTTATACATGGGGTTAATATTAACCCTTTCCAGTATTCCCCATGATAATCTGCCGCGGTTGTTTTTGCTTACCTGGGATAAACTTCTCCACATGATAGAATATTTTCTGCTGGGAATTCTTGCAGTAAAAAGCCTGAATACTGTAACCTTAAAGATGGTCATTCTGATTGTTCTGGGCGGGTTGGGCTTTGCTCTGGTTGACGAATATTTCCAATCCTTTATCGCCGGACGGTATTCCAGCGGTTATGATGTCCTGGCAGACACCATCGGTATCAGTCTGGGCTGTCTGGCCGTTCACACTTATAATCGTGTTTTTTCACAATGATCACTCGCCTGTCCGTTAAAGATTATGCCATCATTCGGGAACTGGATCTTCCTTTAAAGCCGGGATTAACCGTCATTACAGGGGAAACAGGGGCCGGAAAATCGATTCTGGTAAAAGCGCTGGGGTTGGCACTGGGAGGAAAAGCCCTTAAAACGGACCTTCGCAGCGGTCAGGAACGGGCTGTGGTGGAAGTGGAACATCGGGAGTCTCAGGAAACATTCCTGTTTCGACGCGTCATTTCCCGGAGCGGACGCACCCGATCCTTTATTAACGATGAACCGATCAAGGAAACACCCTATCGACTCCGGGCAAAAGGGGTGGCTGACTTCCACGGCCAACACGAGCAGCAATATATAATGGATTCCGAAACTCACATTGATTTCCTGGACAGTTTCTGTAATCACGAAGCCCAGGTTGAAGAAATCAAGACCTGCTGCCAGACTATCCTGGAGAAACAAAAACAATTAGACCAAATGGTGACCCAGCTAGCGTCCAGCGCCAACGAAAGAGCCCTGTTGGAATTTCAGATTCAGGAAATTGACTCGGTCCATCCCGAAATTGGGGAGGATATTGAACTGAGTCGTGAATTGAAAACATTGAGTCACATGGACGAATTGGTGGAGGCGGTTGCCGGAATGAAACTTATGCTGGTGGAAGGGGATCAATCCATCTATCAGAAACTGTCGGACACGATGCAGAGTCTGGAGCGCCTGAGCCGTTACGACGAATCCCTACGACCCCTTCGGCAGTTATTTGATCAGGCGGCAATCACCATTCAGGAAGCCACGGCTGCTTTGGTTCAGCATGTGAATGAACTGGACCACGACCCTGCCCGTCTCAGGGATATTGAGGAACGGTTGGGATCCATTGAAACATTAAAACGGAAATATGGCGGTTCCCTTGAAGCGGTCCAGGAATTCAGGCAGAACGCGGAAAAGACCTTTTCCCGCCTGGAACACCTGGATGAAGACATTGCATTATTGAAAAAGGAACTAACGTGGCTGTTGGATAAATACCGTTCAATGGCAGTCCAACTGCATCAAACACGACGGGAGTATTCGGGAAAGCTCGAAACGGCCATCGAGAAAGAAATGGCGACCTTGAATATGCCGGATGCACGGTTCCGCGTGGAATTAACCTTGGAAAAGGATGATAACTCTCCATTGGTCGTGGATGCAAACAAGGTGAAGATTGGTCAAAAAGGATTTGACAAGGTAGTGTTTTTACTAAGTGCCAATCCGGGGGAAGATCCGAAACCTTTGCAATACATTGCTTCCGGGGGTGAAATATCCAGAATAATGCTGGCGATTAAATCGGTGCTTCAGGCGAATGACCCGGTTGAAACCCTGATCTTTGATGAAATTGATTCGGGCATTTCCGGTCAGGCTGCGGAAAAAGTGGCCGAAAGTCTCCACCGGCTATCGAGGGAAAAACAGGTACTTTGTATTACACACCTTCCCCAGATTGCCTCCCGGGCGGACCATCATCTTTATGTCCAGAAGCAGGTGACCGGAAACCAGACAGAAGTCAGATTCTCCTACTTGACCGCTGAAGAGAAAGTCCAGGCTGTGGCAGAATTATTCTCCGGGGCCATGGTGACGGACGAAACCCGCTCCACAGCGAAGAAATTCCTGGATATGGCTCGTGGATAAATTCGTTATCCGCGGTGGGAACCCCCTGTGTGGTGAAGTCACTGTCAGCGGTGCTAAAAATGCGGTTTTGCCTATTATGGTTTCCGCCCTGCTGGTCGACGGAAAAACAATCATTCACCGTGTCCCGGATCTGCGGGATACCCGAACAATGGTCAAACTCCTGAAAATGACCGGTGCCCGTGTCCAGTTTAAAAATCACACATTAGTGATTGACGGTTCCACGGTCGATACACCGGTAGCCCCGTATGAGCTGGTGAAAACCATGCGCGCGTCCTTTTATGCCATGGGTCCCCTGTTGGGGCGTTTTGGCCGGGCACAGGTGTCGCTGCCCGGAGGCTGTGCCTGGGGTCCTCGACCGGTAGATTACCATTTAAAAGGATTCGAGCGGCTGGGCGCCACTATTGAGTTGAAACAGGGATACATTCAGGCACAGGCGGAAAAACTCACCGGGAATGAAATTCATTTCGAAACTCCTTCCGTGGGTGCCACCGGAAATATTCTCATGGCCGCCGTATTGGCACAGGGAACAACCTTGATTAATAATGCAGCTCGTGAACCGGAAATTACCCAACTCTGTGATGTGCTCAACGCCATGGGTGCCAACATTTCCGGTGTGGGAAGCAATAGTTTAACGATTGAAGGTGTCCGGCAATTGAAAAGGGTGGAAGTGACCGTGATCCCGGACCGGATCGAGGCCGGGACCTTTTTAATCGCCGGGGCGGCCCTGGGTACCATCATTGTCAAAAATGCAGAACCCGATCACCTGAAGGTGGTGATGGAAAAATTACAACAGGCCGGGGCAGAGGTTGAGGTGGAGGGGAAGGATATTAAGGTTACGGCACCTGATCGACTAAAAAGTTGCGATCTGACAACCGATGTCTACCCCGGGTTCCCCACCGATTTGCAAGCCCAGTGGGTGGCCCTCATGACGGTAGCGGAGGGGTCCTCGGTGGTGACAGATTCCATTTACCATGATCGCTTTGCCCATGTACCGGAATTGATCCGGCTGGGAGCCAATATTCACCTGGAAAATAATGTGGCCGTGGTGAGGGGGGTTGAAAGTTTAAGGGGGGCGCCGGTGATGTCCACGGATATACGGGCCAGTGCTTCTCTGGTCATCGCCGCCTTAATTGCCGAGGGTCAGTCGGAAATCAGCCGCGTGTATCACATTGACCGTGGATATGAGAAGATCGAAGAAAAATTCAGGTCCTTAGGGGCGGATATCCAGCGGATTGCGGAGTAAAATTGTCATTCAACCATATTTAATGGATCAAAGGAAATAACAATGCAAATTGTCATTATTGGTGCCGGGGAGGTGGGGTATCACGTGGCCCGGGCGCTAAGCCAGGAAGATTACGATATTACCATGATTGATATCGATCCTGAAAAGTGCCGCCGGGCGTCGGAAAACCTGGACGTCATTGTTGTGGAAGGAAACGGTGCCAGTCCCAATATTCTCACGGAAGCGAAAGTCCACGAAGCCGATTTTGTCCTCGCCCTGACCCGGGGGGATGAGGTAAACCTGATTGCCTCCCAGCAAGCTCACAAATTGGGAGCGCGGAAAATCATCGCCCGCCTGCGGAACCAGCAATACAGCGACCGGGACTCAATTATTAAACCGGAAACATTCGGCATTGATCTGGTGATTCATCCGGAGCGGGAAGCCTGCCGTGAAATCATTCGGCTGGTGAAACATTCCTATGCCACCCAGGTCATGGATTTTGAAGGGGGACGCATTCAAATGATCGGTATCCGCCTTCAGGAGAACTGTCCCATTGAGGGTAAGACCGTTAAAGAAATCTCGGAGAATGAGGACAATTTCAAGTTTGGTATTATTGCCGTGGTGCGCAATGGAAAATCCTATGTTCCGTGGGGGGATTTTATTCTCCAGCCGGGAGATACCTGTTATTTTATTGTCAAATCAGAATGGGTGGATTCGTTAATGGGCTTACTGGGCAAGGAAACGCGACCGACAAAAAGCATCATTATCCTTGGCGGCAGCAAAATCGGTCGTGGTGTTGCCGGTGAACTGGAGAAGGAAATGACGGTGCGATTAATTGATAGCGACCGGAGCAAAGCCCAATGGCTGGCAGCCAATCTGGAAAATACAATGGTACTCCACGGTGACGGTACCGATGTGGAACTGTTGAAATCGGAAAATATTCAAGATACGGACAGCTTCATTGCTGTCACTGAAAGTGAACGTACCAATTTACTTTCCGGGCTGCTGGCACTCCATCTGGGGGTGAAACAGGCTGTGATTCATTTAAATACAACTGAATATCTGCCCATTGTCCAGGAAATCGGTCTGGGAGCGGCAATCAGTAAAAATATTTCCACCGTCAACGCTATTCTGCGGTACATCTCAACGGAGAAAACGGAAACGGCAATTACAACCTTTGATGAAATTGACGTGGATGTGGTGGAGTTTAACCCCACACCCGGGAGTCCGGTCACTAAAAAAACGCTCAGCGAAATCAAGTTTCCTTCCGACAGCATTGTGGGCGTGATTAATCATCACGGTCATTTGAGTATCGCCCGCGGGTCCTCTCAACTCACGGAAGACGATACGGTCCTGGTGTTTGCCAAAAAGAAAGCAGTGGCAAAGTTACGGCGCCTCTTTGAGACAGGATGAATTTTAAAGCCATCCTGAATGTTCTGGGAGCCCTGCTGGTCCTGGTGGGGCTCACCATGGTGGTTCCGATCGGGCTGGCCCTGGGGAACCAGGAACCGGATTTGCTTGGTTTTATAAAGGCCATGGTCGCCAGTATTGGAATTGGTCTTCCTGTCTGGTTCTTTACACGGAATAACCGCATTTTAAGCAATAAGGATGGTTTTGCCATTGTTACCCTGGCATGGACGCTGACGGCCCTGGTGGGGGCATTACCGTTCTACCTGTCCGGTGCGATTCCCAATTTCACCGACGCCTTTTTCGAATCCATGTCCGGGGTCACCACCACCGGCGCCTCGATTTTAGGAAATTCGGATACCATGCCCCATTTGGCGGCGGGGATCGAAAGTCTTTCTTCCAGTATTCTTTACTGGCGTTCCTTCATCCAATGGATCGGCGGAATGGGGATTATTGTATTCACGATTGCCATTCTTCCTTTGTTAGGGATCGGTGGTGTCCAGTTATTTAAGGCGGAAGTACCAGGCCCTGTGGCGGACAAGATCCGCCCCCGCGTGCGGGAAACAGCCAAGATTTTGTGGATGGTGTACGTGGGCTTTACGGTGGTGGAGATCCTGCTACTGGGCATCAGCGGTATGAGCTGGTTCGACGCCATCTGTCATGCCTTCACCACGATGCCCACGGGTGGTTTCAGTACGAAAAACGCCAGTATTGCCTTTTTCCCCAGCCCGGTGATCCAGTACATCCTGATTCTTTTCATGTTTATTGCAGGGATCAACTTTTCACTGCACTTCCGGCTTCTTACCGGGGATAAAAAAGCATTTTTTAAGGATCCCGAGTTTCTGGTTTATTTAGGTGTGATTGTCGGTGTAACGCTGTTTATTACGATTAATCTCTGCAGTGCCAAGGGGGTGTGGAATCATGAAACATTCCGTAGTTCCCTGTTTCAGAGCGTATCCATTCTTACCACAACCGGTTACGTTTCAGCCGATTATGAGATCTGGCCCTTTTTCACCCAGTTCCTGCTGTTAATTCTCATGTTTATCGGGGGCATGGGGGGTTCCACCGGCGGTGGAATGAAAATCATCCGAGTGTTGCTACTGGTGAAGTATGCCGCCACGGAGACCAGACGGATGCTCCACGCCAGGGCCATCATTCCTATCAGGATCGGTAATCGTTACATTAGTGAAGATGTGGTCCGGAATACGCTGGGCTTTTTTCTGTTTTATCTGACGATTTTCGCCATCGCCACCCTGATTCTAACTACCCTGAATCTGGACCTCGGTTCGGCCATTGGTGCTGCGGCCTCCGCCCTAGGGAATGTGGGACCGGCACTGGGAAATTTTGGTCCCACCGATAATTACGCCCTGCTCCATCCGATCGGGAAATGGTTGCTGACCGTTCTTATGCTCCTGGGTCGGTTGGAGATCTTTACCGTCATTGTCATGTTCAGTCGCACATTCTGGAAATAAATTTGGAAGCAGATCAATGAGTAATATTTTAAAAACAGTCAGCGATCAAATTGGAGTCGTCACCATTAATCGTCCCGACGCGTTGAACGCGGTCAACCTCGAAATAGCGGTGGAACTGGAATCCAACCTATCCGAATGCCTGGCTGACCCGGACGTGGGCGTTGTGATCCTCACGGGGTCCGGTGAGAAAGCCTTTATTGCCGGGGCGGATATTAAAAAAATGCAGTCCATGACTCGGGAAGAGGCACAGGCCTTTTCAGAGGCGGGGCAGAAACTGACGCTCACTATCCAGCGGGCACCGAAACCGGTCCTGGCGGCTGTCAACGGTTTTGCCCTGGGCGGGGGCTGTGAAATTGCTCTGGCCTGTCACCTGCGGATTGCCAGTGAAAATGCCCGGTTCGGACTGCCAGAAGTCAGCCTGGGGCTTATACCGGGCTGGGGCGGCACCCAGAGATTGAATCGGCTGGTAGGGACCGGCTGGGCTCAGGAAATGATTCTGACAGGGAGAATGATCCCGGCGGAGCAGGCCTTAAAGATTGGACTGGTGAACCGGGTTGTCCCTCAGGGAGAATTAATGACGGAAGCGAAAAAACTGGCACGTGACATCCTGAAAAATGGACCCAATGCTTTAATGAATGCACTGAAAGCACTCACTCATGGTACTAACCTCACTCTCGATGAGGGCTTAAAACTGGAGGCGGAGCTTTTCGGCAATTTGTTTGACCATCCTGAGACCAGGGAGGGGCTCACCGCTTTTGTGGAAAAGCGTCCCCCGAAATTCAGGTAATCGTTACATTATAATTCAACTTCTTTGACTGGAACCGCGACCCATGATTAAAAAACCATCACTCCGGATCCTTGCAGTTCTGCTGGTATTCATTCCTGCTTTCTTATTGGCTCAGGAGCATTTACCGGAAGCGGGGAAGAACCTGTCGTGGATTTCACTGCTGCCCCCTTTAATTGCCATTGCCCTGGCTTTGATCACGCGCCAGACTATTGTTTCTCTCTTTGCCGGCGTGTGGATTGGTGTCAGTCTCATGGAAGGGAATCCCATTGCCGGGTTTACAGCCACGCTGGACACCTACCTGGTCCAATCGCTGGCAGACAGGGGTCATGCGTCGATATTGTTGTTTAGCCTCGGTTTTGGGGGCATTATCGGCGTGATATCGGCAAATGGGGGAATGAAAGGGATTATCCAATCCGCCTCCCGCTACGCCAAGACCGGTATGAGCGGTCAGCTCTCCACCGCTGTCATGGGCGTGATTATCTTTTTTGACGATTATGCCAATACTCTCCTGGTGGGCAATATGATGCGCCCCTTTACCGACAAACTGAAAATCAGCCGTGAAAAATTATCCTATCTGGTGGACTCCACGGCCGCACCGGTCGCCAGTATCGCCGTTATCAGCACCTGGTCTGTTTTTCAGATGAGTCTTCTGGATGGCCCTTTTCAGGAATTCGGCATTACCGGAAATCCCTACATTACTTTCTTAAAGAGTATTCCCTATTCATTTTACTGCATCTTTACGCTCATATTTCTGTTCACCGGTATTCTGATGCGGCGGGAGTTTGGCCCCATGCACACGGCCCAGATGCGGGCCCGGATCGAAGGGAAGGTACTGGCGGATAATGCCAACCCCATGATGGACCCCCACCTGATGGAGGGGGACGAAATGTCCACGGAAGCCACCCATTGGAGCAATGCCCTGATTCCCATCCTCACCGTAATTACCGTCACCCTGGTGGGGTTGTATGTCACCGGCAAGGAGGCCCTGGGTGTTCGTCCCGATTATTCGTTGCGGGATATTATCAGCGGTTCTGATTCCTATGCTGCCCTCATGTGGGCTTCCTTTACCACCGGGGGTGTGGCTATCCTGATTTCAATTCTGAAGAAAATTCTTACGCTTCACAAGGCCATGGAGGCCTGGTTGAATGGCGTCCGATCCATGGTTCTGGCCTGCGTAATACTGGTATTGGCCTGGACGTTGGGAAATGTATGCGGAGCCCTCCATACGGCGGACTATCTTGTCCACCTCACCGCCGGGAATATTTCACCGGAAATGCTACCTGCCATCACTTTCTTCACGGCAGCGCTGATCAGTTTTTCCACCGGATCGTCCTGGGCTACCATGTCCATCATGGTCCCCATTATTGCGCCAATGACCATTAAAATAATGAATATGGATCCGAATCTCGTGGTGGAAACCCCCGTATTTATTTCCACCTTTGCGGCCATTCTTTCCGGCGCAACCTTCGGGGATCACTGTTCACCGATTTCGGACACGACGATCATGTCTTCCATGGCCTCCGGTGCCGACCATATCGATCATGTCCGCACCCAACTGCCCTACGCCGTTACGACCGGGTGCATTGCCCTGTTTTCCGGTTATTTACTGATTGGACTGGGGGCCAGTTATGTGGTGGCGGTGCTGGTTTCCCTGACCCTGATCGGTCTTATACTCCGCTTTGTAGGTAAAACATTGCCGCGAACGGTTTTCTGATGCCCCGGTACGCCATTTTAGCCCTGCACGCGTTTGACTATATTTTAAATAAGACCGGAAACATGCTCTTACGCTATCGTCCGGGGGAAGTGGCTGCAGTCATTGACCCGGATAAAAAAGGGCTCACGGCTGAAGCGGTGCTGGGTTACGGCGGCAAGGTGCCTGTCGTATCGAATGTTCTCGAATCCCTTTCCTACGACCCGGATACGCTGGTAATCGGGAGTGCCCCCCAGGGGGGTGTGATCAACGCCGATTACCGGCAGGAGATTGTGACAGCCATTCAGAATGGGTTGAACGTGATTAGTGGAATGCACCAGTTTTTGACGGATGATCCGGAACTGGTGGCACTTGCCGGCGAAAAGGGCGTGGAATTGACCGATTTGCGCTACCCGCCCGATCCGCCCCATTTCCCGGAAGGTCGCTGGCAGAGCCGGACGGTCCCGGTACTTTTGGTGGTGGGAACCGACTGTGACACAGGGAAAATGACCACCGCCTGGGAAATCTCATCCCGCTTACAGGCAAAGGGACTGAAGGCTGTATTTATCGGTACGGGACAAACAGGGATCCTGCTTTCGGGAAAAGGAGTTCCGGTAGATGCGGTGGTGGCAGACTTTATGGCCGGTGAAATCGAGCATGCCATTGAACAAGCCGCACCGGGAGCGGAATTGGTGGTGGTGGAAGGGCAGGGGTCCTTATTGAATATGCTCTATGGCGGAGTCACTCTGGGCCTTATTCAGGGGGCTATGCCGGACTACCTGATTCTTTCCCACGACCCGGAAAGAGAACAGGATGTGTCCGGTTACCCCATGCCGGAGTTAAAGCCGTTTATGGATCTGCACCTGGATTTAATGTCCCATTTTAAATCGACACGTTTCCTGGGAATCAATTTGTTGACCAAAGCATTGCCGGAAGAGGAAGCCTTGGAGACGATTAGCACCCTGGAAAAAGAGTTTCACCTGCCGGTTACTGACCTGATCCGGTTCGGAGACCGAAACCTCATTACCCATATTTATGACACGATTCGGGGCAAACGCTAGGAGCGATCGCTTTGGAATTAAATTACACACCCTATCGAATTCAGTGTACCCATCCTTTTGGAATTTCCCGCAGCACCCATGATTATTATGATGTTGTGTATGTCTATCTGGAGTCAGAGGGAATCATTGGTCGGGGGGAGGCGGCACCTTCCGCCCGTTACCAGGAGTTTGCTGACGCCATCCTGGCACGGCTGGAGGCAGGAATTGAGCTCCCGGAATCGTTCGACGATCCTACAGGGCTGGATCTGCTCCTGAGCCAGACCGACGGTATTCAAGCCCTGGGAGCCGCCTTTTCCATGGCATTTCTGGACGGGTACTGCCGGAAGCGAGGCCTGTCCCTGGTAGATTATTTCGGGGGTGACCCTAAAAATACGCCTCTAACCTCCTATACCATTTCCATCGGTGACTTGGATCTGATCCCTCAAAAAATTGCTGAAGCGCAGGCATACCCGATCCTGAAGGTGAAACTGGGGTTGGGGAAAAAGCAGGATCAGACCCTGATTCGGCTCGTCCGGGAAGAAACGGATAAATTGATTCGCGTGGATGCCAATGAAGGGTGGGATTTAGAAACAGGGCGGGAGATGTGTTTCTGGCTGGCGGATCAGGGCGTTGAATTCGTCGAACAACCCTTCAAGGCGGATCGCCTTCAGGACACGGCTGAATTGAAACGACAGTCACCCTTACCGATTATTGCCGATGAGAACAGCCTGACCTCGGCTGACATCCCGGTAATTGCCTCTGCTTTCGACGGGATTAATATTAAACTCATGAAGTGCGGGAGTCTCCTGGAGGCAAAGCGAATGATCGATACAGCCCGGGAACATGGATTAAAGATCATGCTGGGGTGCATGGTGGAATCCTCCGTTGGAATCACCGCCGCGGCCCATTTATCCCCCTTCGTGGATTACGCCGATCTGGATGGAAATTTATTGATTAGCAATGATCCCTACCGGGGTGTTCTGGTTCAAGACGGTCGGTTGATCCTTCCGGTTGGCAATGGACTGGGGGTCACCTTAGATTCCTCCCGGCTAGCGCAAGACAAGACCTTAAAATAAAAGGGATCACACCCATGAAAATCCTTGGGATAGAACATATAGGGATCGCTGTGAAAGAGTTGGACACGGCGGCTCCGTTCTGGAAACTTTTACTCCAGTCCACCTTCCGTGATGAAACGGTAGAAGGGGAAGGGGTTAAAACCAGGATTTACGACACGGGCCGCGGGAAAGTAGAATTACTGGAAGCCCTGAATCCCGCTTCACCCATCGCCCGCTTTTTGACCAAGAAAGGGCCTGGAATCCATCATGTATGTTTTGAAGTCAACGACATAACTTCTGCAATAGAAGAACTTAAAGCGTCTGATATTGAGGTTATTAACCCGGAACCTCACCGGGGTACGGAGGGCTACCAGGTTGTATTTATTCATCCCCGGAGTACGGGTGGTGTTCTGGTGGAACTGGCCCAGAAATCTACTCCGGAGGCATCATCCGGTTCCGCCGTGGTTTAAAAACAGGGGATTAACATGGCACAGGAGCGTAGGTGGCTATTGCTTATTCTGCTCTCTCTTCTATCTTATAACTGCAGTTTGTTGCCCCATGGTCGGAAAAAACCGGATCTGCTTCCGGTTGAAATGGTAAAAGTACCAGGCGGTTCTTTTCTCATGGGGGATTATTTCCAGCACCGGGATTCGGATGCACTGCCGGTTCATACGGTTACCCTTCCCGATTTCTATATTTCAAAATATGAAATCACCTATGCCCAGTATGATCGTTTTGCTGTTCTGAAGGGTTATCCATTGCCGGAGGATGATGACCACGGTCGGGGGGACCGGGCGGTAGTGAATATCACCTGGGACGAAGCGGTGGCCTTCTGTGAATGTTACGGGTATCGCCTGCCCACGGAAGAGGAATGGGAATATGCCGCCCGGAATGGGGGCGAGAAGATTCTGTTCCCCGGCACCAACAGTTTTGATGATGTCAATGACTTCATCCGCTCCG
>CAZIIM010000024.1:12808-28708 GCA_964539305.1 uncultured bacterium | reverse complement strand
AGACGATCTGCCTGGTCATAGGCCGATGCCAGTTTCCGGTAGGCAACTTTACTGGAAGGATCAACCTGTAATACCTGATTCAACACATCGATCGCGTCCGAAGCCCGATCTGCATTGAGGAGCCGATCGGCGTAATCCAGACCATAGGAAATGTTATCCGGATTTTTCTCAAACCGTTCACCGTATACTTCAAGTGGATCGCGACCACTCAATTCATAGGCCCGGGCTAAATCGCCTTGAGCCGCTTCATTGGAAGGATCCAGTTTTAACAGGTCCTTTAACACGGCAATCTGATCATCGTAGCGTTTCTGTTCGCCATACAGTTTCGCCAGTTCAGTCTTAATATCAATATCTTCTGGGGCCAGATAGGACAAACGATCATATTCGTTAATTTCATCCTCGATTTTGCCCTGTTTCTTGTAACTGTAAGCCAGCCGTTTCCGGAGATCCACATTATCCGGTAACACCTGCAAGCCGCGCAACAGGACGTATTCAGAACTGTCATAACGTCCCATATATTCGAAAGCAATCGCATAATAGAGGTACACTTCTTCCGGGCTTTCATAGTCGCATCCCAGTTCTACTAGTTCATTGTACACCCGGACGGTGGATTCCCAATCCTTGTTTTTATAATATTCGGCGGCACTGCTGAACAGGCGGGGGCAGCGGACTTTCCGGATTGAATCTAACCGGGCGGCCTCTTCTTCGTTCGATTCCTGATCAACGGTTTGCGGAGGAGCGCACATGGTTAAGAACAGCGCTATAATTCCAAGGGTCATCAATTTCTGGGTTAATTTCACCTTTTTCATTTCCTCACTCTTCGTTTTGAAAACCATACGTCACCTAAACTTATTTCAACTGCGAATTCTTGAATTGCTTCGTTGTGATTCGTGGTCAACGAACGGGACCCGAATTTGTAGGCCAGATCGATCTGGTTTCCGGCCGGGCCGAATTTAAATCCAATCCCAAGAGATAAACCAACTTCATTTAATTTTCTTCCACTTTCAGTTAACTGGAAGGTAGAGCGGTGTAACCCCGCTCTGTAAACCAGTTTCTGATACCATTCCTTTGGCCTCCGGGAAGGAAATTTTACCCAGCCCACCCCGAACCGATTAATTTGGTCAAAGGAATCCCGGAAGAGGGATAATTCGGTCCCGTTCAAGGACTGGTCCTTCCAGCGCTCAAATTCAACGGAAAAATGATAATTTTCCTTAAAAATGACACCCACCCCCAGACTCAGCGCGCTAGGTGCAAATACGGATTGCACTGCAGACGTGTCGATTGCTAGAGAGTTGGGGTAATCCGCATTGTCGTAGTAATAATTCCCGTTTGTATCCTCGTAAGGCTGAAAAGAACGGATATCAGCCCGCAATGGTTTGATGGTCGATAAAACGGATGAATAAAGCCGAACCTCATAATTTGGATCCGTCTTGAGTGTTGTGTTTAAATATCCATTCAGGGTCATTCCATTGTAGATAAGACGATAGAATTGGCGGTACTCCACCTCATTGACCCTTAAACTATACTCATTCCGGGCAGAACCGAATAAATAATTTACCTTGAGCCCCGCTTCCGAATTTCGCTCAAAAGGGAAACTGAGAGCGAACGAAAATGCAGACACTCCCCCTCCTGCGCGGGCGGATTTTTGACGAACCAAAGAATCAGGCCCAAAGAGCAACAACGTGGAATCCTCCTGGAGAAAGATCTGTTGATTCGTTACCGGAGCCAGGGATAACCCAAAAGCATATTTTTCTTTAATGGGTATTACAAACAGGGTGCTTGAAAGGCCGGTGGCCTGATTCAGAGTATTGGAGGTGGCTTCCCGAATATTCAGATTTCTGAAGGAGCTATTAACAAAAGTAGATTTCAATCGGGGCCACGTAGCAGGATTATCCAGAGATATACCCCTGCGAAAAGATGGCACCAGTCCTGTAACACTTAACCCGTACGAAGAAACATGGGTCGTAGACTGGGATAAACCAACACCATAAGAATGATAAATCGATTGGCTGAATAAGGTGCCAATCATGATGGGATAGAAAAGTCTACGGTACCACATACTGAATCCTCAAGAATGGTGCCAGAGAATCGCTCTCCAGTCCATGCAGGTAGATTGTCTGAAAAGGATCATTATAGGAAGAAGAATAAAGTTTGAGCCCATAATTCTGCGTCTTCCCGTTTGTTACCGCCGTCACAAAATCGCGGGTTTCAACATCAAACCGAAAATCGTTTCGATTTGTCGATTGGAAATACCCCAGGTTGAGCTGAAAAGGATCATCTTCATAAGTTTGAAATCCGTCAAAAATACCAGGCACGGAAATCGGATAGGAAACTACTGTTGCCCTGGAAAGGGAATCTTCCGTGGAATAAAAGATCAGGTCTGCCGTTTTAATGACTGCCTTTGGCGGCAATTCAAAACTGCTGAAATCTGTGAAAACCAGTACCTTTAACCCTTTCGCCTGGCTGATGGCAATTTCGGTGGTATCCCGTTCTGTTAAAGGAGCCGGAAGGGTGACCGTAAGATCCTGAGCCGTCCGAAAAACAAGGGACAGGGTATCCACACGGGAAGAGTCTACCGAAAAACGGCGATAATAAACCGTCATGAGTGGTTCCTTATCTACACTGTTCTCTCGGCTGTAAAACGAATACAGGGTATTTAGTTCTTCAACCGGTTCGATTAAAAAAGATCGATTATGATTGGTTCGCGTGGTATCAATAAAATGACTTACCACCTCATCCCCAAATAAAAATTTTAACCGATAATTTGTATTTACCGTATCCGTCGTATCGGCCTCCAGACGAGCAGTGCTGATCACTCCCGATGCAATATCAGGATTAAAATTGTGATATTGGGTATTTAATTCACTGAAAAGGGAATCGGGTCCATCAGGGAAATACCGTAATTGGAATGCGACGGAATCCGATCCCGTTCCTGAAACAGCGTTTAATACCAGGGCAACGCTATCGACCGTAATCAGAGAATCATTAAGAATGGACATATTCACCACATTATACTGATCATATTGCTTCACACTGACCAGGCCGTAAGGGTGAACATAACCGTCCTTTTTCCCGAAATATAAGAAGTCCGCTTTCCCCATTTCAGGAGGACTCTGATAGGAGACCATCTCCGTAACCGGGAAGGATATCGTATCCAGATCCATCGGTGTATTGGAAAGATCGAGCGGGACAGCATTCTCTTCGCATCCTGCGAAAAACAGAAAAAGCGAAAAACCCAGTCCGAACCCGACGAGTTTAGAACGGTAATGCATAAGGTGATGGATTAACTACTATAGATCAGTCGTAAAGTTTCACCAATTCATCATTTAATGCATTGGTGACCGCTCCAAAATCAGGAGTTTCGTCATCGGATAAATCGATAGAGATAAATTTTTTCTTCTCTGCTTTAACCCCGGGGAGTTTAAGCAATTGGTCCGAAACACGATTGGAAGGAGTATTCAGAGCAATAATCAAATCGGCAAACAGAGCTGCTGCTTCAAATCCATTCACTATATTGCCCTTTAGTTTCGACGGAAGGGTAATTCCGGCTTTCCCATAGGCATCGCGGTGAAAATTCGCATAATCATCCACAGAATGAACCAGCATTACCGTTTTGATATCCCCGTAAAATTCTTCCTTTTCATACAGCTGTTTGTAAATCCCCGGGACGAAGGTACTCTGCCAGCCGTTACAAAGGATAATATCCGGTTTCCAGAATAAGTGGGGTAACGTGGCAATAGCCGCTTTACTAAAGAAAGCATAGCGTTCATCATTATCGCTGAGCACACGACCGTTTTTGGCTTTGTAGAGCAAGTTGGTCAAGGGCTTAAACCAGTTTTGATCCTCAAGGAAATAGACCTGGACCCTGGTTTTGGGGATAAAAGCGCTCTTAGCGGATGAAACCGCTTCAACGCCGTCAAATTCAAAGGGGATTTCCCGAAGACGGATGACTTCCCTTAAAATGTATTTACGTTCACTGACGAAGCCGTATTTGGGAATCATGGTTCTAATATCGTGGCCGAGGGTTTGCAGGGCCAGGGGAACTTTGACAGAAAAATCCCCCAGCAAAGAGGTACTAGCGAATGGAGTGATTTCAGTTGTAAGATAAAATAATTTTAATGGCATAGGGGTAACGGTTATTCGTTATTTAATTGGTTGAGTGCTTCTTTGGCTTTTTCATAGAATTCACTGCCGGGGAAATAGTCAATCAGTCGCTGGTATTCCTCCTTGGCTTTTTCAATATTGCCCATGCTTAGATAGGAGTGTCCCAGTTTCAGCTGAGCGTCGTCATCTTTATCCGTCCCCGGGAAAGTGAAAACCTTTTCAAACTCGATAATGGCCCGCTTGTAGTTTTTCTGGGAATAATAACATTCTGCTAGCCAATACTGGCTGTTATCGGCCAGTTCATTGGTTGGGTCTCCGATGACCAGACTTGAAAAACCGATAATGGCATCGTCGTATTTCCCGTTCTGGTAGTTGCTCAGGGCCTCAATGTATTTCTTCTTGTAATCGCTAGGGCTGATTTTGGCGGCAGTGGGACCCATTTTGTTGGTCTTCAAATCGTACATTTCACTGAAACTGTTGGTCAATGTCACAATTTTATTTTCAATCATCACCAATTTCGACAGGATTTCAAAATTCACGCTATCCGTGTAAACTACCTTATCTTCCAGCAGACGCATTTTATTCTGGATCGTATTAATGCGGTTGATCAGCAGAATCGCCACCGAATCAGTTTGTTGCTTGGCCTTTAAGTTGGCCTGGAGAGCATTTTTCAAGTCCGGCAGCAAAATCTTAATTTGGGTTTCGAGAGAATCGACGCGGACTTTTTCACGGTCGATCTTCGCATTTAACCGTTTCAATTCACGGGCAGAATCGGTCTGACCCCACGCCAGGCTGAATAGAAAAATCCCTGTGAACAGGACCACGATGGAAATGGGTGATTGGTTTTTCATATGTTTAACCTCGGAATAACAGGCAAAATATTGCCTGCGAATTTACCTCTGGTTCTGAGGAACATCAATTCTTTTGAATTATTTCTATTCTCGATAATCACCTCACTTTTTGACACCGAGGTTCACACACAGCCCAATCATGATATAACTTGTTACCAGAAATGATCCGCCGTAGGAGATAAATGGCAGGGGTAACCCTTTTACGGGTATCATTCCGGTGGTCATGGCACAGTTGACAAAGACATGCATCAAGAAGATGGAAGCGATCCCGATGAAAACAAGACCTGAAAACCGCTCTTTGGAATCAAAGGCCAGTTTAATAATCTTCCAAATCAGGAAAATAAACAATATCAGCATGACCAGCACCGTAATGAACCCCAACTCCTCCCCAATCACACTAACGATGAAATCCGATTCCTGCACCGGTAAGAATTTCAGATGAGTTTGGGTACCCTGCCCCCATCCCCTGCCCAGGAGCCCGCCAGACCCTAAGGCAGTTTTACTCTGAATAATCTGGTAGGCGGCGCCAAGAGGATCCAGGTCCGGATTAAAAAAAGTCAATACCCGTTTTTGCTGGTAGGGTTTTAATAGGTTCCAAATAACAGGTGTCAGTAGACCCAGAAAAATATTACTGAAATAAATACTGACCCCTTGCCATAGCTTGGGCCGGGAGAGCACAATTATTATTCCCATTAATAGCGCCCAGATAGCAAAGGATATGACATTAAAAGCTGCCAGGATGCTCACAATCGGAGCAATGATGAGAAACAGGTGATATGGGCGGGAACCAGCCCAGAAAAGCATGGGGATAACAGGGATAATCATGACGGCTGCAGTACCGAGATCCGGCTGTTTTAATACAATTACGGCTGGTAATAAAGCAATGAAAAATGGAATAATATTGGCCGAAAAATGGTTCTGTTGCAGTTTATGATCTGAAAGATAACGGGCCAGGGTAATGACGATAACGATTTTTGCCAATTCAGACGGTTGAAAACCGAAGGGAAGCCCGAATTGAATCCACCGATAGGTACCTGCTACGCGATGACCTAAAAAAGGCAGAATGACTGCAATCAGAGCAAAGCCATAGAACAGGTAAGTATATTTATGAATCACCCGTTCGGGGATTAAAAATGCCACCAGGAATAGAAAAAAAGCCGGGCCAAGAAAAGCAACTTGTTTCAAGAAAGTATTGGTACCCGTACCGCTTTGAAGATTGGAAATACTCAGAAGTGTCATCAGCCCTAATCCGGTTAAGGTCAGAGCAATTAATAAAAGGCTCACGGGAGCCTCAGTAAATTTTTTCTTCAGTAATTCTACCACGATCGAACAGCCATGGTTTCGGGTTCGGGATGAAAGAATTGTTTAAACACCTTTTGCGCAATGGGCGCCGCAACGACGCCTCCATGCCCCCCATTCTCGATTAAGAGAACCACCGAAAGGATTTCTGCCCCTTTCTTTCCGTAGCCAATAAACCAGGCATGTGGTTCGCCGTGAGGGTTTTCTGCCGTTCCGGTTTTCCCCGCGATTTCTACACCTGGAAGATGAGGATTAGCTGCACGACCCGTTCCTTTCGGATCGTTAATCACCTCCTCCATGTATCGTTCCAACCGCTGCCAGGTCCCCTTCTTCAAAAGGGGTGCAGCGTAGAAGGGGTAAATTTCAGAAACCGATTCTGTCAGGTGCAGGTAAGGGGCATGACCTTTCGTGGCTAATTGATTAATGTAGACCATCATTTGTAACGGGGTAACCAATACCTCCCCCTGCCCCACGGCAATATTTAACAGATTTCCTTTCGCCCAACCCCATTTCCCGTATAAATGATTCATATAATTCCTGTCCGGTACCTGACCAACCGATTCCGAGGGTAAATCAATGTGCGTCCTGGAACCAAAACCGAAAGAACGGGCCACAGAAGCGAGGGTATTAATTCCCAGTTGCTGGACCGCTTTGTAGAAAAAGACATTGCAAGACTGGACAATGGCCTGTTCCAGATCCACTTCGCCATGCCCGGTGGGATTCCAGCAACCGAACGTCCGGTCTCCCAGGGTGTAGGACCCGGTACAGTTCACCGTATAATTGGAGGAAGCCAGGCCCTGTTCCATCAAAGCCGCCGCCACCACCATCTTAAAAGTGGACCCAGGCGGGTAGGTCCCATTTGTGATCCGGTTCAACAGGGGACGGTCAGGATCTTTCAAGATGGCATTCCAATCCTCTTCCGCAACCAAACCCCGAAATAAATCGGGAGGATAGTCGGGCGAACTCACAAAAGCTAGAATTTCCCCCGTTACGGGATTTGAAACGATGGCTGCACCCCGGTAGTCCCTGAATTCACGCTCCAATAAACTTTGAAGATTAATATCCAGCGTCGTCCGCAGATTTTTCCCCGGCTCCGGCAAAATCCTTCCCTGATTGGGAACTAAACCAGCCTCCCGCCCTAACGCATCCACCTGATAGTAATTGACTCCTTTGGTCCCTCTGAGGATGGATTCATACTGTTTTTCCAATCCATTCCAGCCAATAAGATCGCCGATTTCGTACTTACCAGATCCATCCAGTTTTTTCAGCGTCCTGGAATCGATCTCCCGTAGAAATCCCAGCACATGGGCTGCATGCACCCGGCGGTTATAAATCCGCTCCGGAAACTGTTTGTAGACGACACCGTCCAGTTTATCCTTAGACTCTTCAATCCGACTCAACTGTTTAAACGTCAAATCCTTCGCCAATTGGGTCGGTACAAACCGGCTTTGATAATAATTATGATAATTTTTATAAAGGATTGATGTATCAATCCCCGTTACTCGGCTTATGAGAGAAAATTTCTGATTAATGGACCTCATTTCAGATGTTATGCCGTAGAGGATATAGGTGGGATAGTTATCCACGAGAATCTCCCCGTTCCGGTCCAGGATCAGCCCCCGGGGCGCTGGGATGGTCACGGCCCTAATCCGATTAATATCGGCTTTGAGAGAAAAATCCCGATGAAGATAAACCTGGAGGTAATAAAACCGTCCTGCTAAAAGGATCATTACCAGGAAGAGAACTCCGTTCGCCACCCAGTAACGGGTCCGGGGGACCAGGTTTTCAACCCGCAGCACGAGAAGCCTCCTTCAGGGGATAAAAATAGTTCAACACGAGTATAAAAATGAAGGTATAGGCAAAAGACAGAAACCATTTCGACAGAAACAAACCGGGATCAGTCGTAAAAATCATTTGGAATCGTACATAAGTGTAGATGAAAAAATGGAACGCGATGATTCCAATCCAGGAAAAATGGAATACGTAAGGAACGTAGCGTTCATATTTCCCTTTCAGGAAACCACCGAGATACCCGGTGGTGGAACAGGTTAAAGCGCTCAGCCCGAAGTAGGAACCAACACCGGCCATATCCACCAGAAAGCCGAGAACAAATCCCAAGATCACCGCTGGAAGGCGACCGTATTCCAAACTGATGTAAATGACCAGAATTACAATAAAATCAGGCCGGATCATTTTCACTGTCATGAAGCTGGTGAGGAAGAACTGGACTAAAAAGACAAAGAGAGCGAGAATCAGAATCCTATTCCACTTCATCTTGCCTCCCCAGAATGATAAAAACGTTCAGCAACGAGTTCAGGTCCGGTTGTATTTTGACTAACGCCGTTTTCTGCAATTGGCCCCGTTCATCGGCAATGGCAATGATTTTCCCCACATTTAAATTAGGGGGATAAATCCGACTGAAACCGGATGTCACGACCTGGTCACCAATATGAATTCGGGCGTTTTTCTGGATTTCGCGGATTTCACAGACGTTATCCTGCTTCCAGATGAGAATTCCCACCGAATTGGAAGGAAGAATCCGCACGGAAAGACGGAAGTTCAAATCGCTGAGCAACTGGACAATGGCTGTCTCCGCTCCCACCACAACCGTCTTCCCCACCACACCCTCCGGTGTAATAACGGGCAGGTCAGTCTGAATACCGTCATTTTTCCCCACATCCAGGATAATGGAGGTCATATTAGAAGCTATCCCTGCATTAATCACTCTGGCCGGTAGCAGTGAGAGCGAACTTTCATTTTTAAAACCGAGCAATTTTCGCAACTGCTTGTTCTCTTCCAGGGCGTGAAGCATGGCTTGGTTCTGGAGAGAGAGCTGGATATTCTTTTCCCGGAGGCGCTGTGTTTCTTCCTCCAGGGTAACGAGGGTTTTCACCCACGTGATTGGAGTGGACAGGCGCGCCATCAAATCACTGCTTTTCCCCCGGAGGATATAAATATCCGTCGCATCGTTTTTCAGGAGAACGGTCAGAGATACAGTGAAGGCGATTAGAAAGAGAAAATGGTCTTTATGCCGGAGAAGGGATAAATAGAGATTCCGCATCCCGTTCAAGGTTACATCAGGACCGATTCATATTTATTCACGTTTTCCAGTACTTGTCCTGTCCCTTTGACCACCGATAACAGCGGATCTTCCGCCACATTGACGGGGACGTTAGTCCGTTCCCGAATAATCTGATCAATCCCCTTTAATAAACTACCTCCGCCAGTCATAATGATACCCCGGTCCAGGATATCCGCTGATAACTCCGGCGGCGTTTGCTCCAGGGCACGCTTAACTGCTTCCACAATGGCATTAACCGGATCTTTCAACGCCTGCCGGATTTCATCCGATGACACTTCAATCGTTTTTGGAATCCCCGAAACCAGGTCCCGTCCCTTAACGGCAATCATCTGACTGTTCATCCGCATGGCGGAGCCCACTGTTTTTTTAATCTGTTCACCGGTCGTGACACCGATATCAAGTTTATGTTCATTCCGAAACCATTGTACGATGGCTTCATCCATTTCGTCCCCCGCGATTCGAATGGTTTCCTTTGTCACCACCCCGTTGAGAGCGATGACGGCGATTTCAGTGGTACCACCGCCGATGTCCACAATAATATTTCCTACTGGCTGGCTTATGTCCAAGCCAATACCGATGGCAGCTGCCACCGGTTCCTCAATTAAATAGACTTCCCTGGCATTGGCTCGTTCCCCAGAATCCTTGACCGCCCGTCGTTCCACTTCTGTTACTCCGGAAGGAACACAAATCACCATCCGGGGCCGGGCAAGCCGGTTCATATTGATTTTCCGGATGAAACCCTGCAACATACCGTCGGTCATATTGAAATCGGCGATTACACCATCCTGAAGGGGGCGAATGGTTTCAATTTCCCGGTGCGTCCGGCCCAACATTGCTTTAGCTTCGAAGCCGACTGCAATCAATTTTCCATCATGAACCGAACGGGCCACAATGGAGGGTTCGTTAATTAAAACACCTTTTCCCTTGATCCATATCAGGGTGTTGGCGGTTCCCAGATCAATGGCAATATCGCCAGAAATCCAGGATAAGGGTTTTGCGATTTGGTTAAAAATGCCCATCAAATTCTACGTTTTGGGGATTATTCCTCGGATTTTCAGCTTAAAATCTAACTTTAGGAAGGGGATGTTTGCATTAACTATTCACGTCCGATGAAACACGGAATTGTTTTTCCTTGACTGCGGTGCAAAAGACGATGTGATTATCCCCTACACTAAGCTGTTCAGGTTCAATTTGGGAACACTGCCAGGCATCCTTCCGCTCAGCCCCATTCCATTTTGAACAACGATATTGGTATTCACACCCCCTCCTGTCCTCCCTCTGTTCCGTTTCTTCCGTTGTTGAAATCCCATCCGGAAGGACCTCTTCCTGGACAGCAGCCAGAAGATCCTTCGTGTACGGATGACGGGGAGTTGAGAAAACATTCTGCACCGATCCCTGTTCCATGATCCGTCCGCGGTACATGACCACCACATAATCGCAAAAAACCTCCACCAGATTTAAATCGTGAGTCGTAAACAGGATTGTCAAACTTCTGGAAGAACGAAGATCCAACAGCAGGTTGATAATTTTAGCCTGGAGGGACACGTCCAATGACGATACGATTTCGTCACAGATTAAAACTTTTGGATTCACTGCCAGAGCACGGGCGATACAGGCCCGCTGGCGTTGACCACCCGATAATTCATGGGGATACCGGTTAAAACAACTCCGCGGCAACTGAACCGCTTCCAATAATTCCCAGGTTTTGCCTTGATCATGTGAATTCAAAATGACTTTTTCGATTTCCATCAAGGCCTGACCAATCGTTTGACGCGGGTTCAAAGAACCAAACGGATCTTGGAAAATGATCTGCATTTTTCTGCGGATCTCAGGATCGTTCCTGGGGTCAAATCGTACCCCTTCAAACTTGACTTCCCCCTCAATATCCGGAATTAAACCAACGAGTGCCCGCCCTAAACTGGATTTACCACATCCGGATTCGCCTACGAGGCCCGTAATAGTGCCTTCCGGAAGATTGAATGAACAATCCACAACAGCCGGCACTCGACGCCCCCGGGAAAATAAATTCAGATGACCAGAAGGATAATAAACAGAAAAGTTTTGAATCGATAAGACAGGTTCGGAAACAGGGACCAATTATGACAGGCCTTTCTCCCGTCCCTGCTTGCTGAGGGTATCGGCCCGGCGATTCTCCTCACGGGGAACATGGGTTAATGACCAGGCCTCCAGTTGATTCAGCAAGGCATAAACCTGATCATACAGGACTTTCATCCTTGGATTCCTTACTTTGTACTCCCCATTTATTTGCCGGACAATTAATTCGCTATCTGCGTATATTTCTAAAGTTAGCAGATTAAGATCAATCGCTGATTTAAGTCCTTGTATTAACGCCCGATATTCAGCTTCATTATTTGTCAGGTCGGGAACATATTCCGAAAAAGAATAAATTTCTTCCCCATTCCGATAGAGGGCACCTCCGATGCCTGCCGTCTTGCTGTGAAGATCGGCAGCGCCATCTACATATAATTGAACTTTCGATTGGTCTGTCAAGCGTCGATAAAGATCCGTAAGTATTTTATTTTCCCCACGGGCGGCAATAGGTTGAAGGAGTTGAGTTAATGCTTTGATTTCGTCCGGTTTCAGTTTTATCATAGGATTAAGCTAAGGATTTCTCTGGATATGGCTCAAGGGCTCGGGAGAAAGGGATTGGGGCCGGATTTCACCGGACATTCTTCCCAGTAATAACACCAATTACACAAGATTGTTTCTTTTGGAACAAACGCTTCCCCGCTTTCAACATGATCCCGGATACCGTCAATTCTCTTTTTGATTCTTTGAATCAATGCTTCCAGCTCGGCTCCGGTGCGGGTAGAAGTTACATCCGTATTGTGCTGTAAATAATGCCAGACCAGTTTAACGGCTTTGACATCAGGGTAGGTCTGAATTAGAGCCACATGGTAGAGGGCCAATTGTTCGTCCTGGTCAGCATTGTATTGACTCAGCAGTCGTTTCCCTGTTTTATAATCGTGAATCTCGTAAACACCATCGCTTCTCCGATCCAGGCGATCGATGATTCCTTTCATTTTATACTGGCTTGTATCATCCAGATAGAAAATCAATTCGAGCTCATTCGCCAGAACCGGCTGATCAAAAGGGGAAAAAGTACGATAATAACCGGCAATACATTTTAATCCCAGCTGACGGTAATACGTCACATTTCCGTTCTGGTAGACCATTGCCACTTCCGGATGCCAGTTGGAATCCCAGATTTGCTCATATTTTTCCATAAGAGTATCAAGGGAGGGAATTCGCTTGGCTAACACTTCATTGTAAAGATATTCCAGCGTTTCATGGACCCGTTTACCCATGAAGGCTTCAATTCCTTCCGCCCGTTTCTTGATCTTGTCCAGGTAGCGCAGGCGAAACTGGAAAGGACATTTTTTATAGGTTTCAATACTGCTGTAGGAGAAGCGTTCAAGCGCACCTGCAGACTCAAACAGACTGAACTGGTCCTGAACCGCTTTTTTTGCCCCCGTTTTAATGGTGAGCCACCATTTCCGGTGCTAACGAATCGGAAAGTTTGGAACAGAGGTAATCGCCAATCTCCACCGTCCCCATACTGCCACCCATATCCCGGGTGGTCCATCCAGCGTCTACGGAATCATTGACTGTTTTTCGGATCAGTTTATATAACTGGGGATAACCCAACCGGAGCATGATTTCCGCCACGGACAGAATGGCCCCAATCGGATTTGCCGCATCCCGGCCCACATAACGGCGACTGGGAGGATGCAAAACATGAACCATTACCAATCCCCCCGATTGCTGGTAAAGATCAAAACTGACACCCAACCCCCCTTCGATCACGGCCCCCAAACGGGAAATGATCAAACCATAGGGTGGAATTGTTACCACAATACTGATCTGGTCTGGATTACGGAGGAATTGGAAGAAAAAGCGGTCAATTGGCAAGGCATGGACCTGGTAATCCTTCTCTGACAATTCCCGCAAAGATTGTACCCATGGACTTCCCCTCTCCAGCAGTTTTTCAGGGAGAGCCAGCATTACTTTATGATAGGTACCCCTTTCCAGTACTTTTTCAATTTCCGTAAACAGGGCCTCCATCCTGGACCGCATGAAAAAGGACGTTTGCACGTCCAGTATTTCCCCATTGGAGTCAATCGAACCAAGAATTTCCTGCCGAATAAGGGGGTCTTGAAAGACTACCAGACTAATCGGTTGATCGTATTGAATCTGTTGAAGGGAATGAAGGGGGAAAATTTTGCGGGTATAGAGCGTGAAATTCAGTTCTTCACACAATTTTTTTAGGATGATTGATTCAGTGTAGTCCGTAGCCGTGGAATGAATCGTAATCGGCCCTAACCACAGGGCAAATGCATCCCGGGCCAATTTTTTTAATCCGGCAGGTAGATGCAGTTCTGTCTCCCTAAAATGGTCTTCGCTGATATCCAGCTCAATGAGTTGAAACTTTAGTCCTGTACCAGACTCGATACACTGAAAGAGTTTCTGAACTTCACCCGCCAGTTCTTTTCCGACCCCGTCTCCTGCAGATAGAATTATTTTTACCAATTGCGTCCCTTATAAAACGGGGTAACCAGACGATAGTCCCCAAATCCGTTCTCATCCACAAATTCGAAAGCGCGGTTGATCCGGTAATAGTACCAGCGCTCGGAATAGATACGGGCGGTTACATTATTGTAACGATCAATATCATCTGGTTCACCGAACAGAATGTAAATCATCCCCATGTCTGTCTTCCAGCCGGGGAGAAAGGATTCAAAATGCTCATTTGAATACTGAACCCGGGAAAAATATTCCTCCATCAATTCATTTTTAGGCGTATTCGGTGTTGGGTCGCGCTTATCCCAGTATTCGAGGAATAAGGCCTCCTGTTCTTCATTTTTCGCCTTGGACAGGATTTTCCATTCGTCATCGTGCAGAATGTAGCGCATTTGTTCCACCGCTTCCGCAATATTCTGGATAGTGCCAGGGATTCCCTTTTTCCCAATAGAAAGTACGACAGACTTTTTACTCGATTTCTTACCTTGTTTCAAAACAATCTCAATATTTTTCCGCAGACCCTTCTGGGTGACTTCTTCCGGGAGGAGTATCCGCTGTTCGAATTGGGACAGATCCGATTCCAGCGGATAGGATTTCTCCCAGAGTAATTTTTTACTGGTGTCCTTAATACGAACTTTCACAGAGAAGGAACCTGGTTTCACTCGTCCGGAAAGAAACAGCCATAATTGCTGGGATGCATCCTTCATCCGGTTTTTAAAAAGGGGGATTTCACCCGGTTTCAGCCCCCAGTAACCGTCAAGTTTATCGATGAAAAAAGGAGTGAAAAGAACTGGTGTTTTGGCCAGGTTCTCATAATCCAGGTCCTTCTCCCGGGTAGTGGAATGTTGTGTATCTTTATCGAGGAGTTCTGAAATCAGCTTATATTTTCCGGGTAAAACATGAAATTCATTAAAGTAGACGGAGTAGATCATATTGGCGGTGGTTTCCAGATAATTTTCCGTTTTCAAAGTATTTTTCCATATCCGTCTTCCGATCTGGACCCCACCCTCATTCTGTAGCGTAATGGAGGTTTCAAAATCAGCAATAAATTCACCTGAGTCCTTTACAAACTGAAGTGCCCGGTTTGGTACAGTTAGATAGGTGAGAACTTTCACGGAGTCGCTCAAAGAATCGGGAATAGTGACGGCAAGCAGATCAACCCCCTGTTTATGGAGCTGTTTATCCCGATCCCGGGCGTATTCCCGCTGCATGGCCAACAGGAGGCCGGAGCCGATGAGCAATATAATGAGCGGGCGTTTATTTAACCATTTCATGTTAGTCCCTTTTCCAGGCAAACGAAATTAACCCTTCCGTCGTTCCCAACCATATTCTTCCACGAGAAATATACATGTCATTTATTTCACCGATAAACGGGTAATTATAATTTTTTATAATCTGGTGTTTCAGATCATACCGGAGTAATCCTTCCCGTCCTGAAAGAAAGAGTTCGGAACCGTTCACTACCATCGCCCGGATTAATTTTCCGCCAAATATGGCCGGGTCCACTGCTTTTGACCACGTCCATGAGTGCAGGTTAAACCTGAAAATCCCTCCCTCCGAAGCGGCATAAATTGTACTGTCCGACTTTTCAAGACTGGTGAAATCTGTAAAATTGACAGGAAGGGAATCGGGATTGCTCTTACCATACTTCCGGTAATCGACTAATATTTTGGAGTCCGTATTATAAATAAATAAACCGCTCTCACTGGCAATCCACAACCGGTTCTGATCGACCAATAAATCGTAGATAAAACGGTTGGTGAATACCGTTTCAATTTCTCCGGGTTGGTGGCGCTTTGTTTTCCGGTCAATCCGAAACAGCCCCTGGGAACTTCCAATCCAAACGTATTGATCCGTAACCGCCATGGCATGGTAGGTCCCTTCCGGAAATCCCCGATCAACCCCCAATGTGCGCCAATAATCTTTTTTTCGATTATATAACAGCAGTGTGCCCTGTCCCCCGAACCAGACTTCATTCTTGAACGGCAAAATTGAATAGATGGAAATTGGATCCATGTTAAT
>CAZIIM010000024.1:0-12708 GCA_964539305.1 uncultured bacterium | reverse complement strand
GTGTAGGCCGGGAGTCCTATTCGATCTCTGGAAATAAAATGCCAGTCCCCTTCCCGGGTATAGCTGTAATTCAAGCCCTGCCTGGTAGCCACCCATAATGTGCCAAAGGCTACATGCAAAGCAGTAATGGTATTGCTGTTTAATCCCTGGGCTCTCGTGATGGGTTCATCAAATCGATGTCCGAATAAAAGATAACGACCCACGCCTCCGTCCTGGGTTCCAAAATAAAGGTAGCGATTATCGGAACTGAGAGAATTAATGGAACCGACACTTCGGTACTGAACCCAGTCGAAAGGATTAAACCGGTTCTCTGGCTGAGCCGAGACCTGGGACAGGATCAGACAAACAAGCGTCGTTTTTAAAAAGGACGACAAGCGGAATTGAAACCTGCTTCGGATGCTCAAGCAGGGTGTTGGGGGGAAAGAATACAGAAACTACTTTCCGTAATGATGGTTAATCATTTCCGCCAGCATCTCAAGATTGATGGGGACCACACCCACTTCTTCACAAACGCGACCGGCAGCGTAATTGGCCAGAGTAGCAGCCTCCTGGGGAGCAGCACCGGAAAGATCGGCTAAAACGAAGGTAGAAATAACCGTGTCCCCGGCGCCGGAGACATCGTGTACATTCCTAGCACGGGTGGGTATGTGATGATGCCCATCTTTCATAAACAGAGATAATCCCTCTTCCCCACGGGTGATTAAAACCAGTTCGGCCTCAATCTCACTTCTTAATGCCATCCCTGCTTCCAGTAAATCATCCTTAACCGCATAGGCCGTACGAAATTCATTCAGGTTCGGTTTGAACAAACGGACTTTTTTATAAACGGTAAAATTTTCCTGCTTGGGGTCCACATATACAGGAATACCGGCTTTCCGGGCCGTCTCAATCAGGACGGGAATCGACTGTTTGTTCAAGACACCCTTATTATAATCCTGGAGAATAATGCCATTCGCTGAATCCAGTAAATTTGAAAATGAGGCTTCCAATTGGTCCTGGATTTCCCTGGAGGGCAGATCTGTATTCTCCCGGTCTGCCCGCACCACCTGCTGGCCATGGGCAATAATCCTGGACTTCACCGTAGTGGGGCGCTGTTCATCGGTAATAACACCTTTACAGCCGATGTTTCGTTTTTGAAGCATGGATTGCAAGATACTGCCTTCCGCATCCTTCCCTGTAAGTCCCACCACCTCCACCTGTGCCCCCAGGGAAGCCAGATTCCAGGCCACATTCGCCGCCCCGCCAGGATTATGCTGAATCCGGTCAACCCGAACTACTGGTACCGGTGCTTCAGGTGAAATCCGTTCGGCCCGGCCCCAGAAATAAGTGTCAAGCATTAAATCACCGAATACAACAATCTTTTTCCCGGAGAAATCCTTAGAAATTTCATAAAAACGATCAGGTTTCATAGTTGCTTACGCTTTCAATAATTCTCTTAAATGAAGTTCCACACTTTCCGCCAGACTTTCAAGATGATACCCGCCTTCAAGCACGGAAAGAATCCGCCCTTGGCAGGTTTCCTGAGCCAGGGATACCAGTAACCGGGACATCCTTTGAAAACCGGCGCTGGAAATATTCATCCCCCCAATCGGATCCTTCTCATGGGCATCGAATCCGGCGGATAACAATAGAAACTCAGGACGGTAATCCAGGACGGCGTCAGCGATCTGCGTTTCCATGAGCTTGAGGTATACCTGATCATCACTTCCTGCGGGTAAAGGGAAATTTAGGGTAAAACCGTTTCCTTTTCCTATGCCACATTCCTCTTTCAACCCGGTACCGGGATAGAAGGGATGCTGATGGAGACTTAAGTAATAAACGGCCTCTTCATTTTCAAAAATGTGCTGGGTTCCGTTTCCGTGGTGGACATCAAAATCGATGATCATAATCCGGTTAAGGGAATAGTGTTTCTGAAGGTATCGGGCTGCCACCGCCACATTATTAAACAGGCAGAAGCCCATGGCGTGGTCCCTTTCGGCATGGTGACCCGGGGGGCGGAGCAGAACCATCCCGTTCTTAACGGTCCCCGCCATAATGAGGTCAATCCCGGTGGTAACACCTGCGAGCGCCAGCAAGGCTACAACATACGACTCGGCCCCGATGGGATTATCGGTCGTATCCACAACCCGATCCCCCCGAAGCACAGCTTTCCGCACCCGATCAATATATTCCGGATCATGGACCAATTCCGCCAAGCTGGAATCGGTTCGCCCCGGTTCCACCAGGGTCAACCGGGATAATATGGTGGTTTCCAAGCGTTTATAGACGGCAGTCAGTCGGTCGGACGTTTCCGGGAACCCGGGACCTGTATCGTGGTCCAGATAACGGGAAGAATAGATAAGACCAGTGGTCACTAGGATCGACGGGAATGGCGGCTGTAACCCCGTTTCCCTGCCCCGGAACGGATCTTGGAAATATGACCATTATCCAAGTAAATCATCACCGAAGCGAACTGTTTAATATGATTATCGGTTGGGGCAGCTAAAATAATGGTGGTTCCCAGTTCCCGGTTCATGTGCAACAACCGATTTCTGAATACATTCTCCAGGTCGGGATCAAACAAGGTTCCGTAATCGTCCAGGAGCAGAACCCTGGGATCACTTTCAGTGGCAATGACCATATTCAACCATGCCAGTTCTCCGGGGGAAAGGCTGGAAACGGGTCGGTCCCAAAGCATTTTCCAGTTGCCGCTCTGAAAATAGCGGGAAACAATAATTTTCTGCCGATCTTTGTGAAAGGCACTCACCACGTTGGACACTTTATTTCCCTTGGGAATCCCGTCCACGCTGGCCAGGAGAATATCCGGATCCGGTACTATTTTCCCCAGCCAGTTGGTTTTGAATTCCTCATCTTCAAAATGGACCGTTCCTTCCGTCGGCTTCTCCTGCCCCGCTAAGATCCGTAATAAGGTGGATTTCCCCGAACCGATCGGACCGGCGATACCGTAGACCGTCCCGCGATGGAATTGTAAACGACTTATATTTAATACAGTGTGATTCCGGTAAACCTTTTTCAGGTTTTGAATCTCAAAAATCAATGTTGCTCTTTGGTTCATTCGTGACTCCTTTGTAAGAAATCAGCGAAGAATCAAAAGGTAAGGCTGGGATTTATGCCGCTTCGGACTCTAAGAACCGTTCCGCATCAATGGCGGCCATGCAACCGGTACCGGCAGCCGTAATGGCCTGACGGTACACATGGTCCTGAACATCACCACAGGCAAAAACACCCGGCACACTGGTGGCTGTACTGCCATCCTTTGTCAAAATATATCCTTTCGGGTCCATTTCCAGTTGATTGGCAAACAGAGCCGTGTTCGGCTGATGACCGATGGCCATAAAAACACCGTCGCAGGCTTCTTCTCGTGTTTCGCCCGTCTGGGTATCTTGCAATGTTACACTGGTAACGCCACTTTCCTTGGTACCGTGGATTTCCGTAATGACTGAATTCCAGGCCACCGAAATTTTCGGATTGGAAAGAGCCCGGTCCTGCATGATTTTTGAAGCACGCAATTCGTCACGGCGATGCACGATTACCACTTCGGATGCGAATTTAGTTAAATAGGTTGCTTCTTCCATGGCGGAATCACCCCCGCCTACAACCAGTACTTTCTTATCCTTGTAAAAAAATCCATCGCAAGTGGCACAGGCAGAAACACCGTAGCCCATCAGCTCCTGTTCCGATTTCAAACCCATCATTTTCGCTGAAGCCCCCGTTGCAATAATTACGGTATCGGCCTGATAGGTTTCATCGCCCACCCAAACTTTAAAAGGGCGCTTTGAGAAATCTACTTTGGATACATGCTTAAAAAGACATTCCGCACCAAAGCGTTTCGCCTGTTCTCGGATTAAATCCATTAATTCCGGTCCCATGATGCCCTTGGGAAAACCAGGAAAATTCTCCACTTCCGTTGTGATCGTTAACTGACCGCCTGGTTGGATTCCCTCAAAGACGACCGGTTTTAAATTTGCCCTTGCACTATAGAGCGCCGCGGTTAAACCGGCGGGACCTGAACCAATAATAATTACCTTTTGACTCATGCTGTTTGATTAAAACCTTTTAAATAACCTTATCAAGTAATTCGGTTATTCTTGCTTTGGGTACCGCTCCTACGATCTGATCTGAAATGGCACCCCCTTTGAAAATCAATAAAGCGGGAATACTGCGAATGCCGTACTTCATGGCAATGTTCTGATTATGATCCACATTGACTTTTCCCACTTTCACTTTGCCGGCATATTCCTTGGCGATTTCGGCTACCGTAGGCCCAATCACGCGACAGGGACCACACCACTCCGCCCAGAAATCAACCAGGACGGGCTTGTCGGCCTTTAATACTTCCGTCTCAAAATTACTATCAGAAAATTCGAAAACAGATTCAGACATTTTTACTCCTTATCCTATGAAATACAGTCGTTAAATCTACCCGTTTTCCTCCATTGGATAAACAGTTAAATCGATAGTTACAGAGAATCTTGCCGGTACGACGCAGTCAGCGCTTAAAATGACAGGTCAAATGCTTTCCCGTCCACCTGGGAGGGAATCGGGACATCTAACAGTTTTGCCAAAGTAGGAGCAATATCAATGGAGGCATGGGATTCATCGATAGTCTCCGCCCCCCAATCCGGAGCAGAAAAATACAGCGGAACATGACTGTCGTAGTCATAGGGCGTTCCATGTTTCCCACCCCGGGGCCAGCGGAAGGTCCACCCTTCCTCCTCCAGTAGCCAGAGATCGGGGCTTTTTTCGGGATGAATCATATGCTGCATACGGGTAAAAATGGGGTCCTTGAAATGACCCGAGAGTAATTCTTTTTTCGTCACCACCGCCCTTAAACCTTCTACTCCCTTTAGATGGGATTGAATAATTCTCGTCAAAGCTTCCGGTGGTACGTCAAGCGCTGAAAGTCGTTCATGGTTGTAATACACAAACTTCAGAAAAGGAACCGCCAGTGGTTCACCGTAAGTATTCTGAATTTCTTTCAGAGCCGCTTCCATTTTGCCTTGGATCAAAGGCCGGTCAATACGACCACCCTTGAGCCCCAGGTACTGACGGTATTCGGGAATCATTCCAGCACCATGGTCGGCCGTGAGGACATAAAGCGTTTTCCCGGACCCTACATAGGATTCCACAAACCGGATGAGATCCATGAGAGCCTGATCCGTTTTAAGTAAATTATCCATCATCTCCTGGGAATAGGGTCCAGAGTTGTGACCAATCCTGTCATTTGCTGACAGGCTGATGAACATTATATCGGGGATAAGGTCCTTCCCCATCCGGTTGGAACGAATGCAGGTTTCAGCCAGTTTCAGGGTCATGCGATCGCCCCAGGGGGTATTCCCGATCATCATTATTAATTCTTTGTCCGCTTCTCCGGAGTCAAGCTTCAAGGGAAGTACCGGATCATAGACACCATCATGAGTGAGATCAATTTCTCCAGGAAAGGAATCAGGGCGGGAATATTCGGCGTAAATCGTTTCATCCAGGGACCGCTCCCAGACGGAGTCACGGTAAGTCATCAGATCTAGATCCTGGTTGAATTTTTTGACCCAGGAGGGTAAATCATCAGCATAATAATCGGAAGTTGTGAACATCCCCTTCGAATTGAACCAGAGCACCAGATTGGGATGTCTGCCCCCCAGCATAACCGCCGCCCGGTCTTTTAACGCCACCGCAAATACTTTGGCGTTTGGTTGAGCTGATTTCAGCCAGTCTCCAAGAGCGGTACCGGGTACAAAACGGTAGGATTTCCCGGTGCCATTTCCCGCAACCAATTTTGTCAGGCTGTCCTGTGCACAGTAATTGCTGCTTTGGGTCTTACGATCGTACCAGGAATTTCCAATAATTCCCGACGGTCCCGGATAGCGACCGGATGCCAGAACGAAATGACCCGGCCCGGTGGTGGTGTACCCGTGTTCATGGTATAGATTGGTGTAGTTCTTTCCATGTTCCCGAAACCAGCGATAACCTCCCGTAAACAGGGGAGCATATTTATCGAGTAGATCGGGAACCAACTGATCCACTGAAATAAATACAACCAGACGGGGTCTTTTCGGTTTGGAACTACAGGAAAAAAACAATAAAGCTGCCAAGAACAGGCAGAAAAATCTTTTCATCAATGAATCCTTAAAAAGCGTCGCTTACCAACTTTGACAATTACTTCCTTTCCCGGTTTCAGTTGAAAGGTCACATCCTCAATCACATTCCCATCCACCTTTACCGCCCGCTGGGCTATCAAACGGCGACATTCGCCCTTGCTCTTGGTTAAACCGGCTTCGTAGATCACATCCACCAGTAACCTGGGTGTTTCAATAACCTGTGTTCCCATTTCTTCCGGAACATCTTTCTGGACGATGACGCGGTCAAAATGCTGTTCTGCCTTCAGGGCGGTTTTTTCATCAAAATAAAGGGTTACCAGTTTTCGAGCCAGTTCCCGTTTTAAATCACGGGGGTTCACCTGGGGATCGGCCAATTGCTGCTTAACGCGATCCACCGTCGCCTGATCCGCATCCGCTCCCAGAAGAAAATATTTAGGGATGAGTTCATCCGGGATGGACATGGTTTTCCCGTACATATCCTCAGGCGGGTCGGTTAGACCAATGTGATTCCCATAGGATTTGGACATTTTTTCGGTGCCGTCCGTTCCTTCCAACAAAGGCAGGGTAATAATCACCTGCGGTTCCTGACCATATTCCCTCTGAAGGTCGCGACCCACCAGAAGGTTGAATTTCTGATCCGTCCCCCCCAACTCCACATCGGCCTCCAGTTCCACCGAATCCATTCCCTGGGCCAAGGGGTAGAGGAATTCATGAATCGAAATGGGTGTTTCTGAGCGAAAACGTTTGGTAAAATCATCCCTTTCCAGCATCCGGGCGACCGTATAATGACTGGCCAGTTTTATGACTGAACTGAATGACATTGAGTCAAGCCAGGATGAATTATAAACTATCTTAAGTGATTTTATATCAAGAATTACTTTAGCCTGTTCCACGTAAGATTCGGCATTCGCTTTTGCCTCTTCTAGGGAAAGCTGCGGACGGGTTTTATTTCGCCCAGAGGGGTCACCAATCATGGCCGTGAAATCGCCAATCACCAGAATGGCCTGGTGGCCCAAATCCTGGAAATGACGCAATTTCCGCAAAACCACCCCATGTCCAATATGGAGATCAGGCCGGCTGGGGTCGCAGCCCAATTTGACCTGAAGCGGTCTCCCCTCTTCCAAAGAACGAGTGAGCTTTTTCTTCAGTTCTTCCTCGGGAATGATCTCCTCCACGCCCCTGGAGATCAGTTCCCACTGCTTTTCCACTGGTAAAAATTTCATCCTTTTTTCCGTAACTCTCTACTCTGGTCCCGTTTCAAATCACGGGCTTTAATGGCTTCCCGCTTGTCGTAAAACTTTTTTCCCCGGGCTACCCCAATTTCCACCTTCGCCCAGCCCCGGGAATTAAAATACAGTTGCAGGGGAACGGCTGTGAGTCCTTTTTGTGTGAGGAATTGGTTCAGTTTCATGATTTCCCGTTTGTGCATTAACAACTTTCGTTCCCGGACCGGCTCATGCCCCCCGTAACCGGTATGGGAGTAGGGACTGATATGCATCCCGATCAGCCAGACTTGACCTTTTCGGACCTGAATAAAACCCTCTTTAAGGCTGGCACGTCCTTCCCGGATGCTTTTAACCTCACTCCCTGAAAGTTCAATCCCGGCTTCAAATTTTTCGAGAATATGGTACTCATGGTACGCTTTCCGATTTCTGGCAACAATCTTTACATCCATTTTCAAGATTCCGATGGGAAAAATACAGAAAAGATGGAAGGCCCTCCAAGTTTAATCCTTGCCGACAGCTGAATCGTAAGATTAATTTCCGCTCGCTTTTTAATGCCCGGGTGGCGGAATTGGTAGACGCGCTAGGTTCAGGGTCTAGTGACCGCAAGGTCGTGCTGGTTCGATTCCAGTCTCGGGCACACTTTTTTTCTTGATCTCATTTATATCCTACCCGGACTGAAATCCTTACAGAGTCAAGGTAAATGAATTCACCAGTATGCCGGGGCACAGGGTAGCGGCCGTATTTCTGCCTTCATAAGTCATGACATCGGGTACTACTTTAATCTCTGACCCCACAGCCTCCAGTTCGGTCCCGAAAAAGCGGTAAAAGGTGTCGTCAAAGCGCATGGTATTGATGGGACCCACAATTTCTCCCTTTTCCACCCAGAAACAAGCGTAACGGGTCAGCCCCGTAATCCGACCGGCGGAATTATCGCTCCAGTTTAAATAGTGAATATTCGAGATGTACAGTCCCGTATCCAGCTGGTTTAGTACATCCGATTCGTTCAGGTGACCGGGAGATATACTGGGTGCCCGAAGAAATTCCTCCGTCTCAGCGTAATTGGATTCCAGATTGTATTCGGAAGCCGTGCGCGAACTGACAAGGGTGTGTTTCAGGTTCCCCTGTTCAATCAAAACCAGTTTTTCCGGGGCAATCTCTCCCAGGGAATTAAAACGGGGCACCATCCCGTTCGTAAAATCTTCTGTGAGGGAAAACCGAGTTGAAAGTTTCACGCCGTCCTGTTTCATCCGGCTGAAACTGCTGTGCCCCTGCCGAATGGCTGCTTCACTGATTCCGTTCCAGGAAAACATTCCCAGAAAGTCGGAAACGGCGGCCGGGGCAAACCAGGTGCGGTAACTCCCGGGACGGACCTGGACGGCCGGTTTGGCCATGAGGTTCATTTCTTCCTTCTTAGTGGCAATGAAACGTTCATACGCTTCCTGGTCCCAGTCAGACCCTGCAAACGTCCCTTTTACCATTTTATGATCTTCATTCACCAGGGAAAAATCCAGGGAGTAGGAATCGGTTTCAAACCAGTGGAACTGACCCAGGGAATTCGCTGCACCATAGTAAACGGATCCGGCAGCCCAGATCCCCACCAGGTCAATGCCCTGCATGACCGGCAACAACCGGTCAACCGTATCCTCAAAAGGTAAACCCTGACCCGTTTTTACCGTGCGACTGGATCCTTCACCAACCAGTTGGACAATGTAGGGATCGGCAGGCAGTTGCGGGATTTCAGTTCGCAGCTGGTCCAGAAGAGCCCGGGCCGAAACATAGCTGGTTTCCGTATCCGGCCCAATGGTGACACTTCCGGAGCAGGTTTTATCCCCGTGAATTAACCGTAATTTCAAATCCGCTTCCTTCACGACGCCGGTCTGACGCACTTTGGATTGAGTTAAACGGATAAATTGACTGGACTCCCCCTTTAATGACAATTGAAGGATTTCCCCTGGATTCAGATCGGAAAACAGGCGATCGGATAGCGCTTTAAACACTTTTTCCATCATTATGCGCCTCCAAATATTTCGACGTTTTTAAATAAGCAAACGGGGGAAGCGTGCCCCACCCGAATGACCTGATTAGGTTCACCTTTCCCGCAATTCGGGGTGCCAAAAATACCGAAGGTATCTTCATTGCCTACCATGGCCAGACTTTTCCAGAAGGGCGTGCTGATACCCCGGTAGTTGGGATTTTTCAGCGTCTTGGTTAATTGACCATTTTCAATCAGCTTGGCATATTCACACCCGAACTGGAATTTATTTCGATAGTCGTCGATGGACCAGGAACGGTTGCTCTCCATGTATACGCCATAGTCCACGGCCGCAATAATTTCATCAAAGGTGGAAGTGCCCGGTTCCAGATTCAGGTTTGCCATCCGGTCAATGGGGGCCCGGTTCCAGCTCATGGCCCGGAAATTGGCTACCCCCGGCACGCCGGAACGAATCTGACTTTCCATACCTCCCAGACCCCGCACCAGGCGTCCGTTTTTAATAATATACTGTTTTTCCGCCTTCAGCCCCCCGTCGTCAAAACCATAGGATGCAAATTCACCGGGGACGGTGGGATCGAAGAGAATATTCATCAGTTCGGAACCGTATTGCAGTTTCCCAAAATCTTCCAGCTTCACAAACGACCAGCCCGCATAGTTCCGTTCGTCACCCAGGATCCGGTCCACTTCCAGAGCGTGTCCCACACTTTCATGGATCTGGAGCATCATCTGGTCCGAAGCCAGCACCAGATCAAATTTACCCTCGGGACATTCCTCCGCCGTCAACAGTTCCACGGCTTGCGAACCAATTTCTTCCGCCCGGGCCAGGATTCGTTCTTCGTCAAAGAATTCCACTCCTGTCTGACGACAATTGCCCCGCATACCGCCGTCACTACGCTGCTGCTGAACGGTGCCGTCCTGAGCCGTGGCCACCAGATCAAATTCCAGCAGTAAAAAATCCTGCTCAATATCCGAACCATTGGAACTGCAGTAACGAAACCTGGTTTCGGTCAGGACGTTCAGGGCGGTAACGCTCACCACCTTTTCCGACACCTTCAAGGCTGAATTGGCTTTCAACAGCAATTCATTCAATTCTCCGGGTGAAATAGCGGAGGCATCCTGTTGATAAGGGGATTGGTACTGTCCTCGATTCACAGGTCGTGCTTCCGGCGTAAATTTGAATACGGCAAAAGGAGCTGCTTTCCGGGCCTGTTTTACGGCCGCTTCCGCCGCTTCCTGGACGTGCCGGGGGTCGAAGCTGTTCACACTGGCGTAGGCAAACTGACCGTCGGCCAGGACCTCGACCATAAGGCCGTGGGTGCGATTACGGGCATTCCGCTGCGGATGACCATCCCGGATAATGCGGGTGGTGGCCGTTTCTTCCACCTCCCGTAAACCAATCCAGTCCCCATTGACGTCAATTGTTGACAGGAGATCTTTCAAATCAATTCCATTCATACGTTTAGATCCTTAAATAATTCCGGTTCACGCTTCAAGGCGGTCGTGACTTTCTCAAAAGCGTTCACAATATCCTGAATGTCCCGCTCGTCACCCAGAAGATGATTCTGTCGGAGCCAGACCGCTTCCTGGTCAGCAATTTTTTCGGTCACCGGCATGGAAATTTGACCGTAATCATACTCCGCCAGCCAGGGATATTCAGCCGTATTGGTGATGAAGAGATTTTCCCGGTACAGCGGCGTGTAACCTCCATAAGTGAAAATACCTTCCGCCTGCATGGCTTTGAAAAATACGTTCCGGGGAATCCCGTGAAACTGGTCTGCGTGGTACCGCAAGATGTAGAGATGATGGGATTGGCGGGTGGTTTCAGGGTAGGTTTTAACAGGCGTGAGTCCCGGAATCTCTCCCAGGATCTTGTTCAGTTTTTTTCGATTCCTGTCCCGAAGGCGCATATCGGCCTCCAGGGTGTCCAGTTGCCCCAGCAGCAGGCTGGCCGCCACCCCGTTCAGGCGGAAATTGCCTCCCAGGAAATCATGCCGGTACCAGGCCTTGCCCTTTACACGACCACAATTATGGTAAGAGAAACAGGCCTCCGCAAAGGAAGCATCGTTGGTCACGATGGCGCCCCCTTCACCGGCCGTCATATTCTTTGAACTCTGAAAGCTAAATACACCCCCTAATCCCAGAGCACCCACTTTCTGGTGATTCCATTCTGCACCGTGAGCCTGGGCCGCGTCTTCAATTACCTTTAAATCGTGACGCCGGGCAATCTCCAGGATTCGATCCATGTCCGCCGGATTACCCCCCACATGAACCGGAATAACCGCCTTTGTTTTAGAGGTAATGGCCGCTTCAATCAGATCGGGATCCATATTCAGGGTTTCGGGATCAATATCAATAAATACAGGGACGGCATTCGCAAGAATTACGGCGGAAGCAGTTGCAATGAAGGTGTAGGCGGGGACAATCACTTCCTCCCCGGCCTGAATTCCAGCCGCTTTCAGGGCAACCCACAGCGCCGAGGTCCCTGTGCTGACAGTAGTGCAATAGGCAGCTTCCTGAAAACGGGCAAACGCCTCCTCAAATTCAGCCACCGCCTTGCTCCCCACCCCCCAGCGGTCTGTCCGCAGGGTTGACAATACCCGCTCTTCCAGTTCGGGGGTTAGTCGGGGCCAGACGGGAAAGGGGTCGGTTCTTACAGGGGTGCCGCCAAAAAGTGCCAGCGATGTCATCGTTTAAACTATATCCTCTCGTTTACTAAAAAATACTGATCCGGAAATTAGATCATTTTCCCTTATCAACCAATCGGGAACACACTTTATGATTTCTGCAACAATTACACACCCATCTGCCAGGAGCGCAACCGGAAACGACAGAGTTACCCGCGGGACTGATAAACCGTCAGATGATTTCAAACTGGTACGGCACTTGCAGAATACGGCGCGGAACGGAAACCAATAATTAAAACGGAAAGGAGCAAAACGATGACTTTAGTAAAATGGAATCCCAGAACTTCTTTGATGAGTGGTTTTGATCGCATGATTGAGAATTTTTTCAATGAAAACTGGAACATCATCAATCATCCTCTGACCGATTGGGTACCGGCAGTGGATATCGAGGAAACGGAGAAGGAATACATCTTGAAAGCCGATGTACCTGGAATGAGTAAAAAGGATGTGAAGGTGAACGTGCGCGATGGCGTCCTGTCCATCAGTGGCGAGCGGAAAATGGAAAAGAAAACCAATAAGGACACTTACCATTACCAGGAACGGCAATACGGTTCTTTCAACCGGACCTTCCGTCTGCCGGAAACGATTGATGAGGATAAAATTTCAGCGAAATTCAATGACGGTATCCTCACCGTTACCATGCCAAAATCAGCGGAAGTTCTGCCGAAAGAACGGGAGATTAAGATTTCCTAATCCTCTCTCCCGGAATC
>CAZIIM010000023.1:27165-31974 GCA_964539305.1 uncultured bacterium | reverse complement strand
ACTTCCGGTTCCAGCGTAATCGCCCGGATCAGTTCCAGGGCGTCGTTGCATTTCTGCAGGTCCGGACTGGATACGGTTACCACACCCGTGTCATCCACGTCAATCTGACATTCCGTATCAGCAATAATCTTCTTGATCGTCTTTCCACCGGGACCGATGAGACCACCGATTTTCTCCGGATTGATCTGGAGGCTCAGGATCTTCGGTGCGAAGGGTGAAATCTCCATCGGTTCAGGAATAGCGTCGTACATCAGGTCCAGAATATGGTTCCGGCCCGCTTTCGCCTGTTCCAGCGCTTCCGACAGCAGTTCAAAGGAAAGACCTTCGATTTTCAGGTCCAGCTGAATGGCCGTGATCCCTTCCCGGGTACCGGCCACCTTGAAATCCATGTCCCCCAGGTGATCTTCCGCCCCCAGGATGTCGCTCAGGATGGCGTAACGATCACCGTCCGTTACCAGTCCCATGGCAATGCCGGCCACGTGTCCCTTGGTGGGGGCACCGGCGTTCATCAACGCCAGGGAACCACCACAGACGGTGGCCATGGAAGAAGAACCGTTCGATTCCAGAATTTCCGATACGATCCGAATCGTGTAGGGAAAATCGTCGTACGAGGGCAGCACCGGTTTCAGGGACCGTTCCGCCAGGTTGCCGTGACCGATTTCCCGGCGGCTGGTAAAGCCGATCCGGCCGGTTTCACCGACGCAGTAGGGCGGGAAATTGTAGTGCAGCATGAAGCGCTTCTTGTAATCCTCGTCCATCCGGTCAATAATCTGTTCGTCACTGCGGGTTCCCAGCGTCAGCACCGCCAGCGCCTGGGTTTCCCCCCGGGTGAACAGGGCCGATCCGTGGGTCCGGGGCAGGAAATTCACGTCAATCGTAATGGGACGGATTTCATGGGTCTTCCGCCCGTCGCTGCGAACGCCCTTGGCCAGGATCTGCTCCCGGAAAGCGGATTTCAGTTGATCACCCACCAGGGACTTGATCAATTTTTCCGATTCGGGGAATTGTTCCGCCAGCTTTTCCTGAGCCTGTTCATGGAGAGCCTCAATGGCTCTTTCCCGTTCCATCTTGTCGGCGATCTGAATCACCCGCTGGATTTCCTTGGATGCCAGGTCCGCCACCGCCTTTTCCAGGTCGGGATTGGTGTCCTCTTCCGGAATGGGGCGCTTCACAACCGTACAGTCCGCAATCACCTTTTTCTGGAGGTCAATGATCTGGCGAATGTATTCATGGGCAAATTTCAGCCCTTCCACCAGCGTCTCCTCCGAAATGTTGTCTGCTTCCCCTTCCACCATGACAATGGTCTGCTCATTTCCCGAGACCACCAGTTCCATGGCGGAGGACTCAATCTGGGTCCGGGTGGGGTTGATCACGTATTTCCCCTCCAGCTGTCCTACCCGCACGGTGGCGATGGGACCGTTCCAGGGGATGTCGGAGATCATCAGGGCGCAGGAAGCGCCGATGCCGGCCAATGTGTCCGCCAGGTTTTCCCCGTCGCTGGAGAGGGCCGTGACGATCACCTGTGTTTCATACTTGAAACTTTTGGGGAATAAAGGCCGAATGGGACGGTCCGTGAGACGGCTGGTTAAAATTTCCGATTCGGCGGGACGTCCCTCCCGCTTGAAAAATCCACCGGGTATTTTACCACCGGCGTAGTGCCGTTCCCGGTATTCTACCTGCAGGGGGAAAAAATCAATATCCTCCCGCAATTCCTTGGCAGCATTCACCGCCGCCAGAATGGAGGTTTCTCCGTAGGTCACCATCACGGCTCCGGCAGCCTGCTTGGCCACCTTCCCGGTCATGATCGATAAGGTGCGACCTCCAATTTCAATTTCGTGTTTTACCATGTTTTCCTTCTATCGTAGTTATTAAGATCGGCGTATTGCCAATTTTTCGGTTACCGCTAAATAGCCATCGGGATTTGTCTTGCGCAGGTATTTCAGCAGTTTTTTCCGCTGAGCCACCAGCATGACCAGCCCCCGACGGGAATGACGGTCCTTTTTGTTCCGCTTCACGTGCTCGGTCAATTCGCGAATCCGATGCGTTAAGAGAGCAATCTGAACTTCTGTAGAACCGGAATCCTGTTCAGTCTTGCCAAATTCCTTAATGATTTCCTGAGTTTTTTCCTTGCTCAGTGACATAAAGCCTCCTAATTGTACTTCTTTAATAATTCCAGACAGGTCGCACGATCCTGCCTCAACTGTTCGATTAATGCTTCCTTTGAGGGAAATTTCTGTTCATCCCGGATCCGTTCCAGGAATTCCACCGTAATTACGGTGCCGTGGAGATCATGAAGATCGCCATCAAAAAAATGCACTTCCATTACAAAATCCTTCTCACCAAAGGTTGGACGAATCCCCAAATTACACATACCATAGAGATTATTCCCATTAATCCTTCCCCGGGTCAGATAGACGCCGCTGGAGGGAATGAGCTGGTTGGCGTACACGGGAATGAAGTTGGCCGTGGGGAAAGAGAGACTCATGCCCCGCCCGGCCCCTGCCACTACTCTGGCCTTAAAGCCGTACACCCAGCCCAGTTCAAAGGAAGCCCGCCGGACGAAACCGGACCTGATTAACTCCCGGATCCGGGTGCTGGAAATAACCACATTCTCATCGTGAAACGGCTCCACCACCTCCACCGTAAATGTGTGGTTCCGGGCGTAGTTTTTCAGAAATTCGGGTGAGCCTTCCCGGTTATGACCGAAATGGTGATCGTAACCCACGATCAGATGGCGGGGATGGAGTTTGGCCACCACAATGTCATTCAGGAAGGATTCGGCCGGAATACGGGAGAATTCTTCCGTAAACGGAATGACGATCACCACATCCAGACCGAAGGATTCCAAGAATTCCAGTTTTTTCTCGATCGTCATGAGCAGGGGCAGTTTTTCGCCCCGGTCCAGCACGTGCCGTGGGTGGGGATCAAACGTAATCAGGACCGCTCTGGTCTTCAGGGAATGGGCCACTGTAATCACTTTTTTCACAATTTCCTGGTGGCCCCGGTGGAGTCCGTCAAACGTCCCCATGGTGACTACACTATCCTTCAGATTGGGAATCTCGTCTAAGCGGCGGTAGATATCCATGTGTCCTGAAATGCTTCGATGGAAATGGAATCTTCAATTTTGTATTCCCCCACGGCCAGACGCCGCAGGGCCACCAAATGACCTACCGTACCCAGCTTCCGGGCGATATCCGCTCCCAGCACCCGGATGTATGTCCCTTTGGAACAGACCACTGAAAAGGTGAGCCGGGGGAGTTCCAATCCCAGAAATTCGATGGTGTGAATGGTAATGTTGCACGGGTCCCGCTCCACCACCTGCTGCTTCCGGGCCAGCTTGTACAGGGGAACACCGTTCACCTTTTTGGCTGAAAACATGGGCGGCACCTGGGTCTGGGGACCTTCAAAGGAGGCCAGCACGGTTTTTGCCTGGTCCGGAGTCAGCTCCGGGACCGGTTTCCGCTCCGTCACCGTTCCTTCCAGATCCAGGGTATCGGTGGCTATACCCAGCAAGAGGGTGGCCTGGTAGGACTTGGTGGTTTGGGTAATGTCAGTCAGACGCTTGGTGTCGGAGCCCGTGGCCACCACCAGCACCCCCTCCGCAAAGGGGTCCAGTGTACCGCCGTGACCCACCTTTTTCTCCCCTGTAATGGATCGAATCTTCCGGACCACATCAAAGGAGGTCCATCCCGCCGGTTTATATAGGTTCAATATCATGGGCTCGTGCTGAATTCAGTCTGGAAACGCTTCAGGAATCCTCGGTTGCCTCCCCGGATCCTGAAATTTCCTGGAAAAGAACGTCCAGCTTCTGGGTGTATTCGTAAGTGTCGTCGAAAAAAAATTTTAATTCGGGGATAAACTTGGTTCGTAATTCCTGCCCCAGATATTTCCGGAATTTCTTTGCCAGGTGATTCATTTCCCGCTCCAGCGTCTTCCGATCCTCTTTGGGATCCACCACACTGAAATAAACCTTGGCACTCCGCAGGTCCGTCGTTACGTCAACCTGGGTAAAGGTGACAAACCCCAGGGGGGATAAATCAATGGATTCAATCTGGATCGATCCGAGGATATGCAGTATTTCGTTCGCAACCCGGTCCGTCCGTTTATAAGGTCGGTATGACTTCAATTTGATTCAAGTGTTCGCTTTACCGATTGAATTTCAAAACAAACGATAATGTCGCCTTCTTTAAAGTCCTTGACGCTGTCGATACCGATACCGCATTCCAGACCTTCTTTTACTTCCTTGGCATCGTCCTTAAACCGTTTCAGGGAGGTGATTTCGCCGGCACCGATTTCTTCTTCCTCCCGGATGACCCGGGCCTTGGCACCACGAACGATGGATCCTTCCGTTACCCGTGAACCGGCAATCAACCCCAGCTTGGGAATCTTGAAGGAGGCCTGAACTATCGCTTTCCCCAGTTGTTTTTCCACCAGTTCCGGTTCCAGGAGCCCTTCCATGGCCAGTTTCACGTCTTCCATGGCGTTGTAAATGACGGAATAGGAGCGGATTTCCACCCCTTCCTGCTTGGCCTGGAGACGGGCATTGGAAGACACCTGCACGTTGAAACCTATTATGACCGCATTCGAGGCGGCGGCCAGCAGGACGTCCGATTCCGAAATCATTCCCACTGCCTTGTGGATGACCTGGACCCCCACTTCATCGGTACTCAGTTTTTCCAGCGCTTCCGACAGGGCTTCGATGGAACCGTCCACATCACCCTTAATAATGATAGTGAGCTTCTTGATGGCCCCTTCCTTGATCATGGCAGACATGGTATCCAGGGATTGGGTTTTCACCTTCTTCCGTTC
>CAZIIM010000023.1:1578-27065 GCA_964539305.1 uncultured bacterium | reverse complement strand
CCTTGATCATGGCAGACATGGTATCCAGGGATTGGGTTTTCACCTTCTTCCGTTCGATTTCCCGTTTAATCCGCTGCCGTTCGTTGGCAATCCGTTTTAATTCGTGTTCATCTTTGACTACGGCAAAAATATCGGCCGACTGGGGGACCCGGTCAAAACCCAGCACCTGGACCGCATCCGAGGGACCCGCTTCCTTGATCCGCTGACCCCGTTCATTCAACATGGCCCGGACCTTGCCGGCAATATTGTTGCAGATAAAGGGATCTCCAACTTTCAGGACCCCTTTCTGGATCAGTACCGTTGCAATGGGTCCGTGCCCCTTGTCCAGACGTGAATCAATAATGGTACCCCGGGCCGCCGTATTCCGATTGGCCTTCAATTCCAGCATTTCGGCTTCAATCAGCATGGAGGCCAGTAAATCATCCACCCCTTCACCCGTCTTGGCTGAAATGGGAACCGCCTGCACCTTGCCGCCCCAGTCCTCCACCAGGACACCGTGTTCTGACAATTCCCGTTTCACCCGGTCCAGATCTATATCCGGTAAATCAATTTTATTGATGGCCACGATCAAGGGTACATTGGCCGCCTTGGCGTGGTTAATGGCTTCAATCGTCTGGGGCATGACACCGTCATTGGCCGCCACCACCAGGATGACCATGTCGGTCACCTTGGCCCCCCGGGCCCGCATGGCGGTGAAGGCTTCGTGTCCCGGTGTATCCAGGAAAGTGATGTACTGCCCGGTGGGAAGCTGCACCTTGTAGGCACCAATGTGCTGGGTGATACCTCCCGATTCGCCGCCCACCACATTGGTTTTGCGGATATAATCCAGGAGCGATGTTTTTCCGTGGTCCACATGACCCATGACCGTTACCACCGGGGCGCGCGGCTCCGCATTAGCCAGATCTTCTTCCGTTTCATCCAGCGAAAAGAGGTCTTCGCCCACGTTTTCCAGCTTTTCAGCCTTATAATTGTATTCTTCCGCCAGCAATTCAATAATATCCCAGTCCAGGCGCTGGTTTATGGTGGCCAACACCCCCAGACCAATGCACTTTTGAATAATTTCACTGGGTTTGACACCAAACAGTTTTGCCAGTTCATCTACGCTGGAGAATTCGGCGATTTTAATGGTCTGGGTGGCACCTTCCGTCTCTTCCTTCTGTTCGGTCTTGTCCTTTTTATAAACTTTTTTCTTCGCTTTCACGTCCAGGCGGGCTGTAATCTGGCGCACCGTTTCCTTGGCCGACTTCTGGGCCGCCACATCCACTTTCTTCGGTTTTTCGCGGCGGCGACGGGTTCCCTGCCCAACCTGGGCTTCGATGGCGATTAAATCAATCCGCCGTAATTTTTTCTTCGGTTTCTTCTCTTCCACCGGTTCCGGCTTCGGTTCCGGTTTTTTCGGTTTTTCCGCCTCGGCTGGTTCCTTGGTTGCCGCTTCAGCAGCCGCTTTTCGGGCCGCTTCCTCCCGGGCCTTCTCCTCTTCCGCCTTCAAACGGGCTTCCTCTGCCTTCCGCTTCTCCTCTTCCTCCGCCCGCTTCTTCTCTTCCTCTTCCAGCCGGCGCTGTTCTTCCAGCGACAGTAATTTCAGTTTTTTCTTTCCCAGCTGCTGCTGCTTCAGGCGCGTGTCGTGAATCTCACGACGAACCTGTTCTTTCCGGTAGCGTTCAACCGATTCCTTATCTTTGGCAAATTCCGTCAGGATCAGTTGGTACGCTTCTTCATTCACCGGTGACATATGACTGGCGACAGCCACCCCTTTCCCTTTCAGGAAAGACACAATTTCCGTATGGGAAATATTCAGTTCCTTGGCAATTTGAAATATTCTCATTGCGCGCTTCGCCATGGGTAGGTCACCACGTTATTCTGCAAGTTCTTCAATCGATTTCTCTTCTTCCGAAACAGACTCGGTCTGATTCTCTTTTTCGTTGGCCTCCACAAACGCCTGGACCGAATCGTAAATCTTCTCCAGCGTCAGTTCGGAGATACCCTTGATGGCCAACAAGGTTTCTTCATCGGCTTTCAACAGGTCGGAAATATTCTTCACCCCGGCTTCCGAAAGCGGTTTCACCGCCCGGGCCGGGAAATTGGGAACATCGGAAAGAAGGGTATTCTGTTCCATTTGTTTCTGTTCATATTCATTCTTCCCAAAGGCGTCAATCCGGTACCCCGTAACCCGGGAAGCCAGATTAATGTTCACACCGCCCCGTCCGATGGCAGAATCCAATTCATCATCATTAAAGATCGCTACACAGTATTTCTGGTCGTCGTCGATGTAGAGATTCAGCGGTTTCGCCGGTGACAGGGCTCTGGAAATCAGGATTTCCGATTGTTCACTGTAATTGATGATGTCAATTTTTTCATTATTCAATTCCCGCACAATGGCCTGGATGCGGCTGCCCCGCATGCCTACGCAGGCCCCCACCGGATCAATCCGACGGTCGTGGGATTTTACAATAATCTTGGCCCGTTCACCAGGATGGCGGGCAATCGCCATGATTTCAATGACGCCGTCTTCAATCTCCGGCACTTCCATTTCAAACAGTTTGTAAAGAAAATGGTTGTCGCTGCGGGAAATGATGATGTCCGGTCCCCGGGAAGACACTTCCACCGACTTAATGATAGCCCGGATAGAATCCCCCCGGCGGTAGTGCTCGGAAAAGATCTGCTCTTTCCGGGGCATCCGCAATTCGGCGTGTTCAATATTCACAAAGACGTTATCCCGTTGAACTTGATGCACCGTCCCAATAATAATTTCTCCTACCCGTTGGGAGTAATCTTCATAAATATATTTTTTCTCAATATCCTGGATCCGCTGGGCAAAGAATTGCTTGGCCGTGTGAATCAGCCGGCGCCCGAAAATGGTGGGGTCCACCACTTCCACATACGTATCCCCGATTTCCAGGTCCGTCAGATTCGGATCCTTTTTCAGGACTTCCTCCAGCGTAATTTCGGTGACAGGATCCTCCACCTCTTCCACGATGGTCCGTTCCGCATAAATCTCGATTTCCCCCTTATCCAGATTCACAATGACGCTGCAGTTGCTGGCATCGCCCCGTTCCCGTTCAATCAGGTGTAAAAAGAGCTGTTCCAGGATGGATCCCAGCTCCGACCGCTCCACATTCTTATCGCGAGCAATCTCAGAAAAAACTTCGATTAATTCCCGGTTAATCAAAATGCCTCCACACAGAATTAGTTGAATTCAATCACAATTTTTGCCGTTTCTATCGCTTCAAACGGATACCGGCCTTCCACCCCCCGTTGATCCTTCCCCGTAAAACCAGTTTCATCCACTGTCAGAATCTTTACCACCTGGGGTGCCCCCTGATCCTTCAGCGTCAGTTCCACTTTCCGGCCCATGTTTTTTTTGTACTGAAAAGGGTGGGTCAAGGGAGCTTCCAGTCCCGGTGATGTCACCTCCAACTGATAGCCGTCTGGAAAAATCCCATCCAGAATCCCCGAATCCCGGACGGCCCGGGCCACGTCGGTGGTCGCCTGGATGGAAATCGGTTTAGACCCGTCCACCACCAGCTTAACGCCAGGGCGGTAATGGTCCTCGATCACGTCCATCAGGACCAGATCTTCCGGCAGCAGAGCGCCGAGCTTATTTTTCAATGCTTCCATTCGTCTATTCCTTGACAAAAGAAAAGTGGGTTGGGCAACCCACTTTCCAGCCGAGAAATTACTGCTTATTAAAGATCAATCAAAGGCTAATTGAGAGGTTCCCCCCTGGCTGCCAAAAGGCCTTCAACGAACTGGGCATACTGCTTCAAATCAAAATTTTCCTCCCACTCATCCAGAACCTCGGTCACCCGCTTCCGGGCCTCTTCCGAATCTCCCTTCAAGATTTCCAGCTTCGCCAAGGCCAGGGATGCCCAGGCAGCCTCTTCTGAGGAATTGGCATTTTTCAGGGCTTTACGCTGGTATTTTACGGCCGTATCCAGATCGCCCTCCGACTGGTAAATATTCGCCAGTACCTGGTAGGCAGACCCGACCAGCAGGTCATTCCCGGTCTTATCGACAAAGGTTTCCATTAACGGTTTGGCCGATTCGTAGTCCCCCTGATCGAAATAAACCTTCGCCAGGTAATAACGGGCGTTATTCCCGGCCGGTGTCCCCGGATATTCATCAATCACATCCTGAAGATAGAGCCTGGAATTATCATCATCCCCCAGGTCGATATAGACCATGGCCTTCCCCAGGGCGGCATTGGCTTCTTCTTTCCGGGCATTGGAATTGCGGACGAACAGGGTTCCGACGATGAAAATTCCCACCGCCACCGCTACGACACGGGTATAAAATGTCCTGTTTTCGGACAAATTCTGACGAATTTTAAAAATGGTTTCCAGAAAGGGGTCCCGCTTGATTTCTTTACGGGTCAGTTTCTTTTTCGGTTTCAGCATGAGTTGTTTTTCTTTCTGTTTTAAGGTTCCGTACCCTTGGCAGGAATCGAACCTGCATCTAATCCTTAGGAGGGATTTGTTCTATCCATTGAACTACAAGGGCAGCCGGTAAAATTACGGACGATTCTTCCTACCGAAAAAGCAGGAAAATCAAATTATATATTATGTTCCCGGGTTAAATCCCGCGTCATCAGATCGGTAACGGCCCTTTTCGGATTCTTGGCTTCAAACAAAATCTGGTAAACGGCTTGGGAAATGGGCATTTCCACTTTGTACTGTTCCATGAGATCATGGGCGGACTGGGCAGTCTTCACTCCCTCCGCCACCATGTCCATGTTACCGAGGACGGTTTCCAGCGGTTCTCCCTGGCCAATCTTTTCACCGACGAAGCGATTCCGGCTGTGACGACTCAGACAGGTGGCAATCAGATCACCAATGCCGCTGAGACCGGAAAAAGTTTCCTTCCGGGCCCCCATGGCCACGCCCAGACGGGTCATTTCCGTAATGCCCCGGGTCAGGAGCGCTGCCTTGGTATTGTCTCCGAACCCGATACCGTCACAGATCCCGGCGGCGATGGCAATCACATTTTTCAGGGAACCACCCAGTTCCACCCCCAGAATATCGTCATTGGTGTACACCCTCAAAATGGGACTTGAAAACAGGAACTGAACCTGTTCCGCCGCTTTCAGATTGGTGGAGGCCGCCACCAAGGTGGTGGGTAACTGTTGAACCACTTCCTCCGCATGACTGGGTCCATAGAGGGTTACGATTTGTTCCTTGCCGAATCCGGTGGTTTCGTGAATTACCTGACTCATGGTTTTCAGCGTCCCGTTTTCCACGCCCTTGGCCACATTAATAAGAATGGCATCCGGTTCCAGTTTCCCTTTCAATTGACTCGCCAGGGTCCGGATGGCATGGGAGGGGACCGCCAGAATGACATAGCGGGATTGCGTCAGTGAATCAGTCAGGTCCGGTGTAAATTCAATCGTTTCCGCAAACTGAAAACCGGGGAGGTTGGGATGGCGCCGGGTAGATTTAAACTGGCGAACTTTATCCGGATTATGGTGCCAGGCCCGAACCGGATGTCCCTGGGTGGCAAGGCACTGGGCCAGGGCGCTTCCCCAGGAACCGCACCCGAGAACCGTTACCGCTTGCATTGTCTCCGTCACCCGCGAGCGTTGGAATCAGTCGGCGTAAATACTGTCAATCAAGTCAGCGAAATGCTGCTCCACCACTTTCCTCTTTATGGAAAGTTTCGGTGTCGTTTCCCCCTCTTCGATTGTCCACTCCCTTGGTACCAACGCGAATTTCTTAATCCGCTCGTAACGGGAGAAATTCTCCATTGTCTCCTGGACAATCCCTTCGTAAAGGGCGATTACCTCCGGATTTTTCACCAGAGTTTCCCGGTCGTCAACAGGAATATTCTTTTCCTTCGCCCATTCATTCAAAACCTCAAAAGAAGGCACGATTAAGGCGGAGACGAATTTCCGGCGATCGCCGATGGCCAGACACTGTTCCACAAACTTGTTGGAAGAGAGGGCAATTTCCAGGGGTGCGGGAGCCACGTTCTTCCCGCCGGAGGTGACCAGCAGGCTTTTCTTGCGGTCGGTGATTCTAAGGTAATGATCTTCGTCAAATTCACCAATATCGCCGGTGTGGAACCAGCCGTCATCGTCGATTGCTTCCCTGGTCGCCTCCTCATTCTTGTAATACCCGATCATGACGTTATCGCCCCGGCAGAGGATTTCACCGTCGTCGGCAATTTTCACTTCCACCCCCTTAACCGGTGCACCTACCGTACCGAATTTGATCAGCTCCGCCCGGTTGACCGTTATGACAGGGCTGGTTTCAGTCAGGCCGTATCCCTCAAGAATGGGCAATCCTGCCGCCATGAAGAATTCACCGATTTCCTTAGACAGGGGGGCACCACCGGAGATAAAGAAGCGCAACCGGCCGCCCACCCGCTCTTTCAGTTTTGAAAAGACCAGTTTATTGGCCAGGTTGTATTTCATGGACAGAAAACCGGTAGGTTGCTGATTCCGTTTTAAATAGGCTGCTGCCTGAGTACCGACTTTAATGGCCCACCAAAATATTTTCTGGCGGAGAGCCGGATCCTTACTCACCTTATCCAGGACCTTGCCATAAATTTTTTCGTAGAGCCGAGGCACGGCCACCATGATGGTGGGTCGCACTTCCAGCATATTGGCTGCCACCGTTTCCACACTTTCAGCGTAATAAGTTGTACACCCTTTCGAAAAACCGGTGAAATGACCGGCCATCCGCTCAAAAGAATGGCTCAGGGGCAGAAACGAAAGGAATACCTCTCCCGGGTTAATATCCAGGGCATCATAACCGGCATAAATGTTGGAGACCAGGTTTCGGTGCACCAGCATGACGCCTTTAGGGTTTCCGGTGGTGCCGCTGGTGTAAATCAGGGTGAGCAAATCTTCCGGATCCACCTGCTTGGAGGCTTCCTGGTAGGAAAAACCCTTCATTTCGATTTGGTCTGAACCCAGTTCCAGTACTTCCTGAAAACTCAGGATCTGTTTATCCGGATCCCGGGCATCATCCATGGCGATAATACCTTTTAGTCCAGGGCTATCGGAAATGAAGGACAGAATTTTTTCCGTCTGTTCAGAATCTTCCGTAATCACATATTCAGCGTCCGAATCATCAATAATATATTTTATCTGGGAAGCAATCAGGGTTGGGTATACGGTCACCGCTACCGCCCCCAAGCCTGTAATGGCGTAATCGCTGATGGCCCAGCGCGGATTATTCGTGGAAAGAATTGCCACTTTACTTCCTTTTTTTACCCCCAGATGGGACAATCCGCCGGCAAACCGTTCCACCAGATGACCCACTTCTCCAAAGGAGTAGCCTTTCCACTCCCCCTCTTTCTTTTCGAAATAGGCCATTTTATCCGTATACTCCTGAACGGCCTGTAGAAACATTTCTGGAATTGTGTTGAAAGCCATGGTTTTCATCCTTAGTTGTCGGTGCCCAAATATATTGACATTTTTTTTCTTAGGCTTCTAATTTCTTCCGTTGGTTTTAATGAAAGAATGAATATGCCGGGGTGGCGGAACTGGTAGACGCGCCTGACTCAAAATCTGGTGGTGGCAACACCGTGCGAGTTCGAGTCTCGCCCTCGGCACTGCTCTTTTTTCCAGTTTAAAAAAATACTTGCAAAAATTTTATTAAACTATTACTTTAACCTATCAAGGTGCTGGCTTGGTACCTTTGGTATGTGGAAGGGGTAGACCTTCACTTTGTTCCGAGGTCATCGTGAAGTCTACCCCAATTTTTTTATAATACAGACTTAATATTTTACTTTAAGTACAATAGAGTAACTTCTTTCATATGAATAAATAGGAATCATAATCCTTCTCTTGATCGACTTAAATTATTTCTTGAAACCGGGTGAAAATATTTCATTTTAGACTAGATTTTTTCCAGGATGTTCAGTCTGTTTTTCCAGCCGACTATCCCTCATCTCCCGGGTTTCAAGTGTAAGCTAAAGGTAAAAAAAAAAGGCCATTGAATGGCCTTTTTTTCGTCGCGATCAATAAGCTTATTTTTTCTTCTTTTCTTCCTTAGGTTGCATTAACTCCTTGACCTGGTTCTGCAAGGCTGTAACGGTCTGCTCCAAATCTGAGAATTTACGCCGTGTCAACCGTCGTTGACTGTCAAAGGACTCCTGAAGATCGGTTAAATCCTGTTTCGTGTTTTCAATCTTTTTATTGGTCACCCGGGCATATTCATCCAGGTTCCATTGGACATCATCAATCATGTTAGTCAGGGAGTCGGTCGTGGATTTAATCAGTTTATTATTGGCGATAATATCCTGCTGCGCCCGGCGCAGATGCTTCCCGCGACCTTCAAAGCGTAGATTGTATTTTCTCAAGTCCTCCCGAAACTCTTTGTCAATAACATCCAAATGTTCCTTATCGTGTTGATCCAGGACAGCCATCCGTGCTTTTAAATCGTCAGACAGCCATTGGAAATATCCGCCAGCCACCAGTAAGACGATTAATATTCCGAAAATAATTTTATCCTTGATACTCATCTTTCCCTCAATTAATGATTATTTTAATCCTTCTAAGCGTTTTTCCCATTCACTCAGTTCCTGAGGAGCGGAAGACTTCTCTCCTTCGCCCGTCTCTCCCGCCGGTGTTTCATCCAGTTCACCGGATTTCAACTTCTTCAGTAAGGCCTCCTGTCGGGAGGAATTTTCCTTTAAGGTTGCCATGAGTGATTGGACTTCTTCATTGAAATCTTGAATGGTCGCCTCCAGCCGCTCCATTAATTCATCAACTAATGCCTGACCGTAAGAGGCGTTAATACCCTCCAGGAGATCATCCAACTTGGCCTGAAGATATCCCATTCTACCTTCTTTATTATTAAAATCGATAGCCATAAAGTGAACGCCAAATTACAGCAGGAAGGAATAATATCGAAAACGATTTTACTAATTCATTCCTTATCGGTCAAAAGAGTGATTTTCAAGGCGAAACCAGAAAGAAATTTTGCTTTTGAAAAGCTTGAACAATGGGCTGGAATACCTGGTTTTGCAACTTTTCCGGAAGAATATCCTCGCTCTGGACGCGGTACAACTTTTCTCCGCTGGTGGAGAGTTCCGACCCCCGGTTAAAGGCCCATTTTTCCACACTTAAAAATACTTTGATTTTATCGGATACAATGACAACCACGGCATAGTCATAGCGCCGAAATGAGTGCTTCAACCTTTTCTTTTGGGTCACCAGCAAGGCCGATTCGGGCGCATAGATATCTATCTTATAATCCAGGGAAATGAGAATATTTTTACACCGATCCAATACTTCATCTTTTGGAATTTCATAGCTGAATTCCTTTGATAGCTGTTGGGGTGCATAGCAGGTTGAAAAGCGGATCGCCAGCAGAATAAACAGCAAGGGCCGGGAAAAAACGGCCATTCGTTTTAATAAATGTCAAAGATGGAAGGCAAGGGCTCCGGTTCAGGCATGGAAGTGGCGGTGTACATGAAATCAGGATTGTAATACACCAGTTTTAAAATACTCAGATTTCCGTTGTAAATCGGCAGGTCCGTCACCGGTAACAAAACCAGTCCGCTCAACAATAATTCAATCTGAACGGGAGTACTCTTCCAGGTGGAGCGATAAAAAGCGCGCGAAAACTTGGGATTCAGGTAATCGGAATAGGCCGGTCCGGGACCCGATTGCACCTGAGTAAGGCTTTTGGTGGGACCATAGACTTCTGAAATATTTTTTTCCAAACGTTTGAACATCTGAATCTGGCCGTCAATATCATTTTCAGGGGGTACAAAATCGATTTCCACCTTCCAGAAACCGCTGTCCGAGAAGAAATAAACCACCTGGACCGAGTCAATACCCAGGCGTCCGATAAAATACAGATTAACGGAATCAGAGGGAACCTCAAGCGGTTGTAAATCGGTCGTCTTGGGAACCGATCCTTTCGGACTTCCCCAGGCGAAGCCTTTATAACCGTAGGAAAGGTCCATTGACAGGGAACTGGTGGTGTCCTCAGAAACTACGGCCGGAGCGGCGAGTGAATCCACCACAGCTGTTGTATCCTGAGAATAAACAGTTGTTAAAATGAGCACTGCGAAAAAAAGAGCCTTTTTGATCATTCTTAATTCCATTCGTCTATTGACCGGTCAAAATACACTGGCGGGAAAAGACAAGGCAAGTGCTATTGGATGATGGTCCCGATACGGTCAAAACGGGGCATGAAGGTATCCAGATCCAGAGAAAAATAAGTCAGCAATGCCTGACCCAGGATATGATCCTCCGGTACGAACCCCCAATAGCGTGAATCCAGGCTGTCATCCCGGTTATCCCCCATAGCCCAGTAGTAGTTTTGTTCGACCACGTAATACGTCAGATCACGAATGGGCTTTCCATCAATCAGCAGTGTTCCGGCCGGAAGATGATCCGACCAGGGATTCACTAAATTCCCGGTGGGATAATAATCCTGGTAAACATACCGCTTTCCTTTTCGGCGGAAGAGTTCATCGGGACTAATAATCGTAAACCGGTAATTCCGATTCCCCGATTTCAGGGTCAGTTCATGTCCATCAAGGAGCATCAGGTGCAGCAGCAGCTTGGCATTGTCGGGGTTCACGGGAATTGTATCTCCGGCCGCCGGAATTCGCAGCGGTTTAAAATAATCCCGGTTACCCTGGGTCCCCAGAAAAATGTCCCGTTGCTTAAAATCAGGAGCCAGGGGCGGCATCAGGTATTTTCCGTGCTCGGGTAGCGGATATTCTTTTCGATTGACATAGAGAATTTTATTCCGGACTTCCAGTGTGTCGCCCGGTTCCGCCACGCAGCGTTTCACATATTTCTGATGGGGATCCCGGGGGAAATTAAAAATAATAACATCGCCCCGTTTCGGTTCCTGAAACTTGGGAAAGCGCACATAGGGGATGTAAAACCCTATATCCGTGTAGGGAATACCAATCCAGTCAGGAGTCCGCATGCCGTACACAAACCGGTTTCCGATCAGGAAATCACCGGTCATGATTGTGTTTTCCATGCTGCCGGTGGGCACAATGTACAACTCAAATAAGGTCACCTTTAATAACAGGACAATCGTCACCAGAATAATGATGGATCGTACTTCAGCCAGGATTTTTGATTTATTGAATTTCATTGGCGGCGAATTTAAGACCGGTGCTCCGTTGTAGGATAAGGTATTTTAGTTTAGAAAGATTCCTTTCAGTCGTTTCAGGACAGGCTGCCCCTTCCCCAGATAAACACCCACCGCATCCAATCGGATTTCATCAATATCTGGATGATGGTCGCAGTAGAATTGAATGGCCCGCTCCAGTCGTGCCAGCTTGGAAGAATCCAGTTTCTGAAGCGGATGGCCTAGTTGTTGTTTTGAATATGTTTTCACTTCCACGAAAACAGTGGTATTTCCTTTCCGGGTCACAAGGTCAATTTCGCCATAATGGCTGCAATGTTCATTGATGGCCAGAATTTCAAATCCTCTGTGGTAATAGCGTAACGCCACCAGCTGTTCTCCCAATTCCCCGATTCGGTTCTGAGCCCGCAGCCAGGTCAGGGAGGGAAAATGCTGTTTTACGGGTGAAAAGGATTTACGGTGGATAGGACAGGCTTTAAACCGGGTTAATGCATTTAAATGCTGGGGAGTTCCGTATCCTTTATGTTTGGCAAATCCAAAGTTGGGAAAGATGACGTCCATTTGTTCCATGATTCGGTCCCGAGTGACTTTGGCCACAATGGAGGCAGCCTTAATTTCATCAATTAGATCATCGCCCCCTATGATTCCTTCATTGGGGACAATATTCCCAGGAAGCGGAAAGCCGTCAATCAATGCCTTGTCTGGTGTCGGTTTTAGTCCCCCCAGCGCTTTCCGCATGGCCAACTGGGTGGCCCGGAGGATATTTAAGCGGTCAATATCATCTGGCTCTACAATTCCGATACCAATTGACAAAGCTGTTTCCCAGATGCGTTCTTCAAGCTGTTCCCTTTTTTGGGGTGTGAGTTTCTTCGAATCCCGAAGACCCTCAATGCCGTGATCCGGCGGCAGGATTACCGCCGCCGCCACAACGGGTCCAGCCAGTGGTCCCCTCCCCGCTTCATCCACGCCTGCAATTATTTCCAACTGATCTCCCGATAGGTATTCCCATCCGTCCAGATCCAGAGAGCACCCTGCTGATCTGTCCGGTGAATCTTTACGCCTGCCTTTTCCAATCGCCTTAAAATGAAGGGAGCAGGGTGTCCAAATTTATTCCCGTCTCCAACAGAAACAATCGCTAATTCAGGCCTAGTCAAATTTAAAAATGGAATCGTCGTACTTGTGGCGGCACCGTGATGGGCAACTTTCAGCAGATCCGCTTTCAATAAATCATTGTAAGCGAGTAATACCGCCTCTCCCTCCTGCTCCAGATCACCGGGGAATAAAATTGGAACTTTTCCGGCCAGTAATTTGAAAACCAAACTTCGATTATTCAGGTTTTCATTCGATGAAGGAAGGTCTGCAATAGGATTAAAAAATTCTACCAGTTCGTGTGGACCAAGCCATTTTGCGGTGCCAGCCGTGGGATATTGAATTACAGTTCCGTTCTCCCGTAAACGTTCATTAAGCTGCTGGAAAGTCAAGGAATTGAAGCTGGTCTTGATTTCCCATACCGTGTCCACTGGAAATGTTTCAACAACGGAGAGCAGTCCCCCAATATGGTCATTATGAGGATGGGTGGCGACCAGCCAGTTCAGGTGATGAATTCCTAAATATTCAAGGAGCGGAACAACTGTTTTGGCTCCGTAATCCCGGTATCGGGTTCGTTGCCCACTATCAATAAGCATCGCTTTCCCCTCCGGAAAAGTAATCACAGCAGCATCGCCTTCGCCCACGTCCAGAAACAGGATATTCCACCCCGGTTTGGAAACCGCCGGTCTCCAGACAAGTACATTCGCTACCAGGAGCAGTAGAATGATCCCTTTCGACCGGTATTGGGATTGAAGGAAGAGGAAAAAACCAGCCAGAAGTACATAATAAGTCAACACGGTAACGGGTTCCCAGGCTTTGACCGGGATCATGGCGAATTTCACGACTGAAAAAGCATTGGCAAGCGATTGAATCACCCGTGTCAGAAACCAGGCCGCCTGTCCCAGTATCATACCAAGAACCGGCAGCCACCCTAGCAGAACGATTAAAAAGCCGGTTGCCAGGAGGACCCCCACCAGGGGGACAATCATAAGATTGGCCAGAAAAGCCACCAGGGAAACCCGGTGGAAATAATAGGCAATAAAAGGTAAGGTTCCGATCTGAGCTGACAGGGAAACTAGAAAAAGTGCCCAGATAGATTGAATCCCCTTATTTTCAATTCTGTTCACTCTCAAGTGCTCCGGCAGGATCCGTTGAAATTGTTCATACAGTACAATAATTGAAATCACAGCCATAAAGCTCAGCTGAAAACCCAGATCCTGAAGAGCCAGTGGATCCACAACCAGAATGGCAAGGGCAGCCAAGGCAATAATATTCCAGATATTGACGGGGCGGTTGACCACTGGAGCCAGTAAATACAATCCTGCCATTATGCTGGCCCGGACAACGCTGGGTTTCCCTCCTGTTAGTCCAACATAAAAACAGAGGCCTAGAATCAGAAAAAGACGGTCCCAGCCCCAGGGAATTCGGAACAACCGGGCCAGACTGATCAACAGAATCAGTATGAATCCGACGTGCAACCCCGAAACTGCCAGCACATGGATCACACCCGTTCTGACAAAGGATTGTTTGACTTCCGGATCTACTTGTGATTTGTCTCCCAGGATTAAGGCTGTTATTAATCCTGATTCCGGTCCAATGGCCAAAACGAGACTCCTTTTCACTGCGGCTCGTACCTGGGAGTAGAATCCGGTTAGGGAAACACTTTGCCCCTTTTCTTTCAATTCGACTTGTTCGCTGGTCGTATAAAGACGAACATAAATATTTCTTCTCAAATAATACTCTTTAAAATCGAATTCACCCGGGTTTCGTTTCCCCATGAGCTTTTTCATCTTCCCAATTCCGGAAACCGTATCTCCCAACTCGCCAATAAAATCACCCCGGATATAGACCAGAAAGCCAGTAGGAAATGTTTGCCCCGTTTCTGGATCAGTGATGGTTCCGCGTTTAACCGTGAGTCGGCATTGAGTCTCAAATACTTTCTGATCGCTAATAATACCCGTAAAAGAAACCTGTTTTCCATGATACGATTCTAGTTGAGCCACCTGACGCTGAGTTGTGCTCAACTGAAGGGCCAGGTCGTACCAGCCACCGGCAAAAATGAGGAACATAAACGTGGCCGTAAAAGCCCAGTCTTTTTTCACAAACCAAAGAAAACAAAAAGTCATCAGCAGGCACAGGAATGCGATGGCTGGGTTGGGAATCGTTATGGCAATCAAAAGGCCGACACAAAAAGAAAGACAGATAAAAACCAGTGGTTTAGACTTAAATGCTTGGCCCCAGTTCATTGGAATGACGGTCCGTCCTTACTGGAATGAACAAATTATATTTACCTCCTAAAATTGGAATATAAATAATAATTTTTATTTCCCGTAGGCACAAGATGGGTGCAATTAATTTCTGATTCGCCTGCCGATTCTCAGAATCGCAGCTTTGGAATTGCCCATACGGTCTCCTCTCCGTAAACTTTCACCCAACAATTCAGGATAAAGGAAATATGAAGCGAACTACAGCTGGGATTATTGCATTCTCAATTATTGGTCTGATTCTATACGCATTCGGGATTGAATTTTTTGAGGGAATCTGGAGTTTTCCTTCGAAGCGGGCCGTCCCTTTAATGGTACTTGCCTTAGTGGGTACGGGTGTTTTTGTTACCTTTAAACTGGGCTGGCCCCAAATACGACATTTCTGGCACGGGGTGAAAGTCACCGCCGGGATATATGACAATCCCGATGATGTGGGTGATTTAAACCACTTCCGGGCCCTGACCACCGCCCTCTCCGCCACCGTCGGAATCGGAAACATTGCCGGCGTAGCAACCGCCATCTATTACGGTGGACCGGGTGCCCTCTTCTGGATGTGGGTCACGGCCTTTTTCGGCACCACATTAAAATTCGCCGAATGTTCCCTGGCCTTGAAATACAGGGAAATTGATGAAGAAGGATTCACCGCCGGTGGCCCCATGTACACCATCGAGAATGGTCTGGGGAAAAAATGGCGCTGGCTGTCCGTTTCATTCGCCGCTTTCGCCATCATCTGTTCTTTCGCCACCGGGAACGCCATCCAGTCCTTTACCGTTTCAGACCAGGTTTATTCCGAAATGACCCAACTAATGGGTCCGGCCCATTTCCTTACCAAAAAACATTTACTCTTCAGCGGATTTGAATTGTCCGTTCAGCAGGTGTTAAACGGAATTATCCTGGCGACTATCGTAGGTATGGTTATTATTGGAGGGATTAAACGAATCGGTCACGTTACCGGTTTCCTGGCACCTATTATGGCTATTTTCTATGTGGTCTCAGCCTTGCTGATTCTTCTAGCCACGCTGGACACGATCCCGGACGCCCTGAGTAAAGTCTTTAGTCTGGCCTTCCACCCGCCGGCTGAAATCGCCGGTGTAGGCGGAGGTGGATTTCTGGTTCTAATGAATACGATGTTGTGGGGGGTTAAACGGGGTCTTTACTCCAATGAAGCGGGACAGGGAAGCGCCGCCATTGCCCACTCCACGGCGAAGACCAAATACCCCATCCGGGAAGGCTCTGTGGCCATGCTGGGACCCTTTATTGATACCATTATCATTTGCTCCCTCACCGGTCTTGTCATCATCACTACCGGCGCCTGGCACCATACCCAATACTTCACTACTCGGATAGACCCCTCCTTCAGTGGAGAGTTATTGAACAGCAGTCTGCTCACCTCCTATGCCTTTAAAACAGGTCTGGCCTGGCTATTCCCCTTCGGGGACAAAATCGTAACCCTTTCCGTCCTGCTGTTTGCCATTTCAACGGCCATAAGCTGGTCCTTTTACGGCGATCGGGCCACCGAATATCTGTTCGGCGCCAAAGCGATCAAACCCTATCGGTGGATTTTTGTCGGATTTGTATTTATCGGTGCAATTGCCAGCCTAGAAGCCATCTGGGCGTTTGGGGACGCAGCCCTTGGATTTATGACCTTTCCGAACCTGATCTCCATCGTTCTGCTGTCCACAACCCTTCGCAAAATGACGAAGAACTACTTTTCGAAAGAACATATCCCCTACAAACAGAAAATAAAGTCATCTTAAGGTACGGTGTATTCCGATCTACTTGAGACAGCCTGTCAGGCTGCCGGGGAAGCCAGCAGTGCTATTCTGGAGGCTTTAAACCAACCACAACGGGTCGATTTTAAAGGCTGGGCTAATCTGGTGACCGATACGGACCGACGGTCTGAGGAAATCATTCTGAATCGGTTACAGAAAGCATTTCCAAACCACGGTTACCTGGCAGAAGAAAGCGATCAGAAAACCGTGGAATCGGACTATTTATGGGTCATCGATCCCCTGGACGGCACCACCAACTTTGTTCATGGTTATTCCCCCTTTTCTGTTTCCATCGCCTGTTTAAAAAATCATGAGCCTCTCTTGGGGGTCATTATGGAACTACCTAATAATCAATTATATTCTGCGGTAAAGGGAAAAGGGGCCTTTTTTGACGTAAAACAGATTCAGGTATCGACGGTTTCCACTCTCAAACTCAGCCTCCTGGTCACCGGCTTCGGGTACGAACACGGTCCCCTGTGGAACGCAAACATGGAACTGTTTAAAACCCTGACCCACCGGACCCAGGGAGTGCGCCGCTTAGGTTCGGCTGCAGTGGACCTTTGCCATGTGGCACGGGGTATCCTTGATGGATTCTGGGAATTCGATCTACATCCCTGGGATTCGGCCGCGGGGATCGTGATTCTGCAAGAGGCGGGCGGTCGCGTAACCCGGATGGATGGTGAACCCTATTCCATATTCGATCGTCAAATTTTAGCCACCAATGGCCACATTCATGGGGAAATACTGGACATTACCCGTCAAAAAGTAAACGAGCTTCGGAAGAAAGGTATTTCGATCTAACTACTGGACGGTGTAAACCGCCAAAGTCCGGGAACCAACCCCGAGCCTGCATCGATCACCGGAAGATAAGGTTCCTACTCCTTCCGGTGTCCCCGTAAACAGAAGATCCCCTTCCAACAAAGGTAGATGACTGGCTAAATATTGAATCAACTCCGGAAGGGGAAACACCATATCTCGCCGGTTTCCTTTCTGGATAACGGAACCATTTTTTTCCAGCCAGAAATCCTCATCCCAAAGCCTGCTGTCGGGTTCAAGAAATTCAGTAACAACTGCTGACCCTTTAAAGGATTTTGACATCAGCCAGGGCAGTCGCTTTTCCTTGAGTTTGGACTGAAATTCGCGGTCGGTTAGATCCAAACCCAAGGCCAGACCGGTAATGAAATCCATTTCCTTTCCAGAAGGGACACTGTCCGTGGATTGGCCTATCAGGACCACGATTTCCAACTCATGTTGAATTGTACGGTGGGGTGGCAAGTGAATTACCGAGCCCGTATTCAAAGCAGGAATGGATTTCTGGAATAGAACTGGTTCCGACGGAATTTCATTCTGCAGCTCGCTTATATGTGACCCGTAATTTCGGCCAACGCAGTAGATGTTTCGAACGGGAAGCGTCTTGCTTTCCGGGGTGTGTACCGTATAATCCATTATTTGGAATGTAATTCGTTTACGGTCAGCTTCACAACGTCGTTGAAGGTAAACAGTCCATCCCCTGTGACACGCCCGATGGTCGTGCTGGGAACACCGATATTCATGCAAATCCGTTCAAACTCCATGAGATCATCTTCCCGGATGGAAATGAGGATCAAACCCTGGGATTCACCAAAGAGGAGTTCCTCCGTACTCAGTTTCCGTGAAAAATGGATTCGGGCTCCGAAAGTGGAATTGGTTGCATGTAAAGACCGGGCCACCGCCACCGCCAGTCCACCCCCTGAAACGGGTCTGGCAGATTGAATAAGACCCGCTTGAATACCGGTCAAGATCGCTTCCTGGATGCGGACTTCCATATTCAGATCCAGGATCGGGTGAATTCCAGCCATTGAATCAAAAAACTGCTGATAAAAGAGACTCCCTCCCAGTTCACCCCGGTGACTTCCCAAAATGGAAATGAAATCACCTACCTGTTGAAAGGCTTGGGGAAACAAAACATCCCGAAGCAGAAATCCACCGGCAGCCACACGACTGGTCATCTCACCCGATTCCTTTTCTCCGATGCCGGAGTGTTCCATGGAAAGCCTTAAATGAGCCGCCGCCTTGGACAAACCTTGAATATATTCAGTGAATTCACGGGAAGGTGAATCGCTTTGAATCAGAATCGTGGCCGTCTCGGGCTTCACACCCCGGCATACCAGTCGCCGTGATGCGTTGGAAAGGAAAGCCATCCCCCGAATGCCCCAATCCCGTATTTTCAAATGATCGTTATTGTTTAAGGCAACCGCAAACTTTTGATGACCTTCAAATGCCCCCCAGATGATCTGTGATGTCACGCTCAATTTCTGAGGCATTACCTGGGGTTCCGCTTTGGATCTCACCTGACGGAGCAAATCACGAATCGCTGATCCATAATTTAAGGACCGCTGGGTGATTTGAAATTTTTCCTCCGGCGCCAGCACGGGCGGTTGATTGGAACTACTGATTGTATCACCAAGAAGATTGTTTAGAACTTTGACAGGGATGCGAATCGATTTCAGGTCGCCGGACTTGAAAATAAATATCCCGTCTTCAGTCAAATGGCCCAAATCCATTCCTGTACATCCATCCATTGCTCCCGCTTGCAGAATATTTTTTTCAGCCCCATCTTCAACAACAAAAAGTAGCCCGGCCGTTTTATGGTGGAAAAAGTCCTTCGGTGAAGGGAAGCCATGGAGACAAATACCGAAACCATGCGATGCCTCGTGAAGAAAAGAATAAATTGCCAAAGGCAGACCGTTCCTGAATACGGGCCGAATGTCATAAATCTGAGGGGAAGAATAAACCTTTTTCACGAAGCTGGTCAGGTACCGGTTTGCCGGGAAAAAAAGAATTTTACTTTCAGCCGGGATTAAGGCTCTCTTGGAAGGATGAAGACGGATTCCACCTGAAATAATACCCTCGTCCGTTTGAATCTGAAATTGTCGGATAAAACCTTGAGAAAGACACACCAGCTTCCCATCGGTTTTAAAAGGGTCGGTTTTCTGCTCCGATACGAGGAGAAGTGATTTATCCTGATCCTTTACCTTCGAATGGAGCAGTTCCAATGCCTGGCGCCACCGCAGAACAGGCTTCAACCGTGAAACAAACTGACTTAAAAAGCGGACTTCTTCTTCATTCGGAGAACGACCCAAATCGGTCTTAAGCGCATCCACATCTATGATCTGCTGTTTGGCCATTCTTCTTATTATACGACTAACGGTTCCCGGTATTCAGGACACCCCATTCCAGCAGGACGGGGTGGATAGAATCCCAGGTAAAGCCTTTCCGCTGGAGAAACTGAACGAGGCGTTTTGATTCGTTTACAGGTAAAACTTTACCTTTCCGAATCTTTTTCTTCACCAGGTTATCCCGAATCAATTCCTGGACGGGGTATTGATGGAAGACCTTCGCAATTGTCTGGTTTAGGAGTTCATCCGGTAATTGATGGGGCAGTAATTCCGCCCTGAGGGCTCTGGGGCCAATTTTTTTAGATTTTACCTTTTCAACCGCAAATGTCCAGGCAAATTGTTCGTCATTCAAATAATTCTTTTCCTCAAGCTTTGACATCAGCTTTTCAATCCTGTCAAGTGGAAAACCCTTTTTCAACAGCCTGCTTTTCAATTCTGCCGTACTGCGCATCCGGTAGCTGAGTAAACGGTAGGCCGCATCCTGAAGAGCAGTCTCATCAAGATCCTTTTTCAAATGTTTCAATGTTTTTTCGGATATGGTTTCTCCGGCGTACAGACGATACTTAATAAAAACGTCTTCAGAAATTCTGAAGACGTCTCCATTGTCAAGGGTGACTATCCGTTGCGACGGGTTTCGTTTACCGGACACAACGGTAAGAACTTTATGTGTCTTCATTACCTTCCGGTCGCTTATCCAAACCAATGAATTTCTTCACCTGATCCACAATCTTTTCCTGAACGTCAGGATTCTCCCGAAGGAAGTTTTTCGCATTTTCACGACCCTGGCCGATTTTCATATCATCGAAGGAAAACCAGGATCCCATCTTCTGGACAATATCGCCTTTCAGGGCCAGATCCAGGATGTCCCCTTCCGTAGATATACCCTGATCGTACATAAGATCAAACTCGGTTTGTTTAAAGGGAGGCGCCACTTTATTTTTAACCACTTTCACCCGAACCCGGCTTCCGATAGCATTGGTACCATCCTTGATGGTTGTGATTCTCCGGATTTCCATTCGGATGGAGGTGTAGAATTTCAAGGCTCGACCGCCAGGAGTCGTTTCCGGATTCCCGAACATGACACCGATTTTTTCCCGAATCTGATTAATAAAAACGACCGCCGTATTGGAACGATTAACCGTTCCAGTCAATTTGCGAAGCGCCTGGGACATGAGCCTGGCCTGGAGACCCACATGTGAATCTCCCATTTCACCTTCCAGTTCTGCCCGGGGAACCAGGGCCGCCACTGAATCCACCACAATAATGTCCAATGCTCCGCTGCGCACCAATGTTTCCGTAATTTCCAGTGCCTGCTCCCCCGTGTCGGGCTGGGAAACCAGTAATTCTTCCGGATTCACCCCCAGTTTCTTGGCATATTCCGGGTCCAGAGCGTGTTCCGCATCGATGAAGGCTGCGTATCCCGATTTTTGAGCCTGAGCAACAAAATGTAAGGCCAGAGTGGTTTTTCCGGAAGATTCAGGACCGTAAATCTCAATAATCCGGCCCCGGGGAATGCCGCCTACCCCCAGTGCCACATCGAGGGATAAACAGCCGCTGGAAATGACATTGTCCATGATCAGGGGCCGGTCGGCACCCAAACGCATGATGGAACCTTTTCCAAACTGACGGTCCACCTGGGCAATGGCTAACTCCAAGGCTTTGGCTTTTTTGTCGTCACTTGTAGACATTATTGCTACTCCTAAATTGAATTATTGCCGAAAAAATGCGTGCTTAAAATAGAATAAACTGCCCCATTAGAAAAGAGTTCGCTGGAAATAAACTGAAACTTTTGAACCGAAAATGGAATGGGATCGTAGGAAGCGTCCAGGAAAGCTGAAATTTCAGGATTTTTTTTCTGTGGATAGGAAATACGGGCAAGGGTGAGATGTGGGATAAAGGTCTTTTCTTCGGTTAAAAAACCCAAAGGTTCCAGACGGCGGTTTATTTTCGAAACCAATTGGTTCAGGGGATCCAGTTCCCCGTTTATTCCCAGCCATAAAATTCTGGGTCGCTCCTGTTTCGGAAAACAGCCCGTGCCAGTAATGGACAGTTGAAAAGTCATTTGGTCCTGCGCCAATTCAGATAAAATCGAACGGATCTCCTTCACCGACGATTCCGGTGTATGACCTAAAAATTTCAGCGTCAGGTGGATGGCCTCCGGGCGAACCCATTTCACCTTTGATCCATTCCTTTGAACCAGGGTCTTTAAGTGGCGGAGAACGGGAAAAAGGGTTTCCGGTACCGGTATGGCAATGAAGGTTCGTAACAGGATATCACGCATTCAGTAAATATCTCCGCAACTGGTTTAAGGCCACTTGACTGGTCAGCAGTTTATTCGCTTTCCGATCGAAGGCAAACCTGAATTTCCAGGTTTTCACGTTCTTATGATCCGCCAGCCCTACATACACCAGACCCACCGGTTTTTCTTTCGTGCCCCCCGTCGGCCCTGCGATCCCGGTTGTGGAAAGACCCAGATCTGTTTGCATCAGGGTACGGACGCCTGCAGCCATTTCGGCGGCGGTTTCACGACTGACCGCACCCACCGCCTCCAGGGTGGATTCCTTCACACCCAGTACCGCTGTTTTGATTTCATTGCTGTAGGCCACCACGCCACCCCGCATATAATCCGAGCTGCCGGGAGTATTGGTAATGCGATCCCCGATCAATCCACCGGTACAGGACTCGGCTGTTGCAATCGTCAAATGCTTCTTCCTCAGTAATTCTCCGGTCTGATCTTCCAGTTCTTCTGTGCCATTCCCATAATGATATTTCGAAATTTCAGGTGTTATTTGATGAATAAACGAATCCAGGGTACTGGAGTCATTGGCTTTAATTCTTAGATCCACACCTGTGATTTTTGGAAGGAACGCCAGTTCAATATTGGGAAAATCCTTTAAGATGGGTTCCAGTTGTTCATACAGGGCCGATTCCATAATCCCGGTAGTGCGCAATACCGTTACTGCGACCCGATGGTCGGAGCAGCCTTCAATCCATGGCAGAACCGTACTATTCATCATCGCTTTCATTTCAGCGGGGACACCGGGCATGGCAAATAAATGATAGGTTGAATGGGCAAAATGTAATCCCCGGGCGGTTCCCACGGGATTAGGAATCACTTCACCTTTGTCAGGGCGATAGGCCTGGTTCCGGTTTGATTCAGGAATTAGTTTGCCCCGCAGGGCAAACTTCTCTGTAATCTCCTGCCAATAGGCCTCATCAAATTCAGGGGTGGCTTGAAAATATTTATAAAGGACGGCAGGCGTAATATCATCATGGGTGGGCCCCAGACCGCCCGTGGTTAAGACGACTTTCACGTTCTCAGGGATCTGATCCAGTGCATTCAGGATGGCGGTTTTTTCATCGTCTACGGTTAGATGCCATACCACCCTTCCACCGACACTAATAACCGCATCCCCGATCCAGGCGGCGTTTGTATCCACCCGTGTGCCGTTCAACAGCTCCGCACCGATGGTAATGAGCCCGACCTGTATCATGTGAAATACCGATATCCCTGTAGACAGATTAACGCTAATACACCGCCGGCAATATCGTCGGCCATGATTCCCCACCCGCCGGTCAATGATTCAAGATTTCGCACCGGCGGCGGCTTCACAATATCAAACAGCCGGAACAAAACAAATCCCCCCAGGGCAAATCTCCAGTCCACTGGAATACCAATAAAACAGATCCACTGACCGGCCCATTCATCAATCACGATGCGTGAAGGATCTTTTTCAGAGGAATGATTCACCAGAACCTGGGAAGTTTTTACTCCGGTAAAAAAAATAATCAGGGTCAGGGCAGGCAGGAGAAACGGGTTGGCATTGGGGAAAAGAAATAACCAGCTTCCTGTGGCGACCAGACTGCACCAGGTTCCCGGTGCCAGGGGCAGGTGTCCAATCTTAAATACCGTGGAGACCCATTCAGCCGTACTCCGGTCCATGGGAGGTCAGATAAAGATTTTTTTCAGGGTCGCCCGGTTATCGTAAAGATAGACCAGTCCCGTGTACACCGTGAAGATTGTCACGCCCAGGGTGGCGTAGTAAATCACCCTGAATTCCTTCATAAAGGTGAGAATCATTTTCAGAGGTTCCAGGTGGAAACCTTTCATCCCCAGCAGCAGCAGGGTAAGAACAATAATCGACACCTGAAAAGCCGTCTTCATTTTGGCGATTCTGCTCGTGAGCATGGTAAATCCTTTGGCAGACATAATGACCCGTAGGCCCGTCACAAACAAATCCCTGAAAATAATGAGTCCAACCATCCAGAAATCAATCAAACCCATGACGGCAAAGGAGATAAAGGCTGACGAAACGAGGATTTTATCCGCCAGGGGATCCAGAAAACGGCCCGAATTAGTGACCATGTCATATTTACGGGCGTAATAACCGTCATAGGCATCGGTGATGGAAGCCACCACGAAAATGGTCAGGGCCCAGATCTTGGCATAGGGGAAATCAGCAAATAAACAAATAATGAAAAACGGGGTTAATAGAATTCGAATGATCGTCAGGATGTTAGGAACGGTCATCATAGTTCGGTTCTCCCCTCCATGGCTCGGTGTATGGTGGCATCATCAATGTATTCCAGTTCCCCGCCTACCGGAATTCCCCGGGCCAGGCGAGTCACTTTTGCCTCTTTGTCTTTTAACAGTTTTGCAATATACAACGCGGTGGTCTCTCCTTCAATGCTGGGATTGGTGGCAATGACCACTTCCGATCCTTTTTTAACACGCTTTAAAAGCGAATTTAAATTCAGATCATCCGGCCCAATACCATCCAGCGGCGATAAAACACCTCCCAGGACGTGATACCGACCGCGGAAAATATTTGCCTTTTCAAAAACATAAATGTCGGCTGCATCCTCAACAATGCAGAGAATGGCATCATCCCGTTTGGGATCGGAACAGATAAAGCAGGGGTCCTCTTCCGTAATGCCACCACAAAGGGAGCAAAACTGAATCTTGGTTTTCATATCCATAATCGCCTGCGCCAATTGAATCGCTTCTTCATTACTGGAATTCAGTAAATGGAAGGCCATTCGCTGGGCGGTTTTACGGCCGACACCTGGAAAGTGTGTAAAGGCATCAATCAATGTGGTAATACTGTCTGGAATTGACCCCACTACATCCCCGGCATTTTCAGGCCACCCAACATTCCACCGGCCACATTATTCATGCGATTCTGACTTTCTTCCTGAGCCCGGGAGATGGCTTTGTTGACGGCTGAAATAATTAGATCTTCAATGATATCCTTATCCTCTTTCAGGACCTCTTCACTGAGATCCAATCGAAGTAATTCCATTTTACCGTTAATGGTCACTTTTACCATGCCGCCGCCGGATTCCGCTTCCAGGTGTAAATCCTCCAGCTCACTCTGGACCGTTTCAATTTTTTTCTGGACCTCCTGTGCCTGCCTTAAAATCTTGGACATACTGCCTTTATCAAACATGCTTGCTCCTATCTTAGAATTTCACCGTCGAATAATTCGATCACCTTTTGAATCACGGGATCGCCTTTTCCTGTCGATTTCGAATCCGGTTCTTTTTGATCCTCCGCGTCTGGCTGGTGGTCGGTAGCCCCTTCTTTCCATTCAGCCTGAATACGTATTTCAACACCGAAATGATCCTTGAAGATGGATTCAATTGCACCCCTGTTTTTCTCCACCGTCCGGACGCTGAACCGGGGTAGACCGGAAATGGACAACATCAATTTATTCTTTGAAAGCGTTTCAGGCGTGGAATGTTCCAGCACCGTACCAAGAGAAGGTCTTTTCTTCGATACGGCATTTACGAAGGAAAGCCATTGATCCTTCACCGTTTCAAGTTTGAATGCGTCTCCACTTGCAGCAGGTTTGGCTTCCGGTTCTTCTGCCGGTTTTACCTCGTCAGGAGCCGCCTCTTTTACAGCTGAAACCTCTTCTTTGGGGGGATGTGAGGCAATTGATGCCTTTGGCCTGGATGGAGGTGGAGCTGGATCCAGAAGTGTCTGCTGAACTGCCTTTCCAGGAGGTGCCTCTTTTTTGGGTAATGCACCGTCGGAAGACAACAATTCCTCAATCGAAACGGCCGAATCCATCTCCAATAATTTAATCGCCGTCATTTCAAACAGAATGGCAGGTTGACTAATGCGCTTTAAGG
>CAZIIM010000023.1:0-1478 GCA_964539305.1 uncultured bacterium | reverse complement strand
AATTTAATCGCCGTCATTTCAAACAGAATGGCAGGTTGACTAATGCGCTTTAAGGAGAATTCCAGTTCATTCAAGGTTTGGGTAATTCGTAGCAGGTCTTTACGATCCCAGCGGTTGGCATGTTCCTGGTAGCGCTTGAGAGTCTCAGGATTCATGTCCAGCAGTTCATCACTTTGCTCCACTGTGGCCAGCAACAGGTTTCTAAAATGAAGGTTTAATCCCTGCGTAACATCTTCCAAAGGCAAACCCATGGATTCAATCTTTCTGAGTAATTTGAGTAGAGCAGGCCCATCCTTACCGTGAACCGCTTCGGAGAATTCGAAGTACAGTTCAGTGGGGATTAATCCAATCACGGCAGAAACATTATCAAAGGTGATTTCTTCCCCGCCGTAGGCAATCACCTGATCCACCAGGCTCAAAGCATCCCGCATGCTTCCTTCTGCCTTCCGACTGATGGCCATCAAGGATTCCGGATCAATCGTGATTTTCTCCTGTTTCAGGATGAATTCCAGCCGGTCCCGGATGACCTGGGAAGTGATGGAATTAAAATCAAATCGTTGACAGCGGGATATGATGGTGGAGGGCACTTTATGGATATCAGTCGTGCAGAGAATAAACTTCCCGTGGGGGGGTGGTTCTTCCAGGGTCCGGAGCAGGGCGTTAAAGGCCTGGGTGGTGAGCATATGAACTTCATCAATGATGAAGATTTTATAAGGAGCATCCATGGGAGGGTATTTTATGACTTCCCTCAGATTCCGGATTTCCTCGATTCCCCGGTTGGAGGCACCATCAATTTCCAGTACGTCCAGATTCCGTCCGTCGGTAATTTCCTGGCAAGTATTGCAGGCGTTACAGGGTACACCATCTTTGGACTGGGCGCAGTTCAGGGCTTTGGCAATAATGCGTGCGGTCGTGGTTTTCCCTACGCCCCGGGGGCCCGTGAGCATGTACCCCTGAGCGACCCGATCCTTTTTAAAGGCATTGGTCAACGTCCGGGTGACGTGATCCTGTCCCACCACATCCTGAAAGGATTGGGGGCGCCATTTTAATGAAAGAACCTGATAGGCCATGTTAAATGTGTAAGGCCGTGCACCTGTGTTTGGCAAACCTGGATTGATTCATCCCCGGATCAGGTGACTCCACTTCAGGGGTCTTCCGGCACATCATTCTAAGCACTTACCGCTGCTCCCTTCCGGTCCTGACGGGGTTCGGTGTAGAATCATTGCGAAAGATTGAAGTTTCAACATCCCTTCATCCGGAAACGCACCATCAGCATCTGCCGGGCACAGGAGTTCGATCCTGCTATAGCGGGTTGCAGGTTAAAGGGCACCGCTACCTCCCCATCTAGCACGACCTCATTTTCAATAATCTTTCCTCTTAGTGTTATTCCGGAAACAAGTTCAAGTGGAGCCGAGGAGGATCGAACTCCCGACCTTCGCATTGCGAACGCGACGCTCTCCCAGCTGAGCTACGGCCCC
>CAZIIM010000022.1:11571-32062 GCA_964539305.1 uncultured bacterium | reverse complement strand
TGAAAATAATTGTCCGATCAGTAATTACGCTAACTTGAAGAAATAGTTTCTATCATGCGGTTAATAGTCGGTTACGGAACGAGTATTTTAGTTCGACAGCACAAAGCGTTTAAACTCCAAACTTTTCCCACCAAAGTTAATTAATAGTCCCACTTCCATTTCGTAGGCTCGCAGGTAATTCAAAATTTGTGCCCAGTGGGTCTCCTCAACTTTGATCACCGCCTTCAACTCCACCAGCACCTTCCCCTCCACCACGAAATCGGCGCGTCTCGTACCCACTTCCTGTTTGTAATAGTAAATAGGCATGGTCACCTCCCGCATGAATTCCAACCCGGCCTCCGCCAACTCAAGCGCCAAACACCGTTGATAAATCACCTCCTGAAAACCGTTTCCCAAATAGGAATGTACCTTCATGGCAGCACCGATAATCTTTTCTGTTATGTCAGCATACTTATATCTCTCCATGGCCAATTCTCCCTTACTGTTGGATCGCAGATTTACGCAGATTAATAGATTGCGCAGATAAAAAGGTTAATACATACAATCTGTGTAATCAGCGTAATCAACCTTATAATTTTAGTTCTTTCCAGATTCTTTATGAGTTTATTCTTCGAAATATTATTTAATCTATTGCCGCTTTTCCCTTATTGTTGGGTTGCAGACTGGGGCAGATTAGTGGATTGCACAGATTGAAACTACGCCCATCTTTATCTGCCCAATCAACCCTGATAATCGTTCTGTTATTTTAAAATGATTGCAATTTTTCATCACCATTTATTTTTACAATCTGATTAAAGATTTTCACCTAAGAAGATTTGTCTGATTATAAATACTACCACCCACCATTCCTGTCTGCGCCATCAGCGTAATCCTGGGAATCTGCGATCCAGACGTTTGATATTCCCCCCAAACATTACCTACCTTCTCCGCCCTTCAGCTTTATGCTTTTTCTAAATCAGTTCCTGCCAGCTCAGCCGCAATGGAATAATAGTCACTTCTGTATAAACTATTCCTGAAGTAATTGAATGAGTTTTTCTAACTCTTCCGTGGTTGGTTTTTCTCCCCGCATGGTTCTGAAAAATACCGGCAGTTTTTCAGTGATGTTCTCATTTGTAAGTAGGTCAGGGGGGATGTAACTGATGGCAGCTAATTCCATTAGCGTCAAATGTTCTTCGGAATTCTCATCAAGCCGCAGGGCTTCAGCAACCGATTTAATTATTTCCTTACTCTTGGGTGGCGGCAGTAGTCCGCGTTCAATTTTACTCCAGTTGCTGGGGTCATACCCCGCAGCCCGGCAAAAATCCCGGAGCGTGATCCGTTTTTTAAGACGTAGTTCTTTTACGTATGCTCCAAATTTTGTCATGGTGGCACCTCCTAATTTTTACAAAACTATTCATTACCACAAGTTTTGTGGTAATAATTTACCACACCATTTACATTAATTACATGTTATTTTGTTCCCTTGAAAGATTGTTCACCTAATACTTATTGGGTAATTATTGATTTGTTTTTTATTTTCCAACAATCCAATTTGCCTGGAGGTGGATGGTTAGATGCCATCGCCCCGCTTCTGCGGGTGAAAAAATCCATATCACCCCTGTCACTTCGGTGCAGGCTGCGAAACCGTCCTCGCGACGGTTTCTGCTTATTCGCCTAGACAATATTGAAGAAGACAATTGTATATGTAGATGCTTTTAATCTCTACTATGGTGCAGTACGTGGAACCCCATACAAATGGCTTGATTTATCTAAAATGTGTGATTGTCTATTGCCACACAATGATATTATTCAAATAAAATATTTCACTGCTCTGATCAAAGGACGTGAGTCAGACCCACAACAACCACAAAGACAGAAAATATTTTTAAGGGCTTTGCAAACTATTCCGAACCTTGAGATTATTTACGGACATTTTTTATCGCATAGCGTACGTTTACCATTAGTAAAACCATCAGGAAAATCTCAATATGCCTACGTTATCAAGACCGAAGAAAAAGGGTCAGATGTAAATCTTGCCACTCATTTATTGAATGATGCTTACCAAGATCAATATGAAGTTGCCGTTGTTGTCTCTAATGACAGTGATCTGTTGGCACCTATTAAAATTGTTAAAGCCGATTTAGGAAAAACGGTGGGTATCCTTAATCCGCATAGATACCCCAGCAAAGTATTACTACAAGTTGTGGATTTTTATAAGCCAATTAGGTCAGGTGTTTTGAGTAATTGTCAGTTTCCAGATATATTACATGACGAGAAAGGATCTTTTCATAAACCCGATGTTTGGTAACGCTATCGAACAGTTAATCTTCAAGCGATTAATTATCTACTAACACTATCCCAATATCCTTCTCCCTGCCTGACGGTAAGCAGGCGTCAGCCCGTACAGTTTGTATACCAACTGAACTTTTTGCGTGTCTTTGCTGTATCTCTTCGGGGAAATGGAAGTCGTTGATAAAAGGGGAATTGTAAGGTAGTACAAAAGTTAATCTTAGCAATGGATTTCTTTAGATAGACGATATTGGGTTTAAACTACCTGGCTTTCGTGGGTGGTCGTTCATTGCATTTGCGACGACAAAACACAATATTAAGGAGGCAAGATGAGAATTGATAGCATTCTCTAGAGTTATATATTCTTCTTCATATCGAACACTGGGTTGACATTGAATCGAAATAAGTATTTTCTGCTTGATTGCGGGCATTCCATGCTTTACAGCTAAAGAATGTAATTTAATAACATTGTGGCTTTTTGGAGGTTTAGTACCTTTCTTAATTAAGTATGACTTCAACAATTTTTCTGAAAATTGTAAAGTTGACCATTTTGACAATCCATATTGTGCTTTTTTGTCCATTATATGCGAAACGGCTGAATCAATATCAGAAAGAGCAGAAGTGATTAATGGATTTCGCCTTACAGCATCTATTGAATAAAATGCATCGTATGCTAGTGAAAAGAATGATATGATTCTATTACGTTCGATTAAGTCAAGTGAATATATTTTTTCTTTTGGAAAATACTCAATAAGATCAAGCATATTTATGATTATTGCCCCTTTCTCTGGTGCTTTATCTGGAACTTCTTCGGGAGGACAAAAGAAGACATTCACACGTCCATAAACTAATGGTATTTTAATACGCCATGGATCACCTTGTATTATTGTAACGGAATTCCCTAACCTAAAATCACTTTTTAACCTTTCACCATATCTTTCCTCATACCATTCATGAACGTGTTCTACCAATGGAACATATTCTTGAAGAAAAATCCCGTATGTATTGGTAATTGGTAAGCTCACTTTCAATTTTTCCGCAAATATTCCAATAGGACGCGCAATTATTGGGATATTATTCTCGATTAGTGTTTGATTTACTTCCTCAATTAACTTAAGAAATTCTCGCTTGTTTTTCAGCGGGTAATACGACATTTGTTTACCAGTAATAAGAAATTATAAAGATTGTTATGTGTCATTAACTCACTAACCAATGACGATAAGTATATACACCTTTATTGCTCCTCCACTATCCTTATCTCCTCCTCCGTCAGCCCGTACAATTCGTACACCAACTGGTCTATCTGCCGGTCGGTGGCGTCAATTTGCCGCTGGAGTACCTCCCGGTCGTGAGGTGTTTTGGCTTTAGATAGTTGCTTGTGAAGGCTCAGCATTCTATTAACCAGACTTATGATTTTGTCGTGGTAGAACTTATCTTTTTGATTGGATGAATCGATTATGTAAATGGGAAGTTGCGATAAAAATTGACGGTTAGCAGATAGCCACCTACCCCGGAATGGCGCACTTACAAATGGAAAGTACCAGCAAAGTAACTTTGAATTTAGCAAACCAAGAAGGTACGTTAATCGAAGAGATTGATATTCGGGTTTTAAAGTAATACCGCCCACATCTACATTATCTAAAAAGTGGTAACCTTCAGCATCATATGTAGCATATAATTTGTTAATCAGCCTAGGAACACAAAGCTTTTCGATGGATTGACGCGCCAGATTTTTTAAGTAAAGATAACCATACCAGCGGGATCCTTTTGCCTTTCCTTTTTCTCTACCTATGAGCCTATCATTGTTTTTTAAAAAATAGGATGCGGTTTTTGGGTAGTGTTTAGAAATTATTTCAAAGTCAATTAAGTTTATTGACTGGTCGTAAACCTTGTAAGGGAATAGAATATACTGGCGCTCAGGCAATGTACAGTATCGATTAACATCACTTCCACTAACCAGAGGATACAATAGGTCTTTCTCAAATGTCCATTCCTTGTTTAGTGCTTTTGACCTCAACTTTATAGTCATTCGAGTCTCTTCAATAAAGTCCATAATAAACACATCGTCTGCACTTGTTTGTAAGCCGACGAAAATATCCGCGAGGTTCCCTAACTTCATAGGTAAAGCGCTAAGTTTATCAAATAAAGCCGCATCTTTTCCAACAACAAAGTTCCACACTCCGCTTGAAATACTGTTCGCAGGAATTGTGCCTTTTTTAGCTTGTTTTCTAATAGACCAAGCGTTTATATCATCAACTTTAATAACTTCGAATTGTTTGTTACCACTTTTATTAAGAAACAGCAAGCATGTGTAGGTAGTCGCTCCTGCAAATACTTGTTCAGCGCCAAAATGCACGATTTTCGATAAGTAATTACCCTCGGCTAATAAGGTTCGTACTGTTTTTCCGTACTGTGCGTTAAAAAACTTGTTTGGTACGATAAATCCTAGTTTACTTCTTTTGTTTAGCAATGATAATCCACGTTCGATAAATACTACATAGACATCGTAGTTACCCTTGCTTGCTACCTTATAGCGTACCTTGTAATATTCTACCTCAATTGGTGACCATTCTTTCATGGCCTGAATACGAACATACGGCGGATTTCCAATCACCGCGTCAAACCCATTTTTAGCTTTTTCTCGATGGCCAAAGACCTCCGGGAACTCCGCCTCCCAGTCAAAGGCATTGATGCGGTACTGCTCTTCCTCGTCCATGAGGGAGATTTGCTGCTGGTCGTAAAAGTCCGGCCCGATGAGGGAATTGCCGCACTTGATGTTGTTCCCCAGGTCCGGCAGGGCCCGCTCGTGGAAGAATTTCATCTGGCGGTTGATAGTTTCGTTGGACTCGCCCTCTAACACTTTCAGCAGGAGCGAAAGCTTGGTCACCTCCACCGCCTGGGGGTCGATGTCCACCCCGTAGATATTGTTCAGCAGAATTTCCTTGCGCCTGGCCGTGGTGAGGCGCCAGTCGCCTTTGCGGGCTTGGTACACGGCCGGCGTTTTGCCCCGGGCCCATTTCCGGGGATCGTGGTTCGAATACCAATCCCGGTGCCAGTCCAGCAGGTATTGGTAAGCCCCGATGAGGAACGAACCGGAACCGCAGGCCGGATCCAGTATCTTCAGCCTAGCCACCTGTTTGGGTGTTTTCCCCTCCACCAGTTTCCCCACGGTGTTCTTGACGATGTAGTCTACGATGTACGTGGGTGTGTAGTAAACGCCCCCCGCCTTGCGCACTTCCGGCTTTTCCTCCACCTTGGCCCGGTGACCCGGTGTCAGGCGAATCACCTTCCCTAAAAACTGCTCGTAAATGTGCCCCAATATGTCCGCCGGCAGGACGGAGAATTCGTAGGGACTGTCCGGGTAATACAGCTCTCGGAAAATATCTTTAAGCACCTTATCGTCAATGGTCAACTTAGGGGTCAATTCGTCCGGCGCTTCCCGGCGCCCTTTTTCAGGGTGGAAGTGGAACAAACCGGAGTTGTACTTCTCGTCTGCCCGCCGGTACCGGGTTACCAGCCGCTGGTACACGTTGGTGCCGTTCTGCAAGGCCATCAACTGGCCGTATTCTTCGATCCCCCGATCCTCGCAGATCCGCAGGAAAATGATCCGGTCGATGGTACGGGAGACGGCGAAGTTCACCTCTCTCTGTGACAGGGTTGGATTCCGCAGGGCAATGTTGCGGGCTAAGCGTTCCCGCCACACCTCGATCTCTTTCAAAAAGGCCGTGTCCACTTCTGCCGTGCCCCGCTTGCGCCGAGTGGATTCCACGTAGCGATCAAACGAGCCCTTGAGAATGGCTTCTTTAGAAAAGATGGATTCAATTTCTTCCCAGCGGTCGGGATACTGGTCAAAGGTGAGATACATGATCCGGGCCGTGGCGGCCTGATCGGTCTTTACCGGCTTGATACGGCAGTCGTACACGGCAAACTCTTCAAAATCGGTGAGGATGCTCAGGGGCAGTTTGGCCGACCAGGCGTAGCGCCGCAATTGGTAAGCCGGGTGAATGTCCTGCTTAATATCCACCGATGGTTTTTTGGCTTCCACAAAGAATTTCCGTACACCGCCGATCCGGAAAGCGTAGTCCGGCGCCTTGGTGGCCCCACCCACCTTGATGGCATCTTCGTGGATCACATCCTTGTAGGCTTCGGAATAACCGGCTACGTTGCTCACGTCCCACCCCAAAGCGGTAAAAAAGGGATCAATGAACTCCCGCCGCACCATGGTCTCATTGTACGAGCGCTTGTAAACTTCAAGGTTGCGGTGGAAGTGTTCCACCAAACGCCGAATACGGGATAGAGTATTACCCATTACTCGTACAAAACATCATTAACCAGGGTACACCCAGTACCGGTGTATTCATCCGGATTGAAAATGATGCCAATCCTCCGATTACAATCAATGATAAACACTGTATTTAATGGCAGTAGATTTCTCCCCTGTCAATTTACTATCCTGACAGGAAAAAATCTTTTCAATACTAAAAAGAGGCTGACCCCTTCTCAGGTCATGTTTTTCCGGTATTCAAATACTGTTCCAGAGCGGCGATATAGGCCCTGAAAGCGCTACGCCCTTCTGATGTCAGAGAGCAAGTTGTTCTTGGCTTTTTCCCCACAAACTGTTTCTCAATGCGGATATACCCGGCCTGTTCCAATTTGGTGAGGTGGGTGCTGAGATTTCCGTCGGTGGCACCGGTAGCTTCTTTCAGATAACTGAATTCCGCCTCTTTCACTGAAGATAAAACCGTCAGGATCGCCAGGCGCACCGGTGCATGAATAACCGGATCCAGACGTTGGAGAGGGTTCACGTGGCCTGGTGCATTTTCCGCCGCAAGGCGTATCCGGGCCACAAGTAACCGGGGAAAATGGTCACTGCCAAAACCAGATAATCCAGTTTCCAGGGTAGGAGCATCATAATCACTGCCGCAATCCACCAGACCAGTCCACCCCATCGAATTGAGGACCACTCCAGAATACCGCCGGCAACGTAGGTACCTATTCCGGCAATAATGGCAATCTGCGGTAGTAGCGATTCCACCGGTAAATCCCGTAGCGGGACAGCCACAAAACCCACCAGCAGGAAAGCAATTCCGCAGGCCTGCCAAAGAGAGGCCAAAGACTGGAGGGTGTAGGTTTTAACCCGGTTGTGCCGCACTGTACGGTACCCGCGGACACCACTCACAATCGCGCCGATGGGTATGAGAACTACCCAGGGGAGCCAGGTCCAAACCGATTGATCCCGCAGTATTAACAAATAGGAAAAGATACTGGCCGCAAACACCAGCCAACCCCACAGGATAAAATCCCACCCAGAGCCAACTGTATCACGACGCGTTTTTTCCAACATCTCCCGGATGAGTTTTAATTCATCTCCTTGCTGCGTTTCAGAATAATCTGTTTTATGTTCAGTCATATTAAGTCTCCTAATTACAAAGTACTTTGTTATACGAAGTTAGTAAAAAATCTGAATTCGGGGCAAGAATTTTTACAGAATTAGTTAATAGTGGGGATAAATATTATCGGGCCAAGCGTTCAAAGCGGGCTGTAAAGTGCCTTAAATAAGGTGGTTGTTCCACGATCCGGTACCCGGCCAGGGCAGCCCTTTGTTCAAACACTTCCCGGGCCACTTCAATCACATAGTCGATATGGCTCTGGGTGTGGGTACGACGGGGAAGGGCAAACCGCACAAGCTCCATCTCTGCAGGTGTTTCCACCTTTGTCTCCGGATCGATCTTTCCGAACATGACAGAACCAATCTCCACCGTACGGATCCCGCCGGCAAGATAAAACTCCACTGCCAGGCTTTGGCCGGGGTACTCCAGCGGTTTAATCTGGGGCAACAGCGCCTTGGCATCCACATAAATGGCATGGCCACCGGGGGGCTGAATAATGGGATAACCGATCTCCGACAGATGCTCTCCCAGATATCGGGCTTCTGCCAACCGATACCGAAGGTAATCTTCATCCAATACCTCTTCCAGCCCCACTGCGATCGCCTCCAGGTCCCGGCCGGCCATCCCTCCGTACGTGGGAAATCCTTCTGTTAGGATTAACAGGTCTTTTTCTTTTTCCGCCAGACCATCCGCATTGGTACACAGGAAACCGCCGATATTGGCCAGACCATCCTTCTTGGCACTCATGGTACACCCGTCGGCATAACCCATCATCTCCCGGACAATTTTCTTTACGGAAACATCCTGATAACCCGGTTCTCTCAGCTTAATGAAATAGGCATTTTCTGCAAAGCGGGCAGCATCAAAATAGAGGGGAATTCCATAGGGTTCCAAAACCTGTTTCACCGCCCGGATATTCTCCAGAGAAACCGGCTGTCCACCACCGGAATTGTTGGTAATTGTCAACATACAGAGGGGAACCTTCTCCGGTCCGACGCGCCGTATTAAAGACTTTAGTTTTTCGATGTCCATATTCCCCTTAAAGGGATGGACCGTCTGGGGTTGTTTCCCTTCCTCAATCACCAGATCTTCGGCAATAGCACCCTGGTATTCAATATTGGCCCGGGTGGTGTCGAAATGGGTGTTATTGGGCACCACATCCCCCTGCTTGCACATGACTGAAAAGAGGATTCGTTCCGCCGCCCGGCCCTGATGGGTGGGAATCACGTGCTTAAATCCAAAAATATCCCGAACCACAGCCTCAAAGCGCTCGAAGCTGTCGCTGCCGGCATAGGATTCATCCCCCCGCATGACGGCAGCCCACTGGTTGGAACTCATGGCCCCCGTTCCGCTATCGGTCAACAAGTCAATCAAAACCTTCCGGGCTGGCACTTTGAATAAATTATAATTGGCTGCCTGGATGACGCGCTCCCGTTCCTCCCGGGTGGTCAATTCCAGTGGTTCTACCGTTTTAATGGTAAACGGTTCAATAACGGTACGGATGCGATGATCAGCCATGATTTAACACCGGTAAAATTAAAAAGCCCCGACCAAGAGCGGGCGGGGCTTTTCCAATCACTTGAAGTACTATTCGATTACTTCACTACTACCCAGGAGGTCTTCCAATCGAAAAGCACCGTCCTTTTCCATCTGTTTGGCCACCTGTACGACCGCTTTCCGGGCCTGGTCCACTTCCCGTTTCGGGACGGCCCCCTCCACCGGTTCGTACATGGCCTGTTTTTTCTGAGGGAGATTTCCAATGACACGATCGACCACATCCTTGGGCATGCCCTTTAAGGCCATGGCGACCGTATCCAACTCCACCGTATTCATAATATCCCGCAGTAGGTTGTCCGGCATAATGGTAAAGATTGATTCAAATGTGAGATGATACTTTTTAACCTCAGCCGCCAGCTCCGGATCATCCCGGGTCAGTGCTTCCAGGAACTGTTTCTCTTCTTCCGGATCCATTTCGCTGAGGATATCCGCAATATATTTTCCACCTCCCCGCGAAAACTGGACTGTCCGCGGCAAGGTCTTGGAACGTTTTTTCAGACGACTGGCAATCTGAACGACAGCCTCCAGCGGTACATCCTTCAGGTTTCCGATCTCCAGAAGAACCTTCCCTTTGACCTCCTGATCCACCCGATCCAGCACCAGCAGCCTCTTTTCGGCCGGTAGCTGGGCGATGGCAATGGCAATGACACGAGGAGATTCGGTTGCCAGCATGGCCACCAGTTGCTCGTCTGTCAGTGTGTTGAGAAAATCAAACGGCTTCTTTGGTTCGTCGCTATCTTCCTCCGTCTGAAACTTTTCACTGACAAAACTGAAGTAAAATTCCTCCATCACCTGTTTTTTGACGGAAAAGGCGACATTGTCTACCTCTCGCATGGCTGCCCTGATTTTTCGGATTTCAGTCTTATCGAGATCCTTCACCAGGCTCAGGGCCAAACTCTCCCCCAGCACTGAAAACAGGATAGCCACTTTCTGCAGTCCAGATAGGCGATTATAATCGGTAATCATGGCAGCCTCTTATTTCTTTTTCTTCTTTTTACCGGATTCCGGTTCCTCCGGTTCAGTGGTGGGAGCGGCCGGCTCGGGCGGCGGCGGTGGCGCCTCCTGAATCCACTCCTTCACAATCTTTGTGGCCGCCTTCGGCTGTCCCACACTCATGGAAACAACCGCCTGTTTCATGTCATTAACTTCGCTCTGCAAGACGGCAATATCCTCTTCCGGTTCAGGAGCCGGTTGTGGTGATGGTTGAGTTGTGGTGGTTGCTGCTACAGGCGTACCTGACTCCTTACTTTTTTTTTTGCGGCGTGGGGGATACATCCATGGCGGCGGTACCACCGATTGTTTGGGACGGTTCATTAACAGAAATACCAGCACGACAATCAGAACAATAACTAATGCACCCAGAATGGATACGAAAATTACCATTGTATTATCGGAGCCGTCCCGGTACTGACGATCCAGCTCGCTCTGGACACTTTCCAGCTTGGCCAGTTTCTGGGCAATCTGGGCATCCAGGCTGGCTTTCTGCTCCAGTTTGTCCTGCACCGAGGACTGAATTTTCTCCTTTGTGGAATCGGGTGCAGCTCCGGCTCCCAGAAATGCTTTCAAGTTCTGGATTTCATCGTTTAACGCCTGAAGCCGAATGGAGTCTTGCTTCAGGATATCCCGCTTTGCTTCCTCATAGGCCCGATCCCGGGCGGCCTTCTCCAGCTCCGTCAGCTTGGATTGAAAATACAGGCGATCCTCCTGGCGCCGTTCCACCTCCTGCTGCTTGTATTTTTCCAGTTCCTTACGCCAATCCACTTCCCCCAGCTGTTCCCGCTGAGTTTCCAGTGATTCCAGTTTCTCTGCAATATTCTTCAATAAAATTTGCTCCGCTGTCTTTTCATCCCGGCGTTTTTTAAAGGAGGCGGTCATAATACTGAGCACATCCCCCCGGGTACGGTTGAACCCGGAAGCAACCATGACTACCTGCCGGATATTCTCAATCAACTCCGGCGCGGCACCCTCCTGCAGAATAATGCTGATTTCCATGTGTTTCAGCTTGGCAATCGAGGGATATTTTTCAGTGTAAGATTTAGAGAGAACATTACTGGGAGTTGAGGATGATTTAGAAGGGGCTTCACTTACCGCTTCTCCGGCCGTGGAAGTGGTTCCTTCACCTGCCGGAGCCTCTTCCACTTCAAAATCAAAGCCCGGAATAGGAAGACCAACACTGGTCCGTGTTCTGGCTTCCGCCTCTCCGGCCGCCGAAACGGAAGTTTCACCAACCCCTTCCAGTTCCCGTCCCGTCAATTCCTGTTTGGTTTCACCACCGGCCTTGTAAGTGGTTTGCTGCTCCACGGCGCTGCTCAATTCCAGATCCACGCTGACGTCAACCACGTATTTCCGATTCTCAATAACCTTTTCCAGAGCCTCCATAATTCGTTTGCGCAGGTCGTTTTCCAGCATGAGTTTTTGCGCCAGATAACTGCTGGCCTGCCCGAGGACCAGGCTGGCAAATAATCCCAGAATGAGCGGGGTCACTGTCCCCCGGAATAAACGTTGTTTCATACCAACTCCCTTATTCATTAGAAAAATAATTCTTTTAGCCTTCCGACTTCCCAACCGGTCCACCCCGGGGGGCCAGGAAAGTAATTTCCACCCGCCGGTTACGGGCTTTTTGCTCCAGAGTACTGTTCAGTTTGGCAATCAGTTCAGCATCGATAATGTCCGCCGTGGAGCGGTCCCGGGGTACAAACTCCCCGTAACCCACCGCCTCCAGCCGGGTGGGATCCACTCCCAGATCCACCAAAATCCGCACGACGGCAGCGGCCCGTGCCCCGGAGAGCTCCCAGTTACTGGGAAATTTATCCCGCAACTGTTCCGGTAAAGGGTCGCTGTCCGTGTGACCCTCCACCGCCACCATGAAATAAGAAGACTGAATTGTGGGTACGATTTTCTTCAGGATGTCCACAATTTCGGGCTTGGTTTCTGCTGAGCCGGACCGAAAACTGATGTCTGATGAAATCCCAATCGTCACTCCCTTCGGACTGGTGGTAACCTCCACCGGCTTTTGACCGGTTTCGGGATCTGCTTCCATATCCTTGACCATCTTATCGACCGCTTTTTTAATGTCCGATAGACTCATGGACTGGTTTTTCAACTTCTGCTTCTTCCCAACCGATTTGCCCATGGCGTCCGCCATCTCCTGAAGTTTTACCGGGTCAATCGTCGAGATCGCCGCCAGGAGCACAAAGAAAGCCAATAGGAGGGTCATCATGTCGGCGAAGGTGTTGAACCAGCCGGGGAGACCTTCATCTACATCCTGGCGTCCCAGTTCTAAATATTTATTCTTCTCCTTCTTGGTGATGGCCACTTTTATTAACCTTCGTCACGTTTCCATTCTTTAGGCGGAATGTAGGAGTTCAGCTTTTCCCGGACGATAATCGGGTGCTTTTTCTGGTGAATCAGGCGGGTGGCTTCCACCAGCAGATTCTGGATGGTGCTGGAAAAAGTAATCCGGGTACGCAATTTATCGGACATGGGCAGGAAGAACAGGTTGGCAAATACGGCCCCATAGAACGTAGTGATCAAGGCTGCGGACATTCCGGCCCCCAGGGCTTCGGTTCCGCCACCCTCGCCCCCAAAACCGGAGAGCATGATAACCAGACCAATTAATGTTCCAATCATTCCCCAGGCAGGTGCCATGGTACCCATGGATTTAAATAAGCTGGCTTGAGTTTTTTCACGGATTTCACGATACTCGATCCGCGTGTTTAAGATGTCAGTGATCTCATCCAGGGAGTAACCATCAATCACCATCTGGACGCCATCACGGAAGAAGGGATTACGAATACTATCCACCTGTTTTTCCAGCTCTGCCGTTCCTTTTCGAGCCACGGCCGCCACTTCCACCGCATCTTCAACAAATTCCCCCAGTGTGTCTTTCCCGCCTTTAAAAACAGCCGCAATGGCTGATCCCAGTTTCAGCACATCCGCCAGCGGGAATGCCACCGATACAGAGGCCACCATTCCTCCAAACACGATTGCGAAACTGGAGGGTGAAATAAAACCGGCCATACTGGCGTTGGCTGCACTGGCTGCCAGCCAAATCCCGCTGCCGATGGAACCAATTCCCAGTACAATACCGACTAAGGTTGCAATATCCATACGTTGCTCCTAATTCTGTATCACAGACGTAGATTTCAATCGATTTTCATGGAGGGCTTTTAATACATTGCGAACGTCATCATACTCCGGGTCCATGCGCAATGCCAAATTCCAGTTTATTGTCGCCCTTTGAATATCACCCAGCTTGTAATAAATCGAGCCCCGACGGGCATAAGCCAGCGCCATGGTGGGGTTCAGCTCCAGTGCCGCCTCCACCTCCTGCAGGGCCAGTCGATAATCCCCGGAATAAAAATAACGCAAGGATCGGGATAAATGGCGCATGGCTTCATTCATCTTTTTCTCATCTACATTTCGAGCCAGTTTCAACGCTCGCAGGGAATCCTCCAGGAATTTCGACTGTTGCTCCATGGCCGCCAGACGCGTCATCAGGTTCCGCATTTCAGCCGTCATCATACCCATGGAATCCCGTAAGGTGTGAACTGCAATATCCGCCACATAGAGAGTAGAGTCCATTTCAGCCGGATAGCCGGTCCCTTTCCGCTCTGCTTCAGCTGTGGGGCTGAGGGGCGGGGCGGGGCCACCGGGAAGACCTTTCATGCCACCGGCAGGAACCCGGGCCACGGCCATATCCATTCCCAGTGTAATTCCGGGATGACCCTTCCAGTACCGCTCTTTCCAGGAAGGTAATTTTTCAATGTGGGTGAATCCAAGGTTCAGGCGATAATCCGAGGTAAGGGGGATGCGGAGTCCCACATTGATGCCTGTTCCGTCGAATTCACCCACAAGATCTGCACCACCCCATTTCTCAAAATAGGGGGTATTTAAAATAATTCCGGCAAAGACACCAGCCCGTGTGCCGGAAGAAGTTTGTGTTGTATCCGTTGTAACCGTGTCAGCCGCACCAAAACCGCCGGTACCGAAGCCGATAAAGGTACTCATCTGGTACTGACCCACTTTTTTCTCACTGCTGACCACGCCAAAAAATGACAGCTCCTTCGGGTTCAGATTCAAACCGCCGGTGCCCTTGTTTTCAAAGACGATATCCTGCAATCCCACCGAGAAAGAAACATCGTTATAGGTGTACACCCGTTGTTGTAAATGAAAACCAAACTCCACCGGTGCCCGATAGGTGGAAACGGACAGGTTGGCGAGAGAAGTTGTATCAGCGCTTTGAACAGAGGAAAAACCGAAGGTGAAATTCTTGCCAATCTCCATCTCAAAGTACACCCCTTTGGCCGTGTTAAAAGGAGACAGGTTATGGATTTCAGAACCAAAACCGGTTCTGAATAAGTAAGGGGACTTTTTCACAGAACTGTAGGGAATTTTCATCATGGGGCCAGGCCGGGTGTAGGCAACCCGGGTGGCACCCAAAAGAGGTGTTGCAACGAATAAAATCAGTAGATTATAACGAAGCCATTTCTTCATGGTGTTGTTTCCGCTTTTCTCAATTCGATTTGTGCCAGGCGCACATATTCACTTTGAGGATAGTGGTTTACCACATCCGTAAAGGCCGCCATGGCTAAAGACTCCTGACCAAGGCGACGGTAAAGCAGACCCTTCTGGATCAAGGCATCATCGTTTCTCTGAGAACCGACCGCTACCACCCGGTCTAAAATTTTCAAGGCTTCCTGTACTTCCCCCAACCGGGCGTGAGAATCAGCCATCCAGTACAGAATATTTTCCATCGTTCTGGAATTAGCCGCTTCCAGATTAAGTCCGGAGAATTTCTCCAGCGCCACCCGGTAATCTTCCCGCTGATAGGCAAAAACACCTGCCATGTATCTCGATTGATCAAAAACCGGGGCTGGTTCAGGTGCTGGGGATAATTCCTGGATCTGCTCATCCGGAAGGACCTCCGGAGTTTCCGGTTCTACTGTCACAGGTGGTTTCAAGTCAGTCGCCATTTCCACGGGGGTATTCTTTTCCAGTCGATCGCTCCGGAGTTCAGCAATACTCTGGCGTAATTGACGGTTTTCCCGTTTCATGGCCTCCATTTCGGCTGAAAAGGATCGTTCCAGGATTTCTATTCGCTGATTAATCCGCTCCAGTGCCGCCAGCATCTCCTTGCTGGAAGCCATGTAGACCGAACCGCTGTTTACTTTCTTAACACGGAAAGTCACTTCCTGAGAGGGTTTCTCTACCAGCCTGGAATAGGTTTCATTCCCTTTCACCGGTTCAATGACAATTCCCAGATCCAGAAAAAAGATTTCCGAGAGCGGTGTAGTTTCAGACTGGGCAGTCAGGGCAGTAACAAGAAGAAGGCTGATTACGATCTTCGAGAGTGATTGAGGCCGGATTTTCCGATCAGCCCCCATCACTCATATTCCTCCCAGTCGATAACATAGGAATAGCCGATAAAAGAACCAAAATCGTGGGGAACATATAATTCAAACGAGCCGGTCGCCCCGGGCAGGAGGGTGGCATCAGTGGTAATCCCCGATTCAAATGTATGGTAACCGCCACGGATAAAGGTGGTTAATGTTTTGGTCTCCCCGCTCCAGTTCTTGCGGAAGACAAAATCCACTTTCACAAAGTCAGCCCGGCGACCGCCGATATTTTTAATTTCACCTGCAAAAATGATATTCCCCTGGGAATCCTTTTTCTCGCTGATATTCCCGACCAACACACAGTTGGCTGAATATTTTTTGGACGCTTCCCTGCTGCCCGGTTCAGGAGAAGTGTACTTGGGTTCCGCCAGCTTAGGCATGGGCGGCGGCGTGTAACTGTCCCGGACCTGCTCTGGAACGTATTCCGCCTGTTCCTCTGTAATAACATTATCCACCACCCGAACAATGTCTTTACGGTTAATGATCAGGTAACCCACCAGCGTTTCCACTTTCAGGGTTTCTTCGTCCTGGTAAACCACTTTCCCGAAAACAGTGGAACCATTTTTAAGAATAATTTCTTTAGAGTAAATCGAGAGGGGGTTCACCCACATTTTGCTGAGTGCTTTTAAGTTTTCCACCTCTTCATTTAAATACTTCAGCTCGGCTGTCATTTTCTTGATTTCAAAACTCAATTCGTTCAATACATAATCTTTATCGGGGTTTGGATTGAATTCGATGTCCCCGGGTCCGGGACCGCTGGCTGTTGTATCTTCAGGGGCCTTTTCCTCAGCCACCTTTTCTGCCGTGACCTTAATTTTTTTTAAATCAATATCCTTGTCCACCACCTCCACCACTTTAGTCACTTTTCCTGTTTTACCCGCATCTGCTTCAATGGTGTATTTCCCCGGGAGTACATCTTTAAACTCAAATTTACCGCCGCTGCGTCCGATTCGTTTTTTGGAGGTGATCGTTCTCTGGACTTCAGTACCGTCTTCTTTCAGGAGCAAAACAGTTGTTTTGTCCACACTTTTACCATCAGCACCAACCAATTGGCCGGAGATTGTGAAGGTGTCCTTAGCTACAAGTAAAGATACACTAAGGGTACAGACCACCAATAAAATGCTTCTTTTCATAGCCGCTCTCAATGCCATTTATATTTACCTCGGAATGATAGGGTACCCAACGACTCCAGACGTCGGACACGGGAAAGTTTACTCCCAATCAAGGGTTGAATCAAGAAAAAAAGCGGTAGGTGGGCCCGCCCTGAAATGGGAGTATTATCCAGGCCGTTTTTAAAAAGGCAGGTGTTCCAAATCCACATTCCCCCCCGATAAAAGGATTCCAACCCGCTTTCCGGAGAACCGATTCGGTTCCCGCCTTACAGCTGCCAAGGCCACAGCACTAGAGGGCTCCACAATAATTTTCATTCGCTCCCAGATGAGCCGCATGGAATCCACAATTTCCTTCTCCGTTACCCGGATGATTTCGCTGACCAGCTTCCGGATAATGGGGAAATTTTGATCCCCCAATGACGTTCGCAGCCCATCGGCAATGGTCTGTGGGTTTTCACTGGGAATAATCCTGCCCGCCTTTAAAGAACGGTAACCGCCATCGGCACCAAACGGTTCTGCCCCCAGGATTGTGGTATGAGGTGAAAAATATTCAGCAGCTAGGGCTGTTCCAGCGATCAGACCGCCGCCGCCAACCGGCGCCAGAATAAAATCCAGACCCTTGTATTCTTCTATGAGCTCCATGGCAGCCGTGCCCTGGCCCAGAATCACATCTAGCTGATTGGAAGGATGAATAAAGATGGATCCGGTTGCTTCAACAACATTTTGAAGCACTGCTTCCCGATCGGCCAGCGATGGTCCACATTCAACGATCCGGGCGCCATAACTTTCAGTGGCAATCCGCTTTGCCCTGGTCGCTGTCACAGGCATGACCACCGTCGCCTTGATTCCCTGATTCCTGCAGGCCAGCGCCACCGCCTGAGCAAAGTTTCCCGACGAATGAGTCACTACTCCTTTGGCTTTATCTGGACCGGAAAGACTCATCACCGCATTGAGGGCCCCACGGAGCTTGAAAGATCCGGTTCGTTGAAAATTTTCACACTTGAAATAAAGGTTTGTTGAACAAACCCGGTTGATTCCCATAGAAGTCATAACCGGTGTCTGGTGGATAAAATCGCGAATGCGATCCCGGGCTTTTACCAGTTCCTCTACGGAGGGGATTTCAGGAGCTGTGTTCTGTTGTGACAAAATTTATTTTTCTGTGAAATAAGAATTACAGATGGGAATTATTTCCAGAATTTTTCATAGGTGTCTTTTCGTTTCAGGAGTGTTTTCCGCTCCGCTTCCACTTCAGATCTGAGCGAATCGGGCAGGTAAAGAGCAAGTGCCTTGTCATACACTTCCAGGATCAGATCGAAATCCATGTCATCTTTTTTAAGATAACTCCGGGCCATCCAATAGTGAGGTTCCCCCAGTGAATCAATGGCGGTGGCCGCTTTTCCAAAAGCCACCAGCGCATCCCAAAGGGCAGTATGGCTACCCTGCTGATAGAGTTGTTTTCCTTTTTCCATGGCAATCTGGTATCGGGCCTCTGCATTCCGGGGGTCGAGTTTCAGGACTTGTTGATATTCCTCGATTCGGCCCGTTCGCTCCGCCAGCTTCAGATGTGCATCCACCAGGCGACGGATCATTTCTGGATCATCCGGATGAGCAGCCAGTAATGAATCCTGCGCCTCGGTTAATTGTTCCGGGCTCATTTTACCGGGATTTGGTCCCGTGCTTCCGCACCCTGCCAAGAAAAACAGGAAAAAGCCAATTAGAATTAGAAAGATATTTTTTACCATGAGATTAGTCACCAAAGCCATAGATAGGTTACAGCGCTGTTCCGCCGGCCAAGATCAGGGTCATTCGAAATTCGGCACTCTGCCCGCATGGCAGCCGATTCCGGATGAAACAAATCGTAGTCCTCTCCTAGAATAATTGCCCGGAACCGCCCTTGTTGATCATTACACCAGTCCCGAACACTTTTTTTCAAGGCACCCTTCCCATGACCATGAATGATTTTAATTACCCGCTTCCGGCCTTCAAACAGAGTTGTGCTTACCATTGTTTCTAGCACTGATATGGCCTGATCAAGGGCATATCCCCGGTGGCCAATATCAATAACTTTCATGAGATCATTCACGGTTGGGTTGTTCCATTGCTGGCATTTGAAGAAGAAATTTAGACGCGAATTTAGGTTTTAATTTTCAATAACTTTACTGCTTCATGAAAGGATAAATATGGAGTACAACATCCTTGGCCGGACTGGCGCAAGTGTATCCCGAATCAGTCTGGGAACCTGGTCCTATGGTGGAGCGAATGTTTCAGACAAAATCCCGGTAGGTTGGGCTGGGCAGACAGAAGCGGATTCTATTGAAGCCTTAAAACTGGCTTACGATTCGGGAATTAATCATTGGGATACAGCCGACGTCTACGGCAACGGTCGATCGGAAAAAATCATTGGTTCCATGTGGAAAGAAATCCCGCGAAAGGACATATTTTTAGCCACAAAGGTAGGCTGGGATCGTGGGGATTATGACCACTGGTATCACCCGGAATACATGCGCCGGAAAATGGAACAGTCCTTAAAAAATCTCCAGACCGATTGCGTGGATTTGCTTTATTTACATCACTGCAATTTTGGAAAACAGGAAGAATATTTCGATGATGCCCTGGAGGTCGTCCGGCGATTTCAAGAGGAGGGAAAAACCAGATTTATCGGCCTTTCTGACTGGTATTCGGAGAAAATCATGCGTTTCATCGACCGGGTCAACCCCGATGTGGTCCAACCGTACCGCAATGTAATGGATGATACTTATAGTCAATCGGGGTTAATGGATTGGGTTCAGGAACACAATATTGGCATTTGTTTCTTCTCACCATTAAAACACGGTTTGCTCACGGGTAAATACACCAAACCACCCACATTTGAAGCAGGGGATTTTCGAGCAACGATAGAGGATTTTAAAAACCCTGATATCATTCAGAAAATGGCCAAGAATCGGGCCAAATTGTTAGATTGCTTTCGCCATCATCCCCAACCTGTGCTCCATGGACTGATTGATGCTCTACTGACCGATGCGCCTACCGGCTGCGTCTTGCTGGGTCAGCGCAATGTAGACCAGGTCAGGGCAGCTGCCACACTGGGAACTCCCCTCACCCAAGCAGAAGCCAACTGGGTAAAATCGCTCTTTGCGAAGTAACCAATATCAAGGCTGGCCTCTTTTATAAACCAATAAATCCTTTGCCAGATAATCTAGTGCGATATGCCTTATTTCCCCCTGTACAACGATATTGGACTGCCCTCCTCCAGTAAGTCCCCAGAAACTACCGATTAAGAAACTATTGGCCCCGATTTCCGCTTTCGATTGACCGATTCTTCCGCATAAAGCATATTTCAGCCACATATCTTTTTCCGGGTAGATTCCTTTTGTATCTTCAGGATTAACGTCCGAAGGAATCAAATCCGCCGGATCATAGCCTTTCCAGGCCCGCTCCCAGCGATCAGCTGGGTCCACAAAACTGGGCACAGCAACAATCTCTACATTCTTCTTCCCCAAAGCCTGATAACACTCGGGATACCAGCTATCGGCACAGACCAGCACTCCCAGTCGCCCCAGGGGAGTGGTTACCACAGCCAAATCACTGGTAGTACCTGAATTCAGGAAAGCCAGTTCCTCTTGTACCGGGAATATTTTCTTGGAAACGAGTACCGGCTGGCCCTCCGAATTAAATACCACGCTCTGATTCATAAGGCTATGATGGCCCCCGTCAGGGGAATCCATGTACACCAGCTTTCCTGCTTGAATTTCCAGCTCTGGTAGAA
>CAZIIM010000022.1:5424-11471 GCA_964539305.1 uncultured bacterium | reverse complement strand
TCAGGGGAATCCATGTACACCAGCTTTCCTGCTTGAATTTCCAGCTCTGGTAGAAGAATCGACCCCGCCACGACCCAGGTGTTGTATTGGTCAGCCAGATCGGAGAATGTTGTTTCATATATTGTTTTCATTTTGTCTGCTGACATAATGAATACCGCCCGCTGAACGTGCCCCCGAAAGGAAGTTTCAAACGGGTCTTTGAACAGGCCGTGAAACAATGTTTTTAGAAAACGGAAAGGATGAGACAGAATCAATCGCACCATCGCGCCATTCAGGCTGCCGGCTTTAAATACCCAGCCCGGCTCGTTCGTGGCCACAGTCCAGGTCCCCAGGTATTCCGGGAAAACAAGCAGTTGGGTTTTCAGGGAATCACGCTTCTCTTCCGCCTTTAAAAAGTAGGTTTCCAGAGCAGTGCGGAATGTGACATCCGTACGGTAATCCTGCTCAGTTAGCCGGGGCTGAATCACGACAAGTGTTCCCGTTTCAGCCGTCAGGCGAACAATCATCAAAATGGATAAAACGAGGTGAATTCTGTTCATTTTTTCCTTCCTACCGGAAGATGCTTCCTCCTGAAATTGCAGCCAATATTTTTAATTCGGAAGGAATTACCCGGTTCAGATATGAAAATCAATTCTTGGTTCTATGTCTCAGTCATATGATTTTCCAGACGCTCTTTTTAGATTCACCGCTGATATTCCATGCCCCACTCTGCAGAAAAAGAATTAGCCCTCAAATATTTTTCCGATCATGTTTCCAGCGGGAAAGCCCGATTCTTCAAAGAGTACGGCATGGACTTCGTCATGGGACGACGGGAAGGACCCTACCTCTGGGATATTGATGGAGAAAAACGCCTGTTAAACCTCCATTGTAACGGGGGTGTTTTTAATCTGGGGCACCGGAACCAGGAATTAGTTCAACTGCTAACCGAATCCTTGGATGAGTGGGATATTGGAAACCACCATTTAATGAGTGCACCCAGAGCCTACCTGGCGAAACTGATATCCGACCTCATGCCAGGCGATTTAAATTACACCGTATTCGGGGTAGGCGGTGGGGAAGCCATTGATCTGGCTTTTAAAGTTGCCCGGGCTTTTACTAAAAAGACGAAAATTATCTCGGCCCGCGGTGGTTACCACGGCCATACGGGTCTGGCATTAGCGGCTGGAGACGAACACTACCGGAAACCCTTCGGTCCCACGGCCCCGGGATTTCAACAGATTCCCTTTAACGATACCCAAGCATTTATTGAAGCGATTGATAATGATACGGCAGCCATTATTCTGGAAACCATTCCTGCCACTCTTGGAATCGTTATTCCTGACAATGACTATTTACAGGCGGTCCGTAAAATTTGTGACGAAAAGGGCATTCTGCTTATTCTGGATGAGGTTCAATGTGGCCTGGGGAGAACCGGAAAGCTTTGGGCCTTTGAGCATTTTGATATTATCCCGGACATGGTGGTCCTAGGCAAGGGATTATCAGGCGGTTTGTATCCCCTTTCCGCCACCGTTATGCGCACACCCCTGGAGGCGGTGTTTCACCCCGACCCTTTTATTCACATCTCAACCTTTGGGGGGGCTGAAATCGGTTGTAAACTGGCCATCCGCGTCCTGGAAATTTCTTCCAACCCGGAATTTCTCGAACGGGTTAACCGGTTGGCACAACTATTTCAATCCGGCGTTGCAACATTGCAGCAGAAATACCCCAAGTTTTTATTACACCTCCGTCAACTGGGCTTGATGATGGGGCTCAAATTAAGAGACGACTACGCCGGGCCGGTTTTAACCAAAACAGCCTATGATAACGACCTGTTGATAGTGTACGCCAACAACGACACGTCTGTCTGCCAGTTTCTACCACCTTTAATCATGGAAGACTCCCAGGTGGAAGAAGCACTGAGCCAACTGGACAAAGCACTCTCCAGCGCAAGACGCCTCCGTCCTCTCGTTAAATTAAAACGAGGGTTCACCCAACTCCTTTCGAATTCAGACTAACACCCAGCTCAATGATTCCACCGTAGCATTATGACAATCTCCATCAACACTGATTTGATCAGACAATTTGAATTGGCGCTGAATCCTGCCGATATGGATAAAACCAAGATTCCGGTAAAAGTCTTGGGATACGGAGAAATTTCAACCGTATTCCAGCTTGAAGGACAGCCGGAACTGGCCTTGAAACGAATGCCTCTTTTTAAAACTGAAACAGAGGCGGATACCTATATACGGCAATACCGAGAATATTGTAATTACCTGAAAACCGCCGGTATCCAGCTGCCGGAAGACAACCTGATTAAACTGAATATCCCCAACCGACCAGTCGTGGTTTACATTGGCCAAAAACAGCTATCTGCTGACTCATTCGGTCACCATTTAATTCATCAGTTGGACCAGACTCATTTTTCTGATTTCCTGGCTCGTGTTTGTGAAGAGATTGGAAAAATCTGGAAATTCAATCAGGAGAACGCTCCTGAAATTGAACTGGCCATCGATGGGCAATTATCCAATTGGGCATTAAAAGATCATGACCCGGGATCCCTGTATTACATCGACACCAGTACGCCCCTGTTCCGACTCAAGGGTGAAGAACAACTGGACCCGGAACTCTTTCTTCAAAGCGCACCTTCCTTTTTACGGTGGATCATCCGCTTGTTGTTCCTCAAGGATGTTATGAACCGCTACTACGATCAACGCCAGGTTTTTATCGATCTGGCAGCCAATCTATTCAAGGAGCAACGGGCAGATTTGGTCCCGCTGGCCATCACGGTCATCAATAACCACCTTTCGGATGCCACTCAAGCCCTGCCCTATGAGGAAGTGGAAAAATACTATAAAGAAGACCGTTTGATCTGGACCCTGTTTCTCGCTTTTCGGCGTTTTGATCGGTGGCTGAAAACACGGTTGCTCCGCCAGCGGTACGAATTTTTATTACCGGGAAAAATAAAACGGTAAACCGTGCGGGCCACACCTAATTTGAATGAATATTTCACTACTGCTCTGTCTTAAATTGATGTTCTGAGTATTCATCTTTCAGGAATATTTTAAAATCTTAAATACTACCGGGTAATCCATGAAAAACAGACTTTTCATCTTCATCACACTTGTCCTCTGGTCTTGTACAACACCACCGCCACCCCAGGTGGAAACACCAGCAACAACCTCCAGTGAAATCACCTCCGAAGAAATTCTAGATCACATCCGCTTTCTGGCATCCGATGAGCTAAAAGGACGCCTGGCGGGTGCCCCTGAGTCGGAAGCCGCTGTTAATTACATCGTGGACCAAATCAAAGAAGCCGGTATCCTTCCGGGGAATGACGGGGACTATCACCAGTACTTTGACTTTGTTAACAGCGTTTCCCTGGGAGACAACAATCGTCTTGTAATGAAGGATCGCGCCTTCCAGCTCAAACAGGACTACATACCCCTGGGATTCTCTTCCAATGATTCGGTGACCAGCACCGTCGTTTTCTGTGGTTACGGATTTTCTATTAAGGACTCAATTCAATGGAACGACTACGCCGGGGTAAATGTTGCCGATAAATGGGTCCTGCTGTTGCGGGGTGGGCCAGAAGGAGACAATCCCCATTCACCCTATGAACCGCATCTCCCTCTGAGAAAAAAAGTGATGTTGGCCCGTGATCAGGGAGCGGCCGGTGTTTTGTTTGTATCTCCCGTAGAAGAGGATCAGGAGGATGAATTAATCCCCCTGCGCTACGATCAGAGTTTTGCGGGCGCCGGAATCCCGGTGATTCAGATCAAGCAGGCAGTAGCCGATTCCATCCTGTCGTTCAGCGGCAAGACATTGAAACAGGTTCAGGAGAGCCTGGAAAACAATCTCCAACCCAATAGTTTCGCAGTGGAGGAGACCGATATAACCGCTGTTGTTGAATTAGTTAAACAAACAGTAAAAATCTCGAATGTCATCGGAGTCATTCCGGGGACGGATCCCGTTTTGAGCAAGGAATACATTGTATTGGGGGCTCATTTTGACCACCTTGGTCTTGGTGGTCCCGGTAGCGGGTCACTCCAGCCCGACACTATTGCAGTTCACAATGGAGCCGATGACAATGCCTCCGGTGTCGCCGCCCTTCTGGAGCTGGGAGAAAAACTGGCCAGCGAACGGGACCAGTTAAAACGATCGGTTCTGCTGATCGCTTTTAATGGAGAAGAAAAAGGACTTCTGGGATCAAAATATTTTGTGAAACACCCGACAGTGAATCTGTCATCCATTATTACCATGATAAACATGGACATGGTTGGCCGCCTAAGTGAAAACAAGCTTTCGATTGGAGGAACGGGTACCAACCCGCAGGCCGATTCCCTCCTGAACAGCCTCAACACTGCCTATGGTCTAAGCATAAAAATGAGTCCCGAGGGCTATGGCCCCAGCGATCATGCCAGCTTTTACATCAATGACATCCCGGTCCTGTTCTTTTTCACGGGCATTCATGACGATTACCACCACCCCAGTGACGATTGGGAAAAAATAAATGCGGAGGGAGAAAAGAAAGTCGCGGACTTTATTCATGACGTTGTTCTGAAATTGGATCGGGCAGATACCCGTCCGCAGTTTGCCGAAGCCGGGCCTAAAGAACCCCAGGGAACCAGGCGTCGCTTCAAGGTGACCTTTGGAGTGCTTCCTGCTTATGGGAGTCAGACAGAGGGCCTGGAAATCGACGGCACCAAACGGGATGGACCAGCAGCAAAGGCTGGAATGCTAAAAGGGGATGTCATCATTGAAATCGAAGGGAAAGAAATCAAGAATATCTATGATTACATGTACCGCCTGGCAGAATTAAAGAAAGGGCAAACCATCTCAGTAAAAGTCCGGCGCGGCGATGAAGTGCTCGAGCTTCATCTCGAGCTTTAACGGCAAAATTATTTACCGGAGTTTCGCCCGGATAGCTTTCCTCAAGTCCAACACCACCCGGACATAATTGTCCGAATGGTTGTAACTGTAAAGCGCCCGGTACACGCCCGAACCATTCGAAAAATCGCTACTATTTTCAGGGTAACCGTTCTCTTTCAGATAATTGGCAATACTTCCCAAGACATCGGGCCATTGTAAATACTCCCGGATGCCATCGCCATCCATATCCACAGCATACCGGTTAAAACTGGAGGGAATAAACTGGCCGTAGCCAAAGGCACCTGCATAGGAACCCCGGATGGATTGGGGGTCCATCTTGTTGTTGTAACAAAATTTCAGAAATTCGGCTAATTCCTTCATGGCCCAGTCAGACCGGGGAGGAAACCCGATACTGACCGAATACAGCGCATTGAAAACAGAAAATTCAGCATGATAATCACCATAATTGCTTTCAATGCCCACCATGCTCGTCAGAATCAGTGGATCTACGCCAAAATATTCAGCTATTGAATCAATCATGGTCTGGTGGGACTGGTAAAATTTCACTCCGCCGTGGATACGTCTGTGGGTAAGAAAAATCCGCTTGTACTGCGAATAGGGTTTCTGCTCGTTCGGGGATTTGAACCGACGTATAACTGCTTTTCTGTATTTTACTTCCGGGCGATTAAATGCAGCCGCAACAAATGATTCCGGAATGTTGTCATTCTTTAAATAAGACAGAACGCGGTTATACACGCTCTCCCGTGTTACAGTGGTCGAATCTGCTCCCTGAACATTACTGCCAAGGAGAGCAGCAGTAATTACAATAAAGCCTAATCGGCCCATTCACAGATAAAAATATTCGTGTCGCCCCGTTTGGCCTGGTTCCGATTGGAGGCAAAAACCAGATATTTCCCGTCCGGGCTGAACATGGGGAACCCATCAAACCCATCGAAATAAGTGATCCGCTCCAGGTTTTTTCCGTCAACATCCACTGCCCAGAGGTCAAAATTTCTTCCTTTGGGATCAGCCAGGTTAGAACAGAAGATGATCCGCTGATCATTGGGGAAGAAGAAGGGTGCAAAATTGGCAGCATTATTGTTGGTTATCTGAACCTTGTTTTTTCCATCTGCATCCATAATCCAGATCTGGAGTTTCATCGGACGAATAGAATTTTCAGCCAGGAGCTGTTGATAATC
>CAZIIM010000022.1:2151-5324 GCA_964539305.1 uncultured bacterium | reverse complement strand
AGCTGACGCAGGTTTTTTATATGCGTCTCATATGGATTAATAAATTCATTGGCACTTCCATCGGCATATTGAATATCCTGATCCGATTGAACCTTAACCCAGCGCATGAGAAAGAGAATTGCGATTATAAGGCACAGAACCAGAAAATAATGAATCGGCTTGGTTTCAGACATTTGGTTTCCCCACGGTTAAATAGAATTAAATTTAACGCCGTAAAGTAACGGGAACCAATGCAGGAATACAATTATTCCTTGTTTGGTATCACCGGATATTGCTAAATAATATCAAATCTTAAATATTGGAAAGCCGACTATGAAAACCACCTTACTCCTACTGTTTGCTCTCATACTCACCAGCGGATCCTTACTGGGACAAGAACAAAAAACCTATTATACCGATGCAGGAGATAAAATTACCGGAATTGTCATCACAGAAACCGACTCCACCGTTACCCTGAAAACAGATTTCGGTACACTTGTTCTCGATAAAACATCCATTCACACCGAACAGGTACGAATCCGTCTGAAAAACGGTGACATTATTGTGGGGGAATTGCTTTCCCGAAACGACAAGCAAATTCAACTGTTGACCTCCCTTGGACCCATTGAAATTGATATGGACAAGATTGCCACCCTGGAAACCAAACCCGGGGACCAGGAAACACCTTCAGCAAAGGAAACCTGGTATTTCAGCGATGAGCAGTTAATGGATATCTGGTTTGATCCTACCGGCTTCCCGCTGAAGCACAACGAATTCTATTTAAGTCTTCTCTCCTGGGCGTTCGGATTCTCAGACCGCTTCCAGGTCTCCAGCCGCTGGTCAAACTATTTCGTCGGGGATCTCAACATCCGACCCAAATACACCCTTTATCAGCACAACGACGCCGGTCAACAATCCAACCTGTCCATTGGCGGCCACTTCCACCTGAGGGGATTACCGGACAAATACGAGTACAAAAAATACGAGGTGAAGCAAACGCAATACTGGGATGACAGCACCGGTCAGTTTATTAAAAAAGATACTGTTTTCCAGGAACAGAACTGGGTCCGTATCGGCGATGTCCAGGATAAGGACGGGTACTATTACAGCGATTTTTCAGGTGGAAACAAGGTCTGGTTTGAACTTTTTGCAGCTTACAGTCATTCAAAATTAAAAGCCACCGGTCAGGGACGTATCAATATCACCGTCGGTGGAAGCGCCATTTTTTACCCTAACAGCGACCCTCTCCCCCGGTTTTATGTTGGAGCCGACTACGACGTTCTGAAAAACCTGAAATTAATTTCGGAGGTATTCTGGGATCCTTATTATGCCCCCTGGATTAACCGCTCACAATCGAGAGATGTGGCCTTACCCGTATTTTTTGATATCGGGTTTATTACTAACTCGCTTCCCGTCTTTGGTGGAAACCACCATGAAAACTTCTGGATTGGAATTCATTTCCAACAACCTTTCCTTTCGGTTTATTATAAATTCTGATGGCGGCCTTTTACTAATATAGTCCCTTGAAATCCCGTCTTATATTTGTTCTCAGTACCGGTCTCCTGGCCATAAGTACTTCTTCCATCCTGGCCCGGATGGTACCGGAAGTGCCGGCCATAACAATCAGTTTCTGGAGGATGGCCGTTGCCGGAGGCTTCTTGTGGCTCTTCAGTTCCATAAAACGGCAGGGAGAAATGACCGCCAGCGACCGGAACCCCACCCGACTGGCAGGTCTCTTTCTGGCACTACATTTCATCTGTTTCTTTGGTGCCTTAAAACATACCTCCGTGGCCAATGCGACCCTGCTGGCAACAACCGCCCCTTTCTTTACTGCCATCTTTGAGCGGTTAATTCTGAAACGGAAGTGGAACAAACCCATCGTCGGTGGCCTGATACTCGCTTTTACAGGGGTGGTCATTATTCAGAGTAGTTCTGCCAACGATTTTACCGAAAACCAGTTTGGAAACCTCCTGGCGTTGTTAAGCTCTGTCTGGATGGCCGTCGTAATGCTCTTGTCTGAAAAGATCCGCAAAAAAACCGGAGTGATTGTTTATACCAGAATGCTTTATACCACCGCCGGTTTGATTCTCCTGGCCCTGTCCACTACAATGCAGATTCCGGTGCTGCCCCCTGAAACAGGGGCTTACGTCTGGTTAATCCTCTTGGGGATTATTCCTACCATTTTCGGACATACCCTGTTTTATTACAGTGTAAAATACGTTCGGCCTACCGTGGTGAGCGCCGTTCCTCTGGGAGAACCAATCCTTGCATCTGCTATGGCATTCGTCCTGTTTCAGGAACTGTTGTCAGTCCCGGTGGTGCTGGGTGGAGTGATCACCCTAGCCGGAATTTATATCCTGGTTACCCGACACCCCTGATTTTCCCGGCGATATACTTCAATTTCCCGATCCCCCCGATAGTCACCGTGATGCCTCTCCGGTAACAACGCCGCAATTCGACGCATTACTTCCTTTCCAATTTCCTCCAATTGTTTTTCCCGGGCCTTTCGTTCATCTGATAATTGAAAAGGACCAAAAGCCTTTCCAATTCTGATTTCGACCCGGGGGCGATTCCCGCGCAACCATTGATCCCAGGCATTTTGAAGACCGGTGATTCCAATTGGAATAATGGGTGCCGATGTGACTGTCGATAAATAAACTACTCCCATCTTCGGCGGTCGCAACTGATCCGAGGTAGATGTTCCCTCCGGAAAAATTCCCAGGATGCGCTGCTCTTTTAAAACGCGGACAGCCATTTTAATGGTAGAGGGGGCCAGCCGTGTCCGGTTGGTGGGGATAAATCCATACAGCCACGCCGCCCAGTAATTTTGCCATTCAATCACCTGGTCGCTGGCTGCCAGGAAATTAATCGGCTTCCGGATGGCATAGATGACAAAAGCAGGGTCCACCACACTGAAATGGTTAATGGCCAGAATATAGGGACCCTCCCGAGGAAGATGTTCACGCCCCTTTACCTTTATCTTGGCCAGCAGAGGACCCAGAAAAAGGGTAAAGTAAGACAATAAATATCGAATCCGCTGGGGACGGGGTCTAAACTTCTCCAACCGTGCAGGAGCGTTCATTTCGGTAATTCTACTTCTGGAAGCGGTGAAGTATTAAACCAATACAGGTACTTACTTTTTTGGCATACTCCAAATGTAAAAATTCATTGGGCCCGTGGGCATTTGCCTCGGG
>CAZIIM010000022.1:0-2051 GCA_964539305.1 uncultured bacterium | reverse complement strand
CCGTCTTTCACTGCCGGTACACCATCCATGCCAACGATTGACAGGGCCGGATACCAGGTCCGCCTTAAAATTCCCTCCATCGGATCCCGGGTAGTTGATTTCAGGTCTCCATACCAAGGGAAGTGTTCATCCAACGCTCCCATTTCAGCAGCCAGGGCCTTTACTTCCGACAGCCGATTAGGCGGCACTTCTACCTGAAGGCCATCAGGAATTATGACGCCGGTAGTTTCATCCTCCAGGCGGGATATTAACTGTCGGACAATCCTGAACGACGAGGGGACCACTCCACTGGCTGCTCCGGAATGAACACCTTCTCTGAGCACATCCACCCTTACGGTACAACTTACAAGCCCCCGGAGTGAAACAGTCGTCCAGAATTGTTCGTAGTTCTCAGCACCCGAGTCCAGACAAATGACTAAATCCGGTTCCCCGATGATTTCTTTATTCTGCTCGAGGTAAAAAGGTAAATCCAGTGAACCACTTTCTTCACAAAATTCAATGAGGATAACAATACGGGGTAAAGGCTGTTTCTGGCTTTGAAGGGCTTGAACGATCCCGACGGCAGCGAATAGGGCATATCCGTCATCAGCCGAACCACGCCCATATAATTTCCCATTTTCCACAACGGGTGTCCACGGACCGAGCCCTTCGCGCCATCCTTCCATTTCAGGCTGTTTGTCCAAGTGGCCATAAACGAGGACATTCCCCTCCCTCTGGCCGGGAATTTCCAGAAGAATTAATGGAGTCCGACCCGTTTCTTTTTTCACAAACAATTGACTTCCGGCCGGTTGGTGCTCCCTGATCCAGTCCACAGCCAAATCCAATACCTGCTGCATATGACCGTTCGATTCCCAATCCGGATCGAAAATAGGGGACTTATTTGGTATTTTTATATAGTCTATCAGCGCCGGTGTGATGTGTTGGTCCCAGAATGAACACAGTTCATGATTCAGACGATCTAGATCCATCAAAATATCCTTTTACAAAACGTTTGGGACGAGGAGTTTAAGCAGTCGGACGCAATTATAATAATTATAATATATATAAAAAGGGGATCCGGCTGGATCCCCTTAATTCAATCAGACAACAACAGGATTAAAACGGCAAGTCGTCCTCATCCGCCCCGGCGGGGGTGGCTTCGGGTCGGTCACCGCTTGAATCCATTTTCCGACCGAGCATTGTGAACGTATCACACACCACTTCAGTGGTATAGCGCTTAACGCCGTTGTTGTCCTCCCAGTTACGGGTCTGAAGTTTACCCTCCAGATAAACAAGCTGGCCTTTTTTAAGCAGTTCACCTGCCATTTCGGCCGTTTTTCCAAACATAACGCAACGGTGCCATTCGGTTTTATCCTGAACATCACCATTGGCATCACGCCAGGATTCGTTGGTTGCAAGATTGAAGTTAGCCACGGCGGCCCCCGAAGGGGTATACCGCGTTTCTGGGTCGCCACCCAGATGACCGACTAACACGACTTTATTTACACTACCTTTCTGCATTTTGAACTCCTAACTACTTATTTTACCGATACTAACGCGTACGATTAAATTGTACTACCGATCCACATTAATTGTCAACATCTTTTTGTTTTATTCGTCTAAAATCACTCGAATAAATAATCAAAACAATGTATTTCATCCGCTATTTCAAGAACACCAGTTTTCTTGTTTTTATGAAGGTTTGGTGGCCGTCTCTGGTTTCAGCTTTTAACCGATAAAGATACACACCGGTGGATATTTGTCTCCCCCTTGTGTCTCTTCCAACCCATTGGACTGTATAATGCCCGGCCGTTTTAAATCCTTTCACCAATGGACAGATCTCATCCCCGTGCAAGTTGTAAACCGTGAGAAAAACTTGGCAATCATACGGTAACTCAAAATCAATATTCGTTATGGGGTTAAATGGATTGGGATAGTTTTGCTTCAGCTGGAAAACAAGCGGCTCACCCGATATAACGGACAGCTGTTTAGGTTCGATAACCAAATACCGGCAAAGAGGATAGCTTACAATTGAATCAACCCTCACGCTAATCCTGAATTCCAGCGTGTGC
>CAZIIM010000021.1:17836-34161 GCA_964539305.1 uncultured bacterium | reverse complement strand
CTGTAACCGAGAATGAGCGGACTTGAAGATAGCGGGAAAAACAGCGGTAGGAATCCCGGCGGCAATGTAATTTTACCCTTTAAAACTGGAAGGGATTTTTCATGCGTTACATCGGGCCTGATTTTTACAACCTCACCGATCTGCTTACGGAGGAGGAACTGCTGATTCAGAAAACCGCCCACGAATTCATTCAACAGGAATTTATGCCCCTGATCAAGGAACATTATGAAAAAGGGACCTTTCCCCTGGAGATCGCACCCCGGCTGGGAGAACTGGGCTTCATGGGTTCCGCCCTGCCGGAAGAAAGCGGCGGCGCCGGCGTAAGCAATGTGGCCTACGGATTGATTCTCCAGGAACTGGAACGGGGGGATTCGGGGCTCCGCTCCTTTGCCAGTGTTCAGGGAGCGCTGGTGATGTACCCGATCCACCGGTACGGTTCGGAGGAACAAAAAAAGAAATGGCTCCCGGCTCTGGGTGCGGGAGAAAAAATCGGATGTTTTGGTCTCACAGAGCCGAATTTTGGTTCCAATCCCGGTGGCATGGCCACCCGGGCAATCCGGAACGGGGATGAATGGATCCTGAACGGTTCCAAAATGTGGATCACCAACGGTTCGGTGGCGGATGTGGCGGTGGTCTGGGCCCGGGATGAAGAAGGGGTGGTCCGTGGATTTCTCCTGGAAAAGGGGCAGAAGGGCTTTACGACAAACGATATCCACGGCAAACTGAGCCTGCGCGCTTCCATTACCTCCGAACTGGTCATGGAGAATGTTCACGCGCCGGAGGCAAATCGCCTGCCGGGTGTGAAAGGTCTCAAGGGTCCGTTGTCCTGCCTGACCCAGGCCCGCTACGGGATTGCCTGGGGGATGGTGGGCGCCGCAATTGATTGTTATGAAACGGCCCGGGATTATTGTCAAGATCGAAAACAGTTTTCAAAAGTCCTGGCAGGCTACCAGCTTACCCAGGCGAAGTTGGCGGAGATGCTGACCCGGATTACGACGGCCCAGCTGCTGGTTTACCGCCTGGGAAGATTGAAAGACGAAGGTAAGATGGACTTCAGTCAGGTGTCCCTGGCCAAGCGGGCCAACTGTGCCATGGCGCGGGATGTGGCCCGGACCGCCCGTGAAATGCTGGGAGCCAATGGTGTCACCCTGGATTACTCCCCCATCCGCCACATGGCCAATATTGAATCGGTCTACACCTATGAAGGCACCCATGAAATGCACACCCTGATTCTGGGAGAAAAAATTACTGGGCTTTCCGCTTTCGATTGATAGGTCACACACACCTTAACGATCTTTTACGGGACTATAAAATGATAGTAAACCATGAAACGAAGAGATTTTCTTAAAGCCAGCGTCACGGGGATTGTTATACCGTCAACATTGCTCAACGCTGAAGGGGGGACATTAAACCGCCAGACCGGGAAACCCCTGGTAATTTCCACCTGGAAACACGGTCTGGCAGCCAATGAAGCGGCCATGGAGGCTCTAGCCGGGGGATCGTCTGCCCTGGAAGCGGTGGAAGCGGGCGCCCGGATTCCGGAGGCGGATCCGAAAGTTTACTCCGTCGGTTTCGGGGGTATGCCCGATGCCACCGGAAAAGTAACCCTGGATGCCAGTATTATGGATTCGGAGGGGAATGCGGGATCAGTGGCCGCACTGGAGAAAATTAAACACCCGATTTCTGTCGCCCGGAAGGTAATGGAAGTTACGCCCCATGTCCTGCTGGTAGGGGAGGGTGCCCGCCAGTTTGCCCTGGAACTGGGATTTCAGGAAGAAGACCTGTTAACGCCCTACGCCCGGAAAAAATGGGAGCAGTGGAAGCGGAAACAGGCCGGGAAAGGTTCTTCCTCCGACTCCTCCCACGATACAATCGCCATTCTCGCCCAGGATAAGGAGGGGAATCTGGCAGGGGCCTGTACCACCAGCGGTCTGGCATTTAAACGCCACGGGCGGGTGGGGGATAGTCCCTTAATCGGCGCCGGGCTCTATGTGGATAATGACATTGGTGCTGCCGGGGCCACCGGCGTGGGGGAGTGGGTCATCAAGACAGCCGGGAGTTTCCTGGTGGTGGAACTGATGCGCCAGGGATATGAACCGGAAGCAGCCTGCCGGGAAGCACTGCAGCGCATCGTGAAGAAACAACCGGGATCGGGTGTTCAAGTGGCTTACATCGCCCTGCGGGTGGACGGGGCAGTCGGCAGCGCCGGGATAAAAAATGGTTTCTCCTACGCCCTGGGCCGGGAGGGATCCAATCGTCTCCATTCCGTTAAGGGCATTTTGGGTCGATGAGTCTGTTCGAAACTTTTACGAATTATTTCATCCCTGACACCCGCGAAATGTCAGCCACTTTCCGCAGCCGGATCGGAAAATTCCAGGGATTTATCTCCATCTGGGTGAACGGAGTCCTGTTTCTGGTCAAATTTGCCATTGGACTCCTGGCCGGATCCATCAGCGTCATTGCCGATGCAATTCACACCCTGTCGGATGTGGTCTCCTCCATTGTGGTTGTGTGGGGGTTCAATGAAGCGGATAAGCCGGCCGATTATGAACACCCCTACGGTCACGGCCGGGCTGAGTACATTGCCACCCTGATTATTGCCGTGCTGTTGACCGTGGCAGGAATTGAATTTATTAAAGCCTCCGTGAAGCGGATCATGAACCCGGAGGTTATCCATCCCAGCGCCTGGATGATCGGCGTAATCGCCCTCACGATTCTGGTGAAGGAATTAACAGCCCGCTATGCCACATTTCTTTCCGTAAAAATTGCCTCCGGTACCCTCCATGCCGATGCGTGGCACCACCGTTCCGATGCCCTGTCCAGCCTCCTGGTCCTGGTGGCCATGATTGCAGGAAAGTACGGTTACAACAGTGTGGACGGCTGGGCCGGTCTGGGCGTAGCCCTGTTTTTAATTTACACCGGTTGGTCCGTAGCCCGGGGTGCCGTGGACGATCTGATCGGTAAACCTCCCACCTTCGAGGATGTGGAACGGATCCGTCAAACCGTCATGGAAGTGGAGGGCGTTCTGGGAGCCCATGACATCATTATTCACAGTTATGGTCACGATAAATTCGTCAGCATTCATGTGGAGATTGATTCGGAGGAATCGACCGACCGGGCCCACGACATTTCTGAGAATGTTGAGGCGAAACTGAGCTCGATTTTAAACGTGGAACCGACGGTCCACATTGATCCGGTGAAACCGGGCAGCCCCCTGGTGCGGAAGGTGAATGAATTTATTGCTGAACACTGGCTTCAGGACGAGCGGGTCATCAATATTCACGACGTCCGGATTGTGGAAACGGAGGAACACAACGTCATTCTGTTTGGAATCAACCTGAAGGCCAATCTTTCCCAGGCCCAGGTGGTGGCGTGCTGCAAGGAAATTGAAGCCAGTCTTGAAAAAGCGTTTCCCGGGTTTGAAGTCCAGATAAAAGTATCGCCCATCCACCGGTTTTAACCGGCGGAGAGGGTACGGATTTCCCCTGCGTTGAAAAAGACTTTTTCCCCATCGATTTCAATCTGAGCCTCCCCTTGGGGTCCCAGGCCGGTAAACACTCCCCGGAGGGTTTCCGATCCCCGTTTTGCTGTCACCGTTTGGTGGAGGTGGCTGCAGTACGCCAACCAGCGTTTTTGAATCGCGTGAGGGCCAGATTGGTAGAAACGATTCAGGTCCGTTTCCAACCGGTTCAGAATTTCCCCCAGAATTGCCTCCCGCGAAAAGGGATGGTCTGTAAAGCAGAAGAAGGAGGTGGCATTTGACAGGTCCAGCGCCCCGAATTCCTCCTTTGATTCATTCACATTCAAACCAATGCCGATGACAGCTGCCTGGATTGTTTCACCCTGGACCCGTGTTTCACAAAGGATTCCCCCCAATTTTTTCCCTTCCAGAAGGATATCGTTTGGCCACTTCAGGCGGACCGGAAGTTTCCGCTCTGCCAGTGATTCAGCCACGGTCACCCCTGCAAGGAGAGAAAACCATCCTGTTGCCTGCACCGGAGTATTCGGTTTGAGAATAACGGAAAAGGTCAAACTCTTTCCGGAGACCGACCACCATGGATGCTTTCCCCGTCCCCGACCGGCAGTCTGGTTGTCTGTTAAAACCACTGTCCCATCGGGCGCACCCGATGCGACTAATTCCCAGGCCCGGGTATTGGTGGAACCGATTTCCTGAACGTAGTCGAGTTTCCATCCCAAGGTCCGGGTCTGAAGATAGTGCTGAAAGAGGGACCGGGAAAACAAGCGTTCCGTATCAGGCCCGGGGGTCCAACTGCTCCCTGAGTTGTAAAGTACTCCCCGGTTTTAACAGACCGTTGGATTTCTGAAGTAGATCCTGGTTGTCTTTCAACAGGATAATCCAGGCTTTCGGGTCGCCGTACTGTTTTTCCGCAATGTTCCAGAGATTATCCCCCGGCTGAATTGAGTAGGTGAAATACTGGGGTGTAGCTTCCTTCACCAGAAGACGGTCCTTCAATAGTTTCAGGAAATGGTAAGGGTAAATCAGGTTGGGGTTTTCTCCGATTTCAGTCCGGTTCCACTCGTAAATTTTACGCCACATACTGAAATCGTCGTACTCCTTTTTGGCGATTTTAATCAGATAATCCCCCGGCAGGATCATGTAGCGGTCCCAGGCTGTTTCAGGAAAGAGGGGATTCGGTTCCACCTCCAGTTCCTTTCCGGGAAATTCGGTTACCAGCGTCTGCTCCGGGGGAGAGGTTTTCTCCCGGTTAACGGTAGCTCTGGTTTTTACCGGGGTATCGGGTTCTGCGATTTTTTCCGAGGTACGGACCTCGGGACCTGGAGCTGGTACTGCTGAGGCCGGTTCCTCGTCTGTTTCCGTGACTTCGATTGAAACAGGCTCTCCGGGAGATTCAGCCACCGGCGTGATTTCCGGCGTGGCGTTTTCCGGCAGGTCCAGCCGGGAACTGGTATTTTTCACGGCCGTGTCTTCGATTTCAGAATCGGTTGTAATAGGAGGGGCGGTCTGTTTACCGCAAGAAACCAGAAATACGGTCAGAATGCTGGCTAAAATACCGTTTTTCATGGGTGCAATTCCTTTATTGTGTAAAGTTAATGGTACCTTTCTTTACCCGTTCCGGGCACGGATGTTCCTTATTTTAAATCGGAACGGGAGATACAGGGGGTGGAGTTTACGGCGCCGGGAAAATTAGAGAAAACCAGATTATTGATCTGGCGGATTAAAGGGTGTGATATTCGCCGAAAACAGACCGGAGGGTATCTGCAATTTCTCCCAGGGTGCATTCGGCCCGGATACATTCAATGATGGAGGGGATCAGATTATCCGTTCCTTCAGCCCGCTCCTTCAGGTCTTTCAAGCGTTCCTGTACCTGATCATTGTTTCGTTCTTGCTTAAATGCTTTCACCGCCTGAACCTGGGCCTGGACCACCTGGGGGTCGATCGTCTGCAGCTCGGGTTGGAGATCTTCTTCCTCCTGGTATTGATTCACACCCACAATGATTTGCTCTCCTGAATCGATTTTCTGCTGGTAGTGATAGGCACTGCGGGCAATTTCATCCTGGACCCAGTGTGTTTCAATCGCCTCCACTGCTCCCCCCAGGGAATCGATTTTGGCAATGATTTCTTTTGCCTCCGCTTCAAGGGCATCCGTGAGAGACTCCACCACTTCACTGCCGCCAAAGGGATCTACAAACTCCGCTACACCGGTCTCAAGGGCCAGGATCTGCTGTGTCCTGAGAGCCAGGGTTACGGATTCCCGGGTGGGTAAGGCCAGCGCTTCGTCGTAGGCATTGGTGTGGAGAGACTGGGTTCCCCCCAGGACAGCGGAAAGGGCCTGAACAGTGGTCCGGACGATGTTATTTTTCACCTGCTGGGCGGTAAGGGTGGATCCGCCGGTCTGAACATGGAAGCGGCACATCATGGCCTTGGGATTGGTGGCTTTAAAGCGTTCTTTCATGATGGTGGCCCACAGGCGGCGGGCGGCCCGGAACTTGGCCACTTCAGTGAGAAATCCGTTGTGGGCATTAAAGAAAAAAGAAAGGCGTGTTCCGAATTCATCCACCTTCATACCCCGATCCATGGCAGCCTGCACGTAGGCAATCCCATTGGCAAAGGTAAAGGCCAGCTCCTGGGCGGCCGTGCTGCCCGCTTCACGGATATGGTAGCCGGAAATGGAAATAGTATTCCATTTCGGGACGTGAGAATGGCAGAAATCGAAAACATCTGTCACCAGCCGGAGCGAAGGTTCCGGTGGATAAATGTACGTGCCGCGGGCAATGTATTCTTTCAGAATGTCGTTCTGGACCGTCCCTCGCAGTTTACCCGTGTGAATCCCTTTGTTCTCGGCCGTTACAATGTACATTCCCAGCAGGATTGCGGCAGTGGCGTTGATGGTCATGGAGGTGGAAACCTGATCCAGGGGGATGGCGTCGAAAAGAACCTCCATGTCCTTAATGGATGAAATGGGGACGCCCACTTTTCCCACCTCCCCTTCCGCCATGGGATGATCCGAGTCATAGCCGATCTGGGTGGGGAGGTCGAAGGCCACGGAAAGACCCGTAACCCCTTTACTCAATAAATACAGGTAACGCTGATTGGATTCCCGGGCGGAGGTAAAACCGGAATACTGGCGCATCGTCCAGAGTTTCTGACGGTACATTTCGGGGTAAATACCCCGGGTAAAAGGGTAGGAACCCGGTTTTTCCCCCTTTTTCACGCAAACCCCCGTTCCTGTTTAATCGTCTGGAAAGCTTCATTCACCGATTTGAATTTTTCTTCCGCCAGTCGTTGCAAGTCCTCCCCTAAATGACTCACTTTATCCGGGTGATACTTGGAGGCCATTTTCCGGTAGGCCCGCTTAATTTCCTGATCCGAGGCTCCCGGGTCGATTCCCAGGATTTTGTAGGCGGTGGTGGAATCCTTTACAAACATGGCCTTGATCGAGTCAAAATCCTGTGGATTAATATTTAAATACCGGGCGATGGTTTGAATGGTACGGATTTCATTCTGATGGATATGGCCGTCCGCCTGGGAAAGGCCGAAAAGGACGTGAATCAGTTCCAGGCGGCTGGGGTGGTCCATGGAGCGCTGAATCTGGCGGCAGACATCTTTCAGGGGATAATCCTGTTTTAGAATATCCTTAAAGAAAATTAAAAAATCCTGCACCTGCTGGGCACTGAACTGTTTTAACAGGAAGCGCTTAACGTACTCCAGTTCCGACCGTTTTAATTCACGATCAGATTTCATGACGGCCGCAAACAGGACCAGCAGGGAGACGATGAAATCACCCGGCTGCGTCTGCGGATAAGTCCGTGCCTGAAAACTGGTGTAACCGCCGCCCCGGGCCTGCTGGATGTCGGACATCTGGGCTAAACTGTAACCGATGATTGCTCCAATGGGTCCCCCCAGGACCCAGCCCAGACTTCCCCACAAGATTTTTTTTCCTACACTCACTGATTTTATCCTTTTAAGAACTGGCGAAGTTAATACTATTTTCGTATCCCGTAATAACAGGAAGAAAAATGAAATGGTTCCCTTAGTACATCATGTCCCTTCCCCCTAAAACAAAACTGCTGCTCTGGTGGACGAATATACGGTGGCGGAAACACCATCCGTCCGGTACCGGTACTCTCACCTCCGACGGGCGTTCCATCTCCCATTTGATTTTGCTGCTGCCGACGGACCGGCTTCAGTTTGATTTCAGTCGCCGGTTTTTACTGTCGTTGCGGAATGCCATCGGCCCGGGCCGAAAGATCCGGATTTATCTGGTGGGACGGGCTGAAGTGGGAAATCTATTCAATCTGGAGGATTTTGACCATTTTCTGCTGTACTCTGAGTCCGACCTGAATAAATGGGGCTATCCTCTGAAAGAATTGCAGAACCATTTGAAGGCCATTCAGGGCGATGCCATTTTTGACTTGAATCAGGAATTCTCGCCGGAGGCCCTGGTTATTTCGACCATGGTCCAGGCACCCTTGCGAATCGGTTTTTATTCCGAATATGCCGAGCGCTATTATAATATCCTGATCCGAATGAACGACTCGGACCCCTTGCAGGCCGGTGTCCGTGAGTTATTACAGTTGTTGGGAATCAAATGAACATTTACATCTACGAAAACCACCAGGCAGCGAATTTAAATCCCCTAGCCCGGACACGCCCCGTTTTTGATTTAAGAACAGGCCCCTTTACTTTCCTGGAACGGATTATCCCTCTGATTCACAGTGAAAAAGTGTGTTTACTGGTTCGCCCGGAGCTGGAAGCCCTGTGTCGGGAAAAGCATCCCGGTTTGACGGTCAATCCATCGGAACTCAGCGAAGGGATCTGGCTACTGGGAAATGTACTGTGGAAACAGGAAGAGGTGGAGCAAATCCTCCGGAATGGATCGGCGGTTTATCGGCAGGACGAAACCATTGTCGGGGCGAACCTCTCCGAAGAAGCGGCTACTCAATGGCTTGAAGCAGGTGGACCGGTGAAAGGGGCAGCGCCTTCCAATCTCCCTGAACGGAACCTGGAAACTGCCCATTATCGCTACCTGTGGGAAATACTGGAAGCCATGCCCGCCATCATTCAGTCGGATTCAAAGCGTTTTAACGGTGGAGCGACAGAAACGGTACAGGGGGTTCATCTGGTAAATCCTGAATCCATTCTCCTTGGGGAAGATGTGACCCTGTCGCCCGGCGCCGTTTTGGATGCTACCCACGGGCCGGTGATTGTTGATCACCACGTGAAAATTGAATCACTGGCTTATCTGGAAGGCCCGGTTTTTATCGGGAACGGTTCGGTGATTAAACCAATGACGCATGTGTCGGAATCGGCAGTGGGACCGTTTACCAAGCTTGGTGGCGAAGTGGCCCATGTCATTTTTCAGGGCTTTTCCAATAAGGTTCACTATGGCTACCTGGGAGATTCTTTTGTGGGGGAATGGGTTAATCTGGGAGCCGGCACCACCACCAGCAATTTGAAGAATAATTATCATCCGGTTGTGGTTCAGGTCGGCGACAGGGCCGTTAATACAGGATCGCTGCATGTGGGTAGTTTCATTGGGGATCATGTTAAAACAGCGATCGGGACGGTCCTGAATACGGGCTCTGTTCTGGGGCCGGGCTGCATGATTGCCACCCCCGGGTTCCCGCCAAAAACATTGCGGCCTTTCACCTGGTTTATCCACGGGAAACACCATGTTTTTAACTGGGAAAAATTCAGGGATACGGCCAAAGTGGTGATGGAGAGAAGGGGAAAATTCATGACGGAGGTGGAAAAACAGGTCCTGAAAGATATCTTTAATAAGCGTTGAAAAGGTGTTGACGGGGGCAATACCCCCAATTATATTCTCGTCCGATTTCAGAGGAAAAAATTAATGTTAGAAGGAATAATCTGCCCTGTATGTGAATCCACTCTAGAAGAGGTGGATCTGAAGGAGTCCCTGGTTTGTAAGCACTGCAAAACCGACCTGAAGGACCGGAAATTTCTGGATTTCCTGGAGTACCTGATGACCAACGGGATTGTGGAGAACCTGGACTTTTTCGATGTTGAAGTATATAGTGAGGATGTGGAGCGTCTGGATCCTGATGAGGAGGAAGATGTAGATCCCTCCGAATTTGAAAAGAAAAAGGATACATTTAGTTTATACGAGACCGAGATGGAAATGTACAAGGAACAACAAAATCAGGACGATATTAAGAATTACGAAGATTTTGAAGGGATTGAAGAGGACTGGGAGGAATTCAACCGTCGGGAATTCGACGGATTTTAACCTTTGGGGAGTACCATGGAAGAAAAGAAAAAAGTCCAGCAGATTAATATAGAACTGGACGCGACTGTCAGTGAAGGTGAATATTCAAATTTTGTTGTTGTCACCCATTCCCCGGCGGAATTTGTCATGGATTTCACCCGTATATTGCCGGGGGTGACCAAGGCCAAGGTTCACAGCCGCGTCATCATGGCACCGCCCCACGCCAAGGCCTTTTTAAGAGCCCTGGGGGACAATATCCGGAAATTCGAGTCCAAGCACGGTGAAATTCAATCCCCCAATCAACCCGGATTCGGGGACTACCCCGTTAAACCACCGGAGGGATCGCTTCCGAACTAACGCGATTCGGGAAATCCCTGAATCAATACCGGGGCCAGGTTCGTCCCCGTTTCAATTCCCGCATTTTCACGATCACCCACAGGCTTAAAATCGCCCAGCCGATTCCGTAGCCGTAAAGCGCCCCGAACAAAACATCACCGGGGAAATGCACTCCCACGTAAATGCGGGAAAAAGCCACCAGGGTGGCAATCCCATAATAATAGCGTTTAAAACGGGGATAGAAATAAGCGAGGATGACAGCACAGCTGAATGTATTGGCGGCGTGAGCGGAAACAAAACTGAAATGACCGCCCGTATGGGTCAAAGTACGAATTCCCTCTGACATTTGAAGATAGGGGCGTAACCGTCCGAACACCGGTTTCAGAATCTCGACGGTTGTGTAGTCTGTGAATCCCAGCGTCAGAAGCAGGATCACGCCTGCTATTTTCCCCCGTTTGCCCGAGAACGCCATTAAATAGATCCAGAAAATTATCAGGGGTACAATCCAGTACACCTGATTGGTAATAATGGGCATAGTCCAATCAAAGAAAGGATTGGCCAGAGTTGTATTAATCAACCTGAAGACGAACTTGTCGAATTGATCCAGGACGTTAAGCACTATGATCAACGTATCTAATTACTGGTATTCATATTTAAAATTTGAAGAAAAAATACTTGTTGGATGTAAAATGTGGCTATAATTTCAAGCACCTTTTAAGCAGGACTACCATAAGAGAAGTCTGGTTGTTCCCCCGCTCCCAGAGTTCCCGAGGTCCTGCTTATCTTTTTAAAAAAGCCCCGTTTTTCACGGGGCTTTTTTATTTTATCCTGATTTAAAAATGAGTAGTGAATTTTAACGTGATGTGCCGACCTAATTTCGGCCCGCCGATAATCTCACGGTGACGGTCCCCATTCAAATTCTTTATATTGAGCAGGAGGCCGAAGCGATCATTGAATTTATATCCCACCATCGTGTCAATAATGAAGTAGGTCTGAATGGTGCCGTAGTGGACACCGGCAGACCATTTAAATTTAGGAATGTAGCGGAAACCAATGTTCCCATGGAATCCTTTGGGGGCATTATAAGCCAGGGTACCGTTGATTTTAAACTTGGGCGCATTAATCGGATCATAATCCCGGGTCAGGAAATTCCAGAAGCGCGTTTTCCCAAGATAGGAAAAATTGACGTCGGCTGTAATCCGATCGGTTAAAAAGGCATAAATGCTGGCGTCAAACCCACCCAGGCTAATCTTTCCGTAGTTAATGTTGGTAAGCACTAGTTCGATGGGGTTCTCAAAATCCACCTTATCATCAGACCACCAGGCCCCCAGTGTATCTCCATCCACCACTACGACTTCCGTCCCTTTTCGCGCTTCGATTGGACGATCCCACCATCCTGAGGGAATCACCGACCATTGGGGAGATTCATGGTCGATCCAGTAAGCGCCCGGTATTCCATCGCCCCCGTCTTTAATACCGCTGTGTTCCGCCAAGGGGAGGAAACCAAGGACTTCAGGGTCGGGGTCATCTACAGAATAAAATCCGCTCGAGGTATCAAGAACTACCGGTGTGACCCAGGTTAAATCGCTGACAAAATCACTGTAAGTACTGTAATAAAGGTCTAATGTCGCCCGGACCCGCTCGCCGATCAGTCCTGCGTATCCAAATTCGTACGTCCACACTACTTCCGATTTCACCGGATCGATTTTGGTGTAGTCATCGGGATTTACAAAGCGTCCTTTTCGTCCCAATACCGCCGGAATGTACAGGACTGAATTTTCGGGGAAGTGGGTTAACCTGAATTCGGAATAGGACCCTCCGCGGACATCGTACATCATGAGGTTACCGTCTTTATCCCGAATATAGGTGTAGCCGTCTTTATTCCCCCGGGCTTGGACCGGAAAGACGGAATAAATGGAAGCGAGCAAATCGAGGTAAAGTCCCTGGGAAGAAGGTGTGTTAAAGGCCCTTGCGGCTGTGAGACGGAAGGTTTGTTTATCATCCGGTTTCCACAACAGACCTACTTTAGGGGACCATTGGGGGAAGTATTTCAAGGTGCCCCCACCCAATGGATCGGCCAGGAATGTAATCCCGTTGGAATCCAGTTGACCGCTGTGCAGATCCAGCCGCCCGGAGAGGATTAATTCAAAATGATCCGTCAACTGGGACTGAAGCTGGGCATAGACGCCATATTCGTTGGTCACGATTAATTCATCCCATTCGTCCACTTTCCCGTCACCGTCGTTATCCTTGCCGTCACTACCGTAGCTTTGGGGATTGCGGCCCCCTGTTCCGTCGGGGAGAATGGTTCCAAATGTTTCAGGCATGGTCCGTTCGAAATCCCCGCCCCAAATGAATTTGGAGTTAAAGAAACGGGGGAAATCCAGGGAGTGCTGGAACTGGAAGTGGAAAAATTTGGAATGATCCACCACCTGTTGTCCGGTACGCTGATTTACCGTATCCCCGGAGTTACTTGTATTCAGGTAAACCTGGGCAAACCAGTTTTTGTAAACCCAGCGTAATTGATAAAAACGGTAAATCCAATCCCGGGCCAGATAGCGTCCCACACCGGTGATATTAATATTTGTAGCAATGGCCTGGCCAAAATTGGCGCTGATAAAATGTTCGGGAGAAAAATTGTAATCCATCCGAAAATCAAAACGGCGGTTTTTAATATGGAAATCGGGGATATCTGATAATCCATCCGTGTTCCGATCCACGACTAAATTGTCTTTTTTCAATAGAACCGTATCCACCGTCCCATCCCCGTCTGTATCAATTTTTATATTCCAGCCGTCCCACGTGGCCTGACCTTTATCAAGCAGTTTATCTAATTCATCGCCACTGTATTCCCCATAATTATCGATCCAAGGTTTTAAATGAGCTTTCTTCTCTTCTACTTCCACCATCTCCCAGTCGTAGGCAGTAAAGTTTACAAAGGAGAGCTTGTATCCCAGTTTTCCCAGGGTGCCGGCATGGCGGGCCTGGAATTTATTAAAATCCCGGGTACCGATCGTGTAGCCGGCTACCGTGCCTACCGATTCCTGCGGGCGCTTGGAAATGATATTAACGACACCGCTGTGGGCATTGGGTCCATAAAGAGCGGAAGAAGGACCCAGGACCACTTCAATCTGTTTTACATCATCTGAAGAAAGAGGAATGGTGTTATAGGCAATCAGCCGTAATGAGGGGACGTTAGCCATGCGGCCGTCTGTAAGGGTCAATAAACGGCTGCTGAAACTGGAGTTGAAGCCGCGGGCACTCAGATTATAACTGTCCAGACCGGATGAAGTAAAATCAACACCTTTAATGTTTTTAAAGTAGTCTCCCAGATTGGGATTACTGGCGTTCCGGATTTTGAGTTCTGAAATAATGGAAACAGCGGCGGGGGCGTCGGTGATTTTTTCCCGTTTCCCGCGGCTGGCGGTTACAACGTACTCCTGAAGCTGAATCGCCGAAACGGAAAGTTTAATATTGAGTTCAATTTTTTCCTTTTCTCCGGTCACAGAGAGCGTCTGTTCAAAGTTTTTATACCCGATATAGGTGGCTTTCAAGTGGTAACTGCCAGGGGGAATGTTGGAAATCGTGTACCGTCCGTCAAAATCGGTGGCGGCACCGGTGGTCAATTGATCCGAGGAAATTAAAACATTGGCCCCCATAAGTACATTTCCCGTTTCTGCATCTGTAACCAGACCGGTGATGGTCGTTGTCTGGGCCGCTGTCTGGCAGAAAATGGAGGCAATCAACGAAACCATTAGTTTTTTCATAGGACTGATAAACCTTTGGTTAGGATTTAATTGCTGGATGAAATGAAACTGGGGGTGGCTGACCACCCCCAGTTCCATGAACGATACACTTGCGAGAAAAGGAGATTATTCGACGCGGTCCCAATCAGTGTCAAATTCAATCAATTCGTTGACTGGGAAGCACAGGCCGTTAACCTGGTAAGTCAGTTTGCCACCCGCTGCGGGGTTAGTGGCGTCGAAGTCATGATCGCTGTCATCAACCGGAACAGGAGTTTGGGGGTCACTGCTGTTTACCAGCAGGGCGTAGGGAATGCCAAGCTGAGATACGGAACCAGCAGAGGCTAAGTTATCAGCATGCATGTAAATGATCATATCGGTCGCGTCAATGGAACCGCTATGATCTAAATCGGTGAGGGGATTTTTCACGTCGCTGACTTTGGCACCAGCTTCCACATTAATTGCCAAGGCGTAGAAGGTCATATAGCCACTCCAGGGGGCCAGCTTCGCATCCATGATGTAACCCTCAGTGGCCAGATCGCCTGTTTCGCCGAAAGCACCCGTATTGGGGTCCACCGGCAGGGCATTAATCCCCTGATTTACTCGGTCGTCTGCTTCACTCCAGGAATCCATAATTTCAGTATATCTTTCATCATGGGAATCCCGGTCCAGGAAAGACAGGTTGATGGTCTTACTGTCAGTACCGAAGGTGACGGTACCATCATCAAACGGTGGCAGGACCTGATCACCCAGATTAATGTCCGGAGCAATTGTCAGGGTTCCGTTCCCAGTGGCATCGTAAACAATGCTATAGTCTCCCTGGTCGGCAATTTGAGCCACGGTGGAATAGCTGCTGCACAGGGTCTCGTCCAGACGAATGGTGGGATAGGTCCCATTCAGTTTATACGTCCCGGTTCCGCCTTTTTTAGTGGCATCCTCAAATACGGCGGTCATGGCGATTCCTGATTCGGTGAGACCAGCTGCATCAAAGGAAGCTGTCGTGGGGAATCCGGGTGCTGCATCACCGTCAGCCAGGGTTAGAAGTTCAATATCCGCCAAGGGAGCCAAGGCTCCTAAAACAGCGGAACCATCTTTCCAACTGGCGGTCAGTGTAAAAACAGTGTCTGAAGGATAGGAAGCAGGTAGAGCAATATCCCGAGTATAAGTGCCTGTCAAGGCCGTCAGATCCCAGGTGCCAACGATATCTCCTAATTTAGGCCCTGTATCTTTCGTGGATTCACAGCCATTAAACAGGAGGATAGAAGCAACTACAATCGAAGATAGTTTAAGCAGTCTGAAATTCATGTCTTCTCCTTTGTGTATTCGTTCGAATTGATGCAGTTTCCCAAAGGAAACTTCAAACATTTGCACTGAAAGTAGCACAATGAAGCCTCACGTTCAAACAATTTTTTCACTTCTTAAATTGAGGAATAATCTAGTCTTTCCGCTTCCAGTTTCGGCGCTCTAACCATCGTTTCAGGCTCCATAATAACAGGATCGAACCGAGAAAAAATAAACCATTCGCCAAAATGACTGTGATGAGGTGATTCATAAAATCAATTTAACCGTTTAGAACACTATTATAAAATAATGGATGGTTAATCTTAAACCGGATATGTCTATCTGTTTTATGGCCTTGTATTTCCTTTACCTGTACCTTAATTTTTTTCCAGTAATTAATCTTATTAACCTTAATTCTTGAATGAATATCAGAATGAAATGAAACTTGCAGTATTAGTAAAACAAGTCCCCGGTTCTGAAACGCATTTGCGGTTGAATGCTGAGGCGAGCTGGATTGAGGAAGATGGTGTTTCCTTTGAGATGAATGAAAGCGATAATTTTGCCTTGGAGGAAGCCCTTCGAATCAAGGAGACCCATGACCCCGCTGAAGTGATTGTTGTTTCCCTGGGGCCGGACCGGGTACAGAAAGTAATCCGGGAAGCTCTGGCCAAAGGCGCCGATCGCGGGATCCATATTAAAATGGACACTTCAGGCTTGGTGGATCCGTTGTCCGTAGCTGGTTTTTTTGCCGACGTATTAAAAGAGGAGCAGGTTGATCTTATTTTTTCCGGGTTGCAATCGGATGATGTGGGCACAGGTCAGACCGGTGTTATCTTGGGTGAATTGTTAAACATGACTACAGTGACGCTTGTGGTTGAAACTCAGTTGGAGGACCAGTCTTTGAAAGTGAAGCGTGAACTGGAATCCGGCTGGTTTCAGTGGGTTACACTCCGCCTGCCTGCCAGCATTACCATTCAATCGGGGATTAATTTACCCCGTTATCCTTCTCTAAAAGGAATCATGGGCGCCAAGAAGAAAGAAATTAAGGTGGTGGAACCGGCTGTTTCGGAACCATTGCAGTCCCTGAGTGAAGTGTTTATACCCCACAGTGAGAAAAAGACGGTCATGCTGGAAGGCTCACCTGAGGAGGTGGTGGGAAAACTGATGGAAGCTTTTAAAACAGACATAAAAATTCTTTAGGGGGCGTTATGGATATCCTGGTTGTACTGGAAGAAAGTAAGGGCACCATTCACCG
>CAZIIM010000021.1:14295-17736 GCA_964539305.1 uncultured bacterium | reverse complement strand
GTAAGTGCCAAGTTGAAGAAACCCTTCTTGGTGGATAATATTCAATTCTCGACTCAAGGCGGAAAAGCCTTCTTCATGAAACTCATCATGCACTCCAAATTGGCCGGTAAAATTCAACCCCAGGGGGAGCCTCCCTATCTGGTGAGTTTTCAATCCGCAGCCTTCCAGGCAGATCATGTACGATCGGGGCAGGCACCGGTGAAACCCCTGCAAGTGGAAATAGAAGCAGGGACTGTCCGGTCTGTTTCCGAGGAACCTTTCCAGGCAGATACGGGTGGAGTGGATCTCACATCTGCCGAAATAATTGTATCGGTGGGCCGGGGTATCAGTAAAGAGGAGAATCTGCCCATGGTTTTTGAACTGGCGAAAGCCATTGGGGGCGAAGTGGGTTCCTCAAGACCGGTCGTGGATATAGGCTGGTTGCCATTCTCCCGTCAGGTGGGTAGTTCCGGGCAGACTGTTTCTCCGAAACTCTACCTTGCACTGGGGATCTCCGGTGCCATTCAACATGTGGTGGGAATGAAAGGCTCTAAAAAAGTTGTGGCCATCAATAAGGATCCGGAGGCACCGATCTTTGAATTGGCTGATTATGGGGTTGTGGGAGATATCCTGGAAATTGTTCCCCAATTAACGGCAGCCTTGCAATCCGAGTAACCTGAATATTTCAGCGGACACAAAACAAAAAAAGCTGACCCATGTTAACTGTTGCTGAGAAAATTGCATTCATTTTTATCCTGGTCCTTTCGCTGGGAGTTTCCTCCATCACCTTCGGCCGAATGTTCAGGGTCATTGGCCGTAGTGTGGAACCCCTGAATTGGAAAAAAGTCCTAACCAGATGGCCCAGAGGCTTCTACGTTTTTATCAGTCAGTCAACGCTCTTTAAAACCCGGCCCTGGATCGGCGTTGTCCACGCCCTGGTGGCCTGGGGATTTACCCTTTATATGCTGGTGAATGTGATTGATATCCTGTACGGCATGATTCCCGGTTTTGAATTTTTCCCCCATCACTGGATTGGATTTCTGTATCGACTATTTGTGGATGTTTTCAGCACCTTGGTTTTACTTGGAATCCTTGTTTTTCTGGTGCGTCGGTTTGTTGTGGGCGATGCGCGCTTGAAAATACCGAAACCTGTCCTATTAACGGAAACCGCCCGGAAAGGTATCCGGATTGATTCCCTGATTGTGGGACTTTTTATTCTCTTCCATGTGGGGTCGCGCCTTCTGGGAGCCGCCGTAGATACGGCCATGGCCGGTACTGACTGGAGCCAACCCTTTGCTACCCTGCTTGGAGGACTGTGGGCAGGTTTTTCACCGACCAGTTTAACGCTCTGGCACCACGTTTTCTGGTGGCTCGCCCTGGGACTGATTTTAGCCTTTTTACCCTATTTCCCCTACTCCAAGCACGCCCATTTATTTATGGGACCCTTGAATCATATGGCTGCCACCGATGGAGAATCCTGGACCACCTTGGAGAAAATGGATCTGGAGGATGAATCCGTTGAGCAGTTCGGTGTCAGTCTGATTGAACAACTTCCGCAGAAGGAACTACTGGACGGATATGCCTGCATCATGTGCAACCGCTGTCAGGATGCCTGTCCTGCCACAATTACGGGGAAGGAACTTTCACCGGCGGCTTTGGAGGTGAATAAACGGTATTACTTCAATCAAAATCTGTCAGATCTTGCTCAAGGAAAAGCTTCCGAAACACCCGTCACCCAATGGATGCTGTCGGAGGAAGCGGTCTGGTCCTGTACGACCTGCGGTTTCTGCGTGGAGGCCTGCCCTGTGGGGAATGAGCCTATGGTGGACATTCTGCGTATTCGTCAGGATCTTGTGTTAATGGAGAGCCGTTTTCCCCAGGAGGCGATCGATCGTTTTAATAAAATGGAAACGTATGGAAATCCCTGGGGGATGGCCCGCGAAGACCGGGAACTGTGGACGGAAGGCCTGGATGTGCCGGTGATGCGGGAGAAGCAATCGGCTGAATACCTGTATTGGGCTGGTTGTGCAGGGGCCTACGACGACCGGGGGAAAGATATTTCACGGGCAGTGGTTAAAATTCTGAACGAGGCGGGTGTGGATTTTGCCATCTTGGGGACTGAAGAATCCTGCACCGGTGATTCCGCCCGGCGGATGGGGAACGAATATTTATTTCAGATCCTGGCGGAACAGAACATGGAAACCTTCAAAAAATACCGTATCCGGAAAATTATTACACAGTGCCCCCACTGTCTTACTACCCTGAAAAACGACTACCGGAAGCTGGGGGTTGAATTGGAGGTGATACATCATTCCCAACTGATTGCCCGGCTGTTGAAAGAAGGAAAACTTAAACCGACTCAATCCCTGAATCAGAATGTAACCGTTCACGATCCCTGTTACCTTGGTCGCCATATGGGTGAATTTGATGCTCCCCGCGCTGTTCTGGAGTCGGTCCTGGGGAAGGGGGGGCAAATGGTTGAGATGGAGCGCTCGAAGAATAAAAGTTTCTGCTGCGGTGCGGGAGGAGGCAATATGTGGTATGAAATCAAAACCGGCAAACGGATCAATGTGGAGCGGTTTGAAGAAGCCATATCGGTGAAGGCGAATACGGTGGCAACAGCCTGTAATTTTTGCATGATTATGATGGAAGATGCCCGGAAAGTGACCGGCCAGGATGAAACCATGCGGGTGTACGACATTGCTGAATTGATCGCTGATCGCCTGTAAGGTAGAGGTTCCGGCCAGCCATGGGTCGTCAACAATCGTACTATTTACCTTTCGAGCAGGAGGGCCGATTATGGGAACAAACCGACCCTGTGGCCCGGCTTTCAGAATACGAAAAATACCTCCTTTCTTTCCATCCGGAACGTCCCCGATACAGTGATTATTTACCCCTCTTTTCCAACGTGGAGGAATGTTTCACCAGCGATGATTTAGGAGCCTGTATCATCCAAACGCACCGGGGGGAACTGAGGGTTGAAGGGCAGTCGATTCCAGTCATGGTGATTGGGCAACAGAGCGCTCCAACCTCCAATTACGAGAAATTACGGGAACTGTTTAAGAATCCCGAAGAAATCAAAAAATGGAATCACGGCATGCCTACGGCTATTTCCTATGAACGGGCTGTCCGGGCGATTCACGCTGCCAATGCGGAAAACAGAATCATCATCATTTTTGTTGACACAGCTGGCGCCGATCCTACCGAGAAATCGGAAGAGGGAGGCATTGCATGGCGGATTGGCGATACGATTCAGGCTTTGGTGGAAGCGAAGGTCCCTACCCTTTCTTTCATTATCAACCGGGCCTGCAGTGGTGGTGCCATTGCTCTGACCGGGACGGACCTGACTCTGGCGCTTGAATTTTCCACTTATCTGGTGATTACACCTGAGGCCTGTTCTTCGATTCTGTATCACGATCGGCGCCATGCCAATGAAGCGGCTGCCGCTTCCCGGATTACCTC
>CAZIIM010000021.1:0-14195 GCA_964539305.1 uncultured bacterium | reverse complement strand
GCCGGTCTGAAATTGATTACGATTATTACTGATCCAACCCTTGGGGGTGTGGCCATTGGCTACGCCTCCCGGGGGATGCAATTGTTTGAATACAACGCTGGTAATATCGGCTTCTCGGGGAAACGGGTCATTGAACAGTATACTGGGAAACCCGTATCCCGTGATTTTCAGACCACTGCCTGGTTGGAAAAATTTGGTCATGCCGAACGAATTGTAAAACCGGAGCACCTGAGGGAGACCATTGCTCACATATTAGAATGAGTCTGGAACCGGATCATTTTGGAGGTCCGGCTGCCCCGTGTTAACTTCCCGCCTTTAATTTCGTTCAAGCAATTCTTTTTCATACTCTTCAGTGAAACGAATCCATATTATCCTCTGGTTTGCGTCAGCAACCTTTCTCGTGGCAGCCGTTCCTTCCCGGGTGCAGGAGATCGCTACCCGGCTGCAACTTAAAGTTGCCCAGGCCACCCGGACCAGCACACCCCCCGTGATTGATGGTGTGGTGGATGATCCCCAATGGTTCCAGGCACCACCGGTTGAAGATTTCCTCCAGATCGATCCTCTTGATTTAGCTCCCCCTTCCGAAAAAACAGAGGTCCGGATATTGTATGATGACGTGAATCTCTATATCGCCTTTCGCAATTTCGAGTCCCATCCCGGGGAAATTACAGGACGAATGACCCGCAGGGACGACTGGATGCGGGGTTTCAGTTACAATAGTGATTGGGTGGGTGTCGGATTCGATTCCAAGAACGACGATCAAACCGGTTATTTATTTAATATAAATGCAGCGGGTGTCAAGCTGGATGTGTACGTTTCGAAAGACCGGCAATACGACCTGAGTTGGGATACGGTTTGGGAAGGGCATGTCTCCAGGGACAGTCTCGGCTGGTACGTGGAGATGGAAATTCCCTTTTCGGTGCTCCAGTTTTCCACTAGTGACGAGCTGGTCTGGGGAGTCAGATTTGAACGAAGTATTTACCAGTTACAGGAAACGGTCCAATGGCCGGGCCGGCCGAAGGGGACCCAGGGACTGGTATCCCGATTCGGTATTCTAACCGGTTTAAAAAATGTTCCTTCCCCGCGCCGCCTGGAAATTTTACCCTATCTCTTGGCAGGACAGGATAATGTGGGTCAGTCCGGTTTTACGAACAATATTGGATTGGATTTAAAATATGGTTTGGCTTCCAGCACCACCGCCAATGTTACCTTTAATCCGGATTTCGGCCAGGTTGAGGCCGATCCATCGGTACTGAATCTCACCGCGTTTGAAACCTTTTTTGAAGAGAAACGCCCCTTCTTTGTGGAAGGGGGTTCCTTCTTCCGGAATCGCATTCAACTGTTTCATTCCCGTCGTATCGGAAAACGCCCTGGATTTTTTACACCGAACGAGGGTCAAATTATTTCCCAGCCGGCCGCTACGAAAATCCTGGGTGCGGTAAAGATCATGGGGCAGACCGAGCAGGGGCTGTCCTTTGGGGTGATAGAAAGTGTAACGGACCGTGAGTACGGTGTGTTGGAAAAAACGGTGGGAGATACGGTGCAGCGGGAACAGTTCCTTCTGGAGCCGTATTTCAATTATTTTATTGGCAGGATTGAGCAGCCCCTTTTTAATACCAATTCCAATGTGGGATTGATGGTCACCGATGCCCGTCCCCAGGGAGCTCAACCTGCGACAGTCGTGGGTTCAGACTGGAACCTGAATTTTCTGGATAATGCGCTGGCATTTTCCGGGCAGCTGGCCGTTTCCAATCATGAAAATAAAAAAGGGACCGCCTTCCGGTTCTTTCTGGGGTATAAAGACCCCAAGTGGTGGGAACTGAACACCGGGTTCGGGTTCACCGATGCCCGGTTTGAGATTAATGATCTGGGTTTTATGACCCGAAATAATGCCTGGTGGTCCATGATCAGGGGAGGCATACGAAAACAGGATCCCTGGGGGAGGTACTTGAATAATAATCTTTCTGTCCAGTTGAAGGTAGAAGGGCGGGGAGATGGTTTAATCCTGTCCCGCTCCATCGACGCAAATCAAACCAATAATTTGAAAAATTACTGGAGTTTCGGCCTGGGGTTCCATTTTAATTTTGCCGCCTTTAACGATAACGATACGTTTAAAGATCCCCGTGCCTGGGCTTTCAGGACGGAGGATAACGGCTACGCCTACATTTGGGTTCAAAGCGATCGTCGCCGGAACCTTACTCTTAAGCCCATGGTTGGGATTGGCCGGGGGGAATTCCGCGGGTGGGGCTACCGGGTAGGACTGACCCTGACCTGGAAACCCAGCGATAATATTCAATTCAATGTCGATGCAACCCAGGATCTGACCCCATCTTCCATGGAATGGGTGGGGATTGTGGAAGCATCAACGGATACCAGTATTATTTATGCCGAATCAGAGCAGTTGACGGATGACATCCGACTCCGGTTGAACTGGGCGTTTACACCGGACCTTTCGCTGGAGATGTTTTTACAACCGTTTCACGTCAATATGGATTACCAGAAATTTTATAAGTTAATAGCACCGGAAACCCGTGATTTAAAATCTTATAATTATACCGGGGATCCCGATTTTAAAATCAATAACTGGGTGGGCACCATCGTCTTCCGGTGGGAATACCATCGTGGCAGTACTTTTTTCGTGGTGCTGAATTTGAATGACAGCGGTTATTATTCTGGCGGGGATAAAACCTGGTACCGCAGCAAAACCAATTCCCTCTTTTTGAAACTTAATTACTGGTTCCAGGTGTAGCTGCCGGTATCGCTCTTCAAGCATCGTAACCACTGATCCGGCTTATACTTTTCAGGAATCAGCCGGTGAAAGATCCACCAGTTCGATTTGGAGTTCCCGGGCGTGTTCCAGGATGCGTTCATCCCGATAGAATTCAGAGTAATATATTTTCCGGATACCGGCGTTGGCAATGAGTTTAAAACAATCATAACAGGGGGAGGCAGTTACGTAGATTTCACTATCATCGATCCGGACCCCATGGCGGGCCGCCTGAACGATGGCATTGGCTTCAGCATGGATGGTGCGGACACAGTGATCGTTTTCCATTTCGTGTCCCACTTCGTCGCAATGAGGCAGACCACGAATGGATCCATTGTAGCCCGTGGAAAGGATTGTTTTATTTCGTACAATCACAGCACCCACATGTTTCCGATTGCAGGTGGAACGGGTGGCCACCTCCCGGGCAATGTTCATAAAATATTTTTCCCAGCTAACGCGTTGACTCATGATGCTAGCTGAAGGACCTTTGATTTAAAAGGATTAAAAGCATGAAGGAGTTCTTTCAGTTTATTGATATTATGGACACGGGTGTTTCGGTTCAGTCCTGAATTTTTTCCGTGGATATGTAAACCGGTTTATTAGCTCCCATAAAATAATGGTAGTTCAGGATTCCGTACCCTTCCTGATGGCGGGTAGGACAGCGGTTGCAACTGCGGCTGCCGTCCACACGATGCCGAAGAATTTCCAGAAGTTTTTCATCCGTTTCTTTGGCTCCGGCGACTAAATCTTCGTCGGTCTCTATGTACCACCGGAGGGTGATCAGGTATTTATACATTTTTTTCTCTTTTTGCTCTTCTGCCATAATCAATCCCTTTACAGTTAGAGTGCGTTTGTGTTGAATATTACTGCTTTCATCGGAAAAGGAGCGCAGTTTTTTCAATACTGGTGCAAAGTTTGTTAATATCCTCTTCTGTATTATAGAGGTAGAAACTGGCCCGTGCCGCTGCCGTCAGACCCAGCTTATTAATGGCGGGTTGAACGCAATGGTGACCCGCCCGGATGCAAATTCCATCCTGATCCAGGAATTTGGCTAAGTCGAACGGATGGATGCCCTCCACGTTGAACAGAATCACCGGGCCGTGAGCATCTTCTTGTCCGAATAGCTGAATGTTTTTAATCGCTGAAAGTTTTTCAAGGGCGTACCGGGTTAATTGACGATCGTGATTCTGGATTGCTTCCATTCCGATGGATTCCAGATAATCGATGGCTGCACCCAATCCAATCACCTGGGCAATATTGGGTGTACCGGCCTCAAATTTCCAGGGAACCTCGTTCCAGGTTGAATGATCCATAGTAACCGCATCAATCATTTCACCGCCAGCCAGGAAGGGATCCATTGCATCCAGGAGTTCTGTCCTTCCGATCAAAACACCAACGCCCGTGGGCCCGAGCATTTTATGACCGGAAAAGGCATAAAAATCGGTCTCCAAATCTATCAGATCGATGGGGAAGTGGGGCACGCTCTGGGCTCCGTCCACACAGGTGACGGCGCCCACGGACCGAGCCCGATCCAAAATCGCTTCCAAAGGTGTCCGATTACTGAAAACATTTGACTGATGGACCACACTCACCAGTTTGGTTTTGTGGGTAATCATGGCGTCCAACCCGGTGAGATCCAGCTGAGCCTCTGAAGTGAGTGGAATATATTTCAGTGTGGCCCCCGTGTCCCGTGCTGCCAGTTGCCAGGGAACCAGATTGCTGTGATGTTCCATCTCCGTAATGACAATTTCATTGCCTGGTTTCAGAGCTTTTCGGGCCCAGGCATAGGCGATTAAGTTGATGGATTCGGTTGTTCCACGGGTGAAAATGATGCTGTGGGAAGGGGGAACATTCAGGAATTTACGGACCTGCTCCCGGGTGTTTTCGTACTGGGTGGTGGCTTTTTCACCTATTTCATACAGGGCCCGGTGAATATTGGCATTGTACGATTCATAATAGCGGTTAACCGCCTGAAGAACTAAGGTTGGTTTTTGTGTTGTAGCCGCGTTATCCAGGTAAACCAAGGGTTTCCCCGAACGGCTGAAAATGGGAAAATCCTCTCTCAGACGAGCAGTATCCAGCAACTTACATCAGTCCTAACTGTAAGCGACCTTCTTCTGAAATCATGGATCGGTCCCAGGGCGGATCCCAAACCAGTTCCACCCGGGCATCGGTTACATTGGGAAGGCCTTCCAGTTTCTGGAGCACTTCATTGGCCAAAATGTCTCCCATTCCGCACCCCGGTGCAGTGAGCGTCATTTTGACCGTCACGCGCGAGCCACCTTCTTCATGATCCGTAATTTCACAGGAATAAATGAGACCTAAATCCACAATATTGACGGGGATTTCAGGGTCGTAACAGGTTTTCATGGCTTCCCAGACCGCCGCTTCGCTCACGTGCCCGTCAGTGCCCTGGTCCTGTTTCCAGGGTGCTTCCACCGGTTCCTTCCCCAGGGCATCCGCATCCTTTCCCTCTACACGCACCAGATTCCCGTGAATCATGAGCGTGTAGCTATCGCCTAAAGCTTGGGTGATCTGAGCTTCTTCGCCTTTGTGCAGGGTAACCTTATTTCCAAAGGGGATCAGGGTCGCTTCACAGTCCCGTTTCAGTATGATTTGTTCTTCTGTAAGTGTTGACATTGTTTAACTCAGATAATCCTTTTTTATTTTTTCCAGTGCACTCATGAATCCGTTGGTCCGCTGGCTGCTGATGGTGCCTCCCAGACCCAATTTATCCAATAGATTCTCATTTAAAAATTCCCGTAACTCCTGTCGCGTCCGGCCATTGAATAATTTCTCCAGAAGGGAAAGCAACCCTTTGACAATCATGGCGTCCGAATCGGTGTGGAATACCAGGGTACCGTCGGGTTGCTCCTCACAGGTCAGCCAGGCCTGGGACGTACAGCCGCGGATGCGGTTCTTCTCATTTCTTTCTGCCGGATCCAGCCCGGGCGCCTCTTTCCCATAATCCACCAGTAAAACGTATTTATCCCTGGGATCGGTAAACAGGGCGAACTCGGACTGAATTTCAGCGAGGGTTTCTGAAATGGTTTTCATTTTTTTCGATTCGATGCATAGACCGTTTCCAACCAGGCTTCCAACAGAGCCTCGAAATACTCCCGGTGCCGGTCTAACGGTAATGTTTTAAATAGTTCCCTGGCAAAGCCCAGAACAATCAGCTGCCGTGCTTCCGGTTTACTGATACCCCGGGTTTGAAGGTAAAAAAGCGCCTCTTCATCCAGCTGCCCGCTGCTGGACCCGTGGGCGCATTTTACATCGTCGGCATATATTTCCAGCTGGGGATTGGAATGCATCAGGGCCTGATCACTCAGGAGTAAATTATTATTCCCCTGCCGGGCGTCCGTCTTTTGACTTCCAGACCGCACAATGACGCGTCCGTTGAAGACACCACTACCATGGTCTGTGAGAATATTTCGGAAAGTCTGTTGACTGGTTCCGTGCGGTTTTAAATGATCCACAACCACATGGAGATCGGCATGTTGCTGATCTTTCAGTAAAGTTAATCCGCTCAGGGTACCCTCAGAGCCTTCACCTGCCATGAAGAGGGTGACATCGGTACGGTTCAGATGACCGCCCACGGAATACTGGAAGGTACTCAAACGACTGTCGCGGGTCAAATGATAATCAATCGCTGCGATATGGTTGGCTTTTGAACCCTCCTCAATTATGACAAAATGGTGGAGAGCGGCTCCCCTGCCCACCTCAATCTCGGTTACCTGGTTATTCCAGTACAGACGATTGGTCCGACCCAGGTAATGCTCGTAAAAAGTGACATGGGAATCTGCTCCAACGGTAAGCCGGACGCGGGGGTGGCTCATTGTCGGATTCTTTGAATCAGTGGTCACGTACAGGAGGTAGAAGGGATGTTGCAGCGTTGTGCCTGCCGGAATGTCCACCACCAGATTCGTCGTCATGAGGGCAGCATTCAGTGCTTTGAACGGGTTGTGTTCCTGAACGAGAGTCGCAGGGAAGTTTAGTTGGGGCTCCGATAACGGGTCATGGATCGTGATACTGGAGGGCCATTTGGAAAGGGCGGGTTGAAAGTGACCATTGAGAACAACCAGATACTGATCCCCGTAATGGGAGGGGATTAACTTTTTAAAATCCGGAATATTATTCGGTGGTGTTGCCAGAGAAAAGGCCGTTTTTTTCAGGGGCGTGAAATTTGTGAACTGCCAGTCTTCCCATTTGCGATTGGGAAATCCTAATTCCTGAAAACGACGAAAAGATTGCTGACGCAATTCCAGCAGTTCCGGTCCCTGGGAGGGGAGGGATTTCAGGAGGGATTCAAACTGGGGTTGAAACAGGGTCATTGCGGTTTTTCCTCCAGCCAGGCGTAGCCCCTCTGCTCCAGTTCAGAGGCCAGTTCCGGTCCACCGGAAAGGACAATTTTTCCATCGATGAGAACGTGAATGAAGTCAGGCTTCATATAATCCAAGAGTCGTTTGTAATGGGTGATGGCAATGAAGGCCCGGTCCGGGTTTCGAAATTGGTTCACCCCTTCCGCCACAATTTTCAGGGCGTCGATATCCAGTCCCGAGTCCGTTTCATCCAGAATGGAAAGGGTAGGTTCCAGGGTCAGCATTTGCAGAATTTCATTCCGTTTCTTTTCACCGCCTGAGAAGCCGTCATTGACCGCCCGGCTCAGGTAGGTTTCTTCCATCTGAACCAGTTGGAGTTTTTCCCGGATTAACCGTAAGAATTCGGCCGCATTTAATTCTTTTTTACCCTGATGTTTTCGGTGGGTATTCAAGGCGGTTCGGAGAAAATAGGCATTATTCACGCCCGGGATGACCACCGGGTATTGAAAGGACATGAAAATGCCTTCCAGTGCCCGTTGCTCCGGAGCCAGAGATCGAATATCCTTTCCTTTGTAATGGATTTCACCGCCCGTAATCTCATACGGTTCCCGCCCGGCAATAACATTGGCCAGCGTACTTTTCCCGGAGCCGTTCCGGCCCATAATAGCGTGCAGTTCTCCGGGTTTGATTGTCAGGTTGATTCCCTTTAAAATTTCGTTTCCTTCCACCGCGACGTGGAGATCCCGGATCATTAGCAAGGGCTGTTTGTGGTTCAATGCATTCATCGTTCTAACCCACGGCTCCTTCCAGGCTGACTTCCATGAGTTTCTGGGCTTCCAGGGCAAATTCCATGGGTAATTCGTTGAAAACTTCTTTGCAGAAACCGTTTACGATCATTGAAACGGCATCTTCGGCTGAAATCCCCCGTTGGTTGCAATAAAAGAGCTGATCTTCTCCGATCTTGGAGGTGGAGGCTTCGTGTTCCATTTGTGCCGTGGCGTTTCGCACGTCAATATAAGGGAACGTGTGGGCGCCGCACTGATCCCCGATCAGAAGAGAATCGCACTGGGAGTAATTCCGGGCATTCTGGGCCCGGGGCATGATCTTGACACCTCCCCGGTAAGTATTCTGGCTCTTGCCGGCAGAGATTCCTTTGGAAATGATGGTACTGCGGGTATTTTTTCCCAGGTGAATCATCTTTGTTCCTGTGTCAGCCTGCTGGAAATGATTGGTAAGGGCCACGGAGTAGAATTCACCGATTGAATTATCCCCTCTCAGAATGCAGCTGGGGTATTTCCAGGTGATGGCTGAACCGGTTTCAACCTGAGTCCAGGAGATTTTGGAATGATCTCCCAGGCAGGTTCCCCGTTTGGTGACAAAATTGTAAATGCCTCCTTTTCCGGTCTTGGGGTCCCCGGGGTACCAGTTCTGGACGGTGGAATATTTAATCTGGGCGTTCCGGTGGGCAATCAGTTCCACCACGGCAGCATGGAGCTGGTTTTCATCCCGGATGGGAGCGGTGCACCCCTCCAGATAACTGACGTAACTGTCTTCATCGGCAATAATTAGGGTTCGCTCAAATTGACCCGTATTGGCGGCATTGATCCGGAAATAGGTGGAAAGTTCCATGGGGCAGCGAACTCCTTTCGGGATGTACACGAAACTGCCATCGCTGAAAACGGCGGCATTCAAGGCGGCGAAGAAGTTGTCCGTGGCCGGAACGACCGATCCCAGGTAGCGACGGACAAGATCCGGATGATGATGAACCGCTTCTGAAAAGGAACTGAAAATGACACCGACCCGCTCCAGCTCTTTTTTAAAGGTGGTGGTCACCGAGACGCTGTCAAAAACGGCGTCCACCGCCACACCGGCGAGGATTTTCTGCTCCTCCAGGGGGATGCCCAGTTTTTCATACGTACGCAGCAGTTCAGGATCCGTTTCATCCAGACTGTTGAGCTTTTTGGTTTGTTTGGGAGCAGAAAAATAGCTGATAGCCTGATAATCAATGGGCGGGTAGTGAACCTTTGCCCACTTTGGTTCGGTCATGGCCATCCATTTCCGATACGCTTTCAGCCGCCAGTCCCGAAGCCAGGAGGGTTCCCCTTTCTTTTCCGAAATGAGGGCCACCACCTCTTCATTTAAGCCAGGTAGAAAAGTGTCCTGCTCAATATCGGTTACAAAACCGTATTGATATTCCTGATCAATCGCCTGATCGAGAATCTGCTGGTTTTTAGTCATTCAGAATCAAGTGGAAAAACTATTTCCACATCCACAGGAATGACGGGCATTCGGATTTGAGATCTTGAAACCACTGGATTCCGGATTCTCGGACAGGTCGATTTTGGATCCTTTTAGGTAAAGGTAGCTGTTGGGGTCACAGTAGACCTGCAGTCCTTCCGTCTCGAACACTTTATCGTGTTCCGTGGGTTGATTGTCAAAGGTCATGACGTATTGTAAATCCTGGCAGCAACCTTCTGCCACGGCCAGTCTCAGGGCATAGCCTGATTTCTGTTCTTCAGCCATCAGATTCTGGATCTGCATGGCCGCCCTTTTCGTCAGGGTAATGCCGGGTTCAATCATTTCAGTCACTTGTGTTTCATTCATGGTTCCTCCATGGATACGTATTATGGTTGAAAGGTAATGTTGGTTTCATATTGAAGTTTAGTCCCCCTGGAATGGGTCAGTGGGTGTGGCCGTCACCTGCTGAACGGTCATGTTGGTGAACATGGTCCTTAACTGGTCATTAATCCGCTGAATGGGGGATCGAATATTGCAGGCGGAAAGCTGACCGCATTCAGAATCAAAGTAACAGTCCATTAGTCCTAAGGGTCCTTCCAGCGCTTCGAAAAAATCTTTTAAACTGATAGTATTCAAGTCCGCCTTGATTTTATATCCACCGGCGGGGCCCTGTGTGGGTTCAATGATGGCGTTCCGGGCCAGTTTCTGCAACGTTTTAGCCAGCAATTGCTGGGGGATACCGTAGAGTTCAGCGATTTCTTTTGTGCTGGTTACTACCGTATTGCCCTGTAACTGCATATGGCGAAGCGCAATCAGGGCGTATTCTACTTTTCGGGTTAGCTTTAACATAAAATGGATTCCTGTCTTGAAAGAAGTTACTCTAAAGGGGTTCTACAGGACAAGGAATAAATAGGACTATTTTTATCGTATTACTGTTTTATTTCGATGGTTTTTTCCTGTTTTGGAATGATTTGACCAATCTCAAAGGCCTGGATTTCCGATTGTTGGTTAAACTCGGATAGAAAGCGGTTTGAATGCTTCGGGGGCAGGGCCATCAGAAGACCGCCGGAGGTTTGAGCATCGGCCAGCATGGTCAGATGAATCTCGTCCAGTGCATCCTTTACTTGGAGGTGGGGGCGAATGTATTCCAGGTTCCGCTTTGTACCGCCGGGGATGACCCCATCCCGTGCCAGTTTTTCCACCCCGGGGAGAAATTGCAACTGGCTGAAATGAATTTCGGCTCCCACATCACTGGCCCGTGCTAATTCCAGTAGATGACCCGGCAGACCAAATCCGGTGATATCCGTTGCAGCGTGAACCCCGATCTGTTGCATAAGGGTAGACGCCAGGGCATTCAGAGTGGTCATGGTTCGGGTCGCGGCCTGGACCGATTCCTCAGGTGCCCGACCCCGTTTAATGGCGGTGGCAATAATGCCAGTCCCCAGGGGTTTAGTCAGAATTAACCGGTCCCCCGGTTGGGCGCCTGCATTGGTAATTAAGTTTTCTTCTTCAATTTCTCCGCTGACAACCAGACCGTATTTGGGTTCCTTGTCATCAATACTGTGGCCCCCGACAATGGGGATGTGGGCTTCATGGGCCTTGTCAGCACCACCTTGAAGAATTTTGACCAGAATATCTTTTGGTAGATCGTGAATGGGGAAGGCAACGATATTCAGAGCGAACAGGGGAGTCCCCCCCATGGCATAAATGTCCGAGAGGGAGTTGGCAGCCGCGATTTGACCAAAAAGGTAGGGGTCATCTACAATGGGGGTGAAAAAATCAACGGTTTGAAGCAGAAGCTTCCCATCGTTCAGACGTACAGCGGCGGCGTCATCGGCACCATTGAAACCGATGACCACACGCTCGCTGGTGGGTAAATGCAGAGAACCCAGTACCTGGGCCAGATCCTTCGGACCGATTTTACAGGCTCACCCGGATCCGTGCGAAAGCGTTGTTAAGCGGATTTTTTCCTGCTTGGACATGGGTGGAATTTAGGCTAAGGCTGTAATCGGTAGTAATAAATGATGGGAAAATTTTCCGATCTAGAGGCGATCGGTCAACTGGCGGATGTCTTCGATGGTGTTGATGTTGATATCGGAAAGGTATTCCAGATGGATCGTTTTAAAGACAAAATGGATCTGTATCTGCTGAAGGTACTGGTGAAGGACCAGGGGAATGTGCTGAGTCCGCAGGATCAGGGAGAGGAAGGGGAAATCAATGTCGGTCGGCTTCAGGGTATGGAGGGTTAAACCTTCTTCACCAATTTGACGTCGGGTGGCTTCAACATCTTTCAGCAGGATCGTCTCGCGAAATTCCCACGGTGCTGTGATATCGGCCAGGGACTTGAAATGGTCGTTTCCTGTTCTAAGCTGGTTCAGGAAAAGTTGACCGTATTTTCCGCGGCCCAATGTATCCGAAAGATAATCAATAATGACCTGACGTTGATGCTCGATAAACTGTTTCCATTGGCTGAAATGGGAACGGAAGAGAAAATAGCCAAAGGAAGTCCGGAACGAATTTTTCCGGTTGAAGAAAGCTTTAATGTCGTAGGTAAATTTTTTCAACTGGTGCCGGATTTCGATGGGAAAGAGGTGAATATTAAGGGTGGAGTAATTGGGCGGCAGTTTTAAAAAATCCTCTGGAATGTTCATTTCCCGCAGGTTCAGACTAAACCCTTTTTCCAGTCCCTGAATGTGTAACTGAATAAAGGCCCCCAGATCGCTCATTTTGATCAGGTTACTTAATGCACGGTCGAACTCCGGCAGGGTGGAAAGGGAGGGAAGGGAAGCGTGTTCTTCCAATTCCGGGAAAAAGGATAATTGCCGAGGATCTTCGCTATCGATCTGGAAACCCATTATTAGAGTTTACTGATAGATTTCATAACCTGCAATGCTGGCCGTAGGAGGGGAGGAAGACCCTGTTTGGGACCCGTCCGCCGGTGGAGGCACAGTTTTATTTTAGGAATACGCTGGTTTTCCTCCACAATAGATTGATTTGAGACAGAAGGGCTTGGTAAATTTAAGATCGGCTTTTGGCCGGGAAGGATTCATTGAAACTTTTTCGCAATCAACATATTACCACTTATCAAACCACAGATATGACGTGTATTTGTATATTCAGCACTCATACCAATTAGAGACAAACGATGAATAAAACAACACAGCAGGTGGAAGAAGTTGTCATCCGTTTTGCCGGCGATTCAGGCGACGGAATGCAGCTCACCGGAGGACGATTTACAGAGACGACAGCAATATTCGGCAATGATTTAAGTACCTTACCCGATTATCCGGCGGAAATCCGGGCTCCTGCCGGTTCCCTGGCCGGTGTCAGTGCTTTTCAGATTCACTTTAGTTCCAAGGATATCCACACCCCCGGCGACCGTCCGGACGTGCTGGTGGCCATGAATCCGGCGGCCCTGAAAGTCCATGAAAAGGATCTTCAGCGGGGAGGCATTCTGATCGTAAACAGTAACGCTTTCACCCGGAAAAACCTGGCCCTGGCGGGATATGAAACCAATCCCCTGGATGGGGATGATCTGGATGAACGGTTCACGGTTTACCGGATTGAAATGAGTACACTGGTGGCCAATGCCTGCAAGCATCTGAAACTGCCTCCAAAGACGGTGGAACGGACCAAGAATTTCTTTGCCTTAGGCCTGTTGTTCTGGATTTATGACCGCTCTTTGGAACCTACTAAGAAATGGCTGAAAATCAAATTTGCCAAGCGACCGGAATTGGTTGAAGCAAATCTGCTGGCGCTGGATACCGGGTACCATTACGGTGACACCACTGAAATTTTTACCACCCGCTACAAGGTGGCGAAGGCTTCCCTCCCGGCAGGAACCTACCGGAACATTAACGGGAACCAGGCTCTGGCTTTGGGGTTGGTTACGGCGGCGGAAAAAGCAGGATTGGAACTCTTTTTCGGCGGGTATCCCATTACGCCCGCCAGCGATATTCTGCATTTATTGTCATCGTGGAAAAATTTTGGAGTAAAAACATTTCAGGCGGAAGATGAAATCGCAGGCATTACCTCGGCGATTGGTGCTTCCTTTGCCGGGGACTTGAGCGTGACAGCCACCTCCGGACCCGGGGTTGCGTTAAAGTCGGAGGCCATGGGACTGGCGGTGATCGCGGAATTACCCCTGGTGATCGTCAATGTGCAGCGCGGTGGACCCAGTACCGGTTTGCCCACCAAGACAGAACAGTCGGATCTGCTCCAGGCCATGTTCGGTCGGAGTGGCGAAGCACCTCTACCCATCCTTGCAGCAGCCACGCCCGGAGACTGTTTCTACACTGCTTTTGAAGCCTGCCGCATTGCCATTAAATACATGACACCGGTAATGGTGCTGACCGATGGCTACCTGGCAAACGGTTCGGAGCCCTGGCCAATCCCGGATGTGGAGTCACTCCCGCCCGTTGAAGTAAAATTTGCAGATCGTGCCGACCAAAAAGAGGCGGAGCATTTTCTCCCCTATTTAAGGAATCAAAAGACGCTGGCCCGCCCCTGGGGTATCCCCGGGACACCGGGTCTGGAACACCGGATTGGTGGACTGGAAAAAGAAGATGTGACCGGAAACGTGAGTTATGATCCCGACAATCACCACCACATGGTCATGACCCGTGCCCAGAAGGTGGCCAATGTGGTGGCGGACATTCCTCCCACAAAGATTCTTGGCGATAAGGCTGGTGAATTACTGATTCTGAGCTGGGGGGGGACTAAAGGGACCTGCCGGTCAGCCGTCGAGCAGCTACAGGCAGATGGGAAACAGGTAAGCCATGTCCATCTCCGGTGGATCAATCCTTTCCCCAAGGACCTGGGTGAAATCCTGGTGCGGTTTAAGCAGATTTTGATCCCGGAGATCAATT
>CAZIIM010000020.1:0-35002 GCA_964539305.1 uncultured bacterium | reverse complement strand
AACCTAGGGCTTGTCCGTCTGAGCAGACCTTCGTAGAAGGGCGTGTCGAAGACTTAATGATTTATATTAAGAAATAAAATATAGGCTGTTTCGGGAATACTAGACTGACCATTCTTATCCAGCCGGTCAGAACGGATGAACTTACGGTGACCGGTATGACTACCTTCCATTTTGTAATCACATAAAATCGTGCCATTTCCACTGCTGGCAGTCAGACCAGAACATTGTAATTTCAAATCATGAGAGAAGTGAGCCGTTGGTTGATTGGACTGGGCTCAGGCCTGGTATTTCTGGGACTTGTCCTCTATTTCTTTGGTGGAAAACTGGGCTGGCTGGGACATCTTCCCGGGGATTTAAGGTGGGAGAAGGGCAATTTCCGTTTTTATTTTCCCGTAACCACCCTTGTCCTGATAAACCTGATTCTCTATTTATTAATCCGATTATACACCTGGCTAAAATGAAGCTATACTTCAAACGGATTTTAACCCATGATAATTAAATCCTATGGTCGGACCGAACGAGGATACATTCGGCAGAGAAATGAAGACAATTTTCTCCTTTGTTCCGAACTGGGTCTGTATTTTGTAGCCGATGGTCTGGGAGGCCATCCTGGGGGTGACGTGGCCAGCAGTCTGGCGATTCAATGGGCAGCGGAGTGGCTCTGCTGTCTGGACGAGGAGTGGTCCGCCGAAGCCGTGATGGTGGTGCTGGATCAGGTCAACCGGGAACTGGAGGCTTTCGGCAAGGCTAATCCTGAATATACCGGGCTGGGAACCACCCTCTCAGGGATCTATCTGGAAGGAAGTGACAGCAGCTGGATGATCCATTCAGGAGACAGTCGCCTTTACGGTCTCGATCCATCAAAACGGTGTGAGCAGTTATCCACCGATCAAACGCTGGCCATGGAAGCGGTTCAGAAAGGTATTTTGCCAATGGAGGAAGCGATAGCTCATCCTTTTTGGCACGTCCTCAGTAGTTGTCTGGGCAGTGGAAGCTTTTCGCCCCAGGTTCGTCATCTTACTGATCCTTACGCTGCTTTTTTCCTGTGCACAGATGGTCTTTTCAATGCAGTGACATTCTCGGAGATTCGGCAGGAGGTGGAAACAGCACATTCCGAACCGGAACGCCTGGTGAATCATCTGGTGGATCTGGCCTTGAAACGGGGTGGTAAGGATAATATTACCGCAATCGGGATTTACATAAATCATGACGAGAGAAAACCAGTATAAACTATCCAGATTGAAATCCCCCACTTTGCTGGATGGCGCCATGGGAACTGAACTGCAGCGCCGTGGTGTGAAGCTGCCTCTGCCGCTCTGGTCGGCAGAGGCCAATCTGACCCATCCGGAAATTGTGTTGTCCATCCATCAGGAGTATGTTAATGCGGGAGCAGATGTCATTACGACCAACACTTTCCGGACGACTGCTTGGACCTACCGCAAGGTGGGTTACGCTCCGCGCCGATCACGGGAACGGGCCCGGGAATCCTTATTGGCGGCGGTGGACCTGGCCCATAAGGCAGCACGGAACAGCCTTCCGGTTGCAGGATCTTTAACAGCGCTTGAGGATTGCTACCTGCCGGAACGTTTCCCCGGCCGGACAGCTGCTGAAGATGTCTATGGTCAGACCGTGGAATGGTTTGAAACAGCAGGAGTCGATTTACTCCTGTTTGAAACCATGGGACACCCAGAGGAAATCGATATTGCCTTGGAAATGAGTCAGGGCAACAAAATGATGCGGTGGCTGAGTCTAATATTGAAGGATGAAAGTCATTTATTGGAGGGTTCAGACCTGGGTCCCATTCTTGAGCAGGCAAAGGCAACCGGGGTAGCCTGCCTATTGTTAAACTGCAATACGGTCCAGACAACCGAAAAGGCGGTTCCTTTATTGGTAGACCTTTGGAAATCATCTTGGGGTGTGTATCCCAATCTGGGGCTGGACCAGCCAGAGCCGGACGGGACCATCCACAGGGTTATTAGTAAGCGCAGGTTTCTTACTTTTTCCTCGGCCATGGTCGAAAAAGGAGCTTCCGTGTTGGGTGCCTGTTGTGGATCCACTCCGGATCATATTAAGTTATTGAGAGAAAAATTCCCGCGGTGATTTTCGGCCAGGCTGGAAGGGTCGAATTTGGTTAATGATAAAAAAGAAGAAGGGGCAAATATGAAGTCATTCCATAAAGAACTATGGTTTCAGATCCCGGAACGAATGGGCTTTGTAAATATTACACCACAAGTAATTTCGGCCTTGAAAGAAAGTGGGATCAAGGAGGGTCTCTGCCTTGTCAATGCCATGCATATTACAGCTTCCGTTTTTATTAATGATGATGAACCGGGCCTGCACCGGGATTACCGCCGCTGGTTGGAAGAACTGGCGCCATTTGATCCTGGTCCTGAACGATACCACCATAATCGGACGGGAGAAGATAATGGTGATGCCCACCATAAGCGCCAGATTATGGGCCGGGAAGTGGTAGTCGCCGTCACGGATGGAGATTTGCATTTTGGACCCTGGGAGCAAATTTTCTATGGAGAGTTTGACGGCAAACGTAAAAAACGGGTGTTGGTAAAAATTATTGGGGAATAAGATGTTGAGAAAAGAACTGGTCTTCTCTACCCGGAAGCGGGAGGATTTAATCGATATCACGCAAGAGATCCAGGAGGTTATTCATTCCTCGGGGATTTCAGATGGGCTCTGTAATATTTACGTACCTCACGCCACATCCGGGATCGTGGTGAATGAAAATGCCGATCCCAATCTGGTGGAGGATGTTCTGGGCGTATTAAGGAAATTGGCACCGCGCGGTATTTTTCTTCATGACCGGATTGACGGGAATGGTGATGCCCATGTGAAGGCCGCTTTGGTGGGACCCAGCGAAACGATTCCTTTTACCAATGGTCGCCTGTTACTGGGAACCTGGCAGAGCCTGATGTTGTGCGAATTCGACGGCCCCCGTTCTCATCGTCGTGTATACGTTACACTTCTGGCAGACTGACAACAATTCAGGATTCCAGCCCTCATTCGATTGAAATATCTGACTGATTGACAATCCACCGCCAGAAACGATGGAGAAAAGAGAATGGTATGTTTTTTGTGCCGGTAGTGGTGAAAGGATCACTGCAATGAAGGAATTACAGAAAAAACAACAAACTTTGACCCGGGACTATCGGGTTGACCAGTATTTGCTGGAATGGGAGAAGAAGCTGATGGATGGTTGCGCCATTCCGGTACTCCGAATTCCAGTCAACCGGATTCTACCGAAATTGATCCTTCGGATCGGAAAATCAAATCCAATAGGGATAGCCTGATGGACTGGATCCGGAAATTGTTAGGTCGTTTATTCCCTAGACCGGTACCAGTACCGATACCTGTTCCAATCCGTCCCCGCTGATATTTTTTGTCTTCTTTAAGACTGTATTTCTGAGATTCTGGTTTTTAACTTTGCGGCTTAATTCTTTCGTATCTAATGTTATTCCAGTCATATATGAGAAAGACCTTTGTCCTGGTGGCGATGACCCTGTTTGGTTGTTTTGGGCAGGAAAACGCCACCACTGGTTTCAGGTTTGAATTCACCTACCAGGTATTTTTCCCCGTCGCAAATAAAATTGAAGCCTGGATTCCACTACCCTCCTCGGGTCCTTTTCAAACGGTTGAGAAAACTCAGATACAAACCGGTCAGAGATATGTGGTTGAAACCGATTCCCTTTACGGGAATTCGATTCTTCATTTTCCCCCGTTTCAAACCCTAAAACCGGAGACCCTGACTGTAAAATTCCAGATCCACCGATATGAAGCCCGCTCCTATGCTCAACCGTTGGATGAACGCACCAGGTCTCTATTTGTGCGTGCTTATGAGAAAGTCCCCTTGAATGAAACCTTCCGGAATATTGCGGACTCTTTATTTCAACTGAATAATAAGAAGGGGAAACGGGTCTATAATTATATTCTGGAGCACATGGAGTACGACAAATCGGGGATAGGCTGGGGGCAGGGAGATGCTCAGTATGCCTGCGATATCGGAAAAGGGAATTGCACAGATTATCACAGTTTTTTTAATGCACTGGTGAGATCAGAGGAAATTCCGGCCCGGTTTCATATTGGATTTTCAATCCCCTCCGGGAATGAAGAGCTCATTTCAGGGTATCACTGCTGGACCGAATACTATGATTCCGGGACCTGGATACCAGTGGACATTTCAGAAGCTGACAAGCACCCCCGGCTCACGGACTATTATTTTGGGCGGTTGGATAACCGGCGGGTCAGTTTTACGGTGGGCCGGGATATTCCCCTTCCTGGCGGCAAGCCCGGTGACCAGGCTAATTTCCTTGTATATCCTTACGTGAAAATAAACGATCGTGTTTCAGGGGTAGGGACACAGTTTTCCTTTAAAAGGCTCCCCTGAAAATCAGGATTTATTCTTCCGGCGGAACTTCCTTAACCGGTTTCTGCTTCCAGGTGCCGTCCTCCTTGACCCAGGTATAGCGTTCCATATTATTTTCTTTATGGACCATGAATTTATCAAACACCAGCTTTTCGGCAGATTTCCCTTTCATAAAAACATCCAGATCATAAGTTTCACCATCGTCGGCCTTGAAGTCGGCGCAGGCGAAATAGGTGTCGTCCCCGACGGAGGCAAGGCGATCCCTGTGCACTTTGACCAGTTCTAACTTCAATTCTTTTCCGGTTTCTTCGTCTTTGACGTTGAATTTCATATCTTCACCGGATTGTTCTTCCACGTAAGCGGCGATTGCTTCCGCCAGGTTGTCCTTAGTAATTGGAATAGTGGAGACTTCTGTGGACTGGGAAGCTTGTTTGGCAGCAGGGTGTTCAGACGGGTGTTCGGATGGGTGCTCCTGGGCGTTTAGCGGAAAAGCGATCAAGGCCACCGCTATCACACCGATGAATGTTGCTTTATTTGCGTTCATATCTACCCTCCAAATTGTTATAGATAGTCGGAACAATGTACTTCTGGATTGTAAAATTATCAATTATTATACTGATAACTCACTGGTATTCTATATCTGCTTCCAGGTTAGAACAGAAAATTGAATCCCTTGATTCGAGTGCTTTAAATTCCGTGGAACAATCTGACCCTTTTGCGGTTTAAACACATTCCAATTTGTGGTGATTTTTTGCAAGGAGGTACTGGAAAGTGATTAGAGTGACGGACTTGTCGAAGGATTACGGGACAGTCAAGGCGGTTAAATCGATAAATTTCGAAATCCAGGATGGTGAAATTGTTGGATTTCTGGGGGCCAACGGTGCGGGGAAAACCACGACGCTGAAAATGATTACCGGCTACCTGGTTCCCACCGCTGGTACGGTGGAAGTAAACGATTTGAATATTCAGGAACATACCCTGGAAATTCAGAAGCAAATTGGATACCTGCCTGAATTAAATCCCCTCTACTCTGAGATGCGGGTTTTTGATTATTTGGAATTTATTGCCAACATCCGGGGCATAACGGGGAAAGACTTTCGCACCGCCCTTTCCAGAGTCGTGGATCAATGCGGTTTGAAAGGAGTGGTTCACCGGGTTATTGGTAATTGTTCCAAAGGATACCGCCAGCGAATCGGCCTGGCTTCCGCCATGATTCACGATCCTTCCATCCTGATTCTGGACGAACCGGTGACAGGGCTGGACCCGAACCAGATTGTGGAAATTCGTGGCCTCATAAAAGAATTAGGTCGGGAGAAACTGGTACTCATGTCCAGCCATATTCTCCAGGAAATCCAGGCGACGGTAGATCGGATCATGATTATCCATGAGGGTGAAATCGTCGCCAATGGAACCAGCGACGAACTCATGAGCAATTTCATGGGAAATGTCCTTTTAAACCTGGATGTGAAGGATGCTACCGAAAAATCCATTGAACAAATGCCAACGGTTGTTTCCGGTATTACACTCTTGAAATCGGAACAGAAGGAGGGTATCTGGGAAATTCAATGTGAGTACAGCCGGGATCAGGACCCCCGCGAAGCATTATTCCGCTACGCCGTGGACCAAAAGTGGGTCATCTTGAAGATGATGCCCAAGACGACCAATTTGGAGGACATTTTCCGTACTCTGACGACGGGGAATGGAGGGGCCCATGCGTAATTCATTCATTATTTTCAAAAAGGAACTAAAGGCCTATTTCAATAGCCCCATGGCCTATATTTTCCTGGTGATTTTTGCTATTGCAAACGGCTATTTTTTCACCAACACCTTTTTTCTATATGGTCAATCGGACTTGCGGGCCTTGTTTAATATTGTTCCCCTGGTGTACCTGTTTTTCGTGCCGGCAGTGGCGATGGGGCTCATTGCCCGGGAACGGAATCTCGGCACCATTGAAACCATATCCACGCTGCCACTGAAAACACACGAATTTGTCCTTGGAAAATTCCTGGCCGTTTTCGTCCTGATTCTCTTGGGGCTGGCGGCCACCGTTATTCATTTATTGACGCTGTTAGTGGTTGGAACTAATGTGGATTACGGTGCTGTCTTTACGGGGTACCTCGGTCTGGCGTTTATGGGGGCGGTATATGCGGCCATTGGCACCTACGCCAGCAGTGTTACCGAAAACCAGGTTGTGGCCTTTATAATCGGCGTATTTATCGTCCTGGTCTTTTTTCTCATGGATAAATTGCTATTGTTTGTTCCCAGCGGCCTGGCAGGAATCGTCCAGTACCTGGCCGTGGATTACCACCTGTCCAATATTTCACGGGGGGTGGTGGATTCCAGGAACCTGGTTTACTTCCTGTCCATGGTTGGATTTTTCCTGTACCTGACGGTTCAAACCATAGAAATCCGGAAATGGAGGTAGGGAGATGAAGTTCGACCTGAAACGTTCCTTTTTCCTGCCGGTGGGCCTTTTACTGCTTGTTTTAATCCTGGTAAACCTGATTTCCCGGAACTGGTTTTTCCGCTGGGACCTGACCGACAATAAAATGTACTCCCTGTCTGAATCCAGTCGGACGGTGGTGAAACAGATCGACGATCTGCTGACCATGAAAGTCTACTTCTCCGATAATCTGCCAGGCGAATATGGTAACAATCGCCGCTATCTTCAGGATATTCTGGAGGAATATGCCGCCTATTCCCATGGAAATATCCGGTTTGAATTTTATACCCCTGAATCGGATGAAGATTTGGAAGCGGAAGCTCAGAAAGCAGGGATCACACCCGTTCAGCTCCAGGTGGTTGAAAACGATAAACTGGAGGTAAAGCGTATTTTCATGGGCATGGTCATGCTCTATGAAGATAAAAAAGAGGTAATTCCTGTAATTCAAACCACCACTGGACTGGAATACGAGATTACCACTGGAATTAAAAAATTGGTGGAGAAAAACAGGCCCCAGATTGGTCTGGTAAATCGGAATAACAGCCTGGAAGCACAGCGGGATGTCATGACCCTCCTCTCCCAGCGGTATCGTGTCCTTCCAGTGGATTTATCGAATGACATCCCCGAAAGCATTCAGGTATTGTTTATGAGCGGGATTACGGACTCCCTCCAGGCGGAAGAAAGGGATCACCTGATCGCATTCCTCCAACGAGGGGGCAATCTTTTCCTGACTCAGAACCGGGTAGCCACCGATCTTCAAAACCAGGAAGCCCATTTGATCCAATCGGATATTTTTGATTTGTTGAAAACATGGGGGTTTACCGTTGAGGAGAATCTGGTGCTGGACCGGATTTGCGGTCGTGTGAATGTCATGCAGAATATGGGCTTTATCCGTATGAATGTGCCCATGGAGTATCCATTGATTCCCATCATTCGGACCTTTAACCAGGAGGAACCCCTGGTTTCGGGCCTGGAGGAGATACAGCTTTTGTTTCCCAGTGAAATTCAGGCGGATACCACCACCCAGGATACCTTGATTCATTTTGTTCCCCTGATGTACACGTCTGATCATTCCGGTGTCATGAAAGGATATTTCAATATGAGCCCGGATCCGAAAATGAACCCGGTTTTACGGCGGTTGAACCAGAAAAGGAAATTGGTGGCCGCACGGGTGGAACTCACCCAGCCGGAAACGGGGGTGGTCAGTCAGATTATTTTTGTGGCCGATTCACAATTCCTGCTGGATGAAGGAGGTGGAATGTCGCCAGAGAATCATGTCTTCGTCATGAATGCTGCGGATTATCTCCTCGGCGATCGTGAATTGATTGCCCTCCGATCCCGGGAAATTACGAGCCGTCCCCTGGCGGAGATATCGGATCGGGAGAAACAAACCTGGAAATGGATCAATATTGTTTTACCCTCCCTCTTAATCGTGATCTTTGGATTCGTTCGGATGCGGCAGCAGAAACGCCGCGCCAAATGGCTGGAGGAGCTTTATGACTAAACAATTAAAATGGCTGTTGACAGCTCTTGGAATCCTGGTGGTTCTGGTTCTTGTGAATCAAATGAACCAAAAGAAACATACGATCACCAAAAAGGACCTCTTTAATGTGGCAAAGGAAGATATTTACGGGATTGAAGTGTCCAAGCAGGGGGATACGCTGAAACTGACTTTCGATGGAAGTGCCTGGCAAATTGAGGGTCACGATTCCCTGCAGGTAAAAACGACCATCATGGATAATTTTTTCAATCGTGTTATGAAAACTAAAAGAACCTCCCTGGTCTCCAGAAATAAGGAAAAATGGGACAAATTCAATGTAAGCGATTCTCTGGGTACCCGGTTACGCCTCATGGATGCTGAGGGGAACGTGTTAACAGATATTGTTCTGGGGCGTTCTACGGCTGACTGGTCTGTAAACAACGTCCGGGTTGAAGGGGAAAATGAAGTGTACCAGACCGATCAGAGTATTATTTACCAATTACAGACCAGACCGAATTACTGGGGAGAAGTTCCCCCTCCGTCGGAGCCGGATTCAACCAAAGTTGATTCTCTCTGACATCCGGCTCTGAATCGTTCATATAATCGAATTCTTCCCTCTGGTTTAATATAAAGAAAATAATCCCCAGACAGATAAAACATCCTTAAATTGACCACCTGGTCATTTAAGGAAACTGTTTACATGAGCGAAAATTCAACCACCAAATTCCGCCGCCTTACCGATGAAAAAAGAAAGCGGATTCTGGAAGCCTCCATTGTAGAATTCTCGGAAAAGGGGTATGAAGGTGCCTCCATGAATAAAGTGGTGGAGTCGGCGGGAATTTCTAAAGGCTCCCTGTTTAACTACTTTCAGACGAAAAGTAGTCTGTTTCTGTATGTCTACGATCTGGCCCTGAAGCAGGTGAAGTCCTATTTGAGATCGGTGCGGGATCAGACCAGTCAGGACCCCTTTTTCCAGCGGCTGGAAAAAATCATGTACGCCGGAGTGGAATTCATTAATGACCATCCCCGGTTGGCCCAGATCTACTTTCACCTTCTTTACACCAGTGATGCTCCCCGAAGCAGGGAGATTCTGAACCGTATTCGTCAACTCTCAGCAGATTATCTCTCCGAAATTATTCAGGAGGGAATCGAGCGGGGAGAAGTCAATCCCGACCTGAAACTGGAACAGGCGGTTTTTCTGATTGACAGCGGCTTGAACCAGTTTCTTTACCACTACCATACTTCTTCAGACCAGATGATTGTTCAGGAATGGGTGGAGGGATTAATGTCCGTTTTCAAACGAGGGTTGGCACCGTGAAAGAGTATCCCTCCGTACGTGAGATGGATTCAGCTCAGCGGGTTAAGATCGTCCAGGAGATTTTTTCCTCCGTTACCGGGAAATATGATTTCCTGAATCGCCTGTTATCTTTACGACGGGATGTGTACTGGCGGAAACGCGCTGTAGCTGCAATGCATTTTTTCCGGACTTATCGGTTTCTGGATGTGGCCACCGGGACGGGCGATTTAGCCCTGGATTGTGCCCGAATGTATCCGGAGGTAAGCATACACGGGATTGATTTCGTACCGGCCATGATCCAGCGGGGGGTGGAAAAAGTAGAAAACGCCGGCCTGAAAGATCGAATTCGGTTGGAAGAAGGGGACGGAACCGCCCTACAGTTCGAGGATCAGTATTTCGATGTAAGTGCCATTGCCTTTGGAATTCGTAATATTCCCGATCGCCTCCTGGCGTTGAAAGAAATGAGCCGGGTCGTTATTCCGGGAGGCCAGGTCATCGTTCTGGAGCTGACTACGCCGGAACCAGGATTTTGGCGTCACATTTACAGCTTTTACCTTAATGGCCTCTTACCCCGGTTCGCCTGGTTGTTTACCCGTAATCCCTCTGCGTATGAGTACCTGGCCGATTCGATTATGAATTTCCCCACCCGCAGTCAGTTTCTGGATTTAATGGGAACGGCGGGACTGATCCACTGCCAAGCTATTCCTTTAACCTTGGGAATCTGTACCCTGTACATTGGTAATAAACCGGAGTAACCAAATGGATAAACAAGATTTATTAAAACAGATTAATGCAACCTGTGAAAATACCATGATTGATCATCTGGGGATTGAAGTCACCGATGTGGGTGAAGACTTCGTCTGCGGTCGAATGCCTGTGAATGAACATACCCGCCAACCGGATGGTCTATTGCACGGCGGTGCTTCTGTGAGTTTCGCTGAAACGATTGGCAGCATCGGGGCCGGGTTGAGAGTGAACCGGGAACAGGTCTCGGTGGTGGGGGTCGAAATTAATGCCAACCATGTTCAAAGTGCCCGGGAGGGATGGGTCTACGGGAAAGCCCAGGCCGTATACATCGGTAGTCGAACCCAGGTGTGGGAAATTAAAATTACGGGAGAGAATCAGGAATTGATCTGCATTGCCCGGTTGACGCTGGTAATCAAGAAGAAATGAAATCGGTGATTGAAGAGCGTAAAAGCCTTTTTGCCCTGGAAACCCGTCACGCGGTCTGGGTTTTGTGGAAAGCGGCGATTCACTGCCAGGCCAGTGTCGCCGTGTGGCGCTTTCCCCGTCGAAAAACAATCCATTTTCTCGCTGATTTCTCAAAAACAATTTCCCATGCCAGGTTGGATCTTCAAAAGGCACCGGCCGGTTTTGCTGTAAGTCCTTTCCTGAATCCGGAGGGAAACGAGAGCCTGTTTTTAAAAGCACAACTGTATTTCACCAGGAGCGCACAAGCCGAGCAATTGATGGAAACAGCGGAGGTGCCCGGAGTATTCTGGGACCTGGTGGATCAGAATCCATTTGGTGCCAGTCCTTACCATTTAAATGTACGACCGGATACGGAGATTTCAGGAAAAAAGGACCATTTCATTCAGGTGGTCTCGGATGGGTTGGAAGCGATTCGTGCCGGGGAGTTTGAGAAAGTAGTGGCAGCGCGGACCCTGGATTATCCCCTGTGGGACGGATTTGATGTCATGGATCAATTTTTTCGTCTGGAAGAAACCTATACGGAGGCCTTTGTCAATCTGGTTTCGATTCCTGGTCGCGGCACCTGGATGGGAGCCAGTCCGGAGTTAATGGTGGAAGTGGACCGGGATCAACGGTTCCGAACCGTATCCCTGGCAGGCACCCAGCCGTACCCCCTTGAAGCACCCCTGGCTGAGGCCACCTGGAATCAGAAGGAGATTGAGGAACAGGCTCTGGTGAGTCGCTACATCATTGACCAGTTCAAAACGATCCGGTTACGCGAATTTGAAGAGACGGGGCCCCGGACGGTCCGTGCCGGGGACATGATCCATCTGAAAACAGAGTTCACGGTGGATATGAAAGCCACTCAATTCCCCGAATTAGGTACGGTAATGCTGCACTTATTGCATCCCACTTCCGCCGTATGTGGTATGCCCAAATACCCCGCCCTCCGGTTTATTATTTCAAACGAACATTTGAAACGGGAATTCTACAGCGGCTTTCTGGGACCTGTGAACCTTGAACAGGTAACACGCCTGTATGTCAATCTTCGCTGCATGCAGATTCTCCGGACCAGGGGCGTCCTCTACGCGGGGGCGGGCATTACACATGAATCCGTCCCAGAGCGGGAGTGGGAAGAGACGGCCTTGAAATGCCAAACCTTGCTTAAGGTGATGAATGGGAAATAGAATTCGACTCCAATCCCTTTTTGATCTGGTGGAAATCTGCGCCCGGAAAGGGGTAAAATGGGCCGTTGTTTCTCCCGGATCCCGCTGTGCTCCTCTGTTAATTGGATTTGGACGCCATCCTGGTATTCAAACCATTTCAGCAGTGGATGAACGCTCGGCCGCCTATTTGGCTCTGGGACTTGCCCAGGAAACACAGACGCCGGTGGTCCTGGTTTCCACTTCCGGAACGGCTGCTGCCAATTATTTACCGGCCGTCATCGAAGCCTGGTACCAGCAGGTTCCCCTGATTCTTCTTACCGCCGATCGGCCTCCCGAATGGATTGATCAATGGGATGGACAAACCATCCGTCAACCGGGGATTTATGGTTCCTTCGTGAAACAGTCCTTTAATTTTCCCGTTGATACAACTCACACTGATGCTCGTTGGCATGCTCAGAGACGGGCGAATGAGGCAGTGAATTTGGCTTTGTCCTCACCCTGGGGTCCGGTTCACGTAAATCTACCGATTCGGGAACCGTTTTATCCGCTAAAAAATGAAAAAATTGAGTTTAATTCCCGCGTTCAAATTATCCACTCCTGTTCCGGGAAAAAGTTGCTTACGGAAGCCCAGTGGCAGGATCTGGAAAATAAACTGCAATCTTTTGAAAATATTCTCGTCGTTGTGGGCCAGCAACGCCTGAATCCTGAATTGAACACCCACCTGTCTCAAGTGGTTCAGAACCTGAAAATTCCAGTGGTGGCTGATGTGGTCAGCAACTGTCACTCGGTAAAAAGATGCATTCAAAGTGCCGATTTGGTGTTCAGTGATCTTCAGGAAGACTTCAAGCCCCAACTCCTGATCACTCTCGGCCATTCTTTAATTTCAAAACCTCTGAAATTATATTTTCGAAAGTTCCCGCCTCAGGATCACTGGCACATTGGCGATTCTGCACCAGGAGATGTGTTTCAAGCTCTCACGCAGATTGTGGATGTGGACCCCATTTCATTTTTAAACCGGTGGCTGAACGCTAAACGGTCGAATGCAATTAATCCAGAGTATGTGAAAAAGTTCTCCGAATGGTCGGAAAGCCGGATTAGGGCTCTGCAATCCCATCTCAACACTTTCCAGGAATGGAATGAATTTCTGGCCGCCAAGGTCATTTTGGACCAGATTCCTTCTGGGACTGCTTTGCATTTGGGAAACAGTATGCCGGTCCGGGTGGTGAATATCCTGGGAGTGAAAACAACCGTTGGGGAAATCTGGTCTAACCGGGGAACATCGGGAATCGATGGGACCCTGAGCACGGCAGTGGGGCATACATTGGCTAATAAAGATGCGTTGCAAATCTTATTGATTGGCGATCTGGCTTTTTTTTACGACCGGAATGGATTATGGATTCAGAAAAACCTTCCGGCCAATCTCCGGATTGTTCTGTTCAATAACAGTGGTGGTGGTATTTTTAAAATGATTCCCGGGCCGGGGGACCAGGAGGGCATTGAAGAACTGTTTACCACCCCCCATACTCGAACCGGCCAACTGACAGCGATGGAATTTGGGTTGGAGTACCAACAGGTGAAGACGAAGATATCGCTGGAATCTGTTTTACCTGAATTTCTTTCACCGGCGGACCGTCCCAAATTGCTTGAAATCTCAACCGATATGGAAATCAACTGTCGGTTCTATAAAGCATTGTTTACTTAAATCAACAAGGTTTAATCAATTGGAGGAACTGTCATGAAATGGAAATACGAATGGAAACCAATCCGGTCATTTCAGGAAATAAAATTCGATTATTTTGAAGGCATTGCCAAGATCAGTATCAACCGTCCGGAGGTTCACAATGCCTTTACGCCCTTGACGGTTCAGGAAATGATGACGGCCATGGATCATTGCCGGGACGATGAGAAGATTCAGGTGGTGGTCATTACCGGAGAAGGGGGGCGTGCCTTTTGCAGCGGGGGGGATCAGTCTGTCAGGGGCCACGGAGGATATGTGGGAACGGACCAGGTCCCCCGGCTGAATGTGCTGGATCTCCAAAAGCAGATTCGCTCCATTCCAAAACCGGTCATCGCCATGGTCGCCGGATGGGCCATTGGCGGCGGGCACGTGCTCCATGTCGTCTGCGATTTGACGATTGCTGCCGAAAATGCCCGGTTTGGTCAGACCGGTCCCAAAGTGGGTTCCTTCGATGGCGGGTTCGGCGCTTCTTATCTGGCGCGGATAGTCGGACAGAAAAAAGCACGGGAAATCTGGTACCTTTGCGATCAGTACGATGCCAGGGAAGCAGTGGCCATGGGACTGGTGAATAAGGTAGTCCCCCTGGAAAAACTGGAAGAAACAACGGTGGTGTGGTGCCGGAAAATCATGAAACGGTCTCCTTTGGCCCTGAGAATGTTGAAAAGTGCCTTTAATGCGGAACTGGATGGTCAGGCTGGGATTCAGGAACTGGCGGGGAATGCTACGCTGTTGTACTATATGACGGATGAAGCCAAGGAAGGGAAACAGGCCTTTCTGGAAAAACGGGAGCCCGACTTCTCCAAATTTCCGAAATTTCCCTAAGCTGGTCAGAATCCTCCGATCCACCCTTCAACCGATCGTTGTGATGCTTTGTCTGCTATGAACTTTTCAGCCTGGATTCACTCCATTCGCCTCCGGACTTTGCCCCTGGCTTTTGCCAGCATCATTACCGGCAGTGGTCTTGCTTATGCCGATCACCAATTTCGGGGAGCCGTTTTTGTCCTTGCTTTAATCACCACCCTCTTTTTACAGATTCTGTCAAATCTGGCCAACGATTACGGCGACTATATCCATGGTGTTGATGACGATAGCCGCGTTGGTCCGGCACGAACCCTCCAGGCGGGACTGCTTACCTCCAGGCAAATGGTACGGGGATTGTGGGTCGTAGCCCTGTTAACCTCTGTCTTTGGAGTTTGGCTGATCCTGGAAAGCATCGGTTCTTATAACTGGAGCGCTTCCGGTGTAATGGCAATCCTGGGTTTGCTGGCCATGGGGGCAGCCGTCACCTATACGATGGGGAAAAAACCGTACGGTTATGCCGGATTGGGAGATGCAGCCGTTTTCTTCTTCTTTGGCTGGGTCGGGGTCATGGGGACGTATTTTCTGCACACCCACACCTTATCCTGGCTTTTGGTGCTTCCCGCCTCTGCTATCGGACTCTTTACCACCGCTGTACTGAATATCAACAATATGCGTGATTCTGAATCCGATTCGCTGGCAGGGAAACACACGCTGGTCGTTCGGATCGGACTGGATCAGGCCAGGAAATACCATTTATTCCTAAATACAACCGCCGTTGTGTTCAGCCTGGTTTTTTTAGTACAGAGCGACGGTGGATTCATGCCTCTTCGCTACCTTTTTATCCTTCTGATTCCACTTCTAATGAAAATCAATACGGGTGTCCTGAAGACGAAACGACCGGAGGATCTGGATAAATTTCTGAAAAAACAGGCTGTCTTCACTTTTCTTTTTTCAGTTTTATTCAGTATCGGAATTAATCTGTAATAATGCGCCTTAGAATACAGGCCTATTCCCTTCGTTTCAATAATGCAGTTCGAACCTCCCGGGGGACCATGATGGAGCGAAAAGTATGGTTTCTTCTACTGGAAGAGGATGGCATTGTGGGAATCGGTGAATGTGCACCTCTTCCGGGTTTGAGCAGGGATGATCTTCAGGGCTTGGCCCTACATTTCCGCAAGCTGGAATCGGATCCTGGACATTTTATTTCCCCGGGTTCCGGCTTGAAAGATTTTCCTTCCCTAGCCTTTGCCCTCGAAATGGCGGTTCAGGACTTAAGGAAAGGGGGGCAACGTCTATTGTACCCTTCACCCTTCACGAGGCAGATCTTACCCCTGTCGATTAATGGTCTCATCTGGATGGATTCGTACCAGGTTATGTTAGGTCAGATCGAAGAAAAACTGGAGGAAGGGTGGCGCTGCCTTAAACTTAAAATCGGAGCTTTGGATTTCAATCTGGAATTAGCCCTGTTGAAACGAATTCGAACCCGTTTCGGTCCCGATGAACTGGAATTGCGGGTGGATGCCAATGGAGCGTTTTCCCGATCGGGCGTCTGGAAATATTTAGACCAGTTGGGCCAGCTTGGGCTCCATTCTATTGAGCAACCGATTCCCCCGGGAGACTGGGATTTTCTGGCGGAAATCTGCCGGGATAGTCCTATTCCAATTGCCCTGGATGAAGAGCTAATTGCCTGCCACGAAGAGGAACAACAAATATTGTTGTTGGACCAGGTCCATCCCCAATACCTAGTGCTTAAACCCACCCTGTTGGGTGGTTTTAAACGTTGTGATGGCTGGATTGCAAAAGCGGAAGAACGGGGAATCGGTTGGTGGGTCACTTCTGCCTTGGAGTCCAACCTTGGTTTAAATGCCATTGCCCAGTGGACGGCTACGAAGGAAATATCCAGTTTTCAGGGTCTGGGGACAGGGCAGCTGTATTCGAATAATTTCCCTTCACCGCTTCAGATGAAACAAGGTGAATTGTGGTTTAATAAGGATGGAAGCTGGAACCTTTCCGGTCTGGGATTATGATCCGACCAGTTGAGTCAAATCCCCGCGTTGTGGTTCTTACTGCCGAAGAACTGGTTTCCCGGAGTCGCCGCAATGCCATTGCAGAGACGCTCCCAACCTGGGAACGGGAAATCTATGCGTTTGTAAATCAATGGAAAGATTCCACCAATGATATCACCCTGCGGACGTCAGGGACTACCGGGCAACCCCGGGACATTAAGGTAGCTAAATCGCGAATGGAGCACTCTGCGAAGCTCACCGGCCGGTGGCTCGGCCTGAAAACAGGATCGACGGCCTTGCTCTGCCTTCCTGTGGATTACGTTGCAGGAAAAATGATGCTTGTGAGGGTCCTAACCCTGAACCTGACTCTGGTGGCTGTAGAACCGACTTCCCGGCCCTTGGAGGGTTTGGACCGACCTCTGGATCTAGCAGCAATGGTACCTCTGCAGTTGGAGAAAAGTTTGAATCATAAAGCGTTCCGATTAATCCGAACATTGCTGGTTGGAGGGGCACCGGTCACGGTTGAGTTGAAAAACCGGGTAAGAAATACGCCGGTCCAGGTGATTGAAACTTACGGGATGACGGAAACGCTCAGTCATGTGGCCTATCGCTATCTGAATGGGCCTGAATACTCCGACACTTTCCAGGCCCTGGAAGGTGTAGCATTTGAGCAAACAAAGGAGGGGTGTCTGATTGTGCGGGCTCCGGATTTGAATCCTGAACCTGTAATAACGCGAGATCTGGTGGAACTGTTATCCAGGGAATCCTTTCTTTGGTTAGGACGGGCGGATCATGTTATTAATTCCGGGGGAATAAAAATTATTCCTGAAGAAGTGGAGCAGAAACTGGCGAATGAAATGAAATCACGACCTTTCTTTATAGCGGGGTTTCCCGATAAGCAAGTGGGTCAGAAGGTTGTATTAATCGTAGAGGGAAAGGCTGATCTGCCGGGAGATTATCGATTGGGACAGGGATTGGACCGGTACGGAAAACCCCGCGAGATTATCTATTTGAAATCATTTCAATACACCGAATCAGGGAAAATCAACCGGAAGGAAACAATCCGCTACTTAATAAAATCGCTGCCCGTTTGAGGAGAAGAATTACTATATTCCACAAATATCTAAAATTAATGATATTCATGATAATTCCTATTTACTTATAAATTTTATAAATAATATTAATATTGGAAATAGTAATAATCCTGTAAATATCGAATTACAGATTATTCATTATAATAGTGAATAAACCGTTATTCCCAAATGGCTGTTTCGGTCTGATACAAAGGAAAAAATCGCCTTAAATTAATTTACACAGATCCTCCACGTTCTCCTTTTTGCCGAAGATGAGTAACTGATCTCCCTGTTCGATGACTGTATCCGGTGTGGGCATGAAATCCAGGTACTTATTATTCAGTTTTTTCCGGACTAACAGAACATCCACATTGTATTTGGAACGGATTTTAAGGGATTGAATCGAGCGGTGTACAAATTCGCTGGGGGTATTCACGCGCGCCATTAAAAAGCCCGGAATAACTTCCGTTTTTTCGTGGTAATACTGGTGAATGTATTTAATGGATGAAGCCAGGTAGCCGGCGGTTTGGGATTGGATCAACAAATCCTGGTACTCCCTTAAAATATCCTCTCTCAAGACCTGCCCCGTCAATTGACCCTGATCATCCAGCACGGGGATCGCCAACGTGTCCGAATCCAGCATGAGCCGTAATACCTCCTGGATGGGTACATGATCATTAATGGAGATGAAATGGGTATTACAGACATCCTTGACTTTGGTGTCGGGGGGTATTTCTTCCAGATGATTCAGGAATCGTCGAACCGATCCTTGGGTAATGATTCCCGTTAAATTCTTCTGTTCATCACAGGCATAAAAAATGGATTGATTGCTTTTGGACATTCTTTCAAGCAATTCATTCAAGGGAGCCTCCTCCCGGACGATTTCAACCATTTGCTGTTTTATTTTTTCCACGCTCAACTGATTCAGGATATTGACGGCCGTACCACCATGGATGTCAATCCCCCGCCGTTTCAATTTAATGGTGTAAATATTTCCATCCAGGAAGCGGGTTGTAATAACCGTTGCAATAATGCTGGAGATCATCAGCGGCAGGATTACGGAATATTCGGAGGTCATTTCAAAAATAATGAGAATAGCAGTTATGGGGGCCTGGGTGGTGGCTGCCACCAGGGCCGCCATTCCCACCAGGGAATAGGCACCGTAGGATGCCGTTACTTCCGGGTAAAGCGAGTGAAAGATTAAGCCCAATGCCTCTCCCAGAAGAGCCCCCATGAACAGGGAGGGGGCAAAAATACCCCCTGAGGCACCGGAACTGAGTGAAATACTGGTGGCGAATATTTTCCCAAACAATAAAAGGATGGCCAATAGAATGGATATCTGGCCGGTCAGGGCCCGGGACATGGATTCATACCCCACCCCCAGCACCTCGGGAATAAACAGGGCCATTATTCCCAGGACCAGCCCGCCTACCAATGCTTTCACACCCACTGGTATTTTCCAGTTGTCAAATACGTCTTCAAAAAAATACAGGGAGCGGACGAACAAAAGTCCCACCAGTCCACAGCAGATTCCCAGGATGATATAGAAAGGTATTTCAGAGGCTGAAAGGAAGTGGTAAGGCGGGGGAATAAAGGCGGGATAATCTCCGTAGAAACTGCGGGAGATTACGGTACCGAACACGGAAGAAATGATCAGTGGTCCGATGGCAGTGACGCTGAAATCGCCCAAAATGATTTCACTGGCAAACAGAGCACCAGCGATGGGAGCGTTAAAGGTGGCGGCAATTCCGGCTGCCGCACCACAGCCAATGAATGTTTTCATGCGACGGGTGGACACCTGGAAAAACTGTCCCACAGAAGATCCGAAAGCGGAACCGATCTGAACGATTGGCCCTTCCCGCCCCACCGCTGCCCCGGATGCAATTGAGACGGCCGAAGCCAGGGCTTTTACCAGAACAACCCGAATCCGAATGAATCCATTTTTCGTCGCCACCGCATCAATCACTTCCGGTACACCATGGCCCCTGGCTTCCCAGGCGAATTTGAATACAAACAGAGCCACGGCCACCATACCCGCGGTTGGGATGGCAATTTTAATCAGGGTTGGTGCCAGACGTACCACCTCCACAAGGGCTCCGGGGCCCCAAAACCAATCCCGAAACAGGGCAATCAAAGTACGGAATCCGACAGCCAGATATCCTGTGATGATTCCAATTATCATGGCGAAAATAATAACGAACAGCTGATCGAAGGATTTAATGCGGTGAAGGGTCTTCTGTAGAAAAGAGTAAAAGGCATTCCGACGATCGATGTAGCGCCGGATTTGGGCGATCCTGTCCCTGGTAATTACTTTGGCCATGGAACGGACTGCCGGAGAGAATTCATGACCGCGAATTTAAGGGTGAATGGGATTATGTCAGTAGTTTAAAGCCCGGAGGTTAGACCGGAGGTAATATATCAATTGTATTTTTGCCCTGACCTTTTAAAAAGGTGTAAATTTATACTTTTTAAAGGCTGAAATCAGGAACGATTGTGAATCAGAAGGTGGTCATCAGGGCGCTTGGAAGGGTTTTGGGAATCCTGGCTATTTCCATGCTCATTCCCCTCGGTTTATCCTATGTATTTGGTGAAAATGTCCATTACCATTTTTTCATCCCGATCATACTTCTGGGTGTCTTGAGTCTGTTATCATTCCTGCAACCCGGTTCCATCACCAGTCTGAATTTACGGGAATCCATGCTCATGGTGACGGTCACCTGGCTGAGTGTTTCCTTTTTCGGAGCATTGCCATTTTTGTTTGACCACGTATTTACTTCATTTACAGACGCTTTTTTTGAAACCCTGTCCGGATTTACGGCCACCGGTTCTACCGTATTAACAAATATTGAAGCCGTTCCCAGGAGTCTGTTGTTCTGGCGATCTGAGACCCACTGGCTTGGGGGTATGGGGATTGTAGTCCTGGCAATTGCTATTTTTCCTTCCTTACAGGGAAAAAAAGCACTGTTTGATTCCGAATCACCTGTTTCGGTCACGGAAGAAAAATTATCTCCCCGGATCACCACCGTGGCAAAATCCTACTGGCGGGTGTACGTTTTATTCACCCTGGTTGAAGCATTACTACTTCTGCCGGCCATGGGATGGTTTGATGCGGTAACGCATGCTTTTTCCACCATTGCCGGTGGTGGTTTCTCTACCCGGAACGATAGTATTGCCTATTTTAACAGTGTCTATGTGGAGGTGGTGGTGATGATTTTTATGATCGCCGGAGCCACCAGCTTTATTCTGCATTATAACGCCTTGAAGGGGAAGTTTCAGTATCTGAAGAGTACTTCCTTCAAAATTTTTATCAGTGTTGTCTTTATTGCCATTGGATTGGTCACCGTAAATCTCTACATGGTTCACCAGCACGATATGACAATGGCAACAGCCCTCCGGAGAGCCAGCTTTCAGGTGGTATCTATTATAACAACCACCGGTTTTGCCAATGCTGATTTTAAGATATGGCCTAGTTTCAGCGTTTTAATACTCATTCTCCTCATGTTTATTGGCGGCATGTCCGGGTCCACCAGTGGGTCTGTGAAGGTGTGGCGGTATGAGATCATTTTCAAGGATATTCGACAAACGTTTCACCGCATATTGCGCCACCGGATTGTGGAACACGTTGTTTCCAACCGTCGCATTATCGCCCAGGGATTGTTGATGAAGGTCCAAATTTTCATTGTTGCCTACATTTTCATTTTTATTTTATCCGGTTTGGCGTTAATGGCATTTGGTTATTCCGGGGCAACGTCTTTCAGTGCGGTGGCGGCAACCTTGGGGAATGTAGGCCCCGGCATCGGTGCAGTGGGTCCTTTTGATAATTTTGCCTTTTTCCCCACGGTGCCGAAATGGATATTATCTCTGGATATGCTGTTGGGCCGGTTGGAGATCTGGACAGTACTGTCACTATTTGTACCCGAATTCTGGGGCTATTAAGTCTACATTTTTCTGGTTTTAAATAGTTGGTTTTGTTCTGATTATGTAAATCATTCGCTTGTAAATAGTTAATACGTTAACTATATTCTTCCCGGCAAAATAAAAGGGGTATTTATGCCAGGTCTTTTATTAAAAAAGCAGGGGGTGACTTAGAGCGTGACCCGCATTAATCAAACCACGGGGTTTCTGGTGGTTCGAACCGCCCGAAGCATGAAAAAGACCCTGGATGCCCGCCTGGCCCCTTTCGGAATTACCACTTCCCAACATATCATCTTAAGCACCCTGGCTCAGGATGATGGACTTTCCCTGTCGGAGATTGGGAAACGGGTCTATTTGGACAAGCCGGCCATTACCGGGTTAGCGGACCGACTTGAAAAAGATGGGATGGTTCGGCGTAAACGCATTCCATCAGATCGGCGAGTTATCAAATTATGGCTCACCGATAAAGGCCGGAAACTCCTGAACCAGTTTGAAGAAGTGGTGGCCCAGACGGATGAAGACCTGATGCAGGTACTGTCACCGGATGAAATTCAAATGTTCAGGGAACTGCTGGAGCGGATCTGGAGGAATGCCAATGGGAATTCCGATGAACTTCCGTGACTATTCCGACCTGAGCCAGTACGTTCGCGATTTATATGACGACCTGACCTTTACATACGTCCGGAAGTGGAAGGGGAAGGATCCCTCCCGACGGGTAATCGGCTTTTTACCCATTTATATCCCCCGGGAAATAATCCAGGCCGCCAATATGCTCCCCGTAGGTATTTTTGGTGCGGGAGACCGTATCCCCGTGGTCCAGGGGGATGCGTATTTTCAATCCTATATCTGCCACCTTCCCCGAACCGTGATTGAACTGGCCTTGAAAGGCAATCTGGCGCCTTTCGATGGATTCCTTTTTCCTGCCATCTGTGACGTGATTCGAAATCTATCCGGTGTGTTCAAACTTAAATTCCCCGATAAGTTCGTGCGTTACCTGGATTTGCCCCAGAATTTTGATCCTCACATTGGTGGCCGTTTTTACCGATCTGTCCTGGAGCAGCTCATCCAGGACCTGCAAAACCTGAATCAGTCGGAGATTTCAGCAGAGGCTATCCATCAATCCATTATTCTCTACAATCGGAATCGTCGGCTTCTTCAACAACTGAATTCATTTCGCCAACAGAATCCCCATTTGATTCCGGCGGTCGATTATTATCTCCTGCAGCGGGCGGGGAATTTACTGGCGGTGGAGGAACACAATGACCTGGTGACCTGGGCTCTGGATCTGGCTGCAAAAGTGAAGCGGGAACCTGAAGATAAAATTAAAATTGTAGTTTCCGGTTCTTTCTGTGAGCAGCCCCCCCTGGGTTTAATCCAAACCATCGAAAATGCCGGTTGCTACATCATTGACGATGATTTTCAACTGGGTCTGAACTGGCTGACGGATGACATACCGGAAAATACAGATGATCCCCTGGGTGCTCTGGTCCAATCCTATTTGGAGCACAGTATTTTCTCGTCGGCTGTTTATGATGGGAGAAAACCAAAAGGAGCCCTTTTCGCCCAGCGGGTGAAATCTCTGGGTGCGGACGGGGTTATTTTCTGTGCCCCCAGTTTTTGTGATCCTGCCTTACTGGATCGACCCCAGTTAGAGCAGGAAATGGATCGACACCACATTCGGCATTTCAGTTTTCAGTACCATGAAAATTTGGGGCAGTTCCATGTCATTCGGGAACAGGCAGGAACCTTCGCTGATACCATAAAACTGTGGGAATAGAGTAATGACAACAGAAATCCGGAAAGAATCCAGTATGATCAAGCAGAAACAAATGCTGGCGGAGCATTTTATGGAGCTATCCCACGTTCGGGAAACGGGGAAAAAGGTGGTTTATACCTTTGTACCGGGCAATCTCACGGAACTTATTAATGCCTTTGATATGCTGCCCGTTTATCCCGAAATCAACGCGCTTCAGTCTGGCATGCGGCAGCGGTCCCGGGATTACATCAGGGAGGCGGAGGATCTGGGATATGCTGAAGATGTCTGTTCCTACGTGAAATGCGATATTGGAATGATGCTCCAGGGGAATATTGGTCCCACCGGTCAACAGTTGCCACCACCAGATATTTTACTGCTCAGCTATACAGGGTGTTTTGTATTTATGAAATGGTTTGAGAACCTGAAACACCTTTATCCCCAGGCTGAAATTGCCATGCTCCATATTCCCTATCAGGAAGGGGGAAATATTAAACCGGCCATGGTGGATTATATTGTGGGCCAGTTGAAAACAGAAGTCATCCCCATATTTGAAAGAGTCAGTGGCCACACACTGGATTCATCCGCCCTGGAGGAAAAGATGGAACTGGCGGCGCAGGCGGAGGACCTTTTAATGGAAGTATTCGATTCTGCCCGGAATAAACCGTCTCCTATCGATGCCTATTTTGGGGGCGTCTATTATATTGGTCCCATTTTCACCGCTTTCCGCGGAACGGAAGCCTGTGTGGGCTATTACCGGGAATTGTTAAAGGAAATTAAGGAACGGATTGCCCAGGGTTTAGGTCCGGTGACACCGGAAGGTCCCATGCCTGCAGAACGTTTCCGGTTGGTGATTGAGGGGCCTCCCAACTGGACCCATTTTCGCAACTTCTGGAAAATTTTCTATGAACTGGGGGCGGTTTTTGTCGGATCGACTTACACCCGCGTCGGGGGAGTCTACGACGATGGTTTCCGTCACGATGCCTCGCGTCCGCTGGAGAGCATGGCCGAATATTGCCTCGGTTGTTACACCAATCGGAACCTGCCCCAGCGGATTGATTTACTGGAGCACTTTATCCGGGAGTACCGGGCTGACGGTCTGGTCGTGAACTCCATAAAAAGCTGCAATTCTTTCTCCGCGGGCCAACTGGTCATGATGCGCGAACTGGAGGAACGCCTTTCCATCCCCGTCGGTTTTATTGAAACGGACCTGGTGGACCCCCGGTACTACTCTTATTCCAATATTAAGAATCGCCTTGATTCCTTCTTCCAGATGCTCGAGCAGCGGCAATCCATCCATATTCCAAACGATGTTTTATCCGATGATGTACTGGTGTAATCCAACCGAACTTTCTCTCCGGAAACCAGTTTTTATGAGCAGGGCATGAAAGTATTCCTCGGCATTGATCTCGGTTCCACCACGTCCAAGGCGGTATTCATTAATGAACGGGGAACCATTATTGGACGGGGTATTACCAATACCCGCTCCAATTATGAAGTGGCAGCTGATATTGCCCGGATGGAAGCGGAATTCAACTCCCGGTTTACCCTGTTGCACCGACAGTTGAAAACAACCAAAAATGGCAAGGTATCCCCGGATCAACTGCTTCAGCAACTGGAATACCGGTTTCAATATCTCCAGTTCAGCCGACGGTTTGAAACCTTAATGGAAGTAATGGATCAGAATGCCCGGGATATGAAACCGGCGCCCTTACGAAAAAAAATTCGCCTGATTCTGAAGAAGTTGTCCGAAGAAATCAGGTCCGAGATTAAGGGGCGCTTTCTAAACGGGCAGGTCACGAGTACCTCTGAATTCTTCCGGGATCTCTTCAGTGGCGTTTATTTAAAGTGGATTCAGGGGGAGGATAAAGCGTTATTTGACCAGTTGGTAGCCCTGTATGACCGGTCAATTACACCGGTGGAAAACCAGGTCATTGAATTTGAGTTCCAGGAACTCACTGAAGCAGCCTTCCGGTTACTGCCAGAGGAATTTTTAAATCAGGAAGCCCGTTTGCTAAAGGCGATTGAGGCGGTTTCCAAAATGTCGCTGGAACCGGATGATTATATTGGAACGGGGTACGGGCGCCAGCTATTGCCGTTTGAGGAGAAACACATTAAATCGGAAATCCTCTGCCATGCCATGGGGGCTCACGCTACTTTTCCGGCTACAAGGACCGTATTGGATATTGGTGGCCAGGACACGAAGGCGATTCAAGTGGACGGGCAAGGTCTTGTCACCAGCTTTCAGATGAATGATCGGTGTGCCGCCGGGTGTGGTCGTTATCTTGGCTACATTGCGGATGAAATGAACGTGAGTGTGAGCGAAATCGGACCCATGGCCCTCCAGGCCACTTACGAAGCCAACATTTGCAGTACCTGTACCGTATTCGCCGGGGCTGAGTTGCGGGAGTACCTCAATCTGGGAGAGAAAAAGGAAAATATTCTGGCAGGACTGCATCAGGCGATTGTCCAGCGAGCTTTTGCATTGCTAGCCCGCTCCGGTGGCGTTCGCAATGAATTTACTTTTACCGGTGGAGTGGCCCGCAACCCGGCCGTCATAAAGTATGTGAGTAGACTGATTAATCAGAATTACGGTCAGCAGATTAAAATTAACATTCACCATGATTCTATCTTCATGGGTGCATTGGGAGCTGCCCTGTTCAGCGCATTTAGAAAATGACGACTGAATATACACTCGGCATTGATGTAGGTAGCAGTTTCATCAAAATGGCATTGGTGGAGTACGACGACCCTCCAGTAGTAAAGGACGTCATGAATGAAAAGATTCGCAAACGCAACCCGGTGGAAGTCATTGATCAGGCCGTAACCTATTTACTGGACCGCCATGGTCTGGATTACAGTGATCTGGTGTACGTTGCTTCTACCGGTGAAGGCGAATTGGTAAAGCGGAAAAGGGGCCATTTTTACAGCATGACCACCCATTCCCGTGGTGCTTATCATTACCATCCCCAGGTAAGAACAGTGGTGGATTTGGGGGCGCTTTTTTGCCGGGTCATGTCCCTGGAATCGAATTCGAGGGTAAAAAATTATGCCATGACGGGACAGTGCGCCTCCGGGTCGGGCCAGTTCCTGGAGAATATTACGCGTTACCTTGGTGTAACAATTGACGAAGTGGGACCTCTTTCCCTGCAATCGGAAGATCCAGCCCGGACCAGTGGAATTTGTGCCGTCCTGGCGGAGACGGATGTGATCAATATGGTGTCTCAGGGTATTCCCACGCCTGATATTATAAAGGGAATCCACCTTTCAATTGCCCGTCGGATTATTAAGTTGTTGAGCAAACTGAAAGCTGAATCACCCGTGGCCCTGACAGGGGGCATGGCGTTGGACGAAGGGTTACTGGAGGCGATTCGTGAATTAATCCAGGAGCGAAATATGGATCTGGAAGTGTTTCCAGCAGAAAACGGTTATGCCGCCGGTGCCATCGGAGCGGCCCTCTGGGGGGGATTCCGCCACCATAAATTATTGGAGTCTGGAACATGAATAATCGTCCTGTCATCACCAGTGATCTGGAATTACCGGACTACCCGCTGAATCTGGCCACCCTGTTGAATCAAAATGCGGATCGGTTTGGCGAACATCCGATTTACCAGGAGCCCCATTCAGGGGCGTATGAAGCCCTTTCCTGGAACCGGTTCAGGGAAGAGGTCGTAGCGCTGCAGGATTATTTTACCACCCTGAATCTGCAATCGGGGCAGCGAGTAGCCATCCTGTCCCGGAATCGGCGCGAGATGCTGGAGCTGGAACTGGCAGTAATGGCCATGGGAGCTGTTGCTGTACCCATATTCGCCGGTTATCCCCCGAACCGGGCTGACGCCCTGGTAAAATTTTGCGATCCCAACATTGTTGTTGTGGCGGATGATGATCAGTATGGGAAACTGGCCCATCCGGAAACATTTCAGACCATCATTCATTTTGATCCTTTGTCTTCGAAAGCCTCCAACCTGGTTCCCTTTGAATCCTTGGTATCGAGTCCTAAAAAGGCAGCCTCCATTTCAGGAATGGACGTTGACCCGGACGCAGTTACATTGATGATGTACACTTCCGGGACCATGGGGAAGCCGAAGTTGGTTCAATTGACCCACCGAAACATTCTGTCCCAGCAGGCTGCCATGAAAGTACTGTGGGAATTGAATGACAAGGATCGGTTTCTTTGTTATCTGCCATGGCACCATAGTTTTGGCGGAATCTTTGAAAAATATGCAGCCATTACCAACGGAGCCGTTCTATCCCTGGAACATGGTTACGGTAAAAATATTGATTTATTACTGGAAAACTGGCGGCAGGTTAAACCAACCGTCTTTTTCAGTGTCCCACGCATTTACCAGGAAATTGTGACCTGCATTTTCCAGGATCCTGAACTGGAATCGGTAATTTTCCATGAAGAGCTGCGGTTTATTTTTACGGCGGCGGCCCCCCTACCAAAAAATATTTCTGATTTGTTTGAATCCCGGGGAATCCCGGTGTACGAAGGGTGGGGTCTCACGGAAACAGCTCCTTGCTGTACGGTTACTGACCCTCAGGTGCCGCGGGAACCGGGCATTGTAGGTAAGCCGATTCCAGGGGTTGCCCTATCTTTGAAAGCGGACGGTGAAATTCTGGTGAAAGGGCCCAATGTCATGAAAGGGTATTTCAGGAATCCGGAAGCCACCACCCAGGTTCTATCTGAAGATGGCTGGTTCGCTACGGGTGACGTGGGAGAATTCACCGCCACCGGTTTAAAACTCATCTCCAGAAAGGACCGCATTTTCAAACTCAGTAATGCCGAAAAGGTTATTCCCAGCGAAATTGAAAATCTGATTACAAAAGATTGCACTTACCTTTCTCATGCTTACGTGGCTGGCAGTGGTCGGGATTATCCGGTGACACTGCTGTTCCCAAACAAGGCCATGTTTTCCCAGGTGACAGATGATTCACGCCTGAAAGTCGGGTGTGCCTGCCCCAGCCGGTTGGAGGAATTCGCTGCCTGTCTAAAAAATTGCCTCCGGGAGATTAATCTGACCATTGAAGAAAAATACGCCCGTCTTCACACGGCTATGTTGATTGACTATGAGCTGACGATTGAGAATGAGGAATTGACACCCTCCATGAAATTAGCTCCTAACGTGGTCGGGAAAGTATTTAAGGCCAACATTGAATATTTATTTGACGGGGATGAGCCTCTGGATGAACCGGTTTATATCATTAACCTGGAATAGCGATGCCCCTTCTTTATTTCCAGAAAAAACTAAAATCGCTGATGCAGGATTATTACCAGAATCTTCAGTCTCCCGTGGCCTGGTGTACCAGTGCCGGACCGACAGAGGTGTTACGGGCGCTGGGTTTTCAGGTGTATTTCCCCGAGAATCACGGAGCTTTGCTGGGTGCTTCCCGTACCGCCGGGAAATACATTCCCCGCGCGCACCAAGCCGGTTTTAACGGTGAAATCTGTTCCTATCTCACTGCCGATATCGGTGCCTGGCTGGTGGGGGAGACGCCTCTGACGGTAGCTTATGGATTACCTTCCATTCCAAAGCCTGATCTGATCGTATTCAATACGAATCAGTGCCGGGAGGTGGCGGAATGGTTCAATTACTTCGGTCGGGAATATCATTGTCCAGTGGTGGGCATATATCCGCCCCGATATTTGGAAACTGTGACACCGGGGGACATTGACCACGTGGTTCGCCAGTTGGAAGCTCTCATTGTGGCTGGATCGGATATTGTGGGACACCCTCTGGATGAGGATCGTCTTTCTGAAACAGTCCGGTTGAGTTATGATGCCTCCTGCCGTTGGCGAGACGTTTTGAACATGGCACAGGCTTCACCGGCACCCCTCACTTTTTTTGACGGCTGTATTCTGATGGCACCAATCGTGGTCATGCGCGGTACGGAAATCTGCCTTCGGTTTTATAATTCCCTTCTGGATGAATTAAAACAGAGGGTAGACCAGAAAATAGGTCAGGTTCCGGATGAACAGGTCCGGATCTACTGGGATGGAATGCCGGTGTGGGGACGGTTGCGCTTCCTGGCGGAGACCTTTGCCGAAAACCAGGCGGCAGTGGTGGCTTCCACCTACTGCAACAGCTGGATTTTTGACCGGTTTAATCCCGAGAAACCGTTGGAATCCATCGCCGAAGCTTATACAAGGATTTTCATCAACCGGGGTGAAAATGCAAAACTGGAAATCCTTACACGTCTGGCGGAGCAATTCCGGGTGGATGGAGTGGTGTTTCACGATTCCAAGACTTGTTTCAATAATGCCAACAGTCGGTTCGGTCTCCCAAAACGGTTTCAAGCGGCAACGCGGATACCAACCCTGACCATTGACGGCGATTTAAATGACCTCCGTTTCTTCTCGGATGGTCAAACCAAGACACGTCTGGAAACTTTTATTGAGCAATTAAAAGTCCGCTCCAGACAAAAGGGACAAACATGACTTCACTGGACCGTCTAAAAGTGGGCGTCATCGGGCTTGGGCCGGTAGGTTCCATTCTGGCCTTACACTTAAAAGCAGGGGGGATGGAAGTGTTTGGATGTGACATTGACCAGGACAAGGTCCAAGCAATTAGAAAAAAGGGTATCCAGCTGACCGGTGCCATTGAGCATCATAGTGCTCCAACATCGGTAACGACCTCGATTCCTGACCTGATGAAAATGGGACTTGATCTGGTGGCAATCGCAGTAAAAGCACCTTATCTGGCTTCCGTAATTAAGGTACTCCGGGAGCAGGAGGGATCCTTTTATGTTGCCAGTATTCAAAACGGAATCGACAATGAACTGGAACTGGCGGAAGTTTTTGGACGGGATCGCACCCTGAGGATGGTCGTGAATTATGCTGGTTATTCTCTGGGGCAAACGGAAGTACGAGTCACTTTTTTTAATCCTCCCAATTATCTGGCATCTTTAGGTTCGAAAGGGAAGGATCTGGCTAAAATGGTGGCAGCATCCTTGACGGCAGCCGGGTTGGAAACAAGGGTGCCAAAAGACCTGCGGCACTACATCTGGGAGAAGGCGATTTTAAATGCCAGCCTATCGCCTGTCTGTGCCGTGACCGGAAAAACCATGAAAGCGGTCATGGAAATACCGGAAGGCCGTTCACTGGTGGAAGGTATTATTCAGGAAGCGCTCCAGGTGGCGGCTGCGGAAGGAATCGACTTTCCCGCTCATTTTGTACGTCATTGCCTTCATTATCTGGATCAGGGTGGTGATCATCGACCCTCCATGCTGGTAGATCTGGATACCAAACATCCCACTGAAATAAATGTATTAAACGGGAAACTGGTGGAATACGGGCGGCGTCATGGCATTCCAACACCCTACAACCAGATGATTACGACACTGGTCAAACTGTTGGAGCAGGATGCTGTGAAGAGAGACAAAGGAAGGGATTGATATGACCGTCCAGCATTCTAAACGGGCTTTTCTGGGGCTGGATCTGGGTTCCTCCTATACCAAATTTGTGGTGTCTGACGAATCGGGTCGCTTTTTATACACCCACGTCATTCCAACCTTGAGCCGCCACCGGGAGCAATTTGACCGTACCCTGGAAGCGATCCATAGGAAATTCAAGATTCAATCCACCTGTGCCACCGGTTATGGTCGCAATAGTTACAACGGTGATCTCAAGAAAACGGAGTTGATTTGCGCCGCCGCCGGTGTCTCTGTCCTTCATCCGGAACAGAAGTGCATTATCGACATCGGAGGGGAGGATATAAAGATTATTGAGGCGGCGGCCGATGGCAGTGTCCTGCATTTTTACATGAATGATAAATGTTCTTCCGGGACCGGCGCCTTTATTACTGAAATTGCGGAACGGGCCGAATTGGAACTGGAGGAAATGAGCGCTCTGGCTCGGACTTCCAAGTCGGACCGGGTAATGAACAGTTTTTGTACTGTTTTTGCGAAGACCGAAATACTCACCTGGAAGTTCGACGGTGTACCCATTGAAGACATGGCTCGCGGGATTTATTTATCCATCGTGAACCGGATTTGTAAAATGCCTATTCCCGGTGAATTGCCCCTTTATCTTTGTGGCGGTGTAATTGCCTTCCATCCCTATCTTAAGGATTTACTCAGTGTATCACTGGGTCGGGAAATCCAGGTCACGATTCAACCGCAATTTGTGGTGGCTCTCGGGGCAGCCGTCCTGGCGTGTCGTGAGGAAAAACTTTACGGAGTAACAGGGGGTGTGAAAAATGAAAACTGATCCATTCAATATTTTCGGTGCCCGGTATGAAGGTATTTATCTTTTAGAGGGGGTACGGACTCCTTTTGGGAAATTCTGTGGCTCCTTGGGAGCGATTTCCCCCACCGATCTGGGCATTATCGTGGCTCGGGAAGTACTAAAACGGTCCGGGGTACGTCCCGATCAGGTTGACCACGTGGTTTTTGCCAACATTATTCAATCCAGTTTTGATGCCATTTATCTGCCGCGCCACATCAGTCTATATGCAGGCATACCGCAGCATGTGCCGGCTTTGATGGTCCAGCGGATATGCGGTTCCGGGTTTGAAACTATTATTACGGCAGCAGAACAGATCCAGTTGAAAAAGGCGGGGATCGTCCTGGCCGGTGGGGCGGAAAATATGACCCTGGCACCCACTTCCGCTTTTGGGAATCGTCAGGGTTATCGCCTGGGGCAGGTCCATTTTGGGGATATGCTCTGGGAGGGATTGGCTGATCCAGCGGTGAATTGTACCATGGGGCTAACGGCAGAAAATTTGTCGAAACAATTGAAGATTACCCGGGAAGAGGTGGACGCTTTTGCCCTTCGATCCCACCAGCAGGCCTGGCGCGCTTGGGATGAAGGTTTCCTGAGGGGGGAAGTGGTTCCTGTCCAATCGGGCCTACTTGAAACAGAGGGACTTCACCCCCGGAAATTCAGAACGGTTCCCTCCAGAATTGTAGTGGAACGGGATGAAAACGTGAGAGAAACCAGTGAGGAGCAACTTGCCAAATTAAAACCAACTTTCAGGCAGGACGGTGTTCAGACAGCCGGGAATTCCAGTGGTATTGTGGATGGTGCGGCGGCGGTCATTGTGGTGGCTGAATCTGAATTACCCTCCCTCACCACTCCACCGTTGGCCCGGATAGTAGCATCTGCCTTGGTTGGTGTAGATCCGACCATTATGGGGATTGGCCCCGTTCCCGCCATTCAGGCCGTACTGAAACTGACCGGTCTGACGCTGGACAACATCGATCTGTTTGAAATTAACGAGGCCTTTGGCGCCCAAATCCTGGCAGTGGAACGTACATTGAACCTGTCCCGTGAAAAACTGAATGTGAATGGCGGCGCCATCGCCATTGGTCATCCCCTGGCGGCGACCGGAGTACGGTTGACACATACGTTGGCACGGGAGCTCAAGCGCCGGCATGGACGGTATGGGGTGGCAGCTGCCTGTATTGGTGGGGGACAGGGAACAGCCGTATTAATTGAAAATGTCGAGCAGGAAGAGGTAACAGCCGCATGAAAATTCAGGCATTTCAAATGGTCGGGAAAGACCGTCCCCTGGAACGGGTAACATTTCCAGTTCCGGAACTGAAAGAGGGGGATGCCCTGGTTGTCGTCGCCGGTTGTGGCGTCTGCCACACGGATCTCAGCTTCTGGCATTATGGTGTACCCACACGCCATGAGCTTCCCCTGGTTCTGGGGCATGAAATCAGCGGTACGGTGGTGGAAGGACCGGCCGATTTGAAAGGTAAGTCGGTGGTTATTCCCGCCGTCCTGCCCTGCGGGGAATGTGAACTATGTACCCAGGGTCGGAGCAATATTTGTCAGCATCAACAGATGCCGGGGAACGATTTCAATGGGGGGTTTGCTTCTCATGTCGTTGTCCCGGCCCGGTTTTTAATTCCCGTTCCCGCTTCGTTGCTTAACCAGCTACCTTTGAAATTGCTGGCAGTGGTGGCTGATGCCGTTTCCACCCCTTACCAGGCAATTGTAAAGAGTGGACTGAAGAAGAATGATTTTACGGTCGTGATAGGGGCTGGGGGCATTGGACTGTACGCGGTTCAAATCGCCCGTCACCTGGGGGGCAAGGTGGTGGCTGTGGATATCGATCAGCCTAAACTGGATCGGCTGCACCGTTTTGCCGATGTACAGACTTTGAATATTCACGGTATGGAGATTCGGGCTGTTAAATCCAGGATAAAGGACCTGGCTCGCGACTGGAACACATCTCCCTTCAACTGGAAAATATTTGAAATGTCAGGAACCAAGGGGGGACAGGAATTGGCTTATGCCCTGCTGGGGATTGCAGGTACCTTGTCTATCGTTGGTTTCACCCTGGATAAAGTAGAAGTCCGGTTGAGTAACCTTATGGCGTTTGATGCTCAGGTCATCGGGACCTGGGGCTGTAAACCGGACCTGTATCCTTCTGTGTTGGATATGATTGAAACGGGAGCGGTGGATCTTGCTCCCTTTACGGTATTCCAGCCTCTTTCCAGGATTAATACAATTTTTCAGGATTTATTGAATCATCGGCAATTAAATCGTCCGGTCATGGTACCCGATTTTTAAAATGAAAAGCAGGGGAGCAAAGCAATGAAACGTGAACTTGTTGACCACAATCTTGTTCAATACCAATATCAGTCCATTCTCTATGAACTCCGGCCCTGTCTGGATCAGGATGGGGCGGCAGTTCCCGGGTTGTACAATGCCTGGATTTTCCTGAACAATCCGGCTCAATACAATTCCTACACAACGGCGGCTGTAAAGGAAATCATTCTGGCCTTTCGACAGGCTTCCAATGACAGGCGGGTGGTGGCGGTGGTTTTCACCGGCGTAGGGACCAAAGCCTTTTGCACCGGTGGAAATACAAAGGAATATGCGGAATACTATACCGGTCGCCCACTGGAGTATAAACAATACATGCGCCTGTTTAATGACATGATTACCGCCATTCTACATTGTGACAAACCGGTCATTTGCCGGGTAAACGGGATGCGGATTGCCGGCGGACAGGAGATTGGAATGGCCTGTGATTTTTCCGTCGCCAGTGATTTGGCCGTGTTCGGTCAGGCGGGCCCAAAGCACGGCAGTGCCCCGGATGGGGGCAGTACCGATTTTCTTCACCTCTATGTGGGGATTGAACGAGCCATCCAGAGCTGCACCCTCTGTGAAATGTGGAGTGCCTACGAGGCGGAAACGTACGGTCTTATTACCAAAGCAGTTCCTGTCCTGAAAGTTGACGATAAAATTATTCGGAATCCGCTGGTCATCACGGATCGGTGGCTTGACGCCAGTGGCGGACGGGTGTACGGGCGCAGGAAAACGGGTGAAGACCTGGAAACGGGGAAAAAACTCCTAAAAGAAGGAGAGATTGACCTGACACCTCTGGATCGGGAAGTGAATAGATTGGCAACTAAACTGCTGTACACCATGCCCGACTGTACCAGTAAAACACTCAACAGTCTCCGGAAGAAGAAACTGGAGCACTGGGACCGGAATCAGCAATCCAACCGCGATTGGCTGGCGTTGAATATGATGACGGAAGCCAAGGCCGGGTTCCGGGCGTTTAATGAAGGGCCGAAAGGCAACCGGGAGGTGGATTTCATCCGGTTGCGGCAAATGCTGGCGGAGGGCCATCCCTGGGACGATGATCTGCTGGAAGCGATTCTCCCGCGCTGAAAGGGGATGAAGTCGTGACAGAAAAAATCGGGTTCACATCGTATCATGAGGGGCAGGTGATTCGGCTGACCCTCCAGGCTCCACCGGGGAATATTCTGGATAGGGAAATGATGGAAGCCTTTCAGTCCA
>CAZIIM010000019.1:0-35072 GCA_964539305.1 uncultured bacterium | reverse complement strand
AATTTTTCCGATGGTCTTGTACATGCTGGCTTTGGCGATGTACAAGTCTGCTTTCACATTTTCGTATTCCAACCGGATTTTCACATCCATTCGTTCACTATCCAGCAAATCAAGAAAACTGATTTTTCCGGTTTCATAGGCAGAATAGGCCGATGCAATCATCTGTTCCGATTGCTTAATTAAACTTTTCTCATATAACTGGTGGGTTGCTTCCAGCTCCTGAATATCCTTTTCAATGGCCACCACATCTCCGGAAATCTGATTCCAGACATCTGCCAGCATTTCTTCCCGCGCTTTTTTCTCCAGAGTAGCCGACTCTACCCGGGCCTTGTTGCGTTTGAACCAAAGCGGAATATTGATCCCCGCTTTAATGCCCAAAGCATCCTTCCCGGCGCTTGAATCCATGCCGCCGGATCCAATCGAGGTGTAGGTAATCCCCGCCACCAGATCCGGGTAATTGCTGCGGATCGCCAATTCTTCCTGCAGCGTGTTAATCGTCACCTGATTCTTAAGAAGATGTAATTGGGGATTGAGTTTTTGAGCCAATTCCAGCCACTGCTGCTCATCATGATGTTCTTCCAGTCTCCAGGGCCCGTTGAATAAATCCGGTGAAAATTGACCATCGAAGAGGGTTTGGAGATCGCTTTCTACGGATTTCAGTTTACTTTGAAGAAGATTAATCCGGCTTTCGATCATGCCCATTTCAATCTGCAGTTTTAAGATGGGATGCTGGGTTACACCGGCACCGGTGGAATACTGGGTTAAAGCCACATCACGAAATGACTCTAATTCCGATTTATACTGTTTTAGAATTTCAAGAGACCGGGATATTTTCCTGTAATTCGCCCTCAGTTTATTCAACTGGAAAACAGTACCAATTTTTGCATTTTCGTATTGTAAACTGGCATTTTCCGCCTGGAGTACAGCGATTTTTTTCTGACGGCTCAATTTCCCCCACAATGGAAAACGTTGACCCAGCATCAGTTGGTTCTTCATGGGACCATTTTTAGTCTCCACCGGCTGGAGAAAGACCGCATTTTCAACCATAGGATCCGGTAAGACGCCTTTCGTGGCTACCCTTTCCAGAGCGGCTTCATAAGTCCTTTTCGTAGCAATAACCTTCCGGTTTACTTTCAATAACAACACCACGGGGTCGGTCTTTGGTAAAGCAGCTTCCCATATATCCTGCTCTTTTAAAGGGGGCTGCTGAGTCACCGGCCCGGTAATTATTTTGATTGAATCCCCAGGATTGAACAATTCACTCTCCTGCGAATAAACAGGATAAAGGGTAACCAATCCAATCAGGATTCCTGCCAATCCGGTTTTAAAATGACAACTTCGATTTTGATGATCGATCATATAAATCTTCTCCATGATTAAATAATTGTTCTTGTACCCGACGTTAAACCGTCAATTGATAACCGCACTGTCCACAGAATCGATCCCTGGGTTTGCAGGTTTCCCCACATTGAGGGCAGCCGCTGTGTGATGATCCTTGAGTCAGTACATCTTTTGAAATTGCTTCTCGCTTAGACAGATTCTTTCCGGCCCTCAATGACTCAATTTCTTTAATGAGTTCAACCGCTTTGCGACGATAACGGGTTTTTAATTCGGTGAAATCTTCCAAAGTCAATTTACCAATTTCATAGTCAAACTCAATATCCTTTAAATCGGAGAGCACCGTATTCATGGCCGCCTGGAGTTCCTGTTCTCCACCCCTGTTCTTGATCCGGATCAGCCCCTTTTCGGAATTGTAATGATACAGGACTGGCCAGAACACATAAGCCAGAATGATGAAAACGGTTAATAAGGTCAGTGATAATGTCATTTCATTTCCCTTCTTCCATACATTGATGCAAAGGTTTAATCCAGTTCCTTTAGAATTTCATCCAGTTGCTTTTCATATTTTCGATCTGAGGATCGTCGTTTCCCGGACGGGTGAATCTGATAAGTTTGTTGTACCGGGTGTGCCCAGCGGTGTAGAAGTTGGGTTACACCAAAGCCCACTGCACCCAGGACCAGAAATGGTAACACCCAAGCCATCAGGTTAAAACCGCTTTTTGTCGGTGAAGCGAGAATTTCCTCCCCATATCGCATGACAAACACATTCAGGATTTGGGCTTCGGATAAATTGTTCTTAATGAGAAATTCCCCTTCTTCTGCCAGTTTCTTGGCGGTGAGACAACTCATGGACCCTTCACAGGTTTCCACCGTCATGTTACAGTCGCAGGTGCAGATAATACTCTGTTTGATCGTTTTGATATCCACCGCCGGTTCTGCCGCTAAGAACGAAGCAAGACCCACGTTAATAATGAAAATGCGGATGAATTGCGTAACCATCTCAGGCGAACTCCAGTGTTTTAGTGGAGGATGACATTTCCCGGCCCACTTTAGGGATGATCCGGAGCTTATTCCGTGCGGGACCCAGAGCGATTAAGGTTCCTGCGGTCATCACAATCCCACCGAACCAGATCCAGGCCACCAGAGGATTGATCAGCACTTTGATGCTGGCCCGGTTTTGATCGTCCCAGCCAGAAAAGATAACATACAAATCTTCTTTCATCGTTTGCCGGATGGCCACTTCCGAAACAGGTTCCTGATTGGGAAAGAGTTGCCGTGAAGGGTACAACGTTGGAAGGGTCCGATTCCCCTTTTGAACCGTGAGTACGGCGGCAACTTCCTGAACATTATCAGTTGAACGGTCAGTCAGTCCCTGATATTGAAGCGAATAACCGGCAATCTGAACCGAATCCCCAGGGGCTAGCACAGCCTCGGCTTCTTTCTGAAATGCCGATCCGGTGATTCCCACAAAAACCATCAGAACACCCAGATGGACGATGTAACCACCGTAACGACGTTTATTTCGCATGGTCAGATTCCACAGGGCTTTTAAATAACCTGATTGTATGACCCGGGCACGGACTTTCGTCCCCCTGTAGAATTCCATAAATATGGTCGTTAGGACAAAAAAGGTGAGCGTGAATGACATGAGCGGATAAATGGATCTGACGCCGGCCAGCAGTAACAGGATTGCAAATGCCAAACTGAGATTCACCGGCATCAAGAAATTCCGCTTCAAATGATATTTGGAAGCTTTCCGCCAGCCAATGAGAGGACAGATCCCGGTCAAAGCCAGTAGAAGCAGACCGATGGGCGTATTCACCTGGTTAAAGAAAGGAGCTCCCACTGTAATTTTCACACCGCGGACCGCCTCTGAAATGAAGGGGAAAATCGTACCCCAGAAGACGGCAAATGCGAGACTAAGAAAAATCAGATTATTGAAAACAAAACTGGATTCTCTGGAGATAAAGGAATCCAGTTCATATTCGCTCTTGAGAAGCGGCAGGCGACTAATTAATAGTCCAATAGACCCAAGGATAATGAAACCGAGAAAGCCTAAAAACAAAGGACCCAGATTCGACACGCCGAAAGAATGTACCGAACTGATGATGCCGCTTCGGGTAATGAAGGTACCAAAAATTGTCAGGACAAAGGTGAGAATGATTAATACAATATTCCAGATTTTCAGCATCCCCTTTCGCTCCTGAATCATTACCGAGTGTAAAAAGGCGGTTGCAGTTAACCAGGGCATAAGGGCTGCATTTTCCACTGGATCCCAGGCCCAGTAGCCACCCCATCCCAGTTCCACATAGGCCCATTTAGCTCCTAAAAGATTTCCAAGGGTCAGGAATAACCACGAAAAAATGGTCCACCTTCTGGTGGTAATAATCCATTGGGGATCAATCCGTTTTTTAATGAGGGCAGCAATGGCAAACGCAAAGGGAACGGTGAAACCGACATATCCAAGAAACAAGGTGGGTGGGTGCATGACCATTCCCGGGTTCTGAAGCATGGGATTCAGGCCGTTTCCGTCCGCGACAGGAGCTGGTGACAGCTCAAACGGATTGGAAGTGAAAACAAGGAGACCAAAGAAAAAGAAGGATATCATCGTCAGGATGCCAATGACATAGGGAATCAGATCACGATTTTTATTCCGGTTCTGAAGGACAACGATCGTAGCAAAGAGGAGTAACAGCCATGTCCAGAAGAGTAGGGAACCAGATTGCCCGGCCCAGAAGGCTGAAATCGTGTAAAACAGTGGTAACGTCCGATTGGAATAAGCGGCAACATATCGAATGGAAAAATCATGGGAAATAAAGGCGTAAACGAGAAAAGCAGCGATTAAAGAACCCAGAAAAAATAGGGACAGTACAATCCGTTCGGCGCTTTTCAGCAGGCGGGGATTCCTTGAAATTCCCGCTTGAAAAGCAATAAGAGCACCCCCACCTGAAAGCAGGAAAGCGAAAATCATTAGATTATTGGCTAGTTGATGCACGGTTTACTCCTGAATTATGATTAAAGTGTTTAACAACCGGGGATATTTCAATATTGAAATTCCCGGAAAACCGCAATCAGGCCGTCGTTATCGGTCTGTTACGGAAAGAGAGGCAGGAGTAAGACTAAACTCGAAGGGGGATTAGATGCCCCGGTGGGGCACCTACATAGAAATTATAACTGTAATGAGCAAAAGTTAACTCTCGGACGGAGGGTGGCCCAGTAAGAACAGCAGTCGGGATGTACCCATCGGAGGATCCACCCTGATGATCCAACTGAACCGCAACCAGTGGGATGAAGACCGAATAATCGCATTGTTCCATGGACATGCCACAGGAATTGTTTTCCATGGCATCCATATGATGGACATTCATTTTACAGCAGGACTCGGGGCACGTACTTTTTGGAATAAAGGGTGCTACCGTAATTCCTACGGTAATAATAAGGGTAACAATGGAAAATGCCTTCTTCATCTTAGAGGGGATATTACAGGGAATTTATACTGGACTCCAATATCTTTTTTTTATATGATTCCGCACAGGTTTTATAAAATTTTGGTGTGTTATCACCGACCGATTCTTCTCCTGTTTTAATCGCCTTTACTTGGTCAGAGGTATTCGAACGTGGGTTCGCCATTCACTCACAGGCCCACTTGTATCGACGATTTCAAAGTTTGTAAATGTGTAAGTTGGTTTTAGTTCTAACCGATCACACAGCTCCTGCCGTTTCTGTCCATCCATTTTCTTGTAGATTAAACTGATGTGAGGTTGAAAAGTGTATCGCTCCGATGATAATTGGGAAACCTGCTGGTTTATTCGGGTCAGTTCCTGACTTTGTTTTAATTCAATAAATACGGTTTTCCAGATCCAGTCAGAATGGTTTAGCCGGCTCATTTCAGCAGAAAATTCGCCAAATTCATTCCAATCAGCCGTTTGAACTAAATAATCTGGGTCAAGTTCCCAGGGACTGAATACGGTACAATGGGGACGAAAGGCAGGAGCGGAATATTCTTTACTCAGAGCTTGAATGATCTGGGTAAGGTATGCTTCATCTGTTTCTGCAAACGTGAGCCAGATGGAATATTTCACTTCCGGACTGTCTGCACTGGTTTTAGTGGAAACTGACTCTCTGACTCCGCCGTTTCTTCCCTGATTTTAACTTCTTAACAGCTTCCTTAATGGTTTTATCATTGAATGGATCGTCCAGATCCTGCAGAACAGCGATGTGCTTTCGACTGCCCTTGTTTCCAATCGTCCGGATACAAATACTTCGGACCCGACGATTGGGGTCCGTGAGATGGTCCTGAAACCAATCCAGCAATTCAGGGTAGTCATCTACAAAATCAACCAGTTGATAAACAGCAGTGGGCCGGCTTTCCCAGGTTGTGCCCCCGTACTCTGCCAATGTTTTCAGGCGTTTGTAATTTTCCTCGTTTTTTTCCTGCCCTAGGGCTGAAATGGCGGCCCGTAGAAGAATATCCTGGTGGCTTTTTTGCTCCATGGCCCAATCAATCCATTTCTTGGCCTCTTCGGGGTAAGCTTTCACCAGTGAATTGAAAGCGTCCCGCAATACATATTCCTTGGGGCTGGTTTCCAGAACCTGAACTAGATAATCTTTGACTTTATCATTCTTTTTATAGTTTCCCAGCGCGCGGAGACGGGCTCGGAAAACACGCGAATCCTCTTCCTGGGCAAGGGACAACAGGATTTCGGCTCCCCGGGGCGGTTTTAATTTTGCGAACGCTTCCGTCGCCTCCTTCCGTACACCCCAGAAGGGGTCGGTTTCCATGGAACGCACCAGGGCATCCGTTACCTTTTTCCTGGTGTACGTTTTACTTAACTGATCCGCCGCCCAAACCCGATCCAGTACATGGGGAGCCTGCCCCAACTGATAGATAAGCTCATTCACTGACTTCTTGAACGTCAATTTTTTGGGAATAACCATCCCTTCGTCGACGATGACCATCCTGGATGGCGAATCACTGGGAAGATAAAATTGATCTTCGAGCGCATCAAATACCACCCGTTTGCGGTGGAGTTGGCCATCGTCAACCAGTAAAGTCATAGGTAGGCGAAACATGGACGTTTCCTCCACGTTCTGGGTTTGTTTAAGTTTAACGATGACCCGGTGATTGGTACGGTCATAACGATAGGAGGCTTCAATCTCAGGAATCCCTTTCCGGTAAGCCCACTGATTGAAAAACCAGTACAGATTTTTCCCCGTGGCATCTTCAAACGACTTTTTTAAATCAACCGTTTCAACCGTGGATAAAGCATGGTCATGGACGTATCGTTGGAGCCCTCGATAAAAAGTATCGTAACCCAGATAATCCCGCAGCATATTCATGACAACGGCTCCCTTGGCATATACATTACCGTTAAACAGACTATTGGCATCGTCATAATCGAAATAAACCATGGGTCGCGGGTCCATTTTGGCTGCCCAGTACATACCCTTCAGTTCACCGTAGCGGTAATACTCCATTTCATCCACTCCCTTATCGGCCTCCACCCAAACCAGTTCCATAAAGGAAGTAATACCTTCATTCAACCAGATGTTGGCCCAGTTGCGGGTAGTCAACAAATCACCGAACCACTGATGAGCCAGTTCATGGGCCACCAGACCATCGCTGGTGTGATCCGGGCGGGATGTTTCATAATGCATCGTCCGGTCGGTTTGATGCGTCAGGGTTACATTCTCCATTCCACCCCACATGAAATCTTCAATCAGAATCTGATCGTACTTTTCGTAGGGATAAAAATAATTCGTAATGTCACTGAAGATCTGGATCATTTGGGGTGTTTTCCCGAAAGAACGCAGGGCATCCGCCCGGGAATGCTCCGGGTAAACCCAGTAGTCAACCGGTAAATCCCCCAGTGAATCGGTTACCTTTTGATAATTCCCCACTACAAATGAGATAAGATAGCTCACCATAGGGCTATTTTCACGCCAATGGTACGTGCGGGTTTGTCCCCGATCTTTCACCGAAACCAGTTCCCCATTGGAAACGGCAACATAGGGTTTTTTAACGGTCAAATAGGTTTCGAAAGTGGCTCGGTCATTGGGGTAATCATATAGGGGAACCCAGTGATGATTCTCCATCTGTTCCCCCTGGGTCCAAGCCTGGGCATGTTTTTGGGGGTAAACTGAATCGGGGTGCACAAAATAAAGACCCTTTGTGGGAGTCCCATGATAAGCAACCGAAACGGAGAAAGTATCATCAAAACTATAGGTCTGGTCCAGAAATATCCTCAGTTTGGTTTCAGATTGATCAAACTCCAATGGTTTCCTGTCACCCAGAGAAACCTTGGTTACTATCATATCCTCGCAATCCAAGGATAGGGTGGTAAAATCGGTTGAAAAGGGGCTGATGCGATGGGTAACGACTCCTTCTACTGTTTCAGAATCAATATCCACCTTCAACATAATTTTAGTGTGGTGAACGTCGTATTCCCGGTCTGGTGTGGGATGCAGGGGTGAATTCTGACTCCAGACAAACACGGTCGTAAAGAGCAGAATAATAACGCGGTTCCTCATACGTCTTCTCATATTTTATTGAAAGTAAGGGTGAACTTCGGGGGCTGAAAAATACGGTAAAGATGGACCACCCTCAAGCATAATCCCGCTCTTTTCCGTCGCATAATACTTTTTTTCTTGCGCCTCAAGCTGTTATACTGTATATTCGGATGCAGTTATCTGATTATTCACAGTTCATTGACAATTTTTCCGGTACTGGCTGCGAGAACCTGCGGATGTCTCATTTCTGTACTTGAATCCCTCCTTTGGTTGCCTAATGTGTTCAATCATCAAGCCAACAGGAATGAACCTCCTCTCTATTTTCGTTCGAATGTAGAAACGGTATGGTTGCCACCGTTCTCTTCATTTATAGATCTTCAAGCCAAGCAGCCAGTACTGGTAATCTTTCATCCTAGCCCGGAAGTGCTACCTGGCCGATGAGTCAATAATTCCAGAGCGGGGGATATCTCGGATCGCCCTGGGATAAGGGACTGCGTCGCAGCTCCAGGAATTATTGATTTTCATTCTTGCCTACCTCACCTCTTCATAAAAGAATGTCTCGGCAGTCTTTTCAATCCAGATCACTCGTTACTTCCGGGCTTTTTTATATGCAATACATTCAATTTGAACTTGTACCCCACTTTTTTCATGAGTGGAGCCAATTCTGTGAGATTGGTCACAACCCCTGATTGGGAATAGTCGTAGACTGCTTCTTATTTTTCTATAAATAAATGCTGTTTTTGTGAATTATTTCTGAACAATCAGTACCGGACAGCGCGCATTATTCACAACGCCTTCATCGATGGAATCAAAGAAATTCTTCTTGAACACATTCATGCGGCGGTGACCCAATATAAGTAAATCGGCATCATTTACATGGGCGCAGATTGTCTTGGGAATGGAAGTACCGGAGACAATTTTAATATTGATTTTATCACACCAGTCTTCACAACCGGCATTTTTAAACCAGTTTCGAATATCTTCTTCCGTATGTTTGGCTTCCGGGTTATCCATCATCATGGACATTTCTCCGGCATGGGGATCATTCACGTGCAGAACCGTCAGTTCGGCTCCGTGAATCTCAGCCAGTTTAACGGCCTCCTGAATCACTTTATTTTCGTCACCACGACCGCACAGACCTACCATGATTTTTTTATAGGACATTCATCATCTCCCGATTGTTTCCTTGGAATAATTTACAGAACTGCTGGTATTTATTCTAGTGATGGTTCACCGAATTGCGGTCGGGATTTTGACTGCCTTTTATATTTCAATTGGCGTTAGATTCGGGGTCAAGGATCACATAACTACTTTTATAATAAATTCTTGGAGAAAAACCATGGAAGATGATTATAAGAACGACCCTGAATTCCAGAAATTAATTGTGAAATATCTCGATTACGTGGCGGGGAATGTTCCTGACACATTGTCCAATCTTGAAAAGGGTGATTATAAAGCCGTGTACAAATTTGGCCACAATTTAAAAGGTACGGGAGCCGGCTATGGCTTTGAACAGTTTACGGCCACCGGAAAAGAAATCATGGAACTGGCTGAAGCAGAAGACCGGGATGGTCTGGCAGCAGCGTTAGACCATCTTCAGCAGCAGCTCAGCGAAGCCAAGGCGTCCCTGGCTTCCGGGTAGGATTTGAAATAATCGATTAAGATCGTTATTTATATTTAAAAAGCAATAATAAGGGTAACCAGCGTAAAGATCGCCCCTATCGTGAAGAAGAAGCCAAAGAACTGGTGATGCCTGAAAATGAAGGCCTCCAATCCATAATGTTTTTCCATGAGGGGGCGCAGCATCATCCGAGTTGAAATCCACTTGTCTGCTGCTTCCGCCAAGGAGCGCGCTTTTTTTACCGATACAATCCTGAGCGCAATAAACAAAACTGCAAAGACTAAAAATACAATAAAGAACATCCGGATAGCCGGATAGGCGAAAGTAATAATCAGACGCGCACGGGGGGTAAAATACTGGAGATCCCAGAATGGCTCGGGGGTAAAAACAAATACAAAGGTGTACAGAGCGTATAAGGAGCCCAAAAACAGGACCCAGATCCATCCAATATGAATTTTAAAAAAGAATTGTCCCGTACCCCGAATTATGGCATAAGGTTTTGTCAGACGCCGGAGAGAATACCATTTATTCAATTTCTGATTGACGCGCTGGAGTACATCCGGTTTAAAGAATAGAATGATACCGATTACCGTAGCGGCCAGGGAACCGATCAGGAGCAATAAATAAAAACTATCAAATAATATTTCAGACATTTATCAGCGTTAACGTGGGTGTTTCTGCCATGAATCATGGAATATTCGGTTTTATGAAAATAAGACTTCTGAGATTGAGTTGCACTTAAAATGAACTGCTGGTTACTGTATGTTGAAAAAGTGTTATTCGGGGCAGCCGCTAACGAAACCACATTTCAACGGTAATCAGATTATAGAACAGATAAATTCCAGCCAGGATCAAAATAAAACCAAATAGTCTCCTGCGTGTAAAAACAATATCTTCCGTGATGAACACCCGGTTAAAAAATTCATCGAGTTTGATGAGAATATCGGGCGCCACAATGAGTAGTAATCCAAAAACGACGGCCAGTATGGCGATAACTAATATAATGATATCCATTGCATTCCTTGATTTACATGGGTTTGATTTTAAGTGTTATCAATAGATAAATCGAGCGATTTAACGTTTCATCAGACCGGTGCTAGTGGATTTCACAGAGTAGAAGACTCCTCCGGTAGTACCCACATACATGAATCCACTTTTATCCATAGCAAGGGAGTGGGCATTGGCATGGCTCTTCAAACCTGAGCTGATATTTTCCCACTTCTGTCCATTATTCGTCGAACGGAATACACCCCCGGATGTTCCAACATACAGATGATTCACCCGATTAATGATGATCGTCCAGGCCGATAAATTGGTAATGCCGTCGTCTGCTTTCACCCAACGTATTCCATTGTCCATGGAGCGGAATACACCCTGATTGGTAGCGGCAAACACATGTCCAATCCCATTTACTGCCAGCCCACGGATTACATAATTCGTCATCTGTGTGTCAACCCGTTCCCAGGTCTGACCATCATTTCTGGAGGTAAAAACTCCTGCCCTGGAACTCCCGGCATAGATAACACCCCGTTTACTCCGAGCAAAACACATGAACCTAAATTTCTGAATATCGGAAGCTGTTGGATTCCAGCTGTTTCCACCATCTTTGGAATAAAAAATACCGGCATTCGTTCCAGCAACCACCCTCCCGTTGGGAAGAAACAAATAACTGTAAACATTGGTCACAGGTAAGGCCGAGGCAATTGACTCCCAACTATTACCACCGTCAAGGGACCGACGGGCTCCAGAATTTGTCCCAAGATACAAGGCATCGTTTTGGTTGATTTCCAGCGTATAAATGGTCTGTCTGCCAAGCCCTTTATTCATGGCCGTCCAGGAGCGACCCCCATCCGTAGATTTGAAAACACCCGTCGTGGATGTGGCAGCAAAAATATTCCCTTTCGAATCAATCACCAGGGAACGAACAAATCCACCGTACGGTCCACCGCTGGATTTCCAGAAATCATCTGCCAATAAAGGATTCAGCAGGACTAACAAACTAATTGACAGGATTACCCTGGATGAAATGAGCCTCATGGTCTACCTATCCTTTCCCCGATTATGGATTGGTTCATGGTGACTTGCCTACTCAATATCATCGATGTCAATATAGTAATATTCATCTTTTTCATAATCATAGAGTCGCACTTCGTTACCGTTGATACTCTCTACTTCCGCATATTTAAACTTCCCCGACTTATAATCAAAGTATTTTAGAATATCACCAGGATTGATCTGTTTATTCTTCAGATATCCATACCAGAAGGGGTAATTGAAGGGAATCGGTTTTTTCTGACCATTTTCATCCGGGGTAATTGTAATCAGGTTTTCCTTCCGAATGACATTTGCCAGTTTCCACAATGTTTCTGAATCTACCATACCCGTTTGCTTCAGGGAATGTTCCTTTTGAAACTCCCGGATGGCCGCCGCCGTCTTTTCATCCCATAAGTCGGTACTCGTATTCACGTCATACCCCAGGATGAGAAGCATATTCTTTAAAATCATCCGTTCATCTTTTGTAAACCGTTTATTGTGAAATTCACTTTCTGGAATTTCATGGACAGGCTCCGGTTTTAGAACTTTTTCACGGTTTGTTTTCAATACAATGGGTTTTTCATGGGACTTTTCGACTTCAGGTCGTTTACTACCACTGAAAAATGAACATCCCCATAACATAAGGATAACCGGAATAAGGTACTTTTTCAATTTATTCATCCGGTTTCTTCTGATTTTCATCGGTGATATCAATATAAAAATTTTGGATTTTATAATTATGGGTTTTAACCGTTGTTTGGTCCTGAAACTCAATTTCAGCGTATTTGAATTCACCCGTTTCATAGTCGTAATATTTCAACAATTCGCCTTTTTTCGCCTTTTTCCCCTTCACATAATTCACCCAAAAATCCGAGTAAACGGGCAGGGAGGCATAATCCTGTTTGGAAACGGATATGACTGCTTCTTCCCGCATGGCATTCTCCAGGGCAAACATGGTAATGGGACCGATTTTACCGTCAGGTGTCAACCCGTGATCTTCCTGAAACTGGCGAAGGGCTTTATCGGTCCGTTTCAACCAATCCGGGGATTTGGGATCCACATCATATCCTAAGTAAGCCAGGGTTCGTTTAAAAGCCATCCGCTCTTCCGGAGAATACCTTTCGTGGTAAATGCTGGAGGGGGATTCATAATCAGCCGTTTCTTCTTCGTCATAGGTGGTTTCTCCCCTCTTTTCCAGCGGAAGTCTGAATTTCACAGGAATGCTGACCCAGGAACCCACAGGTTTGTGATTCCGCATAGCCGGTTTGAAGTGGGTTTGGCGAATGGCCTGAACGGCAGTTTCGTTTAATCCGAAGCTGGGAACTCCTTTTGCGACTTTCACATCCGTGGCGAAGCCGTTTTCATTTATATACGCTACGACCACAACCGTTCCTTCAATTCCGTACCGCTGGGCTCGGATAGGGTACCGTACCCGTTCCATGGAACCTGGAAAGCCACCATCTGGTACGGGAGGTGTATCGTAGGAAATAAACTCTTCATCAGCAATGATCGGAGGCGCACTGACCGGAACTTCCACAACCCGGGTACATCCGGTGAAGAATACAATCAGGCAAACGAGAAGGCAATGTTTCATGGATTCCATTTGAATCGGGTTTACGTCTTGGCTGAATATCTGCATGCGGGATAAATGGACCAATGCGCCGTTTAAATTACCCACCTTCCGATATTGGGACAATATATAGTTTTAAACTTCCGGGATTGACGAAAAGTCAACCTAACGTTCCTTCAAACTATAAAGCCCCGCTTTAAATCCAAATCCTGAGAAGTAATGAAGGGGATAATAAGGAATGATATTGAGCACACCCTTTCGAAACTTGTTCCCCTCGATTTCATGCACAAAAAGAAATCCCTCCAAAAATGGCCCATTATTGTGTTCGCCCTTAAATTTCAATTTCGCAGGAGTATATACCAACCCATACAGAGTCCCTTTCAAATCCACATTCCCCCCTGCATAGATTTGTGACCAGACCTGTGCGTTCCCGTAGATCTCGACCTTCCCCTTGGAAAAGATTTCATTAACCGTCAGCGGTCGATCCGCAGGCAGGAGAGATGAATGATCCACACCGAATTGCGTGTGATCCTTGATTTTAATTTCGTTGTTGGAAATAAAGATAATATTGTCTCCAACGGAAGATTCAACGTGATGTTTTTCCTTAACAGTAATCTTTCCCGTGGCCACCAGTATTCCCGGTTCCATGAGAATTCCACCAGTAACCATGGCACCTGCAATTGTTACATTTCCTTTTACAAAAAAGGTCTTGGTATCGTAGGCGCTTAAATCAAAGGTGCCGCCATTGATATTCATATTGCCGTAATATTTATTCCCAGCGGTGGAAGTAATGGACTGGGCAATGGCGATTAAACTATCATACTCGGTGTGGACAAAGGTAGGAATGCTGGCTGAACCATAGGAATACACCGACCAGCTGAAATACTGATCAAAATCTCCAACCACCGTCCGGCCTGTTGGCACCCAGATATGGGTGGGATCCCCAGGGGGATCCCCAATGGAAGCGTGTTCATCCACAACAACATCATCTCCGATATAGAGGGAACCGTTCAATTGGAAATCCCGCTCAATTTTGAATTTATCCTCTTCCTCCCCATGTTCACCCGAACCTGATCCGACAGGACATAAGTCACCGCCGTTGCGGCTACGACCGTAAATAACTTCAAAAGCACCGCTGACTAAACCGGGACCAATGGGCTGGGAACAACTGGTGTGAATTTTGGTATTTAGGTGTCCATTCACATATATCCTGATCTCAGTACCCAGAGTGCCTTTTTTATCAATTCCGGAAAATGAAAACTGACCTCCGGAAGAAACAATTCCGTTATAGACAACACCTTCCTTTTTCTGATCCACCCGGATCAGGGCACTTTGGGAACCATTATATTGGAGCGTCAGATAGGTCACTTTGCCGTCACATTCACTGCAGGGGCTGGCAATCCCTTTCCCCTCGATAATGCTGGTATCTGGCCACACATCCTGGTCATGGTCTACCGACATGCTGATGTCCAGAATTCGCTTTGTGAGCCAATGACCACTGATACTCTCGATCCGTACTTGATCCCCTCCTAACGGATTCCCTTGAGGATCGGTGGTATAAACACTGACAGCGACGCTGCTATTGAAAAAGTTGTAGGTCCCGGGAATATCCTGCAATCCACCGAGCCCCTTTTGCAAGGCATATTCTACTCCCGATAATGCACTCCAGTAAGACTGGCTGGAAGAATAGGATTCCTCCGCCACAGAAAGATGAATATTGACTGTATTGGAAAGATAAATCGACGTTAAACCCAGGATCAGGGTCACCATGATTGCCAGAACAGAAAAGACAAACCCCTCTTCACTTTTGATTGGATTTACCTTGGTCCTGGATTTTATTTCAGGCCGGGATCGGTCAGTTCCAACTGGTATCTGAATGCAAGAGTGTTTTCTCATCACTGAAGTGAAATAATCTTTAAATTTTCGGGGAAAACATCGGCTTTATTCAGAATAATTTCATCACCATTCACTAATGTCAGAACTAATTCCACCCTCCACACTTTTTTTCTATCGTTACCTGACAAAGGGAAACTGGTGAATATATTGTTCAGCTTATCGTAATAGTTGAAATAACTGGTATTATTTTTCACACGGGAAGCCAAAACTTGAAATTGGCCTTGTCCAATAATTTTTCTTGACAGAGTACCACCTCCAATTTTATAGACCACTGTAAAACCTTGGTTTGTTACGAATTTTATACGGCGTTTCTTTGCCACTTTTAGGCTTTGCATATCCTGCAGGTGGGCAAAATCCCGGCTGAATTTCCTGGTACTGGTCGATCCATCAATTACGATGGATTTCCGGCTCTCCACGGCCTCAACCGCCTGAAACTGAGTAGCAACAACCGTGGCGGTCACACCACCAATAATGGCGATCAGGACAATCCAGATAATCATCTCCACCAGAGTAAAACCGCGATTGTTATGGTGTTGCATCATTTCTTCCCTGCCGGACAAAGTTCTCCGCCCCTCTTACTTTTACCGGACACCACTTCAAAATCGCCAAATTTCGAACCGGGGCCAATGGTTTCAGAACAGTCGGTTTCAATTTCAGCTTTTTTCTTACCTTTGACAAAAATTTTGATCTTCTTTCCCATCGTCCCATCTGAATTATTTCCGGAAAATGTGAACTCATTGTCGTGGGAGGGAGATACCATGGCATAATATAGGCTCTTTTTCCCCTGTTTTACCCGGATCCAGGCAGCTTTATCTCCATTATACTGAAGCGTCAGTTCTGTAATTCCACCGTCACACTCTTCACAGGATTCTTTATTTTTGTCTTTGTCTTTGTGGCCATCTTTGGAGCTTTTTTCATCGCCTTGGTCATCTTGTTCATCCTTTTTCTGATCGCCACCGTTTTTGTCTCCATCATCCTCTTGCTTCTGCTCGTCTTCGGAATCACCTTGATCGTTGCTGTTGCCCGATTGAGCACATAATGCACCGCCATTTCTACTGGTACCCGAAATCACCTCAAAATCTCCGCTGACCGTCCCCGGACCGATCGGTTGAGAACAACTAGTGTGAATTCTGGTAGCTTCATCCCCATTCACATAGATGGTGATTTCCGTTCCCAATGTACCATTTTTATCAGTACCTGAAATGAAAAACTGCTCTCCATTTGATACTATACTATTAAAAACTGTTTCACCATCCTTTTGCTTCACCTTCACAACAGCTGTACCACTCCCTTTATATTCGAGCATTAAACTTGTGACCTTTCCATCACATTCATTACATTCCTCACTACCAGATTCACTGTCACCATTATCTCCATTATCTTCCTCGCTTCCGCTATTACCACCCCCTTCATCTTCATTGATTTCATCACCGTTTCCACCGTTATTTCCTTCGTCACCACTACTGTCTCCATCATCTTCATTTCCACCGACTTCGCCACTACCGCCGTGATCCCCGTTATCACCTTCTTCCTCATGCTCATCTTCATTATCTTCATCACCACCACCTCCATTACCTCCACCGGGGGGAGTGCCAGTTGTATCACTACTTCCGCCAGTCTCAATCCGCGGAGTGATCAGGGAGGATAAAACAATCGGACTTTTTAAGGCAGCGTGGTTTACCGATATTATCAGGCGTTTAAAATCGGTAGCTGTTCCAACGCTGTCCAGCCAGTTATTGTTGGGGTTTACATAAAACACACGGGATGTGGCTGTGTAACCAGGCATTCCGGCTAACTCTGTACTCCAGTCATGGGCCTGATAATCATCCACATCATCGTAAAACCCGGCTGAACTTTCCTCCGGGCCTAGGGTGCCGCTCCAGGGTGGTACTGTATTTTCATCAAAATTATGAGCCCGGATGATACCCATTAAACTGTTGGCAATTTCGGTTCCCCGCAACATGGCCTCCACGGAAATAATCCGGGCCCTTTGCTGAGCATGGATTGTGAGGAAAGTGGCAAAGGCGATCCCCATCACAAGGATACCTACAATAAGCTCGGTTAGGGCAAAACCGGAGACAGAATTTTTAATCCTCATGGACATAACCGGTCTGATCGGTTACCTTGATGATTTTGGTATTATTGAGGACGATCGTTCCACCGGAAGAAGGTGTCCCCCACCAGTCATAGAAGAATTCGTTACTTCCACCAAAATCCACGGATGTAATGGTGACACCACTCAGTTCCGTGTCAAAATCATAGATCCCGGTGCTGTTGGAAGAGGGATCTTCAAGTAACTGGCGGTTTGCCGAGGAGGATCCAACGTAAATCCCATAACTGTTATTAGCAATATCCACCACCATCCATGTTGTATCATGACGTGAAATGGCGTATTCATAAATATAACGGAGATCGTCTTTTATTTTATCGCTCCCGGCCTTCAAATTGACGTTTTTATATAAGTCGGAAGTATTGGGAACGACGACAACACTGATGATGGCCAGAATGACAATCACTACGATTAATTCAACCAGGGTAAAACCGCCTTTTTTACCCCCAATTCTGGTTGTGGAGTGAAAGCGTCGAGTTGGTCTCATCATTTCTGATTTCTGTTTGAATACCATTAAAAACGCATCAGGGCCGATATTCCATTACGATCCCTATGTCTGGATCCGTCAGGCGGAACCCCTCCTGGTCCGTGCTGGTTTTGGGCAAAATCTCGTACAGGTAGGGATGATTGTATGGGTTGTAGGCAATTCGTTTCCCTGAGAAGAGTTCAACCACGGTACGGCCATTATATAAGGTCGTCGTATTTGCCCAGTCAGCCGTCATTTTATTATCTGTCGGTGCGGGAGGATATTCTCCTTTGTACCGGTCAATGATACTTTGATAAAAATGATTGATCAAAGCCTGTTTAATATTCAGCATATTAGACTGGGACATTTTCGCTTTTGCTTCAATCTGGGATTCGGAAAATGCAGGGACTGCTATGGCCGTTAACACGGCAAGAATGCTGACGGTCACAATCAATTCCATGAGGGTGAAACCACGGCTGTTGTGTTTCCTGTGTTTCATGGTAATGCCCTGCAGTTTCATCATTCAATATCCCTTCCCCCAGATTGTTAAAGGTCTAAAGTTATTTTAAAAAAGCCCACAGATGCGGGCTTTTTTAAAATAACAACTTACATTTTTCAGTTCAATAGGTTCTATAACCTGACACGTAGTCTATGAACCTTGTTATGGAAGTACTGAAATGGTGTATTTCTTGTCATTATTAGTTGTTGAATAAAGCCAAGAAGAACCATCACCAGAATATTTAATTGTATCGTCACTGGTTCCGTGGGTTACGGTCCATTCGGTTGGCGGAGCTTCGTCCATGATAACGGTCAGGTCCAGGGTTCCACCGGCCGGGAATTTGCGATCGTTGCCATTTACTAATTCGTTTGAGGCATACAGATGCAATCCGGTTTTAATGGCACCAAGCACTGCTTTTTTATTGGATTCATGAGCTTTGGTTGTGAAATCGAAGAATTTGGGGACAACCGTAGCCGCCAGAATTCCCAAGATCACGATGACCATGATTAATTCGATGAGGGTGAAACCTTCGTTGTTGCGTTTGGCTAGTTTCATTTTGTTTCTCCTACTTGTATTGATTTTAATTTTATGGGGTAAAGGTGGCAGTAATGGACGGTTGAGCCGGATCCCGAAGCGTAATCGCCGGTTTTTCAGTAACCGTTAAGGTTACGGTTCCGGCAATACTGGACCAGTCAGCGAATCCCTCTGTCACGCTAACGACTTCAAAAGGCTGATTGTTGAAAGGTGAAACAGGTGTTCCATCGGGAAAGAGATTCAACCATGTCAATGTAGTGGTTCCATCACCATAAATGATGACAGGATCCGTGTCCGTGATTGGTGTTGGATTTCCACCCACAACCAGCCCTTCATTAAAGGTAGCTATGGCGCTGACGCCATTGGTTGCCGTCTGGTCTCCTTCCCCAGCCACGCGGTTATACTCTGCCAGCAAAGCGGTCCCGATATTATTAATATGGTCCATCGCTTTTGCCCCTTTGGCCTTGTTCCCAGCCTCAATAAAACTGGGCGCTGCCATTGCCGTCAGAGTCGCAATAATTGAAGTGCTGACGATCAGTTCGAAGATCGTGTAACCCCCGGATCGCGTCAACCACTTAATCTTGCGATTGAGTATTTTTTGTTTTAGCATTATTTAATTCCTGTATTCATTTCCTGCCCGCAATATCAGCAATAAGCGTGCCAAAAAAGATTTTTTCAAACCTTTACCGAGGAGAATAAAATAATACCGACTAGAAACTCTTAAAACTTAGAAAGACTTCCAAAAACAGCCGTGTATCGATTCGTTACAGCGAATTGTATCATTACGCTACAATTCACAATCAACTACTAAAAGTACTTATTCCACAGCCAGAGAAATAGTACTAAGGAATAGAGGGTAAATATGATGTAATATATCCAGGATGGATATTTTTTCTTAAACAGATTGAATTTCCAGCCTTTTTCAGCGGGCATATCCACCTCCTTCCAACTTCCTTATTTAAATGCCGAATACATTTTCCACATGGGCAGAAGGATTCCCAAGGCAATCACAACCACGAACAATCCCATCACAACAGTAATCATGGGCTCAATGGCTGTGGAAAGACGTTTGACTTTAGTATCCACTTCCTGGTCGAATTGATAGGCAATATTTGCCAACATGTCTTCCAGGGCACCGGATTGTTCGCCCACGGAGATCATTTTAATGGTCATCTTGGGGAAAAATTTATGTTGACCCAAAGCGTCTGCCAAGGTAATTCCCTCACTGACTTTTTCGGTCACATCTTCAATGATGCGGGTAAACACCAGGTTTCCCACAGTCTTGGAAGTGGTCTGTAGTGCCTTAATAATATGGATACCGCCCCGTGTCAATGTTTCCAGCATATGCACAAACCGTGAAATCGTCGATTTCAAGACGATTTCCTTAAAGACGGGAACCTTCAGTTTAAAATAGTCAAATTGGTAAGCACCGATTGGTGTTCGGACGTAATAACGCAAACCCAGAAATAAGGCCACCAGTCCAATCAATCCCCCCAGCCAGTAATGATTCATAAAATTGCTGACGGCCATGAGAATCCGGGTAGGTAGGGGCAGGTCAATCCCATAGGATTCGAACATGGGTGTGAATTTTGGTAAAATAAATGTAATCGCCGCCGTAAAAGCCAGGGAGAGGGCAACCATAACAATAATGGGATAACGCATGGCCGATTTAATATTGCGACTAACTTCCATATCATGACGGATGAAACTCTGGAGTCGCTCCAATAGTTCATCCAGGATACCGGCTGTTTCCCCTGCCGCAACCATGCTCACATATAAGGTGCCGAATACCCGGGGAAAACTGGCCAATGCCTGCGAAAAGCTACTGCCGCTATTCACCTTTTCCACTAGCTCCTTCACAATTCTTTCCATTGTGGGTGATTCGGTTTGTTCTGTCAAAGCCTGAAGACATCCGATCAAAGGAACACCCGCCTTCAGCATGACTGCCAACTGAGAAGTAAAGTGTTCCAATTCCTCCGGCTTGACTTTTTTCCGTTTATTCAGCCACTCATTCAAATTGAAGGATTCTTTATGTTCCTTTACCGAAAGGACCAGTTCATTTCGGGCTTCCGCCCGTTCAAAGACGTGCATCTTGGACTCTGCTTCCATCACCCGCTGCACGACTTGACCTTGATCCGTAACTAATTTGCAGTCAAATAAAGGCATACCAATTCTATTCTACTTTAAGCATGAAATATGGTTTAAGAATTCATAAATGTACTTTGTTCTCATCTTTCCAAAAACAGTTTTTAAGTTAAGAATCTTCCTTATTTCCGAGTTATCCCTCTTCTCCCTCTTTTTGCAAATGATATTTTTTCATTTTCCGGTACAGGGCCGTACGGGAAATTTCCAGTGTACGGGCCGCCTGGGACAGGTTCCAATCCAGCTTTTTCAGCGTCTGTGCTATCATATTCTTTTCCATTTGCCACAAAGGCAGGATTTCAGGAGCTGTTTCCTCCGGAATTGTTGCAAGTAACTCCACTTTTAAATCCTGCGCCTTTAAAACAGGCCCGGATAGCTGAAACAGAGACCGGGTCAGAATATTTTCCAATTCTCGAACATTTCCTTTGATCGGCAGAGATTGAATTTTATCAATGAATTCCCGGGAAATGGATTGAAGTTGAATCGAATTCTGATTCATCAATTTTCCCAGAATATTAAGGGTTAAAATCAGAATATCATCCCCCCGGTTAATGATCGGTTCCAAATGGACGGGAATAACGTTCAGACGATAAAATAAATCCGACCTGAAATCGTCCGCGTCAATCTTCGCTCTCAGGTCCTGATTGGTGGCTGAAATTAACCGGACATTTATTTTTTTCGATTTCGTACCGCCCAGCCGTTCCACCTGATGATCGTCCAGAACCCGCAGCAACTTTGCCTGCAGACTGAGAGGCATATCGCCAATTTCATCCAGGAACAGAGTTCCACCATCAGCTAATTCAAATTTTCCCGGTTTGGCCTGCTGAGCATCCGTAAAGGCACCTTTCTCATACCCAAACAATTCACTTTCGAGTAAATTTTCGGGAATAGCAGCACAGTTGATTCCCACAAAACGTTTCTTCGCCCTTGGGCTCAGCTCATGGAGCGCACGAGCGACGACCTCCTTGCCGCTCCCACTTTTTCCCTGGATTAAAACCGTAAAGTCAGATGCCGCTACCTTGGTGATCTGCTCATACAATTCCAGCATTTCCTTTGAATTACCAATGAAATCCCCCATTCCCATAGGATTCAATGATTTCGGCGCCGGATCTGCTTTCAGGGCCTGGTAAAGCTGTAATCGTTCCAATAGCTCAGGAACTTTTGATTCAATTTGATCGGAATGTAAATAGGCAAACAGCAATCGGTTCGGTTCACACAATCTTGCATCAATATCTGACCCTGACGATATGATAATCATGGGCAGATCCGGATGCATACGCTCTATTTTGGTGTAAAAAGGGGTGTAATCCGATTGTATGAGTTCCCAATCGATCCAGATTGCACTGTATTGATGAACGGCACAATAGCTCACAACAGAAACCCAGTTGTTGGATTTTGTAATATCCCCCGATTCCTTTTTCATCAATTTGACTAATTGAGTGAATGGGGCCGCTGCTGCCTTGGATTCAGGTGGGGGACAACCGATCAGGAACTTCATGGCAATTTAAACGGTCACCCGAATCATTTCGCTGAGTGAAGTGCGGCCTTCTTTAACGAGTCGTCGGGCCGATTCCCGCATTGTAATCATTCCCTTTTTTACGGCAACTTCTTCTATTTCGGTGGAGGTGGCGTGTTTATTAACCAGGGTAACAATTTCATCATCAGGGATTAATAATTCGTAAATACCAACACGACCCTGATAGCCTGAGTTTTTACAGTGAACACACCCGGTGGGTTGGAAAAGTTTATTCTTCACTTCCTCCGGGTTTTCTATTTCCAGTGATTTCAAAACCGCCTCATCCGGTTCCAGCGGTACTTTACACCGATCGCATAACAGCCGAACCAGGCGTTGTGACAGGATCCCCCTGACCGAGGAACTGACTAAAAAAGTATCCACACCCATGTCCAGGAGCCGGGTAAAAGAGGAAGCGGCATCGTTAGTATGTAACGTACTGAAAACCAGGTGACCGGTTAAGGCGGCCCGGATGGCCAAATCGATGGTTTCAATATCCCGCATCTCACCTACCAGAATAATGTCCGGATCCTGGCGTAACATGGCCTGCAGTGCAATGGAAAAGGTCATTCCTGCCTTTGCATTAACCTGGCTCTGATTAATATTGTCCAGCTGGTATTCAATCGGGTCCTCCACCGTCATAATATTCACTTCCACCGAATTCACAATATTTAACGTGGCATACAGGGTAGTTGTTTTACCACTACCGGTGGGACCTGTCACCAGAATGATACCGTTCGGTGTTTTGATTAATTTTTTCCAGTCCACCAGCATTTTTGGGGGGAACCCCAGTTTATCCAGAGCGATTTTCCCTTTGCTGGGATCCAATAATCGTAACACAATTTTCTCCCCGTTTGGTGTGGGAAATGAAGACGCCCGCAAATCGATGTCACCATCCTTGGTTTTATAACTGAATCTTCCGTCCTGGGGAATTCTTGATTCAGCAATGTCCATATCCGATAACACCTTCACTCTGGAGATCAGGGCAGCCATATTCTCTTTGGGAACCGTGTAATACTGCTGCAGCACCCCATCCAGGCGGAATCGAATGCGCACATCATCTACTCTCGGTTCAATGTGGATGTCACTGGCTCCGATCCTGACGGCTTCATTCAGAAGCATGTCCACGGCTGCCACTGTTTCCGTATCGTCTGCAATCTCCTTTGATACGACCCGGGACATTTGATCCCCATCGCCGGATACGGCTTCTGCCAAATAACGGGATGCGCTGTAATACAGGTCAATCGCATTTTCGATTTCTTTTTCCGTTGCCAGTACAAAATTGATTTCTCCCCCTTCATACATTTGGGATAAATCATCCACAACACCAATATCCAGAGGGTCAGCAGTTGCCACCGTTAACATAGTGTCAATGGCGAACAGGGGCATGACCACGTGTTCACGGGCAAAAGTTTCATCCACATACTGGAGCACTTCTTCCTGAATTTTATAGTTGGCGAGATCCAAATAGGGCATATCCAACTGACTACCAAGACTTTTCAGAAGTTCTTTTTCTGTCAGGAATCCCAATTCAATAATGGCCTTCCCCAGGTAGACACCGTGCTCCTGCTTGTATTCCAGCGCTTCATTCAACTGTTCTTCCGTAATACTTCCGGCATCCACCAGAATTTCACCTAATCGCTTTTTTGTCGTCGCCACTCCAGTTCCTCCTACAGGACTAGTTTCAAATACCAGTGAATAATTTCATCCCCCCAGAACAGGGCTAGTACCGTGCCAAGACTCAGGAACGGACCAAACGGGATCCGCTGACCAAAGGCCACGCCTTTACTGATCACCATGAGAACGAGTAAAATAATTGAAGCGGAGAAAAATGCCAGGGCAGTCGCCAGTAAACCCAATTTCCACCCGATGACCAATCCGATCACGGCCGCATATTTTACATCTCCCATACCGAGACTTTCTTTCCGGAAAAGGAACTTGCCCATCACCCGTATTAAAAGAAATAATCCGGCCAGTCCCACAAACCCATACAGGTACAAATTCATTCCCCCCATTCCATTTTTTAACAGAGAATAAACACCCGGGATCAATCCAGCCAGAAGAAATTCATTGGGAATAATCTGGTAATCAATATCAACAAAAGTAATCACAAGAAGTAGACAGAGGAAAAGACTGTAAATAATGAAATCCAGGGTCGGGCCGAAACGCCAAAATGTTAAGAAGAACAACAAACCGGTCAATGCTTCCACCAAGGGGTACCGAAAGGAAATGGGGGCTTTACATACGGAACATTTTCCCCGAAGGATGAGAAAACTGACAATGGGAATATTTTCCCACGCTTTTATCTGGTGGTTGCAATGAGGACAATGGGATCGGGGGCGAACCAGGGACTCATCCCGCGGCAGGCGATAAATGCAAACATTCAGAAAACTTCCTACCATTAATCCCAGCACAATCACATAAACTGTAATCAATCGGTCACTCAGGAGGTTAAAGAGTTAATATGGTTAATGAGCTCATCCATTTTCACCGGTTTGGTCATATACAGGTCTGAACCACATTGTTCTCCAATGGCCTTGTCTTTTTCGGTATCTTTGGCTGAAAGAATAATAATGGGAATGTGAGAATACTGATTATCAAATTTTAATAACCGGCACACCTGGAAACCGTTCACACCCGGCAACATCAGGTCCAGGATAATCAGATCCGGTTGGGAGGTCCGGGCCAGCTCGATTCCGCTCATACCGTCTTCAGCAGTCAGGACTTCAAAACCGTTTCGTTCCAGTGCCATGCGAATGGGTTCCACAAAGAAGGGTTCATCATCCACAATTAATATGCGTTTTGCCATAGGTTATTCCTTTAATCCTCAGCCAATTCAATCACCTGACTGGTGGTATGTTTCTCCTGCGACCGGATTTGCAGTTTTAAATCGGTCGGACGGTCCGCGTAGCGAATAGCCGTATCTTCGGATATTCGTCCCTCCTGAAACATCTTGAGCAGGGCCTGATCAAATAACTGCATTCCTTCCATAGTGGATTCTTCAATCGTATGACGTAAGAGTTCAATATCCCCTTTGCCGATCAGATCCCGAACCCGGGCCGTTGTCAACAGGATTTCCAGAACCGCCGCCCGGTTCCCATCGACCGTCGATACAAGCCGCTGGGCAATAACGGCCTGAAGAATCGAACTGATTTGGGCCCGGACCATATCCGCCTGCCTGGAATCGTAAAAACTCATAACCCGTTCAATGCACTGGGAGGCATTGGTAGCATGCAGGGTACTCAACACAAGATGTCCCGTCTCAGCAAAATTCAGGGCGGCAGACATGGTGGCCTGATCTCTAATTTCTCCGATTAAAAGCAGGGATGGCGCTTCCCGCAAGGCACTTTTCAAGGCGTGCTCGTAGGAACTGGAATCAACACCAATTTCCCGTTGATTGACTACACTTTTCTTGTGTTGATGGAGAAACTCAATCGGATCCTCCAGTGTGAGGATATGGCCTGCCATGCGGCTGTTGCGATGATCAATCATGGCAGCCAACGTGGTGGATTTTCCGGATCCGGTGGAACCCACGACCAGAATCAGACCCTGTTTCTTCAGCACCAGTTCACCCAATACAGGTGGCAGATTTAACTGTTCCAATGAAAGAATTTCAGACGTAATTCTTCTGATCACAAAGGAGTCGGAGTTACGCTGACGGAAAAAATTCACCCGGAACCTGCCCACACCAGGCAGACTGTAATTGTAGTCCAATTCCAGCTCCCGGGCAAACTGTTTCATCTGTTCTTCTGTCAGCATGCTTTGCTTCAGTTCATCCAGAATCTTGGGTGTGATCTTCTCCTTTTCAATGGGGTAATTCTTCCCCTTGATTTTTAACATCGGATAGGTTCCAAGGGATACAAACAGATCGGAGGCTTCGGATTCCACCATGACTTTTAATAAATCTTCAATCTGGTACATGATTCTAACTAATCCGTTGTTGGAATTTGTTTAGCAAAATCATCCGGATTTGCCACTGCTTCGAGGGCATCCCGGGGTGATATCAACCCCTCCTTCAGCAGTCGAATAAGGGACTGTTCCATGGTTGTCATTCCTATCTTCGCATTCGTCTGCAGAATAGAAGGAAGTTGATAAGTCTTATTTTCACGAATAAGGTTGGCCACCGCTGGAGTACCGATCAGAACTTCAAATGCGGCCACCCGTCCCCCTCCCTTTTTGGGCAGGAGCACCTGAGAGAGAATACCGACAATCGATTCACTAATCATAATCCGGATCTGGTTCTGCTGACCTGGAGGGAACTGGTCAATAATCCGGTCCAGGGTTTTGGTAGAATTAATCGTGTGTAATGTCCCAAAAACTAAATGACCTGTTTCTGCCGCCGTAATCGCCAAGGAAGTGGTTTCCAAATCCCGCATTTCTCCCACCACAATCACATCCGGGTCTTCCCGTAAGGCACTCCGGAGAGCATTGGCGTACGAATGGGTATTCGTACCCACCTCCCGGTGGTTAACTAATGATTTTTTACTGGTGTGTACAAATTCAACCGGATCTTCCACCGTAATAATGTGTTTACGCTCATTGGAATTAATGTAATCGATCAGGGTACTCAGACTGGTGGATTTACCGCTACCGGTTGGGCCTGTCACCAGAATCAACCCCTTATCCCTCAGCACCAGTTCTTTAAAAATGGAAGGGAGACCCAGCTCTTCAATTGTGAACAACTTCTCAGAAATCCTCCGGAAGACGGCCGTATCTCCATAATACCCTTTGAACACATTCACTCTGAAACGCCCCACACCGGGGAATTCGCAGGAAAAGTCAATTTCCAGATCTTCTTCATACATTTTCCGTTGCTCATCGCGCATAATGTCATAGACCAGAATATGGACGTCCTCCGGCAGGAGCGGTTTAAGCTTCATCCGCCTGATTTCACCATCAATCCGCACAATAGGTGCCGAATAGGGACTCAGGTGCAAATCGGAAGCATTTTTCTCTTCCATGAAACTCAGTAAATCGTAAATCTCCATGGGTATCCTGCTCTACTCCTAATCTAATTTTACAATCGTTGGTGTAATGAAGATCAATAACTCCCGCTGTTCCGTCTTTGTGGTCGTATGTTTGAAAAATCCTTTAATGAGCGGAATGTCGCCCAGCACCGGAACTTTGGTCTGGCTTTCAATTTGCTGGTCAAAAATCAGCCCCCCGATCAACAAGGTTTCACTATTATCAACCATTATCTGGGTTTTCGCTGTTCGTTCAGAGATGATCGGGCGATCCGCGTCGGGTCCTGCCATCCCCACCAATGCTTGAACCGTTGTGTTAATGGTCATGGAAATAAACCGGTCTTCGTTGATACGGGGTTGAACGCTCAATTCAATATTTACTTCCTCGTCCTGAAATGTAGGTGGTTGCGTTCCAGCCAGCCCCCCCTCAGCACTGGGAACTAAAATCGGATAGGATGTCCCGACCGACACGGTAGCCAGGGTATTGTCGAAAGTGGTGACCTGCGGTTCCTGGATCAGCCGGGTGTCGTCGTCGGTTGAAAGAATCTCCAGCAGACTTGTAAACATAGGAAGGCTCAAGGTAGCAATCTTCAGATTGTTGTTGCCGAATTTCAATCCTCCACCCAGTTCCATAGCGTCCTGTGCCGCACCTGTCGTGGTGGCATCCCGTGGAGTAATGCCGGAGAGCGTGCTGCGCATATTCCAGTTAATCCCCAGTCGTTCATCCAGACTCAGTTTCGTCTCAACAAACTTTACAGAAATGTTGATCTGGGGGATTCGCTTATCCAGTTTATATATCACTTCTTCAATCCGGTCAAAATTCCAGTAAACGTCGGTAACCAGCAAATGGTCGGCAGCCGGAATACCTAATCCGCCACCAGCCCCTCCAGTGACACCGGCAGCACCGGTCGTTCCACCTGCGGCAGTAGGTGAAACTGCCCCGGTGGTGGCACCACCACCAAATGAACCCAGAAGTCCGCCCAGGCCTCCGGCGGCTGCCCCTCCAGTAGCTGCGGTCCCCTGTCCAGTGGCACCCGTGATACCACCTCCACCAACAAATCCGCCTTTTGATACGGGCGAAAAGACCTGCAATTTCCCTTTAGGGGTCAGAACATTAATAATCGCAGTACTCACAGCGCTGGCATCCGCATACTCCAGCTTATAGACCCGTGTTTCTAGTTCCCCGCTCATTTCAAAATCCGTTGGTTTCACGACTACAATGTTTTCCTGAAGAAACCAGTCATATCCGTTTACTTTTAAAATAGCGTCCAGGGCCGCCCCAAGGGTAACGTCATTCAGTGTAACGGTGACCTTTCCTTTAACATCATCACTGGCAATAACGTTCAGATTATTCTGAACAGCCAGCAGGCGTAGAATTTCCTGCAGATCAGCATTCCGGAAATTCAGGGAAACGGTCGTTTCAAACATGGAAATTCGCCGTGCTTTCGTCCGGCGCTTCACATCTTCCTGTTTGGGACGCCAGGAAATAATAACCCGGTTCCCCTCGGGAGATTCGACGTTGTATTCCGGTAAATCCGAAAACTGGAGTGTCACCTCCGTGTACCCTGGATCAATACGCCGTTCAGCAGCATCAATCCGGTACAGCGGTGGCAAACTGATATGTTTGGTGTAATACTGCTGGGGAAAAGTCGCTTTGGGAAACTTAATTTTTAACTGGGGGGGTGATTGAGTTACAATTTCTTCATATTCAATTTGGTCTGACAGGAAGATAATGACCCCCATCTCATCTTTCCCCTCAAAGGTGGTTATTTTCTGAATCTCCTGGGCTGTACCCACCGCCAGGAATAACCAGGCTAACGCCCAAATGACAATCATTCTTTTCAAAAGGTGACTCAATTCTTTAAGGTTAATCTTATTGTTTGTTTACCCTGGGTAAGAATGGCATAATTAAAGGCTATTTTTTCCACGGTATAACCCCCTATGGCTTGCCCTTCTGTTACCGGTTCACCGTTAATAATTGCATACCCCGTATTCCCGTGCCACGAAATACCCGATATCTCGAATCCGGAGGCAGCTGCCGGGTTGTTACTCCCAAATAACTGATTCAGCAATCCCTTGGAATTTTCCTGTAGAGAACCAGGCGGCGCGTAGTAAAAAGGATCCTGCTTCCACTCCCCATCCCAGTCGATTTCCATAGCCGCCAGCTGCGTAAAGTCCTGTGGTTCAGCCACAGGTTCCTGTACCGGAGTCTTGGTAGGTACTTCCGTCAATTTCTGGACACCCTCAACGATCGCTTCCGTGGAAAAATATCCGCGATCAATAAAATAATAGGCCAGGACGACACCCAGAACGGCCAGCAGGACGATTTGTCTTTTTTCCAGTTTTTGCATATCAGATCTTTACTTTTTCCAGGAACATATAGGTGTACAACATGAGGTCACAGGCCAGAGTTCCGCCTTCATCCAGATCCGTGTCCAGAGCTACCCGGGCAATATTCACTACGCCGGGTATTGCGGTCACCTCTTCTAAAAATTTTCCAATGGTCAGATAGTCCCCCATAATACGCATCTGAATCGGGTAACGCTCAATGTGCTTTTCTGTGAAATTCAGATTTGTCTTGATGGCCGGGAAAGTATCATCCAAAAGCGGGGAGAGGGAAATCACCTTGATTTTCTGTTTATCAGCGACATGCCGAATTTCTTCCAGAACCTTCACGAAAGAATCTCGGTTGGGGAGCACGTTTTTCAACGTGTCAAAATTACTTTCAATCTGTTCGAACCGCTGTTTAATCACATCGTAACTTTCGCTGATCTGGGCAATTTCCTCAAATTTTTCATCCAGTTTTTCCAGCTGAGCTTCCTTCTGACTGATTTCTTCACCCACCACATAAAATGTATAGTACCCCCACCAGGCTCCCGTGAGCACAATCAGGGCGATTAGACCGAAAAAGATGGTTTTATTATGCATACCAGGTCAGAACCTCAATGACAGGTTGAAAAATAATTTTCCCTCTTCCGGTCGACTCATATCATCCATGATCATATCCACATCGTGAATGAACGGCAGCGTTTCTAGTTTCATCCGATAGTTGGTCAAATGAATGTCAGCTACGGATGGATCGGCCTGGACAAAACCGCGAATCGATAATTTATTCCCGTAAGTCTGCTGGCCACTGGCATCCGAGGAAATCACTTCCTTGGTAAAAGCCAATGATGTCAGTTCAATATTTTCCGGTGCCAGGGAAGAAAAAAGCTTCAGGAGTTTGAGTTGATTATTGGAGTGAATGCGATCGTTCTTTAAAAACTTCCGGTAATTGTTCAGGATTCCGATGTCATTAATGATTTTGAAATATTCATCCACCTTACCAGAAACATTGTTCCACTGTCTTGTCCGCATTTCAATATTTTTCCCCAGATCTTCCAGCTCCTTATTGGCCAGATATGCTGTAGAACCAAAATAGGGCAGGAAAAACAGGGTCAGGACCATGGCCACTTTGGACAGGAAAATATATTTGTAATTGTTAATGAGCTTCTGGGGCAGGAGATTTATTTTTTCAGCCCCTTTGGTAGCGAGAGCAAAATTCAACGCATAGTCCAGAACCGATTTATCCGGGCGCAGGGCCGTTTCACCGGAGACATACCGCCCCGTTCTGATTGGGTTCAACAGACCTACTTGGGCATTCAGATTCTGGCCCAGGGTTTTCACCAGGTTCGGAAATGTAGATCCAATCCCGCAGAACAGCAGTTCCTGCCATTCCAAGGTTGGATTATCCTTTTTGAAATAATTCAATGACCGTTCCAGTTCACGGGTAATCCGTTCCAAGACCGGTCGCAGGAATATGGATAATTTATAGAGGCTGATCCGCGTACCTTTAATCAAGCCGGCTTTCTGATCCGGAATCCCATAATCCCTTAAATATTCCTTGGCCATATCCGCATCAATCCGAATGGCCTCATCCCCTAGAACGATGCGTTGCATGGCAGCCGTATGGAAATCTTCGCCACCCACCGATATTTCCCGATTGAAGACCAACTGTTGATCCTTAACAACTGCCAGGGTGGTCACATTAGCACCAATATGAATCAATACATAGCAGCCCTCTTTCCGGTCCGGATAATTCTGAACAAATAAGCGCCACAACAGGATCGGGATTGTAGAAACCAGCCTGAGTTTTAAATTACTTTTATGGAAAAGGGTGGTTTCCTTTTTCAGGGTGGCCTGATCCTTGAGTCCCAGGACAATATTCCGCTTGGTCCCATCTTCCCCTCCTGCCAGAACTTCCCAGGACAGAACATTGACATCCGGGTTATAGCCCATGTTCTTCTTGGCGTTCCACTCGATCACATCCTTCAGCTCACTGTCCTTCAGTTCGGGAGTCTGCAGAATATGTGTCTTAGGATTTCCTTCAGAGGAATACAGGGCGCCATAGGCGGTTTTTTTAATCTTTTTATCCACGTAGGTATCCAGGACGTACAGGATTAATTCATCCATCTTCTCAATGGTTTTCTCTTCAGTCTTATAAGGCAAATTGAATAAAACCTGATTTTTAACGTTGACGTGATTCAGATCGGATTTCAGGTACAGCAGGCGTAAATAATTTTTTCCGTAATGAATCGCAATTTTGTGTCGGGATTCATTAAACAACTGGAAAAAAGTGGAGACATAACTGTCAATATCAAATTTTTTCCCATCCACCTGTTCCGGGAGCGTGGAAAACAGGGATTCATCGAACGGTACCGGTGGAATTTCCGGTTCCTGTTCTGGTTCCGGTTTCGCCTTGGGCTTTTGAATCTGTTTCAACAGTTCCTGGGAATGGGGTGCTTCCTGTTTGCCCCGCTTTATTTCGATGGAGGATTTCGAAATGGAAGACCCGGTGGCCTTAGGAACTTTTTTAATCAGTTCTTCGACACTGGGTTTGGCTTGATCGGTTTGTTTTTGAGTTTCCTGGGGTTTTTCATCTGACTTGGCCGGTTTCTTTTCTTCCTTCGTCGGCTGCTCTTGTTTTGGAGCAGGAGCTTCCTTTTTTTCAACCGCAGGTTTGGATTCCGTCTTTTCCTCTTTCTTCTTTTCCTCCTGGGCGGCCGGCTTTTCATCGCCCTGGATATGCTCCAGAGCTTTCAGAATGGATTTCGCCGTGGAATCACCTTCCTCGGTAGCTGGTTTTTCAGCCTCCGCAGCAGGCGCGGTTTTCTTCTCCGGCTCCGCCTTGGCTTCTTCCTTTGCCTCTGCCTTTTCTGTTTCCTCAGATTTTGACGGCGGAGGTTTTGTCTCTACCTGTTGAGAACGGAGCAGGTCCAGCAACCGGTTCGTCGCGAGATCGGATTCTTTTTCTTTTGGATCAGTCATTATTGAATTCAGATGATTTAAAACGCTCAAAAGCCAGATTGGCATCCACACACTTTTTGTCCTGGACAAGCATATCAATGATCAGAGTGTGGCAAAGTACCACCACTTTCCGAGGAAAACCCATGGTTTGTTCGTGAATGATCTCTTTCGCTTCCTCCGTGAATAGACTGCCATCCTTATCCCCCGCCACGGCCAGCCGATGATTGATAAACTGGATCGTGTCTTCCTTCTCCATCGGTTTGATGAAATACCCGAAAGCAATCCGGTCCTTAAAATTTTCATGTTTATCCAGCAACTCCTGAAACTCGGGCTGGGCAAAGATGATGACCTGAATCAGTTTTTGGTCATTGGTTTCAAAATTGAGCAATGTCCGGATAATTTCAATCTGGGCCGAGCCCATTTTCTGACCTTCATCAATGACCAGGACAATCTGACGTTTGGAATTCAGGGAATTGTCAATGAGAAAATGTTCGATCCGGTCCATCATTTCCGCCTGGTAGGTTTCAGGACCTTTAATACCGAACAGTTTCTGAAGGTAGACCAGGAATTCCTGGGTATTTTTCCACGTGGGGTCCAGGATCAGGAAGAACTTGTAGTCCCGTCCGAATTCCACAAACCGACCCAACAACAGTCGTGAGAGTGTTGTTTTTCCGATTCCCACGCCCCCAATCACCACATTTAGACCCCGATTAAGGCGGAGAGATATTTCCAGACGATTCAAGCATTCACCGTGACTCTTGGAGTGGTAAAAAAATTCAGGGTCGGGAGCCATGGAAAAGGGCTCCTTCTGTAGTCCGAGGATTTCGTAATAATTCATGATTGCTCTACAACATTCTCAATATCAATTATGCACCACGTTAGGGACTGTTTTGCTTAAATAGGCGTCCATCGTTTCAAATAACCTATTTTTATCTACTGGTTTTTCCAAAATATCCACCACACCTAATTCCTTTAGTTCCTTGTTAAATTTTTCCGTCCTGTGGGCAGACAAAACGACCACATGAATATGTTTCATCCGCTCATTGGAACGCAAAATGCGTAGAAACTCTAATCCATTAATCCCGTTCATCACCAGATCAAGCAGCACAATCTTTGGCTGGGAATCCTGAAGGCGGGTGTACCCATCAAACCCATTGGAAACCACTTCAAATTTCAGGTTCTGATAATGGCTGTTCAGGGCATAGACAATCCGATCCCCATGTTTACTGTCGTCGTCAATGATCAGTACATCGGGACCGTTGGAGTCATCCCCGAAAAATTCCGCTTCATAGATAAAACCCTGCTTATTGATGAAATTAATGAAGGCATCCCGGGCGATCCGGTAGTGCCCGGAAGGGGTCGTAAACGCCTGTAACTGCCCATGTTTAATCCAGTTTTTTACCGTATTGACATCTACTTCACAGTAGCGTGCAATATCACCGGTGGTAAAATATTTCCTGGGTTTATTCACAGGGAGGGCCGTGTATTCACAGAATTAATGATTTTCACAATTATACGCAAATTAATGATCGCCATCCATTAACAGCAAGGAAGTATTTCAACTAAAAGAAAAAACTGAAATCAGCTAAAGAATAAATTTAATTGTACGTAATACCTCAAAATAATCATTGGTTTGAAACAGGACTGTCTTATCGTCAACTTTTTCGCAGCCGGGATAAAAACTGGCCCGGTAAGCATCCCGAGGGTTCAGAAACCGAAGACGGATTTCGAATTCATCCGGGAGATCCAATATACAGTTATTCAAAGGACCAGATAAGGTTGACAGAGCAGCCGTTTTAATTTCTTCCCGAGCTTGCTCCGGGTGCATGTTCACCGTCGAATCACCGATCCCCGTTTTCACGGCAACGGTGGCAATATGAGGATTAATATTTTTCACGTGTTCCGTCAGTGCCTTATCTCCCGTGACCAAGGCAATAGGTATTTTCATGGTGGCGGCCCAGTAACCGTGGAGGAGGAATTCTGACGTCTCCTGGTCGTTGATCCAGAGTCGTTCCAGTTTGGATGAATTCATAGTATGGGCCAGAGGATTACCGCCGGAACCGGCCTTGGAATGGTAGCCAACGAATAAAAGGGCGTCAAAAGATTCATCCAGTTCCTGGACCATGGATGCGGGATGGCCACTCCAGCCCCTGATGAGATGGGTACCCGTAGGCAAATCCTCCGGTAGAATATTCCGGCCCGTCGAATGGGCATCTTTCACCCAGATTTCTGATGCGCCTGCATCCAGACATCCCTGGCAGGCAGCCGCAACCTCCGCTCCCATTTGTTTCCGGTGGACCGGATAATCCAGGTGCGACCGGGTAACTTCATTCCAGTGGTTTACTCCGGTAATGCCTTCCATATCCGCACTGATGTAGACTTTCATTTCGACTCCACTTTGTTATCCCTGATTCTGATGGCAGAATCTATGAACGAAAGTCAAATTCTTTCGGCTCAAATTATTCCTTCCCCTCCCAAATTATTGATTTAATTGGTTTTATTGTGGTGCTGGATGGGACCAAATTTCATCATGTCAAATCGCAGGCCAGCCATCCTTTTCCTGGAAGATGGCCGTGTTTTTCATGG
>CAZIIM010000018.1:34030-35165 GCA_964539305.1 uncultured bacterium | reverse complement strand
GATGATGCCATCGCCCGCTTCATTCTGGACCAGCAGTCCGTTCTTCAGGATGAATTGAACGTGAAAGCGGTGGAACGGGTGCCCCGTGCTGAAGCACTCCTTTCCTACCGGATAAAACCCAATCTGGCTGTGCTGGGAAGGAAGTACGGTCAGCACCTTCCGGCCATCCGGGAATTCCTGGGGACCCAGAACGGGAACGACATTTTGACGCAGCTTCAATCCGGCCAGGAACTAACCCTGGAAGTAGATCACCAGACCCTTTCCCTGGGGTGGGAAGACCTGCTGGTGGAGACGGAATCGACGGCAGGTATCACCGCTTCTGCCGAGGGAAATCTGGTGGTGGGTTTCAGTACGGAATTGACCGAAGATCTAATCAAGGAGGGAATTGTACGGGATGTGATTCGGCAGGTGCAAATCATGCGGAAAAATGCTAACTTCGCCGTCGAAGATCGTATCAATATTTACGGAAAGGTGGATGGACTGGTAGGTGCTTCGATTGATGCGTTTGAGGAGATTTTTAAAAATGAAACACTGGCAATCAACTTCTTGAAAGAAGATCAACCGGGGGAATATCAGGCCAGTTTTACGATTGGAGACCAAAAAATTACATTCGGCATTGAACGTGTAACTCATTGAAAGGAACGACTCGTGGCTAACAAATATTCCAAAAAGAAACTTGAACAATTCCGGGCCGCCATCCAGAAGAAAATGGATGCGATCGCCACGGAAGTGACCAGCATGCGGGAGGGTCTGGGAAATGGCACCAATAAACAGGGTGGCATGACCCCCGATTCCATCTACAGCCTCCACATGGCCGACGCCGGTACCGACTCCCACGAGCAGGAGAAGAACTTTTTACTCATGAATCGCAGCAGCGACTATTTTAAGAATCTGGAAATTGCCCTGGAACGGATTGAAACCGGTGAATTCGGTGTCTGCGTCATCTGCGGCGAACTCATTCCTGAAGAAAGAATGATGGAAGTCCCCAATGCGACCAAATGTGTGGATTGTAAAGAGAAAGAAAAATTAGGACTCGTATGAACGTGCTGTTGATAAGCGCCGTCATGGTGCTTATCGATCAGGGGACCAAGGCCGCCGTACGGAGTTCCATGACCCTCCACGAATCGATCCCGGT
>CAZIIM010000018.1:32490-33930 GCA_964539305.1 uncultured bacterium | reverse complement strand
CAGTTTGAACAGCGCCAGGTGGAGAAAACCTATGTGGGCGTCACCTGGGGTCAGTGGGAAGCGCAGGAGGGAAGCATTCGCCAACCCATCAAACGGAGCCGGAAAGATCCCCGAAAATATGTCTGTGACCAGGACGGGAAACCGGCCGTGACCGATTATAAAATCCTGGGTGCGAATCGCTACCTGAGCGAGGTTGAATTCTATCCCAGAACAGGACGGACCCACCAGTTGCGGGTCCACTGCGCCTTCGTGAACCATCCCCTTCTGGCCGATGAGAAGTACGGTGGTGGCATCCAGCGGGCCCGGGGCTTTCTGCCGGAAGTCACCCGGCGGTTAAAATCCATGATCGAACATCTGGGGCGCCACGCCCTCCACGCCTGGCGAATAAAATTCCATCACCCGGCCACGGGAAAACCCTTTGAAATAGAAGCACCCCTGCCGGAAGATCTGTTGACCCTGAAAACGGAAATGAAGGCCCTGGATGTCTGACCCCCAATCCCTGTTGAATGAATTTCTCACCTACTTGACGAAGGAACGGGGCTATTCGGACCACACCATTAAAGCCTACCGTTTCGATCTGAACCGCTTCATTACCTTTCTCACCGAATATTTCAGCCGCCCCCTCACCGATTTTACCGCCGTGGACCGGCAGGCGATTCGCCATTTCATGAGCCGGGAATTTGAACAGTATCGTTACCGGAACGGAAAAAAAGTTTTATGCTCCGGGAAGACGGTGGCCCGAAGGCTGGCAGCGGTTAAATCCTTTTTCAAGTACCTCCACCGCACAGGTCGAATCCCGGATAATCCCGCTGTGTATGTAAAATCACCGAAAGTTTCCCAGTCCCTCCCCAATTTTATTGATTACAAACTGATCGACGAACTCATGTCCCTGCCACCGGGAGACAGTGAAAAGGGACTTTGCGACCGGGCCATTCTGGAACTGTTTTACAGTACGGGTATGCGCCTCAGCGAACTGGCGGGTTTGAACCTCCGGGATGTGGATCCGGAGCGTCAGATTGTCAAAGTCCGGGGAAAGGGAGCAAAAGAGAGGTTGATTCCGTTTGGGAATCGTGCGAAATTTTCAATGGAGAATTACTTGAGGAGTCGCTCAATATCATTTACTGCTTCCCGGGTTAATGAACCGTTATTTGTGAATTCAAAGGGGAAGCGCCTTTCTTTGAGTACCATCCAGCGCCGCATTCGGGGGTACATCCGTCTTGTGATGGAAGGCAATCGCCTCGGTCCCCATATTCTAAGGCACACCTTTGCCACCCACCTTATGGACCGGGGAGCCGATATTCGGGCTGTTAAAGATCTGCTGGGACACAGCAGTTTATCCTCCACTCAGGTCTATACCCACGTTCAGCCGGAGAAGATGAAAAAAATCTATCGACAGGCCCATCCCCACGGGTCAAAATAGGAGTCTGTTATGAAATCGAA